>NZ_JAUZVE010000060.1:0-39268 GCF_031844425.1 Microbacterium sp. ARD31
CTCCGCTCGCACCTCAGCCATCGAGGGCCTCCGGCTCGACCACGAACAGCACGGCACCGAGCTTGACCAGGTCGCCGGCCGCGGCGCCGACCGTGGCGACCGTGCCCGAGAAGGGCGCCTTGAGCGCGAGCTCCATCTTCATCGCCTCCATCACACCCAGCGTCTCACCCTCGGCCACGGCCTGGCCCTCGGCGACGTTGACCGCGAGCACCGTGCCGGGCATCGGCGCGGTCAGGGTGCCGTCGCCGACCTCCGGGCCGTGGTCGGCGAACGGGTCGTGCCGGTCGAAGACGTAGCGCTGGCCCGCGTGGACCACCTCGACCGCACCCGACGTGACGTCAACGAAGGCAGAGGGGGTCGCCGAGCCGGTCGGCACCTCCACGAGGTCCGTGCCGACGACGACCCGCACCGGCGCGGGCTCACCGGCCGAGCGCCAGCCGTCGGCCTGCCACGGACCCGCGACCCGGGGGGCGACGAGTGCGGCGGCGGCCACCTGCCGGGCGTCCGCGTCGTCGGGCGCGGGGACGTCGTGGTGGTCGAGCCAGGCGGTGTCGATCGTGGCGTCGCGGAACTCGTCCGATGCGGCCAGGACACGGAGGAAGCCGGTGTTGGTGGTGAGTCCGGCGACCTCGGTGCGCCCCAGCGCCCGGACGAGGCGCAGCCGTGCCTCCTCGCGGTCGGCCCCGACCGCGACCACCTTGGCCAGCATCGGGTCGAACGAGGTCGTCACCTCCTGGCCGGACTCGAGCGCGTGGTCCACGCGGATGCCCTCGCCGCCCGGCCACGCGACGTGCGTCGCCACCCCGGCCTGCGGCAGGAAGCCGTGGAAGGAGTCCTCGGCGTAGACGCGGGCCTCGATGGCGTGGCCCTCCAGCGTGACGTCGGCCTGGTCGATGCCGAGCGGCTCGCCGGTGGCGACACGGAGCTGGAGCTCGACGAGGTCCACCCGGTCGCCCCGCACGCGGGTGACCTCCTCGGTCACCGGGTGCTCGACCTGGAGCCGGGTGTTCATCTCCAGGAAGTAGAACTCGCCGGTCGCGTTGTCGAGCAGGAACTCCACGGTGCCGGCGTTCGCGTACGACACCTGCTGCGCCAGCGCGACCGCCGCCGAGGTGATCGCCCCGCGCTGCGCCTCGGAGATGGTCGGGGCGGGGGCCTCCTCGAGCACCTTCTGGTGGCGCCGCTGCGTGGAGCAGTCGCGCTCGAAGAAGTGCAGCACGTGGCCGTGGGTGTCGCCGAGGACCTGGACCTCGATGTGGCGGCCGGACTCGACGTACTTCTCGATGAGCAGGGTGTCGTCGCCGAACGAGCTCGCGGCCTCGCGCGCCGCGGCGGCCCGCGCCTCGGGCAGGTCGGCGGCGCTGCGCACCACGCGCATGCCCTTGCCGCCGCCGCCGGCCGCGGCCTTGACGAGGACGGGGTAGGCAAAGGTCTCGGGGTCGTCGTCGAGCCCGTACGACGGCACCACGGGCACGCCCGCGGCCACCGCGATCTCGCGGGCGGCGTCCTTGCGGCCCATCGCGTCCATCACCTCGGCGCTCGGGCCGACCAGTGTGATGCCGGCCCCGGCGAGCGCCCGCGCGAACGGCGCGCGCTCGGACAGGAAGCCGTAGCCCGGGTGCACGAATCCGGCCCCGCACTCGCGCGCGGCCGCCACGACCGCGTCGACGTCGAGGTAGGAGGGGACCGCGACCGCGTCGTCGGCCGCCCGCACGTGCGGCGCGTGGGCGTCCTGGTCGGTGTGGATCGCGACGGTCCGCCAGCCCAGCCGCTGCGCCGTGCGCATGACGCGGATCGCGATCTCGCCGCGGTTGGCGATCAAGAGGGTGTTCATCAGCTCACATCCTGAAGACGCCGTAGGAGGGCTCGGGGACGGGGACCGCGGAGGTCACCGAGAGCGCCATGCCGAGGATGCGGCGGGTGTCGGCCGGGTCGATGACGCCGTCGTCCCAGAGACGCGCGGTCGAGTAGTAGGGCGAGCCCTGGGTCTCGTACTGCTCCCGGATCGGGGCCTTGAACGCCTCCTCGTCCTCGGCCGACCACTCCTGGCCGGCCTTCTCGAGGCCGTCGCGGCGCACGGTGGCCAGCACGCCCGCGGCCTGCTCGCCGCCCATCACCGAGATCCGGGCGTTGGGCCACATCCAGAGGAAGCGCGGGTCGTACGCGCGACCGTTCATGCCGTAGTTGCCGGCGCCGAAGGAGCCGCCGATGACCACGGTGAACTTCGGCACGACGCTGCACGCCACGGCCGTGACGAGCTTCGCGCCGTCGCGGGCGATGCCCTTGTTCTCGTACTCGCGTCCGACCATGAAGCCGGTGATGTTCTGCAGGAACACCAGCGGGATCTTCCGCTGGTTGCACAGCTCGACGAAGTGCGCGCCCTTGAGGGCCGACTCGCTGAAGAGGATGCCGTTGTTGGCGACGATGCCGACCTCGTGGCCGTGGATGCGCGCGAAGCCGCACACGAGCGTGTCGCCGTAGAGCTTCTTGAACTCGTGGAAGCGGCTGCCGTCGACGAGGCGACGGATCACCTCGCGCACGTCGTACGGCGTGCGGGTGTCGGTCGGCACGACGTCGTAGAGCGACTCCGGCGGCTCGTGCGGCTCCTCGACTGAGGCAGGGTCGACGCGCGAGGGCTCCGGCGGCGGCAGCGTGTCGATGACGCTGCGCAGGATCGCGAGCGCGTGGGCGTCGTCCTCGGCGAGGTGGTCCACGACGCCGGAGGTGCGCGCGTGCACCTCGCCGCCGCCGAGGTCCTCGGCGCTCACGACCTCGCCGGTCGCCGCCTTCACCAGCGGCGGGCCGCCGAGGAAGATCGTGCCCTGGTCGCGCACGATGACCGTCTCGTCGGACATCGCCGGGACGTAGGCGCCGCCGGCGGTGCAGGACCCCATCACCGCGGCGAGCTGCGGCACGCCCTGGGCGGAGAGGTTGGCCTGGTTGAAGAAGATCCGCCCGAAGTGCTCGCGGTCGGGGAACACCTCGTCCTGCATGGGCAGGAAGGCACCGCCGGAGTCGACCAGCGCGATGCACGGCAGCCGGTTCTCGGCCGCGACGGTCTGCGCACGGAGGTGCTTCTTGACCGTCATCGGGTAGTAGGTGCCGCCCTTCACCGTCGCGTCGTTGGCGATGACCATGACGGGCCGGCCGTGCACCAGGCCGATGCCGGTGACGATGCTCGCGCTGGGCACGGCGTAGTCGTCGGCCTCTCCCCCCTCGCCGCTGCCGTACATGCCGTACGCCGCCAGCGGGGCGAGCTCGAGGAACGGGCTGCCCGGGTCGAGCAACCGGTCGACCCGGTCGCGGACCAGCAGCTTGCCGCGGTCGGTGTGCTTGCGGCGCGCGCTCTCCGAGCCGCCTTGGCGGACCCGGGCCAGCCGGGCGCGCAGGTCGTCGACGAGCTCGCGCATGGTGGGTGAGGTCTGGGGCTCGGACACCGCCTCAGGTTAGCGATCGTTAACCCGTGGAGTCCAGTAGCGGGAACTCGCCGTGCACCGTCGTGCCCCGACCCGGTGCGGTCTCCAGGCGGAGGCGACCGCCGGCCGCCTCCATCCTCGCCTCCATCCCGAGCAGGCCGCCCGCCTCGACGAGCGCCTGGTCGAAGCCGCTGCCGTTGTCGGAGACCGTGAAGCTCAGGTGCGGCAGGCCACGCACCGTCACCAGCACCTCGCTGGCACCGGCGTGCTTCGCGGCGTTGGTGAGCGCCTCGAGGATGCAGAAGTAGGCCGCCGCCTCGACCTGCCGGCTCGGGCGCTCGAAGTCGGCCACGTCGAGGGTGACGGGGACGGTGGAGCGGCGCGCGGTCGACTGCAGGGCGGCCACCAGGCCGCGCTCGGCCAGCAGCGGCGGGTAGATGCCCCGGGCCAGCTCGCGCAGCTCGACGAGCACCTCGCGGTTGTCGGCGGCCAGCTGCCCGAGCAGCGTGGTCGCGCCCTCCTGGCGGCCCGCCTCGAGCTCCTTGCGGACCCGCTCGATCGTCACGCTCATCGCGAGGAGCCGCTGCTGGGCGCCGTCGTGCAGGTCGCGCTCGAGGCTGCGCCGCGCGGCGTCGGCCACCTCCACGATGCGCGTGCGCGAGTCGGTGAGCTGCGTCGACTGCTCCTTCAGCCGGGTGTACGCCCCGCGCACCAGGAACACCACGACCAGCACCCCGGCCGGCAGCGAGGACGCCACGACGAGCGCGTTGACCCACCACAGCTGGTCGAGCTCCTCGACCCGCCGCCACTCGCCGAGGGCCACGATCCCGGCGCTGCCGAGCACGGCCACGACCATCAGCGCGTGCACCCACCGGGCGGACAGGTAGGGGTAGGCGACCAGGAGCGGCACCATCGTCAGCAGCGCCGTCAGCGGTGAGAGCACGGGGGTGGCCCACGTCCCGCCGACCGCGAAGACCAGGGCGGACAGGGTGAGCCCGAGGATCGCCGCGGTCGCGCCGTGGCGTCGCGCGAGCGGTGGCGTGGCCAGCAGCACCACCAGCGACACGGCCATCACGGCGAGGTCGATCTCGACCGCAGTGTGCTGGAAGCCCAGCAGGTACGCCGCCGCGAGCAGGACCGTCGCCGTGGCGAGGGCGAGGAGGTTGATGCGCATCAGCCAGGCCAGCGCCGGGTCGAGGCCGTCCCAGCCGGCGAGGATCCGCCTCATGCGCGGGGCGCGACCCCGCCGCCGACGCCGGCCTCGCTCAGGAAGACCAGCGTGGCGGCGACCCGGCGGTGCACGGGCGCGTCCGAGGGCAGGTCGAGCTTGGTGAGGATGGAGTTGATGTGCTTCTCGACCGCCCGGTCGGTGATCACGAGCTCGGTGGCGATCGCAGCGTTGGTCATCCCGCGGGCGACCATCGCCAGCACCTCCAGCTCCCGCGGGGTGAGCCGGTCGAGCAGGGAGTCGTGGCGCCGGGTGCCGGTCGCCATCAGGGCGTCGACCACGATCTGGTCGATCACGGAACCGCCCGCGGCAACGGTGCGCAGCGCTGCGACGAGCTCGTCGACGTCGGCCACCCGCTCCTTGAGGAGGTAGCCCCGGCCGTCGGAGCCGTCGCGCACCAGGTCGAGGGCGTACTCGACGTCGGAGTACTGCGTCAGTGCCACCACGCCGATCCCCGGGTGGGTGCGCCGCAGCTCGCCGGCCGCACGGATGCCCTCGTCGGTGAAGTCGGGCGGCATCCGGATGTCGGTGAGCACCACGTCGGGCCGGTGCTCGGCGACCGCGCCGATCAGCTCCGGGAGACTCGTGGCCGTGGCCACGACGTCGATGTCGTCGTACCCCTCGAGCAGGGCGAGCACGCCGGCCCGGAGCAGGTCGCCGTCCTCGGCGAGGACGACACGGATCTGCGGCATGTCGCGCACTGTAGTCACGGCGGGAGCGGGATGTCGGTAGAGCAGGCACCACACCCCGGATTCCGCGGCCACACGGATTCTCTTGACACTCGTCCAGACCGAATGTGGTGCTGGCACCACTGAAAACCTCGCCGGAGGCGGGCAGACTCTCCGCGTTGGTGCACACATCTTGGGAGTCAGTGGGCCGTGCGGGGGTGCGGCCCACTGAGGGCACCGACGTTCTCGGGAGGGGCCCTCTGGGGCTGCAGGAGGCTGGGAGGGCCGTGTGATTCCGCTTGCCGTGTGGGAGGCACCGGAGCGTGAGATGACGCTCCCGGCCCCGCGAGGGTCGTGGCAGTGGTTAACCACCACTAACCTCGACCTCGTGACCCCTCGACGCCAGCAGATCCTCGACATCGCCGCGGAGCTCTTCGCGGCGCGCGGGTTCCACGGCGTCTCGGTCGCCGAGCTCGGCTCTGCCTGCGGGATCTCCGGCCCCGCGCTCTACAAGCACTTCGAGTCCAAGGACGCGATGCTCGCCGAGATGCTGGTCTCGATCAGCGAGACCCTCCTCGCCGAGGGTCGCAGCCGCGTCGAGACGGCCGCCGGGCCGCGCGCCGCACTGGAGGCGCTCGTCGAGTGGCACATCGAGTTCGCCCTCGAGCACCGCGCGCTCATCGTCGTGCAGGACCGCGACTGGAGCAGCCTGCCCGACGAGGCCCGTGAGCGCGTGCGCGCCCTCCAGCGCTCGTACGTCGACGTGTGGGCCACCCAGCTCCGGCTCCACGACCCGAGCCTGAGCCCGGAGGCCTCCCGCACGCGGGCCCACGTCCTGTTCGGCCTGCTCAACTCCACGCCGCACAGCGGTCGGCTGCCCGACCCGCAGATGCACGACGTGCTGCGCGAGATGGCCCACGGCGCCCTGGGTCTCGCCTGACGGTCGGCCGGGTCACGGGGGTCCGCCCGCGCCGGCTCCCCCCGATAGGGTGAGGACATGAAGCTGAGCGAGAGTCTCGAGAACGCGTTCAACGCGCAGATCACCCTCGAGTTCCAGGCGTCCCTCGTCTACCGCCAGCTGGCGATCGAGCTCGAGATCATGGACCTCCCCGGCATGGCCGCGTGGCTGCGCCACCAGGCCGACGAGGAGATCGTCCACGCCAACAAGTTCATCGACCACGTCGCCGACCGCGACAACCACCCGCGCATCGGCGCGGTCCCGGCCCCGGTGGTCATCGTCGGGTCGGTGCTCGACGCCTTCGAGGCGGCGCGGGCGCACGAGGAGAAGGTGTCGGCCTCCATCCGCGACCTCTACCGCCTCGCCGAGTCCGAGGGTGACCTCGACTCCCGCCCCCTGCTCAACTGGTTCCTCGAGGAGCAGATCGAGGAGGAGGCGACCGTCAACGAGATCGTCGGCCGCGTGAAGCTCATCGACGACGACGGCCCCGGCCTGCTCCGCCTCGACGAGGAGCTCGGAGCGCGTCCGGTCTCCACGACCGAGGCCCGCTGACCGCCTGACCGACTGACCCGGCTCACCAGGAGTCGGCCGGCTGCGCGAGCAGCCGTGCCGCCCGGGCTGCGGCGTCCTCCGCCACGGCCATGTCGTCGGGCTCGTCGCCGGGCTCGTCGCCGGGCTCGTCGTCGGACCCCTCGTCGGGGCCACCGACCTCCCCGGCCGGTGTGCCGGGGCCGGTCAACCGGTGCAGGTCGCGCAGCACCCGGTCGCGCGAGAGCCCGCGCAGGTGCGTCAGCACGAACGGGTCGCCCTGGATCAGCCACGCGAGCTGCGTCCACACCGCGAGCGCGTGGGGGCAGGGGTCGAGCCAGGAGTCGCACGTGCAGGCCGCGCCCAGCTCGCCGCCGTACGGCAGCAGCTCGACGCCCGCCTCCTCGACCGACTCGACGAACGAGTGCGGGAGCTGGCCGGCGAGCAGGGCCCCGATCCGGCCGGACTCGGCAGCGACCAGCTCGGTGAACGCGGCGGCGTCGCCGGCGTCGAGGGCCGGCACGGTCACCTCGACGGTGAACGCGTCCTGCCCCTCCGTCACCGCCGCCACGGCGCGGCCGTCCTCGACCGTGATCGCGCCGACGGCACCAGCCCGGGCGAGGGCGCGCCCCACGCGCAGCTCCTTGTCGCCGAACGCGGCCTCCTCCACCGCGCGGAGCACGGCCTTGCTCCACCACGTGCCGGCGCCGCCCCCGCGGCGCGGCGGGAGGCGGGGGTGGGTGGTGCCGGTCACCGGCGGTCTCCGGTGGTCCGCAGCGCGACCAGGTCGCGGAGCTCGTCGTTGGAGAGCTCGGTGAGGGCCGTCTCCCCGCGAGCCAGCACGGCGTCGGCGAGGGAGCGCTTGCGGGCGAGGAGCTCGGCGATCCGCTCCTCGATGGTCCCCTGGGTGATGAAGCGGTGCACCTGCACGGGCCTGGTCTGGCCGATCCGGTAGGCGCGGTCGGTGGCCTGGTCCTCGACGGCGGGGTTCCACCAGCGGTCGAAGTGGATGACGTGGTCGGCCCGGGTGAGGTTGAGGCCGGTGCCGCCGGCCTTCAGCGAGAGGAGGAACACCGGCGCCTCGCCGGCCTGGAAGCGCGCCACCATCGCGTCGCGCTGACGCACGGGAGTGCCGCCGTGCAGGAGCTGGTGGGGCACGCCGGTGGTGGCGAGGTGCCGCTCGAGGAGCCGCGCCATGGCGACGTACTGGGTGAAGACGAGGACCGCGCCGTCCTCGGCCACGACGGTGCCGACGAGCTCGTCGATGAGCTCGAGCTTCTCGGAGCGACCACGCAGCTTGGGGTTGGCCTGTCGCAGGAAGTGGGCGGGGTGGTTGCAGATCTGCTTGAGCCCGGTCAGCAGCGCGAGCACGAGCCCGCGGCGGGTCTCCTCGTCGGCCTCCTCGATGCGGCGCATCGACTCACGCACGAGCGTCTCGTAGAGCACGACCTGCTCGCGGGTGAGGCCGAGGACGTGGTCGGTCTCGGTCTTGGCCGGCAGCTCCGGGGCGATGCCGGGGTCGGACTTGCGCCTCCGCAGCAGGAACGGTCCGATCAGGTCGGCGAACTGCCGGGCCTTGGTCGGCTCGAGGCCCGACTCGATCGGCGCGGCCCACACCTTGCGGAACGCGTTGCGGCTGCCGAGCAGCCCGGGGATCGCCCAGTCGAGGATGGACCAGAGCTCGGTGAGGTCGTTCTCGACAGGCGTGCCGGTCAGCGCGACGCGGGCGGTGCCGGGGATGGTGCGCAGCGCGCGGGCAGCAGCCGATCGGGAGTTCTTGATGTGCTGCGCCTCGTCGGCGACGACGAGGTCCCACGCGACCTCGGCGAGCAGGGCGGCGTCGTTGCGCATGGTGCCGTAGGTCGTGAGCACGAACCCGTCCGCGACCCCGTCGAGGTCGCGCGCGCTGCCGTGGTGGCGGCGTACGGCGACTCCGGGCGCGAAGCGGCGGATCTCCGCCTCCCAGTTGCCGAGCAGCGACGCCGGGCAGACCACGAGCGTCGGTCCGCCCCTGCCGACCTCCGCCCGGTGGAGGTGGAGCGCGATGAGGGTGATCGTCTTGCCGAGGCCCATGTCGTCGGCGAGGCACGCGCCGAGTCCGAGCGAGGTGAGCTCGGCCAGCCAGGACAGCCCGTGGCGCTGGTAGTCGCGGAGGTCGGCCTGCAGCGCGTCGGGCACGGCGACGGGTTCGGTCCGGCCTGCCGCCTCCAGCCGGTCACGGACCTTGAGCAGGCTCGCGCCGACGACCGCTTCGTAGGGGACGTCCTCGACGTCGACGACGCCGGTGAGCGTCGCGGCGAGGGCCTGGACCGGGGTGACGGTGCGGATGAGCCGCTTGCGCGCGCGCTTGATGACGCCGGAGTCGACGGCGATCCAGTTGTCGCGCAGCCGGATCACCGGTGTGGTCGTGCGGGCCAGCTCGTCCATCTCCTCCTCGGTCAGCTCCTCGCCGTGCAGCGAGAGCTGCCACTCGAAGCCGAAGAGTGCCTGCGGTCCGAACAGGCCGTCCTGGAGCGCCTCGTCGCGCGCCCCGGCCGGCGACCGGCGACCGAGCTCGACGCGCTGGGTCACGTCGCGGTCGAGGTACTTCGGCCAGAGCACGGGATGGCCCGCCTCGTCGAGCGCGGCGGCGCCCTCGTCGAGCAGCGAGAGGATCTCGTCGGAGTCGAGGGTGATCTCGTCGGGGACCCGGAGGTCGAGCAGCCGGTCGAGGACGGGCCACGCGTCGGCCGCCGAGCGCAGCGCGATGGCGGCGTGGGTGCGAGCGCGCTCGCCGAAGCCGTGGCGGGCGTCGGGCCCGGCGTCGGCCCAGAGCTCGGCCGCGTCGGCGACGTGGGCGGCGTTGTCGACGGCGTGCACCTGCATGACCAGGCGCACCGCGCCCGCGACCAGCTCCTCCTCGTCGGCCTCGACCCGGAAGGAGATCGACACCAGGTGCGGCCGGTCGTCGCGCCCGCGGGCCCGCAGCCTCGCGATGCGCTGCTGGAGCTGGTCGCTGAAGTCGTCGGGGCTCGTCGGCGGCGCGGGACGAGCGACGGGCGCGCGGTGCCGGCGGGCACTGCCCGGCGTGGTGCGCGGCACGGTGTCGGCGACGGCGTCGAGCAGGGCGCGGACCGTGCCCTCGGCCGTGGCCTCGTCGAACCCCTCGTGGGCGCGAGCGCGCGCGAGCTCGGAGATGCGGCGCTCGTCGTGGGCGTCGAGGCCGGCGACCTGCCAGTGGCGACCGTCGGGGTCCGGGGCGAACCGACCCGCGGCGACGAGCTGCAGGCCGAGCAGCGACGCGCCGGCGAGGAGGGCCACCGAGGGGTGGAGGCCGTCCTGGTCGCGCACCTTCGCCAGCACCGGGAGCGCGCCGCGGATCGGCATCACGATCGTGCGGCGGTCGTCGGTGAACTCGATCGAGCCCTCCCGGGGCGGCTCCCCCACCAGCAGCCTGGCGGGACCGGTGACCGGGACAAGGCTCATGCAGGGCACCCTTCCGTGCTCGCTCGGACAGCGGGCAACAGGGACGCTAACGCGTGGCACCGACACGGAGTTCCCGGTTGCTAGCGTCACCGCTCATGGAGACCCCGGTGGACATCACGGCGCTGCTCGCCGCGCACCCCGTCGTCGACGGCCACAACGACCTCCTGTGGGAGGCGCGGGTGCAGGCGTCGTACGACTTCGCCCGGCTCGACGTCGGCGCCGGCGGCACACCGACCCACACCGACCTGCCGCGGATGCGCGCGGGCGGGATGGGCGCGCAGTTCTGGTCGGTCTACGTCCCGACCCGGCTCACCGGCGACGACGCCGTCAGCGCGACGCTGGAGCAGGTCGACGCCGCGCGCCACCTCACCCGGACGTACGCCGACCGGCTCGCCTGGGCCACCACCGCCGACGAGGTCGAGCAGGCCTGGGCCGCGGGCCGGATCGCGTCGCTGGCCGGGGCCGAGGGCGGGCACTCGATCAACTGCTCGCTCGGCACGCTGCGGCAGCTCCACGAGCTCGGCGTGCGCTACCTGACGCTGACCCACAACGCGAACACGCCGTGGGCGGACTCCGCCACCGACCGGCCGGTGTCCGGGGGCCTCACCGCCTTCGGCCGCGAGGTGGTGCGGGAGATGAACCGGATCGGGATGATGGTCGACCTGTCGCACGTCTCGGCCGACACCATGCGCGACGCGCTGGCGGTCACGGAGGCGCCGGTGATCTTCAGCCACAGCTCCGCGCGCGCGGTCACCGACAGCCCTCGCAACGTGCCTGATGACGTGCTCGAGGCGACGGCTGCGAACAACGGCGTGTGCATGGTGACCTTCGTGCCGAAGTTCGTGAACGCCGCCTGCGCCGACGGGCACCGCGAGATGGTCGCCGCGGCCGCCGCGGAGGGGGTCCCGGAGGCGGACGGCGTCCGGTTCGCGGCCTTCGAGGCCGTGTGGACGCGCGAGCACCCGCAACCGACCGCGACCCTCGACGACGTGGTGGCCCACTGCGAGCACGTCCGCGAGGTCGCCGGCATCGACCACGTGGGGCTCGGCGGCGACTACGACGGGGTCGAGGTGCTACCGACCGGTCTCGAGGACGTCTCCACCTACCCCGCGCTGCTCGGTGCGCTCGCCGGGCGCGGCTGGTCGGAGGCGGACCTGGCCAAGCTGACCTGCCGCAACGTGCTGCGGGTGATGCGGGAGGTCGAGGACCGCGCCCGCGACCTCCAGGCCACCCGCGGTCCCAGCCTGGCCCGCATCGAGGACCTGGACGGCGTTCCCGCGTAGGTCCCGTGGCCCGCGGTCCGGCGAAAAGGATTCGTTTGTTGTTCGGTGCAACCAATACCGTGGTGCGGTGACCAGCACCCAGACCTCACCCGGCGAGATCCAGCCGGACAGCTCCGACAAGCTCGACAAGGGCGTCCTGATGGTGGCGGGCGTCGTCGTCCTCGGCGCCATCATGTCGATCCTCGACATCACGGTCGTCTCCGTCGCCCTGAACACCTTCCAGGAGGAGTTCGACGCCACCGCGGCCGAGGTCGCCTGGACGATGACCGGCTACACCCTCGCCCTGGCCAGCGTCATCCCGCTGACCGGCTGGGCGGCCGACCGGTTCGGCACCAAGCGGCTCTACCTCATCGCGGTCGCGCTCTTCACCGCCGGCTCCGTGCTCTGCGCGACGGCGACGTCGCTCGAGCTGCTCGTCATCTACCGGGTCCTGCAGGGCCTCGGCGGCGGCATGTTGATGCCGCTCGGCATGACGATCCTCACCCACGCCGCAGGCCCCGAGCGCGTCGGCCGGGTCATGGCCGTCCTCGGCATCCCGATGCTGCTGGGCCCGATCTTCGGCCCCATCATCGGTGGCGCGCTCATCGAGAGCGCCTCGTGGCACTGGATCTTCCTCATCAACCTGCCGATCGGCATCCTCGCCATCGCCTATGCCTGGTTCGTGCTGCCCAAGGACGAGGTCGAGCCGTCGGAGACCTTCGACTGGCTGGGCATGGTCCTGCTCTCGCCCGGTCTCGCCGCGTTCCTCTACGGCGTCAGCTCGATCCCGGAGGAGGGCACCGCGATGGCGGCCAAGGTCCTCGTCCCGATGGTCATCGGCGCCGTGCTGATCGTGGCGTTCGTCCCGTGGGCGCTGGCGAGGCGCAACATCCACCCGCTGGTCGAGCTCCGCCTGTTCAAGAACCGGAACATGACGGTCGCCATCATCGCGATGATGCTCTTCGCCATCGCCTTCTTCGGCGCCTCGCTGCTGTTCCCGCTCTACTTCATCCAGGTCCGCGGCGAGGGCACCCTCTTCACCGGCTGGCTGCTCGCACCGCAGGGTGTCGGCGCGATGATCACCATGCCGATCGCCGGCATCCTGGCCGACAAGATCGGTCCCGGGAAGATCGTCCTGACCGGCATCACCGTGATCACCGTCGGCATGGCGATGTTCACCCAGATCGGCGCGGACACGTCGTACGCCTACATCCTCGGGGCGCTGTTCATCATGGGCCTCGGCATGGGCGGCACGATGATGCCGATCATGACGGCCGCGCTCGCGACGCTCACCGCGCACAACGTGGCCCGCGGCTCGACCCTGCTGAACATCACGCAGCAGGTGGCCGCGTCGATCGGTACGGCGCTGTTCTCGGTGATCCTCACCAACGAGATCAAGGACTCGCGGTTCGTCGCCGCCGGGCAGGCGCTCGCCGAGGCCGGTGACGACCGGTCCGCCGTCGCCGCGGTCATGGAGAAGTTCGGCCTCACGCCCGACCAGCTCGGCAACCTGGAGTCGCTCGCGACCAGCCAGCTCGCCGACGCGTTCGCCACCGTCTTCATCGTGGCGACGGTCCTGGTGGCGTGCTGCCTCATCCCGGCGTTCTTCCTGCCGCGCAAGAAGCTGGCGCCGGTCGACCCGACCGCGATGATGGGCCACTGACGCCACGGCCTCCGACGCACTGACGGCCCGTCCTCCTGCTGGAGGGCGGGCCGTCGTCGTCCGTCGCCGATCCGTCGTACGAACCTATGCTGCGACACATGGACGGACTCGGGACGGAGCTGACGCAGCGCCGCACCTACGTGCGGGTGCTGCACCTCGCCACCTTGTTCTTCGCGGTGCCGGTCGTGCGCACCGCACTCACGGCGAGGAGCGAGTCGGGGAGCGCGGCACTCGGCGCCTGGGCGATGACGGCGGTCATGGCGCTCCTGCTCGTCGTCGCGCCCCTGCTGATCGCGCGGAGCATCTCCTCGCGCCACACCTACGTCTCGGAGGAGGCGGTGTCGGTGGTCTCGGGCGGCGAGCTCCGTCAGCAGCTCGCCTTCGCCGACCTGACCGCGGTCACGGTGCGCTTCACCGGCAACAGCGGCAACCTCATGCCGAGGGAGAAGATCCTCCTCAGTGGCCCGATGCGCACCGGTCGCGGCAAGGTCCTCGTGTCCCGCCTGTACGTCGACTCGCTGCAGCCGCTCCTGCGGCGCCTCGAGGCGGAGGTCGCCGCACGGCCCGAGCTGCTCGACGGTGAGCTCGAGCGTGACTACTTCCGGCAGGCCGTGCGGTTCGCGCGCTGACGACCGCGTGGGGTCCCGCCGCGGGCCCGTCCGCGCGATGATGTCGAGAAGTTCTCCGCGGGCTGTCGATTTCCGGCGGCGAGCGGCGACGAGGTGATGAGCGGCCCCGGACCACGGGGCCCCCGCACGAGAGGCACCACCATGAAGTACGTCCTGATGTACACCTCGCGCCCCGACCTGGACGCGTCCACCGACCCGGAGGCCGCGCAGGCGGTCTACAAGCGGGTCTACGAGTGGTTCGGGGAGAACGCCGGCGTGATGGCCGACTCCGGCGCCGAGCTGCTGGGCGTGGAGACCGCGACCACCGTCAAGCACGGGTCGGACGGCGCGGTCGTCGTCGACGGGCCGTTCAACGAGGCCAAGGAGGTGATCGGCGGCTTCAGCGTCATCGACGTTCCCGACATGGACGCCGCCATCGCCGTGGTGAAGACGTGGCCGATGCTCGACCTCCCGGGCGTGGCCGTCGAGATCCGCCCGATGGTCGAGGACTACTCGCAGTTCGAGTGAGCCGGCCCGCAGGGGTCCACCGATGACCACCACGGACGGCCTCCTCGCCCGGACGCTCCGCGAGGAGGCCGGCCCGCTGGTCGCCCGGCTCTCCCGGCGGTTCGGTGACTTCGACCTGGCCGAGGAGGCCGTGCAGGGTGCGGTCGTCGAGGCGCTGGCGTCGTGGCGCCGCGACGGCCCGCCGGACCGACCGGGCGCCTGGCTGCACGTGGCCGCCACCCGCAACGCGATGGACGCGCTGCGGGTGCGCGACCGCCAGCGCGCCCTCGCCCTCCGCGCCGAGCCGCCCGCCCACGGTCCGGGCGAGGACACCGACGACCGGCTGGCGCTGCTGTTCGCCTGCTGCCACCCGGCGCTGGCGCCCGAGGCCCGCCTCGCGCTGACCCTGCGCGCGGTCGTCGGCCTCACCACGCCGCAGATCGCCCGCGCGTTCCTGGTCAACGAGACCACGCTGGCGCAGCGTGTCGTCCGGGCCAAGCGCAAGATCGTCTCGGCCGGCATCGCGCTGACCGTGCCGCCGGAGTCGCAGCGGGCCGACCGGTTGGCCGACGTGCTGGCGGTCGTCTACGTGATGTTCAACGAGGGCTTCGTGTCGTCGACGGGGCCCAGCCAGGACCGCGACCTGGCGGCCGACGCGGTCTGGCTGGCGGGCGTCGTCGCGACGGCGCTGCCCGACCAGGCGGAGGCGTGGGGGCTGGCCGCGCTGCTGACCATCCAGCACGCGCGCACCCGGGCACGCTTCGCCGACGGCGAGCTCGTGCTGCTGCGCGACCAGGACCGCCGCCTGTGGGACCACGAGGCGATCGCCGAGGGCGAGCGGATGATCGAGCGGGCGGCGTCGCTGCGCCGGCCGGGGGCGTACCAGCTCCAGGCGGCGATCGCCGCGGTGCACGCCACCGGCGCGAGCTGGGCGGAGACCGACTGGCTGCAGATCTCGCTGCTCTACGAGGAGCTCGCGAGGTACGACGCCTCGCCCGTCGTGCGGCTCAACCAGGTCGTCGCCCACGCCCAGGTCGCCGGGCCGGAGGACGCGCTGCGCCGGCTGGAGACCCTCGCCGAGCCGCTCGCGGGCTACCACCTCTTCCACGCGACCCGGGCCCAGCTCCTGACCGCCGTCGGTCGCGACGAGGAGGCCGACGCCGCGAACCGCCGGGCGCTCGGGCTCACCGGCAACGACGCCGAGCGGCGGCTGCTGACCCGGCGGCTGCACGCCCGGCCGTTGGACGACGGCTCCTGACGGCTGCGCGTGCCGTCCGTCATCCGTACCCGACCCCATCGGCTCGACTTCGCATGACGGAACCCCCGGCCCCCCGATCCGTCATCCGTACCCGACCCCATCAGCTCGACTTCGGATGAAGGAACCCCCGGCCCCCGATCCCGGATAACCGAGGACTGCCGACGGATCGTGGAACATCCGGGTCACCCGATGGCTCGGATCCTCCACGTTCTCACGCCGATCTCGCTCCCCGGGTCGTCTCGCGTGGTGGCGAGGTCCGGCCGACGATTCGCCGGGCGGACGTGGCACGGGCGCGGCGGGCCCTGGGGCGGGGTCAGCCCTGGGAGGCGAGGGCGAGCGGGAGGACGGCGCCCGCGCCGGCCGCGCGGATCTCCGCGGCGGCGACGGTCAGGGTCCAGCCGGTGGCGACCTGGTCGTCGACGAGCAGCACCGTCGCCCCCGGGGGGACGTCGGCGTCGAGCCCGCCCCGGCGGCGTACGGCGGCGACGCGCTGCGCCGAGTTGGACTGGCCGGCCCGCGGCGGGACGGAGTCGTCGCGGATCGCCCACGCGCCGACGACCGGGACCTGCATGACGCGGGAGAGCCCGTCGGCGAGGTCGCGGGTGAGGGTGGGCCGGGTGGCCGACTCGACCACGACGATCGCGTCGGGGCGCGACGTCCACTCGGACGACCAGTCCTTCATCACGTCCATCACGGCCTGGGCGAGGCCGGGCGGGACCGGGCCGTCCGGGGTGTCCTCGCGGAAGAGGGCACGCAGCGCCTGGCCGTGCCCGAGGTCGGTCAGCCGGGCGACCACCCGACCGGGCTCGGCGGCGTCGGCGATCTTGCCCTTGAGGTCGAGGCCGAGGTTGGCGAGCGCGGTCGGCCACATCCGGCGCGGCTCGAGGACGACGCCGGGCCGGGAGAGCCGCTCGCCGGCCTCGGCGACGGCCGCGTCGCTCACCGACGTCGACAGCGTGAGACCACCGCAGTTGTCGCACCGGCCGCAGTCGGCGGCGTCGGGGTCGTCGAGCTGCTCGCGGAGGTAGCGCATCCGGCACTCGGTGGTGCGGAGGTAGCCCAGCATCGCCTGCTGCTCGCGCTCGCGCGCCTCGGCGACGCGGGCGTAGCGCTCGGCGTCGTAGGCCCACGGCCTCCCGGTGGCGACCCAGCCGCCCTGGACGCGCTGCACGGCACCGTCGACGTCGAGCACCTTGAGCATCGACTCCAGGCGGTTGCGGCCGAGCTCCACCCGCGTCTCGAGGGTGGCGGTGGACAGCGGGCGGTCGGACTCGGCCAGCGCGGCCAGGGTGTCGCGGACCTGCTCCTCGCGGGGGAAGCCGAGCGAGGCGAAGTAGGCCCAGATGTCGCGGTCCTCGATCTGCGGCAGCAGCACGACGGTCGCGTCGTCCGTGCCGCGGCCGGCGCGGCCGACCTGCTGGTAGTAGGCGACCGGGGACGACGGTGCGCCGAGGTTGATGACGAAGCCGAGGCTGGCGTCGAAGCCCATGCCGAGGGCGCTCGTGGCGACGAGGGCCTTGACCCGGCCGTCGACGAGCGCCTGCTCGAGGGCGTGGCGCTCGTCGGCCTCGGTCTGGCCGGAGTAGGCGGCGACCTCCAGGCCGCGGTCGCGGAGGTATCCGGCGACCTCCTGGGTCGCGGCGACGGTCAGGCAGTACACGATGCCGGAGCCGGGCTGCTCGGCGAGGTGGTCGGCGAGCCAGGCCAGGCGCTGCTCGGGTGTCTTCAGCTGCACCACGCCCAGCCGGAGCGACTCCCGGTCGAGGGTGCCGCGCTGCACGAGCACCTGCGCGTCGGCGTCGGCGGCCGCGGAGGCGTGGACCCCCAGCTGCTCGGCGACGTCGTCGGTCACACGCTGGTTGGCCGTCGCCGTCGTGGCGAGCACCGGGATCCCGGAGGGGAGCTCGGCGAGGAGCGTGCGGAGGCGGCGGTAGTCGGGGCGGAAGTCGTGGCCCCAGTCGGAGATGCAGTGGGCCTCGTCGACGACGAGCAGGCCGCAGGTGGCGGCGAGGCGGGGCAGCACCTCGTCTCGGAAGCCGGGGTTGTTGAGCCGCTCGGGGCTGACCAGCAGGACGTCGACCTCACCGGCGTGGATCTGGTCGTGGATCGGCTGCCACTGGTCGATGTTGGTGGAGTTGATCGTCACCGCCCGGATGCCGGCGCGCTCGGCCGCGGCGATCTGGTTGCGCATCAGCGCGAGGAGCGGGCTGACGATGACGGTCGGGCCGGCGCCTGCCTCGCGCAGCAGCCGGGTGGCCACGAAGTAGACGGCCGACTTGCCCCACCCGGTGCGCTGCACGACCAACGCCCGGCGGTGGTCGACGGCCAGCGCCTCGATCGCGTGCCACTGGTCCTCGCGGAGGCTGGCGTCGTCGCGCCCCACCAGGGCACGGAGGTGGCGCTCGGCGGACTCGCGCGCGGCGTGGCGTACGTCGTCGGTCACGGCGGTGCCGCTGGTGCTGGTCATGCCCCCTGTCTACCAACCGCCACCGACGCGGCGTGCTGGTCCTCCACAGGTCGCTGGTCGAGGGTCTCGTCACGAGGACGTCGTCCGTCCCTCGACCAGCGGGGCGGGAGGTCAGCGCCGCTGGCTGCGGGCGATGAACGCGTCGAGGTCGATCCCGGCCTTGCGGGCCGCCCGGCGGACCTCCGGCGAGGTCAGGTCGGGGGCGACGAACGACTCCGGGGTGATGCGGCGGTCGGCGGCGGCGTACTGGCGCTGCAGCGCGGCCTGGCTGCGCGCGGAGGCGGCAGCGGCGGCCCGGACCTTGGCCGTGACCGCGAAGGCGCCGCCCACGGTCGAGCTGACGACGGGCGTGTAGCCGTTGGAGTGGCCGAGCACGTTCGGGTGGTAGCTCTCGGACACCGGGTAGGAGAGGCCGTTGAGGTACTCCTGGTCGTCGCACACCGCGTGGCCGACGAAGGCGCTGGTCGGGTTGGCGAAGCTGAACCCGGCCGCGGCGGCTGCGGAGGCGGTGCGGGAGTTGATGAGGTCGGCCGTCTGGTTCAGCCGCGCCTCCTCGTCGGGGGAGAACCAGGTGAGGGCGTTGCAGTCCTCGCCGTTGAAGATGCGGGGGTAGCCCACGACCACGACCTTGGCGTACGGCGCCCGGCTGCGGATGCCGGCGTAGAGCGTCGAGAGCGCCGACGGCAGCGTCGTGTTGATGTAGGTCTGCGCGGTGTTGATCTTGCCGTTGCAGTTGCTCGCCCAGCCCGTCAGCGCGCACTCGGTGAGCACGTCGGCGAAGCCGGCGTCGTTGCCGCCGACCGAGATCGTGACGTAGGTGGTGGCGGTGGTCAGCGCGCTGAGCTGCGTGCTGGTGACGTCGCCGATGCGCGCACCGGAGCAGGCACGGAAGTTGAGGTCGTACCCGCGGGCGGCGGCGATCAGGCTCGGATAGGCCCTGGTCGAGCGCTGGCAGGTGGTGCCGTCGCTGAGGTAGGTCCGGGTGCCGGTGCCGGAGGCGTAGGAGTCGCCGAGGGCGACGTAGACCGGGACGGCTGCCTGGGCGGGCTGGAGGAGCAGGGGGCTGAGCAGGCCCACCAGGGCGGAGGCGAGGACCGCCAGGCGTGCAGACGTGCGCTTCATCGTCGAAGACCTCCGAGAGAACGGGTCACCCGAGTGTGACCGCCATCACACCCTAGGGACGCCCGGGGTCCCGCGACCAGACCGAACGGTCAGGTTTTGCCTCAGGACCCGACGCGCCGCAGCCTCGGGCCGGGCGGGTCGGGCTCCACCGCGTCGCGGAAGGACTCCCCCGCCAGCACCGGGACGACCTCGCTCACGTCCTGGTGCGCCGCGATCTCGACGTCGGCCACGAACCCGGCCTCGACCAGCTCGCGCCCGCTCGCGCAGGCCAGCAGGTCCACCGGCATCGTGGCCGCCTGCCAGGCCGCGACCGCCATCCGCACCTCGGGGCTCGTCACCACGTCGGGCACCTCACCGACGAGACCGGCCAGCACCGCGCCCGCGCCCCACAGGTCCTCGACCGCCGGACGGAGGGTGTCGTCGTGCCACCGCTCCCCCGCGGGTACGACGACCACGCTGGCGCCGCCGGCCACCTTGGGGGCTAGCCACCGGGCGACGGCGGCGGCGTTGCGCAGGCACGCACCGACGACCTGGGCCCCGGACTCGGCGAGCGCGAAGGCGATGGTCGAGCCGTTGGGCGAGGGCAGCACCAGGCGCTCGACGCCCTCGACCTCGGACAGGCTGGCGGGCGAGAGCGAGACGTGCCGGGCGCCGGGTCGCGACAGCGCCTCGAAGCGGCCGACCGCCAGGGTCGCGCCGTGGCGCATCGCGTGCTCGGCGGCGCGGGCGTCACGCCAGCGGTAGGGGAAGACCTCGATGCCCCGCTCGACCGCCACGCTCAGCGTGGTGGTGAAGGACAGCACGTCGACGACGACGGCGTAGTCCGCGGGAACCGCCTCGGCGCCCGTGGGCCCCCACTCCATCCGGAGCCGGTAGGTCGACTGGTCGTGTCCCGGCAATGTCACGCGAGACATTCAACAACCCCGGCGGTCCCGTCGCGCAAGCCGCGCTCGGTCAGTCCGCGGCGTTGGGCACCACCAGCACCGGGACCGGCGAGTGGCGTACGACCTGGGTGGCCGTCGAGCCGAACCGGAGGCCCTTGAAGCCGCCCGCTCCCCGCGTGCCGACCACGAGCATCTCGGCGCCGGCCGCTGCCGAGACGAGGCACTCGGTCGTCTGGCCGCGCAGGGCGTAGAGCTGGAGGTCGAGGTCGTCGGAGAGCCCGGCCGCCGCGCAGTCGGCCTTGAGGTCAGCCACCACCGCCGCCTCGAACTCCGCGAAGGGCGGGACGTAGCCGCCGACCATCGAGTCGGGTCGCGGCGCGGTCGCGAGGTTCCACACCCGGACGACGTGGAGCGTGACGCCGAGCCGCTGGGCGAGGTCGGCGGCGCGACGCACGACGACACCCGATGCTCGCGAGCCGTCGTGCCCGACCACGATCCCGCCGCTGATGTGGGCTTCTCTCCTGACCATGCTCCATCGTACGGAGCGGACGGGCTGTCCGCGAGGGGGCGAAGGGCCCTACTCGGCGCCGGTCACCAGATCCGGACGCGGCCCTCCGGCTCGAGCCAGAGCCCGTCGCCGGGTCGGGTCTCGAAGACCTCGTGGAACTCGTCGAGGTTGCGCACGATGTTGGCGCGGAACTCGGCCGGGCTGTGCGGGTCGATGGTGAGGTACTGGAGCTCCTGCTCCTTGCGGCGCTTGGTGCGCCACACGTGGGCCCAGTTCAGGAACAGCGTGCGCCGCTCCTCGACGGTCGCCTCGCCCCCGCGGCTGATCAGGTAGGCCTTGTAGGCGATCGTCAGGCCGCCGAGGTCGCCGATGTTCTCGCCGACCGTGAGGCTGCCGTTGACGTGCTCGCCGGGAAGGCTGCGCGGCTCGAAGGCGTCGTACTGCTTCACCAAGGCCTGCGACTTGGCCTCGAAGGCCGACTTGTCGTCGGCGGTCCACCAGTCGTGCAGGTTGCCGTCGCCGTCGTACTGGGCGCCCTGGTCGTCGAAGCCGTGGCCGATCTCGTGGCCGATGACGGCGCCGATGCCGCCGTAGTTCTCGGCCTCGTCGGCGTCGGGGCTGAAGAACGGCGGCTGGAGGATGGCGGCCGGGAAGCAGATCTCGTTGGTGCCCGGGTGGTAGTAGGCGTTGACGGTCTGCGGGAGCATCAGCCACTCGTCGCGGTCGACCGGCTGGCCGACCTTCTCCAGCTGCCGGTCGGTCTCGAAGGAGGACGCGGAGGCGACGTTGCCGAGCAGGTCGTCGGCGGAGACGCTCAGCGCGGAGTAGTCGCGGAACTCCGTCGGGTAGCCGATCTTGGGGTAGAACCGGTCGAGCTTGTCATAGGCCTTCTGCTTGGTGTCCTCACCCATCCAGTCCAGCGCCTCGATGGAGCGGCGGTAGGCGGTCACCAGGTTGGCGACCAGCTCGTCCATCATCTGCTTCGACGCCGGCGGGAAGTGGCGTGAGACGTAGACCTTGCCGACCGCCTCGCCGATGGCGCCCTCGACGAAGTCGACGCCGCGCTTCCAGCGCGCACGCAGCTCCGGCGTGCCGTTGAGGGTGCGGCCGTAGAAGTCGAAGTTGGCCTGGACGAACTCCTCGGGGAGGTAGGGCGCCGAGCTGCGCACGATCCGGGCGTGCAGGATGTCGCGCCAGGTCTCGATCGGCGTCTCGTCGAGCACCGAGGACAGGTGCGAGAAGAAGTCGGGCTGCATCACGATCGTGGTGCGCAGCGTCTCCTCGGTGCCGCCGAGCGCGGTGACGTAGGTGACCCAGTCGAAGGCCGGGCAGAGCGCCTGCAGCTCCTCGAGGCTCTTGTGGTTGGTGGTCTTCTGGACGTCGCGCGTCTCGGCTGCCTCCCAGTGGCCCTCGGCCAGGCGGGTCTCGTAGGCGAGCACCGCCGCCGCGGCAGCGGCCGGGTCGTCGTGGCCGCTGAGGGTGAGCAGCTGCGTGAGGTAGTCGACGTACTTGGCGCGGATCTCGGCGAACTTCTCGTCGTCGTAGTAGGACTCGTCGGGCAGGCCGAGGCCGCCCTGGGCGAGGTAGACGATGTTGCGCGAGGCGTCGGCGCGGTCCGGGGTGATGTAGGAGCCGAACAGCCCCGGGCCCCCGATGCGCTCGAACATGCCGAGGAAGGCCGCGAGCTCCTGGAGGTCGGAGATCCGGTGGGCCCGGTCGAGCAGGCCCTTGATCGGTCGCAGGCCCTTGGCCTGGATGGTGTCGGTGTCCATGAACGACGCGTAGAGGTCGCCGATCTTGCGCTCGTCGTCGTCGAGCTCGTCGGCGGGCCGGTCGGCGAGCTCGGTGATGATGTCGCGCACCTGCTGCTCGGCGGCGTCGGCGAGCGCGATGAAGGCGCCCCAGCTCGACTTGTCCGACGGGATCTCGGTCTCCTCGAGCCACCGTCCGTTGACGTGCCCGAAGAGGTCGTCCTGGGGGCGGATGTCGGGGTTCATGCCCTCGCGGGCGGAGTCGAGGATCGTCACGCGCCCGACCCTAACCCCGCGCCCCCACCCCCGGCGCCGACCCACCGGTCCAGACCACGTGCCAGCACCCGTGCCGACTCACCCGAATGGGTGAAGGCTGTGCGTCACTCGACCTGCCACCGGGAGGACACGTGTTCGTACGCACCCGCACGCTCGCCGCTTCACTGCTCGCCGCCTCCGTGACCGTCGCGCTCGCCGCACCTCCGGGTCACTCCCTCCGGGCCGAGCCGCGGGTGACCGCGCGGAGCTGGACCGCCCTCGCCCCGAGCTCCTCGCCCAACTACGCCCAGGCGAGCGCCGTACGCACCGCCGACGGCCTCCAGCACGTCGTGTGGATCGTCGACGAGGGCGCCGGGGCCAACTACCTCCACACCACCATCGACCGACGTGGTGGACAGGGCCCGGTCACCCGCGTGCTGCCGACGGCGTGGTCGCAGCTGAGCACGCCGGTGGACCTCGAGGTGGACGCAGCCGGTCGCCTGCGGATGTCCTTCCGGGGCACCGTCGACGGCAACACGGCCGACTTCTTCACCTATCGCGGCGTCTACTCCGCGGTCTCGGCCGACGGCGGGGCCACGTGGGTGGTGCCCCGCGAGGTGCTCGCGGTCAGCGACGCCAGCGGGGGTGGCAGCACGTTCGCGAACCTGCCGGACGGCAGCGTCCTCGGCGGCTACGGCGACACCGGCGGGTTCCACTGGCACGTCGGCGCCATCCCCGAGGCCGCCGAGCCGACCACGACCAACGCCGAGTTCACCGACCACGACGCGATGGCCGCCCAGCTCGTCGGAAGCGGCTCGGCAGTGTGGGTGCTCTACCAGAGCGTGCGGGCCGGCGGGATCTTCGCCCGGCAGGTGTGGCCGTCGCTCGGCGCGCCGGTCCGCGCGCCGGGTGGCTACACGAACCCCGGGCAACCGATGGCCGTGGTCGACCGGCCCGGCGTCGGCCCGGTGGCGGCGTACATGCTGAACGACCAGGTCGTGCTGTGGGACGTGCTGGCCAACCGCACCCACCGCGTGCCGGGCATGAAGGGTGCCAGCGCGCCCGAGCTCGCCGTGCTTCCCGACGGGCACCTGTGGGTCGTCTCGGCCGGCCCCATCGGCTACGACCCGCGGGCCTCGAGGGTCGCGGCCCGAGGCTGGGCCGTCGACCGTCGACCCACTGTCCTGCCCGACGTGTACTCCAGCTTCGGCGTCTCGGTGTCGGCCTCGACCGCGCTGCGTGCCGAGGTGCTGCTCGTCGCCAACGAGTCCGGCGAGCCGACACGGCTGATGGCGCGCTCGGTCGCGGCGCAGATGGTGCTCCGGGCGACCCCCCGCAGGTGGGGCAGCGGCCGTTCCCAGTCGGTCGTCTTCAAGGTCACCGACGTCGACGGCAAGGTGTCGGGGGCGAAGGTGAAGGCCGCCGGCCGACGCTGCACGACCGCCAGCTCCGGGAGGTGCACGATCCGCTTCGCCGGCATGCGGCCCGGACGTGTCGCGGCCACGGCGCGCAAGCGGGGCTACGACGACGCCAAGGTCGCGCTGACCGTCCGACGCTGAGCGTCAGCGCACCCGCACGACGGACTTGCCGAACGTCACTGCCGGCGCGGGGAGTCACCTGACCCGCACGACCGACTTGCCCAGGGTGCGGCGCTCGTCCATGTCGACGAGCGCCTGGCCGAAGCCGCCGAGGTCGTACGTCGCGCCGATCGGCGGCTTGACCACGCCCGAGGCGAACATCGGCTCGAGGCGGTGCCACTGCTTCTGCATGTAGCCCGGCCTGGTCATCGCGTAGGCGCCCCAGCCCACCCCACGCACGTCGGTGTTGTTCAGCAGCAGCCGGTTGACCTTGACCTCGGGGATGCCCTGGCCGGCCGCGAAGCCGACCACGAGGATCCGGCCCTGCTCGGCCAGGCAGCGCAGGGAGTCGGTGAAGGCGTCGCCGCCGACCACGTCGAGGACGACCTCGACGCCGCGACCGCCCGTGAGCTCCTTCACGCGGTCCTTGAAGTCGGGCCCGACGACCGCCTCGTCCGCTCCGGCGGCGAGCGCGAAGGCCGCCTTCTCCTCGGTGCTGACGACCGCGATGGTGCGCGCGCCGAGACCCTTCGCGACCTGGAGGGTGGCCGTGCCGACGCCACCGGCCGCGCCGTGGACGAGCACGGTCTCGCCCTCACGCAGGCCGCCGCGCTCCTCGAGCGCGAAGAGGGCGGTGAGGTAGTTCATCGGGATCGCGGCGCCCTCGTCGTACGACAGCTCGTCGGGCAGCGCGAACGTGAAGATCGCCGGGTTCGCGACCTGCTCCGCGGCGCCGCCGTTGAGGTTGACCCCGGCGACCCGCTGGCCGACGCGGAAGCCGCTGGACTCCGGCGAGCCCGGGTCGAGGACGACGCCCGCGAAGTCGACGCCGAGGGTGAACGGCGGCTCGGGCTTGAACTGGTACTCGCCCCGGCTCAGCAGCAGGTCCGGGAAGGACACCCCGACGCTGTGCACCTCCACCAGCACGTCGTGGTGTCCCGGCCGCGGCGGGTCCACCTCGCGCACCTCGACGTCGGACGGACCGGTGAGCGTGACGACCTGGACTGCCTTCATGGGGGCGACCCTAGCGATCGGGCTCACCCCACCCGCTTGACCTCGGCGAGCTCGAAGTGCATCGGGTCGGTCCAGCGCCAGTCGCCGCCCCAGGCGAAGCCCCAGGTCTTGAACACCGACACGACGGCGCGGTTCATCTCCCCCACCGTGCCGCGCTGGTTGCCCGGCACGTTGAGGTCGAGCGCGAGGCCGAAGGAGTGGTTGGACAGCGTCGTGGTGTTGGCGATGAACCGCGGGTAGTAGCAGCCGGCGTACTCGCCCGGGTGGATCTCGTCGGCCAGCCCCAGCTGCTGCACCTCGAGCAGCGCGGCACGCAGCTGGGGGAACAGGTCCTTGTGGCACGTCACGCTGCCGAGGATCGGCACCACCTCGGTGCGGATGTTGGCCGCGACCCAGGCCGGGTCGGGCGCGATGCGACCGCCGCCGATGACGCGGTAGCGGAAGGTGCCGACCACGCTGCCGAGGGTGCCTCCGGTCGGGATCGCGGTCAGTCGCGCCTCGGGGTCGAGGCCGAGCTGCGACGCGATGTCGAGCATCTGCACCGACGCGTCCTTGCCGACCAGCTTCTCCAGCGGCTTGCGGATGGAGGCCGGGGAGATGTCGTCGGTGGAGATGAGCAGCCCGTTGTCGGTGGCCATCTCGATGTCCTCGGCCCACGCCGTGTTGACGACCATGTCGATCGTCGGGATCTGGGGGGTGTACGCCCCCACGTGCAGGCTGGGCGCGTCGTCGTCCGAGCCCAGCCGGATCATCCCGTCGTCGTCGGCGAGGCGCTTGGCGACCTTCTCGTCGGTCGCCATCTCGCCGCCGGCGACCCGGTCCCAGGCCTCCTGGAAGTCGGCGACGTCCGCGCGGGTGAAGAGGCGGTAGGCGGCCGGGTCCACCGATGCGACGGTCAGCACCCTGTTCTCCAGCGAGACCTGGCCGAGGCCGATCCGCTCGGTGTGGGCGACGCCCTCCAGCTTCTCGATCCGCTTGATGGTCGAGGCGTCGAGGGCCTGGTCCCACTGGACGAGGATGTCGGCGCTCCAGAGCCGGCCCTTGCGCTTCCCGGGCGGGTCGACGGCGTGCTCCGGGTCCGCCACCGGCGTGCTCGGGTCCTCGGACGGCGTCCCGGTCGCGCTCGGTCCGGAGGCGGGCGACGGGTCGGGGTCCGTCGCCGCCGGCTCGCTGCACGCGCCCAGCAGCACGGCGAGCGCAGCGGTCGCCGCGACCGTGCCCCGTCGTCGTACCCGCATGGGGAGACCCTAGGTCGTGACCCGCATTCCTAGGTCCGGGCTGGGTGGAGCCGGTGCGGGATCGTGATCCAGGAGATCAGCCCGCCCACGAGGAGCAGCACGGCGCAGGCGATCATCGCGGTGGCGTACGCCGCGTCGAAGCGCGCCGGGTCGCGGTAGTCGTCGCCGCCGAGGCCGACCGCGACGGGCAGTGCGGCGACCGCGAGCAGCGAGCCCGCACGGGCCACGGCGTTGTTGATCCCACTGGCGGTGCCGGCGACCTCGTCGGGCGCGGCGGCGAGCACGGTCGCGGTGAGCGGGGCGACCATCAGCGCGAGGCCCAGCCCGAACACGGTGAGGCCGGGCAGCACGTCGCGCCACCACGTCACGCCGGGGCCGACGGCCAGCAGCCAGAACGTGCCGACCGCCATCACGGCGGGCCCGAACGTCATCGGGATGCGCGGTCCGATGCGCTCGCCCAGCGCTCCTCCTCGGGCGGCCAGCAGGAGCATGCAGGCGGTGATGGGCAACGTGGCGAGCCCGGCCTCGAGGGCGTTGTAGCCGCCAACGGTCTGGAGCTGGAGGACCAGGAAGAACAGGATCGCGCCGAGGGCGGCGTAGACGAGGAGGGTCATCGCGTTGGCGGCGCTGAAGGTGCGGTCGGCGAAGAGGCCGAGCTGCACCATCGGCTCGGGCACCCGGCGCTCGACGGCGACGAAGCCGACCGCGGCCAGGACGCCGAGCGCGGCGGCCCACCACGTCGCGGGACCGCCCGCGTCGGTCAGCGCCCACGTCGTGCCGGCGAGCGCGAGGGAGGCGAGGGCCGCCCCGGCGAGGTCGAAACGTCCGTGGGCGCGTGGGTCCCGGGTCTCCGGCACCCAGCGCTGCGCCAGCCAGACCGTGATCGCCGCGAGGGGCAGGTTGATCAGGAAGATCCAGCGCCACGAGGCGTGGTCGACCAGCAGCCCACCGATCAGCGGGCCGAGCGCGGCCGCGATGCCGCCGAGGCCTGACCACGCGCCGATCGCGCGGCTGCGGTCCTCGGCACGGAACGCACCTTGGATCATCGCCAGGCTTCCCGGCGTCAGCAGTGCGCCGCCGATGCCCTGCAGCACCCGCGCCACGATCAGCACCTCCGCGGTCGGCGCGAGGCCGCACGCCAGCGAGGCCAGGGCGAACCAGATCGTGCCGATGACGAACACCCGCCGCCGGCCGAGCCGGTCACCCAGCGCACCACCGAGCAGGATCAGCGAGGCCAGCGACAGGAAGTAGCCGTTGGTGATCCACTGCAGCTGCGACAGCGACGCGTCGAGGTCGGTGCCCATCGTGCGCAGCGCGACGTTGACCACCGTGCCGTCCAGCAGCGTCAGCCCCGACCCCAGGGTCGCCGCCGCCACGATCGCCCGCCCCGTCGACGTCCCCCACGCGACTGTGCTCATCTGGCGCCTCCGCTTCGCTCCGGCGCGTGTCGCGGCGCTCGTGACCCGCTCGTTCGTCGTCGTTGTTGCGAGCTCCCCCGCTTCGCTCCTCCGCTCGCAACCCTCCTCCTGCACTCCCGGGCGCGCCGCGACGAAACACCGGCCAGAGATGTTCCGGGCCCGGCCATTGCGGATTGAATCGAGATCAATGCAATCCCGGGTCGCCCTGGCTTCCTCAGCCCACGCGCTCGGCGCCCGACGACGTCTGGACTGACGAGCGAGCGAGCGCGACGAGCGCAGCGAGGCAGCTCGGGAGCGAGGAGGGAAGACGACGTCTTCAGGGGCGTCGAGCACGCGCGAGCGGAGCGAGCGCCAACAGGCACAGCTCAGCCGCCCAGCACGCGCCCGGCGAGCCAGGCGATGTCGGCGCCGGTCTGCTCGGGGGAGGAGGAGGGCTGCATGACGTGGCTGAGCACCACGCGCACGACCATGTCGATGGCGGGGTCGAGGTGCTCGGCGTCGATGCCCGGGGCGTACGGCGCGACGCGGGCGCTGACGACCTCCTTGGCCGCGCCGAGCAGGGATCCGGCGTTGGTGGTCAGCAGCGGGAGGAGCTCGGTGTCCGCGCCGTGCGTCGCGCTGACGACCGCGTGGAGCAGCTTGTTGGCGCGGGCGTAGGTGAGCACGTCGCAGACGGCGCGCTCGATGGCGTGGGTGAGGTCGTCCGGCTCCTCCTCGAAGGCCCGCTCGACGACACCGAGGAAGCGCGCGAGCTCCTCGAGGATCATCGTCTCGGCCAGGGCGGTCTTCGAGCCGACCTCGTTGTAGACCGTCTGGCGGCTGACCCCGGCCTCCTCCGCGAGGCGGGCCATGGTGACCGCGGCCCAGCCCGACGAGGTGGTCATCGCGACGGCGGCCGCGACGATGCGCTCGCGCGTGGTGGTGCCGCCGGTCGCCATGCCCGCAGTCTGTCAGGTCAGTCCTGCGCCGCCCGACGTCCGGCGGGCACCTTGGTGACGAAGGTGAGCGCCACCGAGGCGAGCGCGATGATCCCGATGGTGGTGTAGGCGACGGTGTAGGCCTTCTCCTCGCCGATCAGCGCGGCGGCGATCAGCGGGCCGATGACCCCGCCGAGGCTCCACCCGACGAGCATCAGGCCGTAGATCGCGCCGGCGTTGCGGACCCCGAAGAAGTCGCCGGCCGTCGCGGGCATCGTGCCGAAGGTGCCGCCGTAGCAGAGGTAGACGACGGCGGCGAGCACCGCGAAGAGGACGACGTTCGAGGCGTGCGGCAGCACGATCAGGCAGATGCCCTGCAGCAGCAGGATCGCGGCGAACGTGCGCATGCGGCCGAGGTAGTCCGACACCGCGGCCCACACGATCCGGCCGCCGCCGTTGAAGATCGCGAGCACGCCGACGAGGGCCGCCGCGCCGCCCACGCTGTAGCCGGAGATGTCGGTGGCGCTCGCCTTCGCCTGGGAGATCAGCGAGATGCCGGCGGCGACGCTGAGGGTGAGGATGGCGGTGAGGAGGTACCACTGCGGGGTGCGCAGCGCCTCGCCCTGGGTGTAGTCCCGCCCGGACCCGGCGCCCTCGTCGGAGACCGGTTCGTGGCCGGGCACGGTGAAGCCCTCCGGCGGGTTGCGGAACACCGCCGCACCCGCCAGCGACATCACGAGGTAGGCGATCCCGAGCGGGAGGAAGGCGCTGGTGGGGTCGTCGGGCTCGCGGTCGATGAGCGCCTGGGCGACCGGCGAGGTGAGCACCGCACCGAAGCCGAAGCCGCCGACCGCCAGGCCGGTGATCAGGCCCTTCCGGTCGGGGAACCACTTCTGCAGCATCGCGATCGGCACGATGTAGGCGACGCCGAGGCCGAAGCCGGAGATCACGCCGTAGCCGAGGATCAGCAGCCAGTAGTCGCCCTCGCCGTTGGTGAACGAGGCGAGCAGGATCCCGACGGCGTAGATCACCCCGCCGATCAGCGCGACCACCCGGGGACCCCGCCGGTCCTGCAGCCGACCGCCGACGTAGCTGCCGATGAAGATCATGCCGATCGTCACCTCGAACGGCAGGGCCGCGCGCACCTTGCCCAGCTGCCAGGGCTCGGCCTTCTCGAGCGCCCCACCGAAGACGGACCAGGCGTAGACCGCCCCGATGGAGAACTGCAGCAGCAGTCCCGCGGCGACGAGGAGCCACCGGAACCCGCCGGGCGAGGATCCGCTCGCGGTCGCCCCGCTCGGGCGGTGCGTGTCGCTGCGGTGGGTCTGGCTCATGGTTCCTCCTCCGGTCCGGGCGCCGTCAGGAGGTCGGGACGCGAGACCTACGGACGGGCCTTCCCCCGGTACCCACGGTCGGCGCGTTCACGCTGCGGTACGACGGTGTACTTGGGGTCGCGGGCCGAGGCCATCCCGGCCTTGTAGACGCCCATGCGGGTGCAGAGCGAGCCGGCCATCAGCGCGGCTCCGGAGACCATCGACACCACCCTGCTCCGGCGACCGACCAGCGCCCCGGCGGCGCCGGCGACGGTGAGGCCGGTCGCGGCGCGCATCCACCGCCCCGCGGTCCCCTGGTGCAGCGTCTCGGCGGACAGGCCCATCGACTGCTCCATCCGCCGCTCGGCGACGAGCTCGACCACCGCGCCACCCACGGCGAAGGCGCGGGCGGGCCCGGCCTCGGCGACCGGGGAGCCCAGCATCCCGAGGCCGCCGGACGCGGCGGCCGCCGAGCCGCAGAAGACGAACGGCAGCTCCTCGTGCGCGCTGTGCCACGCCGGCGTCGCGGTGTCGGCCAGCAGCACCGCGGTGTAGGCCGCCACCGGCGGCGCGGTGAGCGCGCCGACCAGCCCGGCGGGTCGCCCGAGGAAGCTGACGAGGCGGAGCGGGCCGACCCGCTGCCACGGCGCGGGGAGCATGGAGACGACCTCCGCGGCGGACGCGAGTCCGGCGAAGGGTCCGTGCAGGCTGAGGATCCACGTCCCGACCGACATCGGCGAGGTGAGCTTGGCGACCCGGAGCATGTTGAGGAAGCGGCTGGGCTTGCCGAGGTCGTGGACCAGGAACCCGATGCTGAGGCCGAGCCCGCCGAGCGAGCCCAGCCGCGCGACCCGCCGCAGGCCGGGCCGGCCGGTGAGGTCGGCCCCCGCACCCAGCAGGGCGCTGCCGGCCGCGACGCCGCCGGTGAAGAGGTAGTAGGCGATGTCGTCCTCCCACGGCGCCGGCTTCACGATCGGCCGTCCGTAGTAGGACGTGAAGTCCGCGTCGGGGACCATGACCTGCTCGGCCCCGCCCTTGCCGCCGCCCTTGCCGCCTCGCTTCCTGCCGTGCGTGCCGTCGCGCTCGCGCCCGGGGCTGCCGCCGTGCCGGACCTGCGTCATCGCGGCCTCCCCAGGAAGGACAGCGCTGCCCCGACCAGCATCGCGGTGCCGGCCATGCCGGCGCGCTTGAACATCCGGGGCAGGTCCTTGGTGGTGACGACCGGGTCGGGCGGCAGGCCGTAGACCTCGGGCTCGTCGAGCAGCAGGAAGAACGCACCCGTGCCGCCGACGCCGTCCTCGGGGTCGTTGCCGTAGAGCCGGGCGTCCATCACGCCCTGCTCGTGCAGCGCCGCGACCCGCTCGTTGGCCCGCTCGCGCAGCTCCTCGACGTCGCCGTAGAGGATCGACTCCGTCGGGCACGCCTGCGCGCACGCCGGGCGCTGGTTCGCGGTGAGCCGGTCGTAGCAGAGCGTGCACTTCTGCGCGATGCCCACCTTCGGGTCGCCCTCGGGGCCCTTGCGCCGGTCGATGACGCCGTACGGGCAGGCGGCCACGCAGTAGCCGCAGCCGTTGCAGATGTCGTCCTGCACCACGACGGTGCCGAACTCCGAGCGGAACAGCGACCCGGTCGGGCAGACGTCGAGGCAGGCGGCGTGGGTGCAGTGCTTGCACACGTCGGAGGACATCAGCCACTGGAAGTCCGGCTTCGCCTCGTCGGGTACGTCGCTGGGCGGGGCGCCCACGGTCGGCATCCCGAGGTCCACGGCAGGCTGGTCGGGCGCGGTGGACCGCCCGGGGCGCTCGATGAAGGCGACGTGGCGCCACTGGTTGGCGTTGAGCGAGTGGCTGTTGTCGTAGGAGGTCCCGAGCATCTGGAAGAGGTTCTCCGGGACGTCGTTCCACTCCTTGCACGCCACCTCGCACGCCTTGCACCCGATGCACACGCTGGTGTCGGTGAAGAACCCCTTGCGGGGCGGCGGGGCGGCGTAGCCGGCGTCGGGTGCCGGGTCGAGCGGGCCGTAGAGGCTGTTGCGGCCGATCACTGGTCCTCCCGCTGGTGGGGCGCGTGCTGGTCCTCGCCGTCCATGGCGTCCGCCGAGCCTCGCACGGCCTCGGGCGAGGCGGTGACGATGGGCTCGGCGACCTCGTCGACGGCCCCCGACCGGGCGGCGTACCCCTCGACGTACTCGCGCAGGGCCCGGCCGGTGGGGCGCCGGCCGGGACGCACGTCGCAGGTGCCGACCTTGCTCTCCTGGATCAGGACGTTGGGGTCGAGGGAGATGCCGAACAGGTCGTTGGCCGAGTCGCCGCTCACCAAGCCGCCCTGGCCCCAGTGGTAGGGCATCCAGACCTGGTGGACGGTGCGGCCCTCGACGCGCAGCGGCCGCAGCCGCTCGGTCACCATGACGCGACCCTCGATGGCCGACCGCGCGGTGATCACGTGGCACCAGCCCATGTGCTCGAGGCCGCGCTCGGCGGCGAGCGCCGGCGAGACCTCGACGAACATCTCCGGCTGGAGCTCGGCGAGGTGCTCGAGGTAGCGGCTCATGCCGCCCGCCGTGTGGTGCTCGGTGAGCCGGCTGGTGGTGAAGACGTAGGGGAAGACGCCGGGCCGGCCGTCCTGGGGCACGGGGTTGAGCGGGTTGTCGGCGCGGCGGTACTCCTTGCGCGTCGGGTTGCCCTGCTGGCCGTGCAGGAGGTTGCGGAACGGCGACTCGACGGGCTCGTAGTGCGTGGGCATCGGGCCGTCGACGAGCCCCTGCGGGACGTAGAGCGCACCCTTCCCGTCGCCCTGCATGATGAACGGGTCCACGCCCTCGATCGCGGCGACGCCCTCGGCCCCCTCGGGCGCGCGGTACGACGGCGGCTTGGTCTTCTCGAAGTCCGGCACGTCGTCGCCGACCCACTGGCCCTGCTGCTCGTCCCACCAGACGTAGGCCTTGCGCTCGCTCCACGGCCGGCCCTCGGGGTCGGCGGAGGCGCGGTTGTAGAGGATGCGGCGGTTCATCGGCCAGGCCCAGCCCCACTCGGGCGCCACGAAGGACTGGTCGTGGCGGGACTTCCGGCGGGCGGCCTGGTTGACGCCGTCGGCGTACACGCCCGTGTAGATCCAGCAGCCGCCGAGCGTCGAGCCGTCGGCCTTCATCTCGGTGAACGACGACAGCGGACGGCCCGTCGCGACCTCGTAGCCGTTGATCTCCCGGAGCACCGCCTCCGCGCTGGGCTCGCCCCACCCGGCGGCCACCTGCTCCGGGTCGCCGTGGAGCGGGTAGTCCCAGGCGAGGTCGAGGACGGGACGGTCGCGCTCGTCGGACGAGCCCGCCAGCCGATCCCGCACCATCCGGCCGAGGTGGTAGAAGAACCAGAGCTCGGACGTGGCGTCGCCCGGCGGCTCGACCGCCTTCTCGCGCCACTGCAGCATCCGCTGCGTCTGGGTGAAGGTGCCCTCCTTCTCCACGTGGGAGGCGGCGGGGAAGAGGAACACCTCGGTGCGGCACTCCTCGGTCACGATCTCGCCGGTCTCGATCTCGGGCGCGTCCTTCCAGAAGGTCGCGCTCTCGATCTCGAACAGGTCGCGGACGACGAGCCAGTCGAGGTTGGCCATGCCGAGCCGCTGGGCGCGGCCGTGGGCGGAGCCGACCGCCGGGTTCTGGCCCAGCAGGAAGTAGCCCTTGACCTTGCCGTCGATCATGTCGAGCACGGTGCGGTAGGTCCCGTGGTCGCCGGTGATGCGCGGCATGTAGTCGAAGCAGAAGTCGTTGTCGGGCGTCGCCGCGTCGCCCCAGTAGGCCTTGAGCAGGTTGACGCCGTAGGCGCCGGCGTTGGACCAGAACCCCTTGGCGCCGGGGTTGCGCACCGAGTCGATCCAGTCGGTGAGGGTCTGGTGCTTGGCCGCGTTGGGCATCGGGAGGTAGCCGGGGAGGATGTTGAACAGGGTCGGGATGTCGGTCGACCCCTGGATGCTCGCGTGGCCGCGCAGCGCCATGATGCCGCCGCCCGGGCGTCCCATGTTGCCGAGGAGCAGCTGCAGGATCGCGCCGGCACGGATGTACTGCACGCCGACGCTGTGCTGGGTCCAGCCCACGCTGTAGACCAGCGCCGTGGTGCGCTCGCGGCCGGAGTTCTCCGTCCACGCCCGGCACACCGCGAGGAAGTCGTCCTGCGAGACGCCGCACACCTGCTCGACGACCTCGGGCGTGTAGCGGGCGTAGTGGCGCTTGAGCACCTGGTAGACGCACCGCGGGTGCTGCAGGGTCTCGTCGCGCGGCGGGTGCGCGCTGACCGAGGTGCCGTGCGACTCGTGCTGCAGGCCGGCCGCGGTGTCGCGGTGCTCGACGTGGTCGCCCGAGCTGTCGGCCTGCGAGCGGTGCAGGTCCTCGTCGTCGTCCTCGGAGGCGTACTGCCAGCTCGTCGGGTCGTAGGTCCGGGTCTCGGGGTCGAAGCCGGAGAAGAGGCCGTCGAGGTCGTCGGTGTCCTGGAACTTCTCGCTGACGATCGTCGCGGCGTTGGTGTAGTTGACGACGTAGTCGCGGAAGTCGAGCTCGTTCTCGAGGACGTAGTTGATGATGCCGCCGAGGAACGCGATGTCGCTGCCGACGCGGATCGGCACGTGCTGGTGGGCCAGCGCGCTGGTGCGGGTGAACCGCGGGTCGACGTGGATGATCCGCGCGCCGCGCTTCTTCGCCTCCACGACCCACTGGAAGCCCACCGGGTGGGCCTCGGCCATGTTGGAGCCCTGGATGACGATGCAGTCAGCGTTGGCCAGGTCGGCCGTGAAGCCGGTGGCGCCGCCGCGTCCGAAGCTGGTCCCCAGACCGGGGACGGTGGCGGAGTGTCAAATACGCGCCTGGTTCTCGATCTGGATGGCGCCCATCGCGGTGAAGAGCTTCTTGATGAGGTAGTTCTCCTCGTTGTCCAGCGTCGCGCCGCCGAGGCTGGCGATCCCCATCGTGCGCCGGACCTTCCGCCCGTGCTCGTCGAGGTCCTGCCAGGCGTCGCGGCGCGCCTTGACCACGCGGTCGGCCACCATGTCCATGGCGGTGTGGAGGTCGAGCTCCTCCCACTCCGTGGCGTAGGGGCGGCGGTACTTCACCGTGGTCTGGCGCAGCTCGCTCGTGACGAGGTTCTTGCTGGCCGAGCCCTTGGGGCACAGCCGGCCGCGGTTGACCGGGCTGTCCGGGTCGCCCTCGACCTGCACGACCTTCTCGTCCTTGACGAAGACCTTCTGGCCGCAACCGACGGCGCAGTAGGGGCACACGCTGCGGGCGACGCGGTCCGCGGTCGCGGTGCGCGGCTCGACCTCGTCGGTACGGCGGGAGCGCACCGCGCGACCGCGTCCGAGGAGGTCGCCGTCGGCCAGCTGGCGCAGGACGGGCCACGGCAGAAAGGACCCCTTGGTGCGCGCCGCCTGCTCCGTCACCCGAGCCTCCCTCTCACCAGCCGGTCACCGACCTGGACACCCGGGGTACCCCGCCGGGCCACGCCTCATGCCTGCGGTCTCGAACCTACGGCCCGCACCCGTCCGGGTCCACCACCGACGGGGTGGGTCAGCGGTGGGTCAGCGGACCTGCAGCAGGGTGTCGCCCCGCGGCACCACCTCGCCGACGACCGGGTGGCCGGGCAGCTCCCCCACGACGAGCAGGCCGCCGGAGGTCTGGGCGTCGGCGAGGAGCAGCAGCTCGTCCTCGTCGACCTCGGAGGCGAGGTGCGGACGGACCCAGTCGAGGTTGCGCCGGCTGCCACCCGGGACGAACCCCTCGGCCAGCGAGCGCCGCGCCCCGTCGACGTACGGCACCGCGGCGGCGTCCACGACCGCGGTCGTGCCGCTGGCCCGCATCATCTTCATCAGGTGCCCGAGGAGGCCGAAGCCGGTGACGTCGGTGGCCGCCCGCAGCCCGGCGTCCACCGCGGCGGCCGACGCGTCCTTGTTGAGCGTGCTCATCACCGCGATCGCCTCCTCGAAGCGCTCGCCGGTGGCCTTGTGCCGGTTGTTGAGGACGCCGAGGCCGAGCGGCTTGGTCAGCGTCAGCGGCAGGCCGGCGCGCGCCGCGTCGTTGCGCAGCAGCCGGTCGGGGTCGGCGAGGCCGGTGACCGCGAGGCCGTACTTGGGCTCGGGGTCGTCGATGCTGTGCCCGCCCGCGAGGTGCGCGCCGGCCTCGGCGCACGCCTCGGCGCCACCGCGCATCACCTCCGCGGCCAGCTCGAAGGGGAGCCTCTCCCGCGGCCACCCGAGCAGGTTGACCCCGACGACGGGGATGCCGCCCATGGCGTAGACGTCGGAGAGCGCGTTGGTGGCGGCGATGCGACCCCAGTCGTAGGGGTCGTCGACGACGGGGGTGAAGAAGTCGGTGGTCAGGATGACGACGCGACCGGTGCCGTCGGCCGCCGGGTGGATGCGGACCGCGGCGGCGTCGTCGCCGTGCTCCACGCCCACCACGAGGTCGCCCGGCGCGTCACCCCCCGCCCGGCCGCCGGGCAGGTCGCCGAGGACCCGCTCCAGCTCGCCCGGTGGCACCTTGCACGCGCACCCCCCGCCGGCGGCGTACTGGGTCAGGCGGATCGCGGTGCTCTCCTCGACGCTCACCTCGCCAATCTAGGTCGGGTGTCCAGACCGACGACGGCCCTCGTCGCCCACCACCACCGAATGCCCGCCCTCCGGGTATCTAGGTGTGAGCGCCCGCGCGCGTCGACGACGTCTGCCCCCGGAGGTCGAGGCCGTCGGGGCTTGGCGTTCGTCGCCCGGCCCGGCCGGAGCGTCGAGGGCGCACGGCTAGGGTGATGGCGGAGGCGGTTCTCGTCTGGTGACGGACGCGGTCCTCAAAACCGTTGTGGCCCAGCACCTGGGCCAGGCGGGTTCGATTCCCGTCCGCCTCCGCCACACGTGACACGACGCCGCGCCTCAGGAGGGTGGGTGGTGGATCCCAGGCGGGCGGTCCCGCGCACCGACCACGTCCTCGCCGACCCGCGCCTGCGCGAGGCCGCCGACCGGCTCGGCCCGGCCCTCGTGAAGCAGGCCGTGGTGGCCGCACAACAGCGGTGCCGCGACGGCGACGTGGCCCCCGAGGAGGTCGCGGACGTCGCGGTCACCGCGCTCCCGGCCTCGGCGACGACGCTGCGCCGGGTGGTCAACGCCACCGGCGTCGTGGTGCACACGAACCTGGGACGTGCCCCGCTCTCGTCCGCCGCGGTCGACGCGCTGCGGACCGCGGCCGGGGCGACCGACGTCGAGCTCGACCTCGCGACCGCGCGCCGCGGCCGGCGAGGCCGCGGCACCCTGGAGGCCCTCGCCGCCGCGGTGCCGGACGCCGAAGCGGTGCACGTGGTCAACAACGGCGCCGCCGCCCTGGCCCTCGTCACCCGCGTGCTCTGCCGCGACGGGGGCGCCGTCGTCATCGCCCGCGGCGAGCTCGTCGAGATCGGCGACGGCTTCCGGATCCCCGAGCTGATGGAGTCCGTCGGCGCACGACTCCGCGAGGTCGGTACGACGAACCGGGTGCGGCTCGAGGACTACGCCGAGGCCGTCGACAACGACACGGCGTTCGTCCTCAAGGTGCACCCCTCGAACTTCGCGGTCCGGGGCTTCACCTCCTCGGTGCCTGTCGCCTCGCTGGCGACGCTCGGCGCCCCGCTCGTCGCCGACATCGGGTCGGGGCTCCTCGCCCCGCACCTGCGACTGCCCGACGAGCCCGACGCCGCCTCCACCCTCCGCGCCGGGGCCGACCTGGTCACGGCGTCCGGCGACAAGCTGCTCGGCGGACCGCAGAGCGGCCTGCTGCTCGGGCGCGCTGCCCTCGTCGAGCGGTTGCGCCGCGACCCCTTCGCCCGGGCCCTGCGCGTCGACAAGCTCACCCTGGCCGCCCTCGAGGCGACCCTGGCCGGCCCCCTCCCGCCGGTGCCGGCCGCCCTGGCGCGGTCCGCCGACGACCTGCGCGCCCGCGCCGCCGCGATCGTCGCGATGCTCCCCGACGCGCTCGGCGCCTCGGTCGTCGACAGCGAGGGGGCGGTCGGCGGCGGCGGTGCTCCCGAGGTCGGCCTCCCCAGCGCCGCGGTCGCCCTGCCCGAGCGCCTTGCCGAGCCGTTGCGCGCGCTCGACCTCCCCGTGGTCGGGCGGCTCGAACGCGGTCGGCTGCTGCTCGACCTGCTGGCGGTCGACCCGGGTGAGGACGACGCGGTCGCCGACGCCGTACGCCGTGTGGCCGCCACGGAGGAACCCGGCTGATGCACGTCGTGGCCACCGCCGGTCACGTCGACCACGGCAAGTCCGCGCTCGTCGAGGCGCTGACCGGCACCCACCCCGACCGGCTCGCCGAGGAGCGCCGCCGGGGCCTGACGATCGAGCTCGGCTACTGCTGGACCGAGTGGCCCGAGGTCGGCGAGGTCGCCTTCGTCGACGTGCCCGGCCACGAGCGGTTCCTCACCACGATGCTAGCGGGCGTCGGCCCGGTCCCCGCTGCGCTCCTCGTCGTCGCGGCCGACGACCCGTGGATGCCGCAGGCGGCCGAGCACCTCGCCGCCCTCGACGCGCTCGGCGTACGCCACGCGGTCGTGGCGGTGACGCGGTCCGACCTCGCCGACCCCGGTCCTGCGATCGCGCGGGCGCAGGCCGAGGTCGCTGCGACCGGGCTGGCGGGCGCGCCCGTGCTGCCGGTCAGCGCGCGGACCGGCGACGGGCTCGAGGACCTCCGGGCGGCCCTCGTCGCGATGGTGGCGGGGCTGCCGGAGCCGGACCCGGCGGCCGACGTGCGGCTGTGGGTCGACCGGCGGTTCACCGTCCGCGGTGCCGGCACCGTCGTCACCGGCACCCTGCCCGCGGGCACCGTGCGGCGCGGCGACAGCCTGGCTCTCGGGGACACCCTGCTCCGCGTCCGCGAGGTGCAGGCCCTCGGCCGCGACCGGGACGCCGTCAGCGGCGTCGCTCGGGTGGCGCTCAACCTCGGCGGCCGCACCGACGACCTCACGCGCGGCAGCGTGCTCGTCGCGCCCGGCGCGTGGCACCACACCGACGTCGTCGACGTCCGCTGGAGCGGTGCGGGCGAGCCGCCGACCTCGCCCGTGCTGCACGTCGGAGCCGCGGACGTCCCGGTGCGGTTCCGTCCCCTCGGAGAGGGGCTCGCCCGACTGTCGACGCCCCGCCCGCTGCCGCTGCGCGTCGGCGACCGGGCGCTGCTGCGTGACCCCGGCCGTCGCCAGGTGTGGCGCGTCGACGTGCTCGACCCCGATCCGCCACGGCTGCGTCGCCGCG
>NZ_JAUZVE010000061.1:0-38953 GCF_031844425.1 Microbacterium sp. ARD31
TCGCCCTCACCCTCGCCGCCGGGCTCGGCGCGGCAGCCCTCGGACGCCGCCTCTCCCTCCGCCCGGAGCCCGAGGAGGCGATGGGGTGAGCCGCCCGTGACCGCGCTCCTCGTCGCGCTGGGCGCCGCCGTCGGTGCGCCCCTGCGCTACGCCCTCGCCCACCTGCTCGACGAGCGGTGGCCGACCGGGACGCTGCTGGCCAACACGCTGGGCTCGGGGCTGCTCGGCCTGTTCGCCGCCCTCGCCCTCGACGACCGGGGCTGGGCGCTCCTCGGCACCGGCTTCTGCGGCGCCTTCACGACGTTCTCCTCCTTCGCCGTCCAGGCCGTCGACCGGCCCCGCCGCGCGGCGACGGCGTACGTCGTCGCGACGACCGTGCTCGCCGTCGGCGGGTGCGCGCTGGGCTGGGCGCTCGGCACGTCTCTGGCGGGTTAGCCCCACCCGAGCTGGTGGAGGCGGGCGTCGTCGAGCCCGAAGTGGTGGGCGACCTCGTGCACGACGGTGATCCGCACCTCCTCCTCGAGCTGCTCGACCGTGTCGGCCATGTCGAGGAGAGGACCGCGGAAGAGCAGGATGCGGTCGGGCAGCTCCCCCGCGTGGTTGGCGGGCCGCTCGGTCAGCGCGAGCCCCTCGTAGAGGCCGAGCAGGTCCGGGTCGTCGGCCGGCGCCTCGGGCTCGACCAGCACCACGACGTTGTCCACGAGGCGGGCGAGCTCGTCGGGGAGGTCGTCGAGCGCCCGGCCCACCATCTCGTCGAAGGCGTCCGGGTCGAGGTCGATCGGCATGCGGCCAGCCTAGGGAGGCGACGGAAGGAGCGACCGGGGCCGGGATGCAGAACAGGGAGAGCCGGACGGCTCTCCCTGGTTCCTGCATGCGTTGGCGACCCCGACGGGACTCGAACCCGCGGCCTCCGCCGTGACAGGGCGGCGCGCTAACCAACTGCGCTACGGGGCCAGTGCTTCTTGCGAAGCGGGTGGAACTGTAACCCATGCGCGTCGGGGTCCACCAAATCGGCGGCGACCTGACGACCGGGTCGCACCCCCAACCGGATTCGAACCGGCGCTACCGCCGTGAAAGGGCGGGGTCCTGGGCCGCTAGACGATGGGGGCCAGCCCGGCTCGGGACGGACCCGGGTCGAGCGTCGTACAGCATAGGGGCAGCGCGCGCCCCCCTCCCAACCCAGACCGGTCCCTCCCCGCGGGAAAATTTGGTCACTTGTCCAGATGGGGCTTCGCCGATGGCCCGAGTTCACTAGCCTTGCCCCGTGGGCACCGCGTCTCGGCAGTTGCGTTTCCTCGTCGTCGACGACAACGAGGACATCCGCGACGTCTTCTGCCGGCTCGTCGAACGGGCCGGCCACGCCGCCTCGACGGCCGTCGACGGCCAGGACGCGGTCGACGTCCTCCAACGCGAGTCCTTCGACGTGATGCTTCTCGACCTGACGATGCCGCGCATGAACGGCGTCGACGTGGTGCGCTGGATGCGCGAGCACGCCGACGTCGCCCCGACCATGAAAGTGGTCGTGATCAGCGCCTGGGCAGGCGAGCACCGAGCGGTCCTCCAGGAGCTCGGAGTCGAAACTGTGATGCAGAAGCCGCTGCGTATCCAGCAATTGACTGATCTGATTGAGGAGACACTGCGCGACGTGGAGTCCTGACCCGTCCCTGAACGACCCACCGGGTCCGGCCCTCCACCTGTGTCACAGCCCGCGCGTCTGCCTGACGTGCACCAACCCCAACCCTGGAGAGACACCATGATGAAGCGCATCCGCACCCACATCGAGTCCAAGCGCGCCGCCAACCAGATGCAGTCCATGTACATGTGGCGCCCGGCCCCCGGCCGCCGCTGAACGGCTCCTGGGACCCGTGAAGTGATGCACCACCAGTGATGCACGTGGACAGCGCCGAGTCGGCCGGTGGCCGGCTCGGCGCTGTCCTCTCGGCGCCCCGCGCCGGCGTGGTCGCCCTCGGCGACCGCGGACCGTGGCTGGCCACGACGCCCGCCCAGGCCAGGCAGGTCCTCACCGACGTCGCCCACTTCGACTTCCCGGCGGACGTCAGCCGCAGCGGCGACCTGTCCGCCAGCCGCGGCGAGACCCGTTCGGGCCACCTCCTCTTCGAGCCGCTGACGCCCGACCAGGTGGCGCGCGGCGTCGCCACCTTCGCGCGGCTGTGGCCCGAGTCGGTCGCCGCGCACGACCGCGACGCGCCCGGCGAGCCGTACGACGCCATGCGGCTGCTGCGCCGCCCGGTGGCCCGCTCGACCTGCGACGCCCTCCTCGACCACGCGAGCGAGCAGCAGCGCGACACGGTGGCCGACGGCGTGCTCGCGTGGATCGACGCGCTGGCCCCGGTGATCTCCGCGGCGCGCGCCCCCCGCCGGTGGAGTCGCGTGCGTCGTGACGAGCGCGAGGCGCGCCACGACCTCGAGGACGCCCTCGCGCAGGTCGACGGCCTGCCGGGCACGCCGCAGCAGGCAGCGACGATGCTCGCCGCGGGCATCCAGGTCCCCATCGCGGCCGGCTCCTGGCTCCTGGCCTGGCTCGGCAGCCACCCGTCGTACGACGTCGAGCCCGCGCACGCGGCCTGGGAGACGCTCCGGCTGACCCCGCCGACCTGGATCACCGCCCGGCTGACCACCACGGACGTCGAGCTGGGCGGTGCGCGGCTCGCAGCCGGTTCGGTCGTGCTGGTCAGCCCGCTGCTGCTGGGCCGGCTGGCCGAGCTGGTCCCCGGCGATCCCGACGGGCTGGCCGGCTTCGACCCCGACCGCTGGCAGGACGAGACGCGTCGTCCCGGCGCCTGGCTGCCCTTCGGCGCGGGACCGCACGCCTGCCCCGGGCGCAACCTCGGCATGGCGGTCCTCGTCCACCTCGCCGGGTGGGCGACCACACACCGGGTGCGGTTGGCCCGGGAGGTGAAAATCGACCAGAGCCGGGGGCTCGCACCGCTACCGTGCAGGTTCACGACAGCGGTGGGAGGAGGTGGGTCACGGTGAGCGATCATCCGTCCCTCCAGGACACCACCGCGCAGGGCGAGGTCTCGCCCGCCGTCGCCATCTTGACCACCGCGATCCTCGCCACCGAGATCCCGCTCGACGAGGCCATCGAGCTCGCCGGCACCCACCTGCTGACCTATCCGCGCGTCGACGCCGTCGCGACATCGCTCGTCGGCTTCACCCCCGAGACGCCGGAGGCCTGGGTGATGCTGGGCGGTCGCGCATGGGTCCGGGAATGGGTGCGCCCGGGGTCGGCGACCTCGATCCTCCCCGATCCCGGCGCCGGGCCCGAGGCAGCGCTGAGCATGCCGTGGCTCTCGCAGTTCGCACGCCGCGACGACCTGGTCGCCTGCATCGACACCGACCTGCTGCCTCCGGAGGCCGAGCAGGACCGCAGCGAGCTCGCCCGGATCGGCGTCCGCAGCCTGATCGCGACCATCTACTCGTCCGCGGGCACCATGTTCGGCAGCCTGTCCGTCGGCAGCGCCGGCGTCGGCGCGTGGCCCACGCAGCTCATCGACGACCTGCACCTGCTCAACGCGGCGATCTCGTCCCGCCTCCAGCTCGAGCACTCCCGGCGCGCCCTCGCGGAGGCGATCGAGGCCGGCAACGAGGCCCAGCTCGCCTACCAGCACTTCTTCGGTGCGGTGGGCCACGAGCTGCGCACCCCCCTCGCCGCGATCATGGGCTACACCGAGGTCCTCATGGACGACGCGAGCAGCAACCCGCAGGACCCGGTCTCCGCGGGCCTGCTGAAGGACGGCCCAGTGATCCTGCGGGCCTGCGAGCAGCTGGTCTCGGTCGTCGACAGCCTGCTGGGGGCCGGGCGCACCTTCTCCGACGACGACCAGCGCCAGGACGTCCTGGTCGCCGACGCCGTCGCCGACGTCGTCCACTGGCACCGCGCGCCCGCACGCAACGCCGGGGTGACGATGGAGGTCGACCTCGACCCCACGCTCACGGCCTGGGCCCACCCCTCCGCCGTACGCCAGGTGCTGACCAACCTCGTCGGCAACGCCATCGCCTACCACCGGCCCGCCGGCGGGACGGTCCACCTCTCGGCGGTCTCCCTCCTCGGCGAGAGCGGGCAGGAGATGGTACGGATCGTCGTCCGCGACGACGGGCCCGGGCTCGGCCCCGACCAGCTCGACCGGGTCTTCGAGCCCTTCGTGCGCTTCGCCGACCGCACGACCAAGGGCAGCGGGCTCGGCCTGTCGATCTCCCGCACGATCGCCGAGCGCGACGGCGGCGCGGTGCAGGGCACGTCGACGGTCGGCGTCGGCTCGTCGTTCTGGCTCGAGCTGCCGGTGAAGCCGCCGTACGGCTCCTGAGACAGGTCGATTCCACCTCGGTGGGGAGCCTGCGGTAGTCTCCTCCGCGTTGGCCAGGTAGCTCAGTTGGTACGAGCGACCGACTGAAAATCGGTAGGTCGGCGGTTCGACCCCGCCCCTGGCCACCACACACGCCGCAGGGCCCCGATCGCGTCCCGATCGGGGCCCTGCGGTGTTCTCCACCTCGGTGCGGACATGATGGCCGGGTGCTGCCCCGCCTCGAGATCGTGCGACGCCTGCGCCCGGTCGACCTCGTCGCCCCCGGCGCCGTGCAGGTCGAGGCCGCCACGGGCGGCACCGTCCCCCTGCCGAGCCCGGCGCCCTACGTCGCCGCGACGGCCGGGCTCGAGGGCCCGCTCGAGCTGCACCTCGGGCCGCACCGGCTCGCCGCCTCGATCGACGACGGCTCGGTGTCGCTCGCCGTGCCCAGCGCCCCGTCCCTGCGCAGCCGGCGCTTCCACCGGGCCACGTCGCCGACCCGCCTGGGCCTGAGCCTCACCGGGACGCACCTCACCGCGTGGACCCGTGAGGCCGGCCGATGGGTCGCCCGCGCCCGGCACGACCTCCGCGACACCCTCGACACCCGCGACGAGGAGGCGCTGTCGGGCCTCCGGGTGGGGTTCCCCGCCGGCGGCGGCACCGCAGGCGGCTTCGGCCAGCTCGGCCTGCGCGACGTCCGCTTCGTGACCGACGAGGACGGTACGCCGCTGCGCGACGGCGGCCTCTGGCTGACCGCCACGTCCGCCGGCCCGGGGTTCTTCGACACCGCGCACACCAGCGTGTGGCGCCTCGACCCCGCGACCGTGGAGATCACCCACACCGCCGACCTCTTCTTCCGCCGGCCCGACCGGCCGGGGGTGTTCGGCGACCACGCCACCCACCTGGTCCGCACCGGCGGACGGTGGCTCGTGGCGACCAGCACGTGGGGCGACTTCGAGCGGCCGCGGACGCGCACGGGGCGTCGTACGCCGTCGGGGTTGCGGGTGACGCTCGCCGAGTCGGGCGCCGACCTCCTGCAGGGACGCCACGTCCTCGACACCCGCGAGCTGCCGCTGCCCACCGAGGGGCTCGCCTCGATCGCCACCTGGGACCCGCACCTGGTGCGCCGCGACGGGCGGTGGCTGGTCGGCTTCGTCAGCGCCCGCAGGTTCTTCGACTTCCACCCGGCCGTCGCGGGCGGTCCGGCGCTCGACGACCTGCGCCTGCTGGGCGCGGCCACGGACCGCACCGCCACCGAGGGGACCACGCTGCTGGAGGTGGACGGTGAGGTGGTCGTGCTGGCCAGCGACGGGCGCGACGGGCCACGCGGCACCCGCGCGCGCTTCCCGGCCTTCGACCTGGCCATGGCCGACCGCGGCGCGCTGGACGCGCCGTACCCCACCAACCTCCCGTGGCCGTCCCTCGCACCCCTCGACGAGAGGTGGCTGATGGCCACCTTCAACGGTCGTCCGGCCGGCGGGAAGCTGCTCGGCTACGGGACCCACGGCGACCTGGTGGTGATGCGGTCCACGTGACCCGCCGGGTCTACCCTGAGGGTGACGGCGGTCACCACCCCTCGACCGCGCTGACCAGGCCCGCACACCCCGCGGCCGCACCCACCAGAAAAGGATCCAGGAATGTCAGGAGCACGCAGTTCCGGAGTAGACGTCTTCGAGCTCGGCAGCGAGCACGAGCAGGTCGTCCTCTGCAATGACCAGGCGACGGGCCTCAAGGCCATCATCGCCATCCACTCCACGGCACTGGGCCCGGCCCTGGGCGGGACGCGGTTCTACCCCTACGCCAGCACCGACGACGCGATCGTCGACGTCCTGAACCTCTCGCGCGGCATGTCCTACAAGAACGCGCTGGCCGGCCTCGACCTCGGCGGCGGCAAGGCCGTCATCATCGGCGACCCGGCGGAGCTGAAGTCCGAGGCGCTGCTGCGGGCCTACGGACGCTTCGTGCAGTCGCTGAACGGCCGCTACTTCACCGCGTGCGACGTGGGCACGTTCTCCGAGGACATGGACCACATCGCGCGCGAGTGCGACTTCGTCACCGGCCGCACCGTCGCCCACGGCGGCGCGGGCGACAGCTCCGTGCTGACGGCGTTCGGCACCTTCCAGGGCATGCGTGCCGCGGCCGAGCAGGTCTGGGGCGAGCCGACGCTCGCCGGCCGGACCGTCGGCATCGCCGGCGTCGGCAAGGTCGGCCGCCACCTGGTCCGCCACCTGTTCGAGGACGGGGCCACGGTCGTTGTCACCGACGTGCACGCCCCATCGGTCGAGACGATCCGCGCGGAGTTCCCGCAGGTGCAGGCCGTCGCCTCCACCGACGAGCTCGTCGCCGGCGAGATCGACGTCTACGCCCCGTGCGCCATGGGTGGCGCGATCAGCGACGAGGTCCTCGAGGTCCTCACCGCGAAGATCATCTGCGGCGCCGCCAACAACCAGCTCGCCCACCCGGGCATCGAGAAGCAGGTCGAGGAGCGCGGCATCCTCTACGCCCCCGACTACTGCGTGAACTCCGGCGGCGTGATCCAGGTCGCCGACGAGCTCGAGGGCTTCTCCTTCGAGCGCGCCAAGCAGCGCGCGACGGGCATCTTCGACACCACCCGCAAGGTCTTCGAGCTGGCCGAGGCCGACGGGGTCACCACCGCGGCCGCCGCCGACCGCCTGGCCGAGCGCCGGATGCGCGAGGTCGGCCGCCTGCGCGGCCTCTACCTCGGCTGACCGGGCACTTCCTCGCGCTCAGCCACGCCGACCGGGCCCTTCCTCGCGCTCCAGCGCGACGAAGTGCCCGGTCGCTGCGTTCCAGCGCGAGGACCTGCCCGGTCGCTGCGTTCCAGCGCGAGGAAGTGCCCGGTCGCTGCGTTCCAGCGCGAGGAAGTGCCCGGTCGCTGAGGGCGCGCTCGTACGCCGCACCGCCCGGGGGCCGGGCGGGTGATCAGGTGCGATCAGTCAGTCGGCGCGACGACGGGGGTCGGCGTAGTCCGCCCACTCGTCCTCGTCGGGCTCCACCTCACGCGAGGCGTGATGGTCCTCGCCGTGGAGCTCCTTCGCCAACGCGCCGAAGTCCGTCTCGTGGGTCCGGTACTTCAGGTCGCGTGCGACCTTCGTCTGCTTCGCCTTAGCTCGGCCGCGCCCCATAGGGTCGACCCCCTCGCACACTTGGCCGGGGCTGCCGAGGAGCACCTCGACGCGCCCGGTCTGATCGGTTACATATCGTGGGGACAACGCTACCTGAGCGGTGGGTGTTCCCGCACACCGAGCCGCGGCATTTCGTGTCCGCCTGGAGCGAAATACCGAAGTCGGGCGTCCCTGGGGCACACTGCCCCCGTGCTCCGCCGCCTCGGGCCCCTCCCCCGCGCCACCGTTCCCGTGTCCGTCGCGGCGTCCCTCGCGGTGTCCCTCGCGCTCGGCCTCGCGGCCTGCTCCTCCGACGCGAACGGCCCGGACGGCGCGTCCGGCGCCGCTCCGGACGGCACACCGTCGAGCGTGCCGTCGCCGCGGCTGCACGACCTCGAGGGCACGGCGCCGCAGACGGTCGAGGGCCGCGACGGCTACCTCTTCATCGGCACCGACTTCGACCTCTCCTGCGGCAGCGGCGAGCACTTCGACGACTACCTCACCGCGCTCGGCGACCTCGCCACCGTGGTCGCCGCCTCGGGTCGCGAGGTGGTGTGGACGGTCGCGCCGGACAAGTCGACGACCCTCGTCGACCGGCTGCCCGAGACGGTGCCGCAGGACGCCTGCTTCCGCGAGAACCAGCGCTGGCAGGAGCACCTGCTCGGCGCCGTCGACGAGCCGCACTACGTCGACACGCTCGCCCTGCTGCGCGCGGCGGACGCCGACGGTGAGCAGGTCTACTGGCGCGGCGACTCGCACTGGACGTCGTACGGCGCGAGCCTGTGGCTGCTCGCGGCCCTCGACCGGCTCGCCCCCGAGGTCGCCGACCGCGTGGAGGTCACCGAGGGCACTGTCGAGCGGACCGGCGACCTCTACGTGATGGCGGGTCGCGACGACGTCGAGTCCGCGCCGTCGACGACCTTCAGCACCGGGAACACGATGGAGACGATCCCCGGCCGAACGCCGTTCGACCCGGCGACGGAGTCGTTCGGGCCGCTCCAGTGGCGCACGGTCCCCGGCGACGGCATGCTGCCGGGGCGCACGCTGGTCATCGGCGACTCGTTCTCCTACGCAGGCCTCGACCTGACCCTGCCACTGGTCGAGCGCGGCGCGTTCGCGTGGTTCCAGTACCTCGACACGAAGGTGCTGGCGCAGCAGGTCGCGGCCGCGGACACCGTCGTCGTCGAGGTCGCCCAGCGCACGCTGACCCACTCGTCGGTGGCCACCCAGGAGTTCGTCGACCAGGTCGAGGCCGCGCTCGCGGACTGACCGGCCGGCAGGTCACCAGCCGGGGTGCTGGCCCTCCAGCAGGACCCGGCCGCCGTGGTCGGCGTCGGCGCGCGCCTCGCCCGCCACCCAGGCCCGGACGCCGTGGCCGGCGAGGACGGCGATGGCGGCGTCGACCGACTCCGGCGCGGTCAGCGCGACCATCCCCACGCCGCAGTTCAGCGTCGCCTCGAGGTCGGGCTGCGCCACCCCACCCACCCGTCGTACGACGTCGAAGACCGGCTGCGGCGTCCACGTCGAGCGGTCGATGCGCACCGACAGCTCCTCCGGGAGCACCCGCTCCAGGTTGGCCGCGAGGCCGCCACCGGTCACGTGCGACATGGCGTGGGTGTCGGTGCGCTCGGCGAGGTCGAGGCAGGCCTTGGCGTAGATCCGGGTCGGCTCGAGCAGCTCCTCACCCAGGGTGCGGCCGAAGTCGTCGACCTGGCGGTCCACGGTCCAGCCGGCCTGCTCGAGCAGGACGTGGCGCACCAGCGAGTAGCCGTTGGAGTGCAGGCCGCTGGCCTCCATCGCGATGACCACGTCGCCGGGGCGCACCCGGCCGGGGCCGAGCAGCTTGCTGGCCTCGACGACGCCCGTGGTGGCGCCGGCGACGTCGTAGTCGTCGGGGTCGAGCAGGCCGGGGTGCTCGGCGGTCTCACCGCCGATGAGCGCACAGCCGGCGACCACGCAGGCCTCCGCTATGCCCTTGACGATGGCCGCGATCCGCTCCGGGACGACCCGGCCGCAGGCGATGTAGTCGGTCATGAAGAGCGGCTCCGCACCGCAGACGACGAGGTCGTCGACTACCATGCCGACGAGGTCGAAACCGATCGTGTCGTGGACGTCCATCAGCTGGGCGATCGCGACCTTGGTGCCGACGCCGTCGGTGGAGGTCGCCAGCAGCGGGCGCTCGTAGCGGGTGAGGGCGGAGGCGTCGAACAGGCCGGCGAACCCGCCCAGGCCGCCGATCATCTCGGGGCGTCGGGCCTTCTCGACCCAGCCCTTCATCAGGTCGATCGCGCGGTCGGCCGCCTCGATCGAGACCCCGGCGGCGGCGTAGGCCCCCTGGGGGGCCCCCTGGGCTGCGGTGGGCTGCTGGTCGGACACGGAGCTCCTCGGGTCGAGCGGGTGGCGGCGTGTGGATCAGGGGTTGTTGAGGACCGGCAGCGCCCGGCCCATGGTGGGCGACTGGAGCGTCGCCTCGAGCAGGTGCTTGCCGAGCAGGCTCTCGTCGGGGAGCTCGATCGGGTACTGGCCGGTGAAGCAGGCCTGGCACAGGCGCTCGGCGGGCTGGCCGGTGGCCTCGATCATGCCCTCGAGCGAGATGTAGCCCAGGCTGTCGGCGCCGACGCTGGCGGCGATCTCGTCGACGTCGAGGCCGTTGGCGATGAGCTCGGCGCGGGTGGCGAAGTCGATGCCGTAGAAGCAGGGCCACTTCACCGGCGGGCTGGAGATCCGCACGTGGACCTCCAGGGCGCCGGCCTCGCGCAGCATCCGCACCTGGGCGCGCTGGGTGTTTCCGCGCACGATCGAGTCGTCGACCACGACGACCCGCTTGCCGCGGATCATGTGCTCGAGCGCGTTGAGCTTGAGCCGGATGCCGAGCTGGCGCAGCGTCTGGCTGGGCTGGATGAACGTGCGGCCGACGTAGGCGTTCTTCACGAAGCCCTGCCCGAACGGGATGCCGGACTCGGCGGCGTACCCGGACGCGGCGGGGGTGCCCGACTCCGGGACGGGCATGACCAGGTCGGCCTCGACCGGGAACTCGCGGGCCAGCTGGCGTCCCATCTCGACGCGCGCCTCGTGGACGTTGCGGCCCGAGATGGTGGCGTCGGGGCGGGCGAGGTAGACGTACTCGAAGACGCAGCCCTTGCGGTCGGGCTCGGCGAACTTGTGGGAGCGCAGGCCGTTCTCGTCGATGACGATCATCTCGCCGGGCTCGACCTCGCGGACCACGCTCGCGCCGATCGTGGCGAGCGCGGCGTCCTCGCTCGCGACGACCCAGCCCCGCTCGAGTCGGCCGAGGACGAGCGGGCGGATGCCCTGCGGGTCGCGGGCGGCGTAGAGGGTGTTCTCGTTCATCCACACGAAGCAGTAGGCGCCGCGCAGCTGCGGCAGCACCTCCAGCGCCCGCTGCTCGAGCGAGGTGTCGGGGTGGTGGGCGAGCAGGGCGGTGACCAGGCTGGTGTCGTTGGTCGCCGACTCGACACCCTTGATGTCGAGCTCGCCGTCGGGGCCCGGCAGCGCCTGGACCATCTCGCGGAGCTCGTGGGTGTTGATCAGGTTGCCGTTGTGGCCCAGCGCGATGGAGCCGTCGGCCGTGGGGCGGAAGGTCGGCTGCGCGTTGTGCCACGTGCTGGCACCGGTCGTGGAGTAGCGGGAGTGGCCGATCGCGAGGTGGCCCTTGAGGGACTCGAGGGTCGACTCGTCGAAGACCTGCGAGACCAGGCCCATGTCCTTGTAGACCAGGATCTGACGGCCGTTGCTGACCGCGATGCCGGCCGACTCCTGGCCGCGGTGCTGCAGGGCGTAGAGCCCGAAGTAGGTCAGCTTCGCGACGTCCTCGCCTGGGGCCCAGACGCCGAAGACGCCGCACGCGTCCTGCGGGCCCTGGTCGTGGGGGTCGATGGCCGTGGTCAGGCGGCCGTCGCCGCCCTTCCGCATGCTCGTCTCGTAGGGCACGACCTGCAGTCTACGGGCGTTCGGCGGCATCGCCGCACCGACGCCGCACCCCGGTACCTCAGGGGTCGGGCAGGAGCGAGCGGAGGCGGTGCGCGGCCAGCCGGGCCGCGGCCTTCCCCACCGCCGGGAGGGGTACGACGTCCAGCGCGGGCAGCGGTCGGGTCCACGACGGGTCGGAGGGCAGGGCGCCCTCGGGGCCGGCGTACCTCGGGGTGGACGCGCGGCGCACCGCCTCCTCGACGCCGAGCAGCTCACCACCCTGCCGCGGCACCCACGTGCGGCCGGGGCGGCAGACCATGTCGTGGTGCAGCGACTCGATCAGCGCAGTCACGGTGTGGAACGGCGCGGTGGTGGCGAGCGCGGTGGCGAGCCCGACGAGGCCGGGCGGGGCGATCGGCGTCGGCAGGCTGAGCCGGGACAGCCCGGCCTCGCGCGCGCAGGTGGCCATCAGGTCGGGGTAGGCGACGACATCGGGGCCGCCCAGGTCGACGGCGCCCTCGTCGTCCCCGTCGAGCTGCTCGCGGACGGCGCGCAGCACGTCGGAGACGGCGACCGGCTGGACGGAGTGGTACATCCAGGTCGGCACCGGCTGGACGAGGAAGAGGGTCGCGATCTGGCGGATGATCTCGAACGAGGTCGACCCGGCCCCGATGACCACGCCGGCCCGGAGCGCGACGGCGCTGGTGGCGGAGGCGAGCAGGATCCGCTCGACCTCCAGCCGCGAGGCGATGTGGGCGGAGAGGTCGGCCTCGGGGACCGCGGGCACCAGGCCGGAGAGGTAGACGAGGCGTCGTACGCCCTCGGCCTCGACCGCCTCCGCGACGTTCGCGGCAGCGAGCCGGTCGCGGTCGGTGAAGTCGGTGCGGTCGAGCGAGTGGACGAGGTAGACGACCGCGTCCGCGCCCTCGACGGCCCGCGCCACGGCGTTGAGGTCCGTCACGTCGCAGCGGATCGCCTGCACCCGGTCGTCCCAGCCGAAGCGGTCCGGGTCGGGCACCGAGGAGGACGCGGCGACGACCTCGTGGCCGTGCTCGAGCAGGTGTGGGACCAGCCGGGAGCCGACGTAGCCGGTGGCACCGAGGACGAGGACCCTCACGCTTCACCCAGGTGCTTGAGGAGGTTGCGGGAGAAGACGGTGCCCATGTGCTTCACGACGCCGGCCATCACCCGCTCGACCGCGGGCCGCGCGAGGCCGGGCAGCGGCAGCCGGGTGGCGATCTCGAGGTCGATCGAGACCTCCGTCCCGCCGCCGGCGTGGTCGGCGAGGACGTAGGACCCCTCGACGGCCGTCGTCTCCTCCGAGCGCGCGGGGTCGTGCGAGAAGTCGATGCGTTCCTCGGGGTGCAGCTCCATCACCTCGGTGAACTGCGGCGCGACCGACAGGCTGAGCACCGGGAGCGTGACCATCCGCCAGGTCCAGCGGTCGCCGTCGACGTCGATGGAGGTGACGTAGGGCGTGATCCGCGCGATCAGCTCCGCGTCGGTGAGCGCCGCCCACACCTCGCTGCGGCTGCTCCGGAGCACGGCGGAGGAGCGGTCACGGGCCCGGAAGGTCGCCATGGCGCCAACCTACCGAGGCGGCCGAGCGCCGGGCTCACCCGCCCGAGCGGTCAGCCGCGGGGCAGCTCGCCGAGGTTGCGGAGCAGGTAGGCCTCGGCCTTGACGACCTTCTCGAACTCGGCGAGGTGCAGCCCCTCGTTGGCGCCGTGGGCGCGGGTGTCGGGGTCCTCGACGCCGGTCACCAGCACGCTGGCCTGCGGGAACGCCTCGAGGAACTCCGCGATGAACGGGATCGAGCCGCCCACGCCCATGTCGACGGGGGCGGTGCCGTCCCACGCCTCGGCGAAGGCGGCGCGGGCGGCGTCGTACGCCGGTCCGCTGGCGTCGATCTGGGTGGCCTCGCCGGTGTCGACGACGGTCGTGGTGAGCGTCGCGCCCCACGGCGTGTGCTTCTCCAGGTGCGCCTGGAGGCACTGCACGGCGTTGGCGGTCGTGTCGCCGGGCGCGATGCGCATGCTGATGCGGCAGCGCGCGGCGGGCACGAGGGTGTTGGAGGCCCCGTCGACCTTGGGGGCGTCGAAGCCGGTGATGCTGATCGAGGGCTTGGTCCAGAGCCGCTCCACCACGGAGCCGGAGCCGATCCACTCGATGCCCTCGGCGGCGCCGGACTCCGCGCGCAGCCGGGCCTCGGGGTACTCCACGTCGGCGGCCGGGCCGGAGTGCAGCCCTTCGACGGCGACGTCACCGGCGTCGTCGTTGAGGCTGGCGATGAGCCGGCTCAGCGTCATGATCGAGTCGGGCACCAGACCGCCCCACATGCCGCTGTGCACGGCGTGGGTGAGCGTGCGGACCTCGACGTCCATCCGGACCAGACCGCGCAGGCTCGTGGTGAGCGCGGGCTCGCCGATGTCCCAGTTGCCGGAGTCGGCGATGACGATGACGTCGGCCGCGAGGCGGTCCTGGTAGGTCTTCAGCAGCTCGACGAGGGTGTCGGAGCCGACCTCCTCCTCGCCCTCGATGAACATCACGAGGTTGACCGCGAGGTCGTCGCCGAAGATCCGGACCGCGCCGAGGTGGGCGGCGATGCCCGCCTTGTCGTCGGCGGCACCGCGGCCGTAGAGGCGGTCACCGCGCTCGGTCGGCTCCCACGGCGGGGAGTCCCAGTCGGCGTGGTCGTTCTCGGGCTGGACGTCGTGGTGGGCGTAGAGCAGCACCGTCGGGGCACCCTCGGGCCCGGCCTTCTCGGCGATCACGGCCGGCGGCGCGCCGTCGTACGCGCGGACGATCTCGCACGTGAATCCCTCGGCGGCGAACAGGTCGCGCGTGGCCTCCGCACTGCGCTCCACCTCGCTCGCCCGGGCCGGGTCGGCGGACACCGACTGGATGCGGACGAGGTCCTCCAGGTCACGGCGGATGCCGGGCATGACCTCGGCGAGACGAGCGGGGATGTCGACAGTCATGGCGACACCCTACGGAAGGGTCGCGCCGGGTCTCAGCGCAGGCTCTCGAGCTCGGCGAGCAGGGCTCAGTCGCCGCTCGGCCGCTTCTCCAGCATCACCTGGCGCTCGGTCGCCCGGAAGCCCAGGCCGCGGTAGATGCGGATGGCGTCGCCGTCGTCGTCGGCCACGATCACGAGCGTGCGCACGCCGAGCTCGTCGAGGGCGTGGCGGCCGGCGGCGTGGACGGCGGCGGCGGCCAGGCCCTGGCGTCGGTGCGCGGGGTCGGTCTCGACGCTCTGGAAGCGGGCCACTCCGTCCTCGGTGCGGAAGACGGCCGCGGTGCTGACCACCTCGCCGTCCACGAAGGCTCCGAACCGCACACCACGGCCGGCCTCCACCAGCGACTGCTCCTGGACGTTGCGGCCGCGGGCGAAGGTGAGGTGGGCCTCTCCTCCAGTGGCGTCCTCCAGCCGACAGCTGAGCCGGGCGCGGCTCTCCCAGTCCTCCTCGGAGACCAGCGGGCGCACCTCGGCCGCCGCCTCGCGCGGGACGACGAGCTCCTCGGTGGTGAGCACTGCGGCGACGTCGACCGTCAGCCCGGCGGCCTCGAAGGCGGCGCGGGACTCCGCGGACAGGTCGGCGGTGTCGATGCCGATGCTGACGTGCTCGGCGAGGGGGAACTCGGTGTGGAACGCACCGACCACCTCCTTCTCCCCGCCGGGCACGGGCGGCTGCGCGAGGAGGATGAAGTTGCCCCAGAAGTACGTCGGGTTGGCCGGGGTGCGGACCACCAGGTGGGTGCCCCGGTCCTCGACGACGCTCCCGGAGGCGGTCAGCAGGGCGAGGTCGGTCCGGAAGCCGACGGAGGTGACGTGCATGGGCGGAGGCTAGCCTCCCGGCGCCTAGATGTTGTCCGCGGACGTGTCCGGGTCGGCGGTGGTGGACGGCGACTCGCCCCGCTCCGGGTCGGCGTCGGGGTCCCACCGCCAGTCCCGCACCTCGGGCAGGTCGTCGCCGTGGGTGCGGGTCCATTGCCGCGCGCGCCGACGGGTGTCGGTCATCAGTTGGCGCACCCCGGCGGCATGCTGGCCCAGGCCCGGCACGCGGTCGATGACGTCGATCACGAGGTGGTAGCGGTCGGTGTCGTTCATCATCACCATGTCGAAGGGCGTGGTCGTGGTGCCCTCCTCCTTGTAGCCGCGCACGTGGATGTTGTCGTGGTTCGTGCGGCGGTAGGTCAGGCGGTGGATCAGCCACGGGTAGCCGTGGTAGGCGAAGATCACCGGCTTGTCGGTGGTGAAGACGGTGTCGAACTCGCGGTCGCCGAGGCCGTGCGGGTGCTCGCGCGCGTCCTGCAGCCGCATCAGGTCGACGACGTTGACGAAGCGCACCTTCAGCTCCGGCAGGTGCTCGCGCAGCAGCGACGTCGCGGCGAGCGCCTCCAGCGTCGGTACGTCGCCCGCTGCCGCGATGACGACGTCGGGGTCGCCCTCGTCGTTGGACGCCCAGTCCCAGATGCCGAGTCCGCGCGCGCAGTGCAGGTCGGCCTGCTCGGCGTCGAGCCAGTCGAAGCTCGGCTGCTTGCCGGACACCACGACGTTCACGTAGTGCTCGCTCTCGAGGCAATGCGCCATCGTGGAGAGCAGGGTGTTGGCGTCCGGCGGCAGGTAGACGCGGACGACCTCGGCCTTCTTGTTGACGACGTGGTCGATGAAGCCGGGGTCCTGGTGCGAGAAGCCGTTGTGGTCCTGGCGCCACACGTGCGAGCTGAGGAGGTAGTTCAGGCTGGCGATCCGCGGTCGCCACTCGATCCCGCGGGTCGTCTTGAGCCACTTCGCGTGCTGGTTGAGCATCGAGTCGACGATGTGGATGAAGGCCTCGTAGCAGCTGAACAGGCCGTGCCTGCCGGTGAGGAGGTAGCCCTCCAGCCAGCCCTGGCAGGTGTGCTCGGAGAGGATCTCCACGACCCGGCCGGACCTGCCGAGGTGCTCGTCGACGTCGCTGAGGTCGGCGGCCCACACCTTGTCGGTGACCTCGTAGACCGCGTCGAGCCGGTTGGACGCGGTCTCGTCGGGGCCGAAGATCTTGAAGTTGGTGTCGTTGTCGCGCACCACGTCGACGAGGTACTGCCCCAGCACGCGGGTCGGCTCGTGGATGGACGCGCCGGGCCGCTCGACCTCGACGGCGCAGCCGCGCCAGTCCGGCAGCCGCAGCGGCTGCTTGAGCAGGCCGCCGTTGGCGTGCGGGTTGGCGCTCATCCGACGGGTCCCGGCGGGCGACAGCGCCCTGATCGCCTCGACGGGCCGACCGTCCTCGCCGAACAGCTCCTCGGGGCGGTAGGACCGCAGCCACTCCTCGAGCTGCGCGCGGTGGTCGTCGTTCTCGCGGGTGCCGGCGAGCGGCACCTGGTGGGCGCGCCACGTCCCCTCGACGGGCTTGCCGTCCACCTCGGCCGGCCCGGTCCAGCCCTTCGGGGTGACCAGCAGGATCATCGGCCACGGCCGGCGCTCGACGTCGCCGTCCTCGCGGGCGGCCCGCCAGATCTCGGCGATCATGTCGTGCGCCTCGTCGAGCGCGGCGGCCATCTGCCGGTGCACGTCGGCGGGCTCGTCGCCCTCGACGGTGATCACGTGGTGGCCGTAGCCGCGCAGCAGGCTCTCGAGCTCGTCGCGGTGGATCCGCGCGGGGATCGTCGGGTTGGCGATCTTCCAGCCGTTGAGGCTGAGGATCGGCAGCACGGCGCCGTCGTGGACCGGGTCGACGAACTTGTTCGCGTGCCAGCTCGCGGCGAGCGGGCCGGTCTCGAACTCGCCGTCGCCGACGACGGCCGTCACGAGCAGGTCCGGGTTGTCCATCGCAGCGCCGTACGCGTGGGAGAGGACGTACCCGAGCTCGCCGCCCTCGTGGATCGACCCCGGCGTCTCCGGGGCGACGTGGCTGGGGATGCCGCCCGGGAAGGAGAACTGCCGGAAGAGCCGCGACATGCCGTCGCGGTCGTGGGAGACGGCGTGGAAGACCTCGGAGTAGGTGCCCTCGAGCCAGGCGTTGGCCACCGCCGCGGGACCGCCGTGCCCCGGTCCGCACAGGATGATGGCGTTGGTGTCGCGCTCGCGGATCAGCCGGTTGAGGTGCGTCCAGACGAGGTTCAGGCCCGGGGTGGTGCCCCAGTGGCCCAGCAGCCGGGGCTTGATGTCGTGGCGCTCGAGCGGGCGCTCGAGCAACGGGTTGTCGAGCAGGTAGATCTGCCCGACTGCGAGGTAGTTGGCTGCGCGGAACCAGAGATCGAGGTCCTGGACCTGGTCGTCGGTGAGGGTCGCCATGCTCCTTCGTACCGGACCCGGACGTGATCGCGCATCCCCTCCCCCGCCGGTCTGGACGGTTCAGCCGCTGACCACGTTGACCAGCTGCTCGCCGGCGACCACGCGGCGGAGCTGGTCGCGCACCAGCGCGGAGATCCGCGGCAGCATGGCCGTCGTGCCGCCGGCGATGTGCGGCGTGACGAGCACGTCCGGGGCCTCCCACAGCGGGTGCCCGTCGGGCAGCGGCTCGGGGTCGGTCACGTCGAGCGCGAACCGGAGCCGGCCGGCGTGGGCCAGGACCGCGTCGGTGTCGACGACCGGTCCACGCGCCACGTTGACGACCAGCGCGCCGTCGGGCAGCAGCGACATCGCCGCGTCGTCGAGCAGGCCGCGGGTGGCGTCGGTGAGCGGGACGAGGACGACCACGACGTCCTGCTCGGGCAGCAGGCCGGGCAGGTCGTCGATCGCGCGCACCCGGCCGACGAGGTCGTCGTCGCGCTCGCGCGTGGCCACCGCGGTGACCGAGGCCTTCATCGGCAGCAGCCGCTGCGCCAGGGCGCGCCCGATCGAGCCGTACCCGAGGACCAGCACGCGCGAGTCCGCGAGGGACCGCCGCATCTTGTCGGAGGTCCAGTGGCCGTGGCTCCGCACGGCCTCCGGGATGCCGCGCAGGCTGGCGAGGACCAGCCCCACCGCGTGCTCGGCGGTCGCGTCGTCGTGGACGCCGGTGGCGTTGCACAGCGTCACCCCGTCGGGCAGCCGCCCGGCCACGCCGTCGTACCCCGCGCTCTGGAGCTGCACCACGCGCAGCCCCCGGAGCAGGTGGCCGCGGTCGATGACGTCGGCGCGCGTCGCGTAGTGGGGCACCCAGAAGGGCACCTCGCCGCCGGGAGGCGGGCCGTCGCCGTTCCACACCACGACCTCGACGCCGTCGACCGGGCCGACCGCGTCGGCGAGCTCCTGCGTGGCGAGCGCGGCCCTCATGCCTGCTCCGCGCTGAGCGGGAGGTAGGGCGTGAGGTCGGTGCGCTCACCGCTGGCGGCCACCTTGCCCGAGGCCACCGCCTCCGACCAGGTCGTACGTCCGGTGGCCACGGCGAGCCACGTCTCGGCGTCGGTCTCGACGACCGCCGGCGGGGTGCCGCGGGTGTGCCGCACGCCGGGGATCGCCTGGACGGCCGCGAAGGGCGGCACGCGCACCTCGACCGACCGGCCGGGGGCGCGCGTCTCGAGGACGGCCAGGTAGTGCTTGACGAGCGCCTTGGTGTCGGCCGCGGCGGAGGCGGTCGCCAGCTGGTCGGAGGTCAGGACCTTGAGTCGGGCGGGCACGTACTGAGGCTAGACGGACATCATGAAGGCAGTTCGCGCCAGGTCGCGGCTGACGCGAGCGTGGGACGGCCGCTGCGGAGCGCGAACTGCCTTCCTGATGCTCAGGCGATCGAGTCGAGGATCGCCAGCTGGGCCTGCCAGGCGGGCGAGTCCGGGTCGATGACGACGAAGTGGTCGCCGGCCACGCGGATGACCTCCGCGGTCGCGCCGGCGGCCTGGGCGTCGACGACGTACCCCTCGGACTGGCCGAGCGGGACGACCTCGTCGTCGACCCCGTGCACGCACCACACGGGTACGTCGAGCGGGATCTGCTGGTGCGGGTCCCACCGGGCGTCGTCGGGACCGGGAACGTGCCCGAGCAGGGCCGCGGCCGCGCCGCCACCCAGGCCCATCCGCTCGGACATGACGAGGTCGAGAACGCCAGCCTGGGAGATCGCGTGGGTGACGCGCACGCGCGGCTCCTCGCGCCCGGCCGCCCAGACAGCGAGGTGGCCGCCGGCGGAGTGGCCGAGGGTGACGACCGTCGCGAGGTCGAGGTCCTCGACGTCGGCGAGCGCGTCGATGGCCGCCGCTACGTCGTCGAACGTCTCGGGAGTGCCGCCGCCGTTGCCGACCCGGCGGTACTCGATGTTCCACGCCGTCCAGCCCTGGTCGGCCAGCGCGCGGGCCAGGGGCTGGCCGAGGGTGAGGTCGTAGGCGGACTTCCAGAAGCCGCCGTGGATGACGACCACGGCACCCCGGGATGCTCCCCGGGGACGGTGGAGCTCGACGAACTGCGACGGGTCCTCGCCGTAGCCGATGCGCTCGGCGCCTTCCGGGACGGCGGGTCCGGGCTCGTCGGTGGGCACGGGCGACTCCTCGGAACAGGCACTCAGCAGGACGGGGACGGCCAGCCCGAGCACGGGCAGGGCGAGAAGCGTACGACGGCGCATGCCTGAGGTTCGGAGCCGATCGGTGGATCGCTCGGCCGCCGGCCCGTCACTCCCCGGGCCCGTCTGCGCGCGGCTGCACGATCTGCACGACTTGGTAGGTGCGTCGTCCCGGGTCGCGCCCGCGGGTGCGCTCGGCCCAGGCCTCGACGACGGCGTCCATCTCGGCGCGCAGCTCGTGGGCCTCCTCGTCGGTGAGCCTGATCGCGTGGTCGGAGACCGCGTGGACCCCGCGCCCGTCCTTCCCGCCCATGGCGAACGCACGGTCGACCACCTCGTGGAGCGAGGCCGTCTTGCTCGCGCGGAACACCTCCACGGCGGCGCGGCCACCGGGGGCCTCCGCGAGCTCGCTGAGGTTGACGCTGAAGCCCTCCGCGGAGGTCACCCGCCACACCCGGTCGCGCCTGTCGCGCGCCTCCTCCGGGGCCTCCTCTACCAGGCCGTACTTCGCGAGCTGGCGGAGGTGGAAGCTGGCCTGGTTGGCCGGGATGCCGAGGGCGTGGGCGATGTCGGCGGCGCGCACCGGACCGCTCGCCGACATCTCGTCGAGGATGCGCGTACGCACCGGGTGCGCGATCGCGCGCAGGACGCGGGGGTCGCTCAACGGCTTCGGCTGCACCATGCGGTTCATCCTACCGAATTGCGCACGCACTATTGCGCAAGGTTACGTGCGCACCATATGGTGCGCATGTGCCCGGCTACCGACAGCTCTCCCGCAACCGCGACTTCACGGTGCTCTGGATCGGCGACACCGTCAGCGAGCTCGGCAGTGCCCTGTCGATGTTCGTCTTCCCGCTCATCGCCTACGCGCTCAGCGGCTCGGCCCTCACCGCGGCGCTCGTGGAGGCGGCGTACCTCGGCGGGCTGTGCGCGACGCTCCTGCCGGCAGGCGTGCTCGCCGACCGCGTCGACCGCAGGCGGATCATGCTTGTGTCGAGCGCCACCGGCTGCCTGGCGTACGCCTCGCTCGCGCTCGCCGGCGCGCTCGGCGCCCTCACGCTGCCGCACCTCGTCGTCGTCGCGCTCGTCAGCGGCGTCGCGGCGGGCGCCTTCAACCCGGCCCAGGTGTCCGCGATCCGCTCGGTGGTCGCGACCGAGGACCTGCCCACCGCGCTCAGCCAGAACCAGGCGCGCCAGCACGTCGCCTCGCTGCTCGGTGGCCCGCTCGGCGGCCTGCTGTACGCCGTCACCCGCTGGCTGCCGTTCGCGGTCGACGCGCTGTCGTACGCCGTCGCCTGCGTGACGGTGAGCCGGGTCCGGACCGACCTGTCCGCGCCGCACCGCCGCCGCGAGCCCCTGCGCCAGCAGCTCGCCGAGGGCTTCCGCTTCATGTGGGCGCGGCCGTTCTTCCGCACGTTGATGGCCTGGGCGTCGCTGACCAACCTCGTCACCAACGCGATCTTCTTCGTGGTCGTCCTGCGGATGGTCTCCGAGGGCGTGCCTGCCGCGCAGATCGGCCTCGTGTCGACCGCCGCGGGCCTCGGGGGCCTCCTCGGGGCAGCGATCGCGCCGAGCCTGATCCACCGCCTGCCGACCGGCCGGCTGACCGTGCTCATCGGCTGGGCGTGCTGCCTGCCGCTGGTGCCGCTCGCGGTCTCGGACAGCGTGTGGACCGCCTGTGCGTGCACCTTCTCGCTGCTGGTGCTCAACCCCGTCGGCAACGCGGGCATCAGCTCCTACCGGATGGCGGTCACCCCCGACCACCTCCAGGGCCGCGTCGGCTCCACCAGCCAGTTCGTCTCGATGTCGGTGATGCCACTGGCGCCCCTGCTCGGCGGGTGGCTGCTGGAGCACCAGGGCGGCACCGTGGCCATCACCGCCCTGGTCGTCGCCTCCGCGCTGCTCGCGGTCCTGCTCACCGCGAGCCGCTCGATCCGCTCGGTGCCCCGGCCGTCGGAGTGGGTGGTCGAGGAGGCGGGTCCTGCCCGGGACCTGGCGGCGCATGGGGCGGTCCGGGCGGGGTAGTCCAGTGACGAGCCGTCGTCGGGAGGGGCTCGCGGCGACCACTCGCCACTGGACTACCCCGGCACGGCCGAGCGCGAGAACCGCGACCCGACCTCGGCGACCCGGTCCGCCAGCTCCTGCGGGGACTCGACGTCGAAGTCGGCGCCCGAGCCGGCCAGCACCATGACCGGCCACGCCAGGTCGTCGACGTTCATCTCCAGGACGCAGCCCGCACCGTCGGGCGTGACGGTGCCCCAGCGACCGACCTGCTCGGCGAGGTCCTCGGCCGGCATGCCCACCCGGACCCGTACGGCGTACCGCTGGGGCATCCGCCGGATGCCCTGCCGGACGAAGGCGAGGGCGTCGTCCGCCGGGAGGTCCCGCGCCCGGAAGCGCTGGCCGGTGGGCTCCGGCGCCGAGATCCGGTCGAGCCGGAAGCTGCGCCAGTCTGTCCGGTCGCGGTCCCAGGCCACGAGGTACCACCGGCGCCCGAGGGAGACGAGCCGCAGCGGCTCGACGCGGCGGTGGGACGCCTCACCCTCGCGAGCGGTGTAGTCGAAGCGCAGCAGCTCGCTGTCGCGGCAGGCCTGCGCGAGCGTGGTGAGGACGGCGGCGTCGAAGACCGGCGCGCCCTCCCACGGACCGGGCGCGTCGGTCTGGCTGGCGACGGCGTCCATCTGCCGCCGGAGCCGCGGCGGCATCAGCGAGAGCACCTTGGAGAGCGCCTGGACCGACCAGTCGTCCATGCCGGCGACCGCACCGGCGGCGGCGGTCCGCAGGCCGACGGCGACCGCGACGGCCTCCTCGTCCTCGAGGAGCAGCGGCGGCAGCGACCCGCCGGCGCGCAGCTGGTAGCCGCCGGCGGCGCCACGCACCGCGTCCACGGTGTAGCCGAGGTCGCGCAGCCGGTCGACGTCGCGGCGCAGCGTCCGCGGGCTCACCTCGAGCCGCTCGGACAGCTCCGGACCGGGCCAGTAGCGATGGGTCTGGAGCAGCGACAGCAGCCGCAGCATCCGCTCACTCGTGCTCATGCCGTCAAGAATATTCCGAATGCGGTCAGGAACTGACCGCATGCGCTCCTAGCGTCGTTGTCATGACCCACACCCACCACACAGGACCGGCGATCGTGACCCGTGGCCTCACCCGCCACTTCACCTCGCTCAAGCAGACCGTCGAGGCCGTGAAGGGCCTCGACCTCGAGATCGGGCAGGGCGAGCTGGTCGCCTTCCTCGGGCCAAACGGCGCGGGGAAGTCGACCACCCTGCGGATGCTCACGACCCTCATCCCGCCCACGTCCGGCACCGCGAGCGTCGCGGGCCACGACGTGGTGACCGGCCAGCGCGACGTACGACGGGCCATCGGGTTCGTCGGGCAGGGCAACGGCGCGGGCCACCGACAGCTCGGTCGCGACGAGCTGGTCAGCCAGGGCCGGGCCCACGGCCTCTCCCGCGCCGAGGCCCAGCGGCGCGCGGCGGAGCTCGTCGAGGACCTCGACCTCGCCGCGGTCGCCGACCGCAAGGTCTCCTCGCTCTCCGGCGGCCAGCGCCGGCGGCTCGACATCGCCATGGGCCTCGTGCACCTGCCCCGCGTGCTCTTCCTCGACGAGCCGTCGACCGGCCTCGATCCCCAGAACCGCGCGAACCTCCAGGGCCTGATCCAGCGACTACACGCCGAGAGCGGCAGCACGGTGGTGCTCACCACCCACTACCTCGAGGAGGCCGACGCCCTCGCCGGCCGGGTGATCGTCGTCGACCACGGCCGCGTGATCGCGGACGACACGGCGGCCCGGCTCAAGAGCGGGCTGGGCGATCTCGTCCGGCTCGGGTACGCCGACGCGGCGCACGCCGCGCGGGCCGCGGCGCGCGTCGAGCGGGTCCCCGACTCGCGCGTCGAGGTCGTCGACGGGTCCGTCGACCTGCGGGTCAAGGACGGCTCCGCGATGGTCGGTGAGCTGCTCGCCGACCTGGCCGCCGACGGCGTACCACCGTCGCGGGTCGAGGTGGCCCGACCCACCCTCGACGACGTCTTCCTCGACCTCACCGGTCGCAGCCTGCGCGAGACCCGGTCCACCACCTCAGACGCGGACGCCACGTCCGCCCCCACCGAGAGCGAGGTCGCAGCATGAGCACCTTCGTCAACGACACCCTGAACGTGATGAACCGCGAGCTGAAGCCGGTCTGGCGCGAGCCGATGGCCGTCGTGTTCGCGATGATCCAGCCGCTGGTCTTCCTCGGGCTGTTCGCCCCGCTGCTGCCGGAGATGGCGTCGGGGTCCGCCCTGCAGTGGTTCGTGCCCGGGATCGTGGCGATGACCGCCCTGATGGGCGCGTCGTTCACCGGCTCGAACCTCATGGAGGAGATGCAGTCGGGCTCGCACGAGCGCCAGCTGGTCTCCCCGCTCGGCCGCCCGGCGCTGCTCGTCGGCCGCGCGCTCAAGGAGGTCGTGCCGATGCTGATGCAGGTCGCGATCATCGTCGCGGTGGTGACCCCGTTCAGCTTCGACCTGCACCTCGGCGGCGTCCTGGCCGCCGCGGCGGTGCTCTCCCTCTTCAGCATCGGCGTCGGCGCGCTGTCGTTCGCGCTGGCGCTGGCGTCGAAGGGCGAGGACTGGATGTTCTGGACCGTGCAGCAGACGCTGCTGTTCCCGGCCCTGCTCACCGCCGGCGTGCTGCTGCCGATGGAGGGGGCCCCGCGGTGGCTCGAGGTGGTGTCCGCGCTCAACCCGATGACGTACGTCGTCGACGCGGTGCGCGCACTCTTCGCCGGCACCTTCCCGGTCGACGTGGTCACCCAGGGCGTCGCCGGCGCCGGGGTCGTCGCCGCCCTCGGGCTCTGGGTCGGGGTCCGGGCGATGCGCCGCTCGAGCTGACGGGCGTTCGTACCCCGGGATACCTAGGGACGTTCCGGTAGGTGGATCCGTCGGATCGCCTACCGGAACGTCCCTAGATAGCCGGTGGGAGGGTCAGGTGAGAGGACCAGGGCCGCGATGGTCGCACGCACGGGCCCGAGCCTGCACGGACAGCGTGATCGTGGAAGGTCCGAGTCACGGGGTGGCTCGGATCTTCCACGGTGTGGCGGGAGTCCCCGGACATCCGGGGACTCCAGCGACGCCAGCGCGACGGAGGACCCAGGATCAGGAGCCGAGGACGGCCGGCAGGGTCGCCTGCCAGGCGGCCTTCGCCTCGGCGACGGGGAGCTCGAAGGCGCCCTCGACCGAGATCGTGTCGCCCCCGGTGCGCCCGAGGGGCGTGAGGGGTACGCCGTGGCGCTCGGCGAGCGCGACCAGCGCATCGGCCTGCTCGTCGGTCGTCGTCACGACGGCTCGCGCCGTCGACTCGGAGAAGAGGGCGACGAAGGGGTCGCCCGGCAGCGCGACCGAGACGCCGATGCCCCGGTGGAAGGCCGACTCGGCGAGCGCCTGGGCCAGGCCGCCCTCGGACAGGTCGTGGGCGCTGGTCACCACGCCGTCGCGCGCGGCGTCCTGCAGCAGCGAGGCCAGCGACTGCTCGGCGGCGAGGTCCAGGCGCGGGGGCAGCCCGCCGAGGTGCCCGTGCACGACGTGCGCCCACTCCGACCCGGAGAGCTCGTCGCGGGTCTCGCCGAGCAGGAACACCCGCTCGCCGGCGGCGCTGAACCCGGTCGGCGTACGGCGGGTGACGTCGTCGATGACGCCGAGCACGGCGACCACCGGCGTCGGCAGGATCGCGGTCTCGCCGGTCTGGTTGTAGAGGCTGACGTTGCCGCCGGTCACGGGGATGCCGAGCTCGAGGCAGGCGTCCTTGAGGCCGCGGCACGCCTCGGCGAACTGCCACATCACGTCGGGGTCCTCGGGCGAGCCGAAGTTGAGGCAGTCCGAGACCGCGAGCGGCCGCGCGCCACCGGTCGCGACGTTGCGGAACGACTCGGCCAGCGCGAGCTGCGCTCCGGCGTAGGGGTCGAGCTTGGCGAAGCGGCCGTTGCAGTCGGTCGAGACCGAGACGCCGAGGTTGGTCTCGGCGTCGACGCGGACCATGCCGGAGTCGGACGGCTGGGCGAGGACGGTGTTGCCCTGGACGTAGCGGTCGTACTGGTCGGTGATCCACGACTTGTCGGCCAGGTTGGGCGACGCGACGAGGCGGAGCAGGGTGTCGCGCAGCTCCTCGCCCGCCGCCGGACGCGCCAGGCGCGAGGCGTCGTCGGCCTGCAGCGCGTCCTGCCAGTCGGGTCGGGCGTAGGGGCGCTGGTAGGTCGGGCCGTCGTGCGCCACCGATCGCGGGGGTACGTCGACGACGCGCTCGCCGTGCCAGTCGATGTGCAGCCGGCCGGTGTCGGTGACCTCGCCGACCACCACGGCCTCGACGTCCCACTTCGCGCAGATCGCCATGAAGGCGTCGACGTCGCCGGGCTCGACGACGGCCATCATCCGCTCCTGCGACTCGCTCATGAGGATCTCCTCCGGCGCGAGCGTGGAGTCGCGCAGCGGGACCCGGTCGAGCTCGACGTGCATGCCGCCGTCGCCGGCGGAGGCCAACTCGGACGTGGCGCACGAGAGCCCGGCGCCGCCGAGGTCCTGGATGCCGGCGATCACGCCGGCGGCGAAGAGCTCGAGCGTGCACTCGATGAGCAGCTTCTCCATGAAGGGGTCGCCCACCTGGACGCTCGGGCGCTTGGCCGGACCGGTCTCGTCGAAGGTCTCGCTCGCCAGCACGGACACCCCGCCGATGCCGTCGCCGCCGGTGCGGGCGCCGTACAGCACGACCTGGTTGCCGACGCCGGACGCCTTGGCGAGGTGGAGGTCCTCGTGGCGGAGCACGCCGACGCACAGCGCGTTGACGAGCGGGTTGCCGGCGTAGGTCGCGTCGAAGACCGCCTCCCCGCCGATGTTGGGCAGGCCGAGGCAGTTGCCGTAGCCGCCGACGCCGGCCACGATCCCGGGCAGCACGCGCGCGGTGTCGGGGGCGTCGAGCGGGCCGAACCGGAGCGGGTCCATGACCGCGACCGGTCGCGCGCCCATCGCGAGGATGTCGCGCACGATGCCGCCGACGCCGGTGGCCGCGCCCTGGTAGGGCTCGACGAACGACGGGTGGTTGTGGCTCTCGACCTTGAAGGTCACGGCGTAGCCCTGGCCGATGTCGATGACGCCGGCGTTCTCCCCGATGCCGGCGAGCATCTTCCCCACCGGGGTCTCCTGCGGGATCTCGCCGAACTGCTTGAGGTGCACCTTGGTCGACTTGTAGGAGCAGTGCTCGCTCCACATGACCGAGTACATCGCCAGCTCCGAGCTGGTGGGGCGGCGGCCGAGGATCTCGCGGATCCGGGCGTACTCGTCGGCCTTGAGGCCGAGCTCGGCCCACGGCTGCTCGCGCTCGGCATCGGCGGACGCCTGGGCCACCGTGTCGAGGGTGCCGGTCGCGCCGGACGTGGTCAGGGACTGCTGGGCGCTCGTGTCGGGCACGGCGCCAATCTACCGGCGGGCGACGCGGCCTACGTCATCAGTCCGTCGGCGAGGACCTCCAGCATCGGGCGGACGGCCGCGGCGTCGAGGTCGGACTGGTCGGCGACGGTCGCGACGCCGCCGACGAGGCGGGCCACCTGCAGGGGCGTGACGTCCTCGCGTACGGCGTGCTCCGACCGCAGCTGGTCGAGCACCCGGCCGCTGGCCGACTGCAGCACCTCGCACTTCGTGCGGATCGGCGACGCCTCGTCGCCCATGGCGCCGGTGATCTTGGCGGGCCCGCCCTTGTGCACGCTGATCAGCCGGACGTACTCCTCGAACCAGTTGAGCAGCACGTCGCGCGGAGCGCCCTCGTGGGCCAGCGCCTTGTCGGCCGTCTCCTCGACGTGGTCGACCCACGCCTGCATCACGGCGTCGATGAGGTCGTCGCGGCTCGGGAAGTGCCGGTAGAGGGTGCCGGGCCCGACGCCGGCCTGCTTGGCGATGAGGTCGAGCGAGGCGTCGTACCCCTGCTCGCGGAACACCTGGCGAGCGACCTCCACGATCCGGTCGCGGTTGCGCTTGGCGTCGGCACGCACGGAATTCTCACCTCGGGCTTGCTAAACGGAGACAGTCTCCGTATTGTCGTGGAGGAAGCGGAGTCATCCTCCGGATCTACTGTACCTCGGCCAACGAGGCCAGAACAGGACCGCACCTCATGTCATCCACCACCTCCCTGCGCCCGCGGGGGTCCTCGCGAGAGCTCCCCACGGAGCTGCCGCCGCAGGCCGGCCGCGCAGCCGCCGGCATCGCGATCGTGCTGGTCGCCCAGCTGATGATCGTGCTCGACGCGACCGTCGTGAACGTCGCGCTCCCGCGCATCGACGCCGACCTGGGCTTCGGCCCCGCGTCGCTGTCGTGGGTGCTCAACGCCTACACCCTCGCCTTCGGCGGGCTGCTGCTCCTCGGCGGCCGCCTGGGCGACGTCTTCGGCCGCCGCCGGGCCTTCGAGCTCGGCCTGGCCGTGTTCACCGTGGCCTCCGCGCTCGGCGGCCTGGCCCAGACGCCGGGCCAGCTCGTCGCGACCCGCGCCCTCCAGGGCGTCGGCGCCGCGCTCGCCGCACCCAGCGTCCTGGCCCTGCTCACCACGAGCGCGCCCGACGACGCCGCCCGCAACCGGGCCTTCGCCCTCTTCGGCGCCGTCTCCTCGGGAGGCGCCTCCATCGGGCTCCTCCTCGGGGGCCTGCTGACCGACGTCGGCTCCTGGCGCTGGACGCTGTTCATCAACGTGCCGCTCGGCCTCGCCGTGCTGCTGCTGGTCGGCCGCTTCGTCGACGAGACCCCGCGCCGCCCCGGCCGCTTCGACCTGGTCGGCGCCGCGAGCGCCACGATCGGCGCCGTCTCGCTCGTCTGGGCGCTCATCGGGGCCCCGGAGCACGGCTGGGGCTCCGCGCGCACCGTCGGCGGCTTCGTCGTCGGCGCGGCGCTGCTGCTCCTGCTCGCCCGGACCGAGACCCGGCACCCGCACCCGATGGTGCAGCCGCACCTCGTCCGCAGCCGCCGCCGTGCCGGCGCGCTCGCCGCGATGGCGCTGGTCATCGGCGCCAACCTGTCGATGTTCTTCCTGGTCGTCCAGTACGTCCAGGTGGTGCTCGGCTACGGGCCACTGATGTCCGGCGTCGCGTTCCTGCCCTTCAGCCTCGGCATCTTCGCGATGTCCCGGTTCACCCCGTGGCTGATCGCGCAGGTCGGGCCGCGCGCGATGCTGATGGCCGGCACGGCCGCCCTCACCGTCGGGTACGCCTGGCTCAGCGCCGCGGACGCGTCCGGCACCTACCTCGGCGCCGTGTTCGGGCCGATGCTGATCGCCGGCCTGGCGACCGGCCTGGTGTTCATGCCGATCACGGTCACCGTGCTCGCGGGCGTCGAGCTCGAGCACGCCGGCTCGGCGTCGGGCCTGCTGCAGACCACGCAGCAGCTCGGCAGCGCCGTCGGCGTCGCGGTGATCGTCTCGGTGTACGCCGCCGGGGCCGTGCCCGGGCAGTTCGTGCCGGGGCTGCAGGCCGCCTTCCTCACCTCGGCGGGCTTCGCCGCCCTCGCGCTGCTGGTCGCCACCGCGGTCCTGCGCACCCCGCGGACCGACGTGGAGCCGGCGGTGCTCGACCCCGAGCCCGAGGCGGTCGCCGAGGCGGCCTGACCCGCCCGCGCCCGCTCAGCCGGGATCAGCGACCCGCGCCCCTGTCGTCGGCCCCCTGGTCGGCGGCGGGGGCGTCGTCGTACGCCGACGGGTCCGCCTCGCTCTGGTCGCCGGTCTCGTCCGCCTCGACCTCCGCCTCCGCGAGCCGTTCGCGCTCCTGCTTCTCCGCCTGGCGCTCGGCGCGGCGCGCCGCCCTCTCGGCGCGCTTCTCCTCCAGCGCGGCGCGCTTGGCGTCCTTGGCGGCCAGCCGTGCGGCCTGCCGGTCGCGGGCGGCGCGGGTGTCGTCGTCCTCGCCCTGGCCCTGGAGGCGGGGGGTCGTCAACCGCTGCGGGCCGCTGCGCCCGCTCGCCATGCCGCGCGACATGGTGCCGGCACGGGCGGCCATGCCACCCGCCATGCCGCCGATGGGCGGGACGCCGCTCGCGGACTGCCGGCGCGCACCGCGCAGGCCCGGGGCTCCCCCGGCGGCGGTGGCGATGATCGGGGCCAGCCCCGCCGCAGAGATGCCGGTCAGGGACGGCATGCTGACCGAGATGGGCGCGATCGGCGGCAGCCCGGCGCCACCCGCGCCGACGCCGGCACCGCCCTGGGCCGAGCCCAGGACCGACGTGCTGGGCACCGGGACGGTGCCCACCCCCGACTCCTCCTGGCCGATCTCCAGGCCGCGCGCGAACGTGCCGCCGGTCAGGGTGGCCAGCTCGGTGCGGACCAGGACGAACTCCGCGCGCGCCGAGCGCAGCCGCGTGCTCTCCTGGTCGAGCGCGAGCGTGAGCCGTCGCCGGATCTCCTCGGCCTCCTGCTCGGCGGCGGCGACCGTGGCCCGGTCCTCGTCGGCCTCGGGCTTGAACACGAGGTGGCGGGACTCGCCCACCACCTCGTGGGGGATCGCGGCGACCGTGGTCCAGGCCTGATCGAGCTCCTTCTGGGTCGAGGTGATCATGCTGCCGACCGCCTGCAGCGACGCGGCGACCTGGGTCGCGAGCGTGGTGAACCGGTCGAGGTTGGCGAGGACCTGACGGCGAAACCGGTCGTAGCTCTCCGCGGCCGCGGCGTCCCAGCCCTCGGTCGCGCGCAGCGCGGCGTCGACGATCTCGTCCCCGCGGCGGGTCATGAGCATCGCGACCTCGCCCCACCGCACGGCCGCCACCTCGAGCGGTGCCACGTCGGAGCGCAGCTCCCAGAGGTTGGCCGGCACGGTCAGCGCCCCCCGTGCCCGGGCATCCGGCCGAAGCCGCCCTCGCCCATCCGGTGGGCCGCGCGGTCGAGCTCGGAGGCGACCGTGTCGTCGGCGCTGACCGCGTCGTGCGCGGCATCGAGCAGGCCGTCGACACCAAGGCCGAGCGCCTGGGTGAGCGCGGCGACCACCTCGCCCGCGTCGGTGAGCGAGTCGGCGTACGACGAGGCGACGTTGCGCGTCCCGGCGGCGTCGCCGAGCCCGGAGCACGCGGCCGCGAGGTCGTCGAGGGCCGTGGACCAGTCCTGCGCCATGCTCGCCAGGACGGCCTCGGAGGTCGCGGCGAGCTCGACCAGCCTCGTGGGGTCGACCTGCATCAGGGCCCGCTTGCCGCTCTCGCTCACCTCTGCGGGATACCCGCCGCCCGCAGGCCCAAACACGCCTCGTCCGAACCTGTGGGCAAACAAATGCCGCGCGTTGGTTTCGCCGGCCGGTCGGCGGGGAACGTGAGCCAGCACACCACGACCTCCTCCCCTCGGCCCCCTGGAGACGCGCATGAACGCCGTGATGACCGTCGACCTCTCGGAGCTCGACGCCTGGTCCGCCCAGGTCCAGCGCGCGAGCGACGACCTGACCGGCATCGCCCGCAACGGCGGCCACAGCCTCGTCCAGACTGACTTCGGGCCGATCCTCGAGACGATGATGGGCGCCTACAACGCCCTCCTCCCGTCGGTGCACCAGTCGCTGACCGACAACGGCACCGGCATGGGCGACCACGCGGAGGCGCTGCGGGCCACGGCGCGCGACTTCACGCTCACCGAGGACGGCGTCGTACGCCGCCACCGCGCCGCCGGCGTCGACGGGCGCGACGGGTCGAGCGCCTTCTTCGACGTCGCCGACACCACCATCCGGCGGGCCGGGCCGACCGAGACGAGCCTGCCGCAGATCAGCTTCGGCTTCCCCTACGACACCGTGTGCGACCTGGTCCGGATGCTCACCGGCTTCGACATCCGCGCGGAGCTCGCCGAGAAGATCGGCGGCGACGTGGTGAGCGCGTCGTCGCAGGGGTCGTCGTTCGGCAGCCTCGGCGCGTCGATGAGGGGCGTCGCCGCGAACCTGCAGAGCGGCAGCGAGACGATCTCGAAGAGCTGGCAGGGCGGCGCGTCGGACGCGGCGATCAAGCAGATCGGCACCTGGGTCGGCTCGCTCGACACCCAGGCCGGGCAGCTGGTGCAGATGGGCCAGAACATCGTGCAGATCTGCCGTGACGCGTGGCAGACCGCGCTGTCGGTCGTGCAGTGCGTGAAGTCCGCCGTCCAGACCGTCTCCTCTGCGCTCGCCACGATGAGCATCCCCGGCGTCGGCTGGGCGCGCGTGGTGCAGGCGGTGTGGCAGGCCTTCCAGGCGGTGATGAAGGCCTACAAGGCCATCATGAAGCTCATCAACATCCTCAAGCAGGTGAAGTCCTTCATCGAGACCGTCAAGAACTTCTTCGACGGCGACACGGCGCCCGTCTCGACGCCGACGGCGCCGACCGCGACCGGCGCGCCGAGCAGCGTCATCCGCGACCCCGGGTCGGTCTCCACCCCGACGATCGGCCAGCGCGCACCGGCCGCACCGGTGGCCCCCGTCCCGGCATGAGCGCGGCCGACGGGGGCGCCGAGGTCCGCAGCCAGGCCGAGATCCTGGCCGCGATCGCCGAGGCGCGCGAGGACCTCGGGGCCAGCCTGGCCGACCTCCGGGCGACGGTCGAGCAGTTGAACGCGCGCCCGCTGCTCACCGAGGAGGAGCGCGAGGCGCTCGAGGAGCAGGCGGAGTCCGGCGAGCTCGGCGAGGACATGAAGATGCTGGTGGGCAAGATCAAGGACGGCGAGGACACCTGGGAGCAGGTCTTCGCCGGCGAGTCCCCCAACGGCGCGCTGCTCCAGGGGCACCTGACCCGGATGTTCGAGGAGCACAAGGAGGACATCGCGCTCGCCTTCGAGGAGCTGGTCGAGGAGGAGGAGGCCAAGGGCAACTTCCTCCTCGACGAGGTGCCCGACTCCGGCACCTGAACTACACGCCTGTAGTTCCCTCGAAGGCCTGTTACGCCTGTGACTGGTGTGGTTGTCTGCTGTTCCGCCTCGCCGCCGCCCCACCCTTCCCCGCCTGCTGGAGTCACCCATGCGTCGCCTTCCCCGTACGCTCCTCGCCGCCCTCGCGCTGCTGCTCGCCGCGCCGCTCGTCGGGTCCACCCCGGCCGGGGCCGAGCCGTCCGGCGGAGGTGCGCCGAAGGTCGCCAGCCAGCGCCAGGTCGCCCTCGCCACGCCGGGTGACTTCACCGGCTACGGCTTCGACCAGTGCCTCGCCCCGACCCAGTCGGCGATGGACCGGTGGTGGGCGAAGTCGCCGTTCTCAGCGGTCGGCATCTACATCTCCGGCGACTCCCGCGCCTGCCGGTCGCAGCCGAACCTCAGCCCGACCTGGGTCGCCGCCCAGGTCGCCCGCGGCTGGCGGCTGCTGCCCATCGCGCTGGGCCCGCAGGCCTCGTGCCAGCCGCGCTTCCCGCGCTACCAGGACGACTTCACGATCTCGAACAAGCCGGCCGGGGGCTACGCCACGGCGGCCGCCCAGGGTGCCGCCGAGGCCGACAAGAACGCCGCGGACGCGACGGCGTACGGCATCGGGGCGGGCAGCACGATCTGGTACGACCTCGAGGGCTTCGACCTCACGAACACTGCCTGCCGCGAGTCCGCGCTGGTGTTCGTCTCGAGCTGGGTGACGCGGATCAAGGAGCACGGCTACGTCGCCGGGTTCTACTCCAGCGCCAGCTCCGGCATCAAGATGCTCGACGACGCCCGGACCCAGCGGCCCGGCCAGTTCGCGCTGCCCGACCGGATCTGGATCGCCCGCTGGGACGGTGCCGCCAACACCTCGACGACGTACATCCCCGAGGACGGCTGGCGCCCGGGCGGCCGGATGAAGCAGTACCGCGGCGGCCACAACGAGACCTGGGGCGGCGTCACGATCAACATCGACAGCAACTTCATCGACCTCGGCGCGGGGTCGCAGCCCGTCGCGGAGGGTCGCTGCCCCGGGACCCGGCTCGGCTACTGGAAGTACCCGACGCTCACCCCGTCCTCCGCCAGGGCGACGCGCGTGAAGGTGCTGCAGTGCCTCCTGACCGAGCAGGGCACCTACGCCGGTCCGGTCAACGGCACCTACGACGCCGCCACGATCGCCGCGGCGCGCGCCTGGCAGGCGGCGCGGAAGTTCACTCCCTCCGACACCTTCGCGAAGCGGCACTGGGTCGCGCTGCTCGCCGCCGGGGCGCGTACGACGGTCAAGCGCGGCTCGTCGGACGAGGCGGTCCACCGGCTGCAGCGGGCGCTCAACGCGGCCGGGGCGGGACGCTTCCGCGCCACCGGCGTGTTCGACGCGAAGACCGAGACCGCCCTGCGCACCTACCAGTCGCGCCTGCGGATCACCGTCTCCGGCGTCGCCACCACCCAGACCTGGAACAAGCTCCAGCGCGGGCTGTGAGCGCCGTCCATTTCTCCACTCGAGCGGCCATATGGTCGCCCGAGCGGCGGAATGCGGTCTGCCGGGCGGCCATGTCGCCGCTCGAGTCGAGACCTGACGTCAGGCGGGCGGGCCGACGACCAGCGCGACGCCGGTGAGCCCGGCGACGGCGAGGAGCCCGACCACGAGGCCCTGGGCGGGGCGGCGGAGGAGCCAGGCGGCGACCCGCTCGAGGACGCCGTTCGGGGCCTCGGTGCGCAGGCGCCACGTGTCGCCGAGCAGCCCGGCGCGCTCGGCGTACCGCTCGAAGGGCACCGTCGCGAACGGGGGAATCGCGGCCAGCAGGCCGAGCGCGACCCGGCTGACGGCCCACCGCTGGTCGATCCACAGCAGCACCGTGGTCAGGCAGTAGGCGATGAACACGACGCCGTGCACCATGCCGAAGACCTGGACGCCGAGCTCGGTGGTCTCGGTGACGTACTTGAGGAACATGCCTGTCAGCAGCAGTGCCCAGGTGACGGCCTCGGCGCGCGCGACGAGACGGTAGAGGCGGGTCGGGCTCATGCGAACGCGGTCTCCACGAGCGAGGTGAAGAACCCGAGGCCGTCCGTGCCGGGACCGGTGAGGTCCTCGACGGCGTGCTCGGGGTGCGGCATCAGGCCGACGACGTTGCCGCGCTCGTTGGAGATGCCGGCGATGTCGCGCAGCGACCCGTTGGGGTTGTCGCCGAGGTAGCGCGCGACCACGCGCCCCTCCCCCTCGAGCCGGTCGAGCGTCGCCTCGTCGGCGACGAACCCGCCCTCGCCGTTCTTGAGCACGATGGTGAGCTCGTCCCCGGCGGCGTACGCCGACGTCCACGCGGTGTCGACGCGCTCGATGCGCAGCCGCTGGTCGCGGCAGACGAATTTGCGGTGGTCGTTGCGGATCAGCGCGCCGGGCAGCAGGTGCGACTCACAAAGGATCTGGAAGCCGTTGCAGATGCCGAGCACCGGCATCCCCTTGCCGGCGGCCTCGACCACCGACGTCATGACGGGGGCGAAGCGCGAGATGGCGCCGCAGCGGAGGTAGTCGCCGTAGGAGAACCCGCCGGGCAGGATCACCGCGTCCACGCCGCGCAGGTCCTCGTCACCGTGCCAGAGCGCGACGGCCTCGTTGCCGCCGATGCGCACGGCACGGCGCGCGTCGACGTCGTCGAGCGAGCCCGGGAAGGTGACGACGCCGACCTTCACGAGCGGCCGGCCTCGTGCGCGACCTCGGCGACCGAGTGCTCCTCGACGTGGACCTCGTAGTCCTCGATCACCGGGTTGGACAGCAGCGTGCCGGCGACCTGTTCGATCTCGGCGAGCACCGCGTCGGTGATCTCGCCCTCGACCTGCAGCTCGAACCGCTTGCCCTGGCGGACATCGGTGACGAGGTCGAACCCGAGGCGGGGCAGCGCACCGAGCACCGCCTTGCCCTGGGGGTCGAGGATCTCGGGCTTGGGCATGACGTCGACGACGACTCGGGCCACGGAGTGCTCCTGGGGACAGGCTGGAGGGGGCGAGGCCGATTCTAGTGACGTCCCGTGCGGCACCCCGCGCCGGGCACGCATGTGCGGACACTCGCTCGGGTACGCGGAGCCATGATCCGCGTCGGCATCTCCGGCTGGCGGTACGCCGGTTGGCGCGGCGTCTTCTACCCGACCGGCCTCCCGCAGCGCCGCGAGCTCGAGCACGCGGCCGCCCGCCTGACCACGATCGAGGTCAACGGCTCGTTCTACTCCCTCCAGCGGCCGTCGAGCTGGCGGTCGTGGGCGGAGCAGGTGCCCGACGACTTCCTCTTCGCCGTCAAGGCACCGCGCTTCATCACCCACATGAAGAAGCTGGTCGACGTCGAGGCGCCGCTCGGCACGTTCCTCGCGTCCGGCGTGCTCTCCCTCGGGCCGAGGCTCGGCCCGCTGCTGTGGCAGCTCCCGCCCAACCTCGGCTTCCACCCCGACCGGCTGGCCGCGTTCTTCGACCTCCTCCCGCGACGTACGTCGGACGCGTCGGCGTTCGCGGCGGCCCACCACGACGCATCGAAGCTCAAGGAGCCGGCCGACACCGCGGCGCCGGTGGACCAGCCGATCCGCCACGTGCTCGAGGTCCGCCACGACTCGTTCCGCACGCCGGAGTTCTGCGAGCTGCTGCGCGCGCACGACATCGGGATGGTGGTCGCCGACTCGGCCGGGACCTGGCCGATGTTCGACGAGGTCACCAGCGACCTGGCGTACGTCCGGCTCCACGGCGACCAGGAGCTCTACACCAGCGGCTACTCCGACGCCGCCCTCGACCACTGGGCCGAGAAGGTACGCCGCTGGGACGCGGCCGGCCTCGACGTCCTCGTCTACTTCGACAACGACGCGAAGGTGCACGCCCCCTTCGACGCCCTCGCGCTGCAGGAGCGGCTGGGCGTCTGACTGGGGAACCACCCGCAGGTCGGAGGCGGTCGGCGGGCTGCACCTCGTTCCCCACTCAGCCCAGTGACCGGTAGTGCTCGAGCATCATCGCGTCCAGCACGGCCTGGTCCTCGTCGTCCTCGACCAGCGGCGGCGCAGGCACGAAGGCTCCCACCCGCCAACGCCGCTGGTCCGGCGGCAGCCACCGCGCACGCCGCCTCGCCGAATGCATGCGCTCCCGCCACACCCGCTCGGGGTCACCGGCCACCAGGACGAAGAGCTCCAGCCCCACGTCGCGCAGGGCGTCGGCGCGCGCCTCGTCACGCCGCTGCCGCTCGCGACTGCGGTGCGCCGCGCCGTTGTACTCCCCACAGGTGCCCGACTCGTCGTCGAGCAGGTCGACCACCGCGATCACCCGCCCGGAGAGGTCCAGCACCTGCCGGTTCATCAGGGGCCTCGGGAAGCCGAGCCCGCCCTCCCAGACCTGCAGCATCTCCGACTCCTTGGGCGACCGGCATTCGCCGCACGCCCGCTCGAGGGCGTACGCCACGGCGTCGGGTTGCCGCCGCCGCGACGCGAGGACGCGGAGCGCGTCGAGGTCGACCACGCGGGCGGCGAGCGCCATGTCGACCATGACGCCGGCCCGTTGCGGCGAGCCGACCCGGCGCGCCTCGTGCAGGAGCGCGACCTCGCCCGGCGCGCACGGGATGCCGTACCTCCCGATCGCTGGCGGGAGCGCGCCGCGGGTGCGCTCCACCAGCACACCCGGCCCGCGGATGCGTGAGGCGTGGGGCAGCAGGACCGGCACGGGCTGTGGCGTGCGACCGCCGGGTGCGAGCCCGTCGAACCACGCCGCACCCGCGAGCCGGAGTGCCGCCCAGCCCGTGACCATCGCGCCGGGCGGGAGCCGGACCGCGGCCTCGAGGATGCGCTGCTCGACAGTCAGCGGGACGTCAGCCGGCACCACCAGGCCGTGGCTGCTGTGGCGCCAGGACGGGCCGGCGGCGGCGCCCCGCGTCGGTCCGGTGAGCCCGGCAGGATCCACCCGGACCGGACGCACCAGCCCGGTCGGCGGCGGGCAGCACGGGTGGAAGTCGGACATGTCCGGCTCCTGCCCGCGGGAGGCCGGCGTACTCCTGTCGCCCTGCGCCTGTGGACGACGCGCTCCGGGGAACCACCTGCACCCCGATCGCGCGCAGGGCGATGCTGTTGGTTCCCCACATCGTCACTCGTGGCGGCGCGCCGCCACGATCACCAGCCCGACCCCGAGCCCGGCGACGAGGGGACCGAGGATCGCCCAGATGCTCTGGTCGGTCATCGGGCTGCCCTCGAGGTAGCCCAGCCCCTGCGCGGTCCAGACGCCGCCGGTCGCCACCATCACCACGCCGAGCGCGATGAGGAGTGCCCGCATCAGCTCAGCTCCCGCTTGAGGATCTTGCCGGTCGCGGTCATCGGGAGGGCGTCGACGAACTCGACGAGGCGGGGGTACTTGTAGCCCGCCATCTGCTCCTTGGCCCACGCCACCAGCTCGTCCTCGGTCACCGTGGCGCCCTCGTGGCGGATCACGACGGCCTTGATCTCCTCGCCGTGGCTCTCGTGGGGTACGCCGATCACGGCGGCGAGCGAGACGTCGGGGTGCGTCATGAGCACCTCCTCGACCTCGCGCGGGTACACGTTGTAGCCGCCGCGGATGATCATGTCCTTGGACCGGTCGACGATGTAGTACCAGCCGTCGGCGTCCTTGCGGCCCAGGTCGCCGGAGCGGAACCACCCGTCGACGATCGCCTCCTCGGTCGCGTCGGGGCGGCCGTAGTAGCCCTTCATGATGTTCGGGCCCTTGATCGCGATCTCCCCGACGACGTCGGGCGCGTCCTCGACGTCCTCCCGGACCCCGGGCTCCGGGTCGATCAGCTTCATCTCGACCCCGGGGATCGGCTTGCCGATCGAGCCGACGCGCACCGGCTCGCCCCACACCGAGAAGCTCGCCACGGGTGAGGTCTCGGACAGGCCGTAGCCCTCGAGGATGGTGACGCCGAAGCGCCGCTCGAACTCCTTGTGCACCTCGACGGGGAGCGCCGAGCCGCCCGCGACGGCGACGCGCATCTGCTCGGCCAGCTTCTTCACGTCGACGCCGGAGTCGTCGAGCGCGCCGAGCAGCCCCCAGTACATCGTCGGCACGCCCGCGAAGAAGGTGACGCCCTCCTTGTCCATCAGCGCCAGGGCGGGGCCGGCCTCGAAGCGGGGCAGCAGCACGACCGTGCCGCCGAAGGCGAAGCCGGCGTTCATGATCACCGTCTGCCCGAAGGAGTGGAACAGCGGCAGCACGCACAGCAGGATGTCGGGCGTCTCGGCGTTGGCACCGAAGAGCGCGTCGCTGGCGAGCGCGTTGCTGATCATGTTGCGGTGCATCAGCTCGGCGCCCTTGGGCTGG
>NZ_JAUZVE010000062.1:0-38034 GCF_031844425.1 Microbacterium sp. ARD31
CGCCGTCGATCGGCGACGCAGCGGCGGGGTCGGCGGTGATGAGGAAGAAGTGCTCGCAGCCCTCGGCCTGCTCGAAGCCGGCATGCCCCTCGGTGCCGATCGGCAGGTCGGGCGTGCCCTGGAAGCAGAAGTACGCCTTGGCGTCCGAGTCGTCGAGGTGGTAGGCCACCTCGCGGCCCTTGAGCAGCACGTTGAGCGGCACCACGGTCGCCCCGGCCTTGAGGATGCCGTAGTAGACGATCGGGAAGTACGGCAGGTTCGGGCAGCTCAGCGCCACCTTGTCGCCGGGCTCGATGCCCCGCGAGACGAGCAGGTTGGCGACCTGGTTGGCGGCGGCGTTCACCTGCGCGTAGGTCAGGCGGGTGTCGCCCAGCACCACCGCCGTACGGTCCGGGAACGCGTCGGCGGAGCCTTCGAGGAGCGAGGAGAGGTTCGGCATGGCGCCAACCTATCCACCGCCGCAGAGGCCGTCACCCGTCCTGCGGGCGCTCCTTGCGCTGGGCGATCCGGTGGGTGGCGGTGCGGAGGTCGGCGGCGATCGCACGGCCGGCCAGCAGCCCTGAGCTCCCGGCGGCCACGGCGTACACGCCGGAGCCCGAGACCTCGCCCTCGGCCACGACCCGGCACCCGCGCGCGGTCGAGGTGAACCGCAGCCGCAGCGTCGCCTCGACGCCGCGCCAGGTGCCGCGCTCGGCCCACGACCGGAACGGCACGAACTCGACCACGACGAGGCTGGGACGCACGCCGACCACGGTCAGCTCGGTCCAGGCCTGCCCGAGGTGCGGCTCCTCGTCCTCGGGCACGTCGGTCGAGAGCAGGCTGGACTGCCACTCCGGGCGCAGCCGGGGGTCGACGAGGTAGGTGAACGCCTGCTCCGCCGTGTGGGGCATCTCCTCGGTGGCGGAGAAGCGCCGCGTGGTCAGAACCGCTCCCCGGTGAGCAGCTCGAAGGCCTCGACGTAGCGGGCCCGGGTGCGCTCGACGACCGCGTCGGGCAGCGGCGGCGGGGCCTCGCCGGAGTTGCGGTCCCAGCCGGACTCCCCGGTGAGCCAGTCGCGCACAATCTGCTTGTCGTACGACGGCTGGGCGCGGCCGGGCTGCCACTGGTCGGCGGGCCAGAAGCGGCTCGAGTCGGGCGTGAGGACCTCGTCGGCGAGGACGGTGGTGCCGTCGGGGCGGCGACCGAACTCCAGCTTGGTGTCGGCCACGATGATCCCCCGCTCGCGGGCGATCGCGTGGGCCTTGTCGTAGACCTCCATGGTCAGCATCCGCAGCTCGGCCGCGGCGTCGTCGCCGACGGCCTCCACGACCGCCTCGTAGTCGACGTTCTCGTCGTGGTCGCCGAGGGCGGCCTTCGTGGCCGGGGTGAAGATCGGCTCGGGGAGGTGGCTGCCGTCTTGCAGGCCGGCGGGCAGCGGGATGCCGCACACCTCGTTGGTCCGCTGGTAGTCGAGGAGCCCCGAGCCGGTGAGGTAGCCGCGGGCCACGCACTCGACCGGGAACATCTCGAGCCGCTCGCAGACGACCGCGCGGCCGGCGACCTCCTTCGGGACGTCGGTCGACACGACGTGGTTGCCGACGAGCCCGGAGAGCTGGTCGAACCACCACAGCGACATCCGGGTGAGGATCTCGCCCTTGTCCGGGATCGTGGTGTCGAGGACGAAGTCGTAGGCGGAGATGCGGTCGCTGGCGACCATCAGCAGGCGGCCCTCGTGCTCGCCGGAGTCGATGACGTAGAGGTCGCGCACCTTGCCCGAGTGGACGTGGGTGGTGCCCTCGATGACGGGCGCTGCGGGGATGTTGGGCTCGGCCACGGGTCGAGCCTAACGGCACGCGACGCGCGGCGTGGGCCCCTCAGCGGGTCCCGGAGGGCGCGGTCAGCACCCGCAGCTGGAGCATCAGCGCGAACCGCTGGTCGGCGTCGTCGAGGTCGACCTGCCCGACCTCGGCCGCTCGGCGCAGGCGGTAGCGGAAGGTGTTGGGGTGGACGAAGAGCGAGTCGGCCGCCGCGACCGCGTCGCCGAAGTGGTCCAGCCACGCGCGCAGGGTGTCGACGAGCGACGAGCGGTGCCGGGCGTCGTAGGCGACCAGGCGCGCCAGGGGTCCGGTCGGCTCGTCGCCGCGCGCGGAGGCGAGGTCCTGCAGCTCCAGGACGAGTGCCTCGCCCTGCAGGTCCTCGAGCCGGCCGATGCGCCGTTCTCCCCCGCCCCGGCGCAGCACGCGCAGCGCCCGGTCGACGCTCGTGCGGCTGTGGGAGATGCCGGAGAAGTCCGCCGCCACGGTGCCCACCGCCGCGACGGGGCGCATCCGCTCGCCGATCCGGTCGATGAAGTCGCGCACGAGCCGCACCGCCCGCTCCTCGGCCTGGTCGACGTCGCCGGAGACCGCCAGCAGGCCGTAGGTGACGTCGCCGAGCGCGGCGGCCGCCGACCGGGGGTGCACTGCTGCGAGGTGCAGCGCGAAGGCGTCGCCGAGACGCTGCCGCTCGTGGGTGAGCGACGCGTCGTCGACGTCGGCGCCGGCCGCGTGCACCTCGTCGAGGGTCATCCCCACGACCAGCAGCGGCTGGCCGGCCAGCCCGAGGCGCTCCAACGCGTCGGGCGCACCTGCTCCCCCGGCGAGCGCGGAGGCGAGCAGGTCGGCGCGCACCCCTCGGCGTACGTCGGCGCCCGCGCGCACCCGCAGCAGGTGCAGCGCGACGAGCTTGGCGGAGTCGGTGAGCGCGCCGAGGCGCTCCGGGCTCAGCGGCTCGGGCACGACCGCCCAGATCGAGCCGAGCACCTCGTCGCCCGCCCGCACCGAGACCGCGACCCGCGGCAGCGTCATCTCGCCGTCCACCCCCGGCAGCGGGTCGACGACCACCGGTCGGTCGGAGCGGAGCAGGTCACGGAAGACGCCGCGCTCCTGGAGCACCCGCATGTAGTGGCTGGGCACCTGCCGGCCGAGGATCGTCTCGACCCGCGGCGGGTCCGCCTCGTCCTGGCGCCCGGAGAACGCGAGGACGCGCGAGCTGCGGTCCTCGATGGTGATGGGCGCGTCGAGCAGGGCCGAGAGCGCGTTCGCGACCGCGAAGAGGTCGCCCGACGGCAGGCCGCCCAGCGAGTCGGGCTCGCCGGTCCCGGGCGCCGTGTCGCCGGCCACGAGGAGCGAGCGGAGCATCTCGCTCAGCTGGGCCCAGGACGCGCCGCGGCTGAGGCCGAGCAGGGCCACCCCCGCGTCGTCGGCCGCTGCGCGCACCTCCGGCGTGAGCGGGACCGGTGCGCGCAGCACGAGCGCGGACGCCCCGCCTGCGCCGAGCCCGCCCAGCAGCGGGACGACATCGGCGGCGGAGTCGACGCCCACGCCGAGCACGAGGGCCCGCGGTGGCAGCGACGGCGGGTCGAGCGGGTCGTGGATGACCACGCCCCCAATGCCGCGCGCCACCGCCACGTCGCCGTGGGCGAGCTCGAGGAACGTGGTGCCCAGGTCGTCCAGCAGCCGGGCGAGGCTCGCGCCCGCCGCCTCGTCGCTCATGCCTCCACCGTAGGGAGCGGGCGAGGCGGCCGCCAGTGCTGCACGACCAGATCGGGAGCCGGATTGGTGCGCTGCGACAACGTCTAGAGGGCGAGCCACTCCGAGGCGGTGGTGACCTCGTCGAGCCGTCCGGGCAGCGGCGCGACCCCCAGCCCGGGCCCGGAGGGCACGACGAGGTGGCCGTCCTCCAGCACGAAGGGCTCCGTGACGTCCTCGGCGAAGTAGCGGCCCGACCCGGACGTGTCACCGGGGAGCGTGAAGCCGGGCAGCGCCGCGAGCGCGACGTTGGCCGCCCGCCCGAGACCGGTCTCGAGCATCCCTCCGCACCACACCGGAACGCCGGCCGCCACGCACACGTCGTGGATGCGACGGGCCTCGAGGTAGCCCCCGACGCGACCGGGCTTGATGTTGACGATGCTGCACGCGCCGAGCCGGATCGCCGCCGCGGCGTCGCGGGCGGACGTGATCGACTCGTCCAGGCAGACCGGGGTCCGGATCAGGCGGGCCAGGTCGGCGTGGCCCAGCACGTCCTCCTCCTCGAGCGGCTGCTCGATGAGCAGCAGGTCGAAGGGGTCGAGCCGCGCGAGGTGCGGTGCGTCGGCGAGCGTGTAGGCGGTGTTGGCGTCGACCTGCAGCAGCAGGTCGTCGCCGAAGCGCTCACGCACCGCACGCACCGGGTCGACGTCCCAGCCGGGCTCGATCTTGAGCTTGATCCGCACGTAGCCCTCGTCGAGGTAGCCCTCGACCCCGTCGAGCAGCTCCGGCACCGAGTCCATGATGCCGACCGAGACGCCGCACGGGACGCGCTCGTGGACGGCGCCCAGCTCGCGGGCGAAGGAGCGTCCCTCCGCACGCAGCTCGGCGTCGAGGACGGCCGTCTCCAGTGCGGCCTTGGCCATGCGGTGGCCCTTGACGGCCGCGAGCCGGTGCGCGACCTCGGGCGCCGAGCACGGGCCGTCGGCGACGAGCCGCGGCACGAGGTAGCGGCGCAGCACGTCGGCGGCAGCGTCGACGTACTCCGAGCTGTAGAGCGGCGCGGACATCGCCACGCACTCGCCCCAGCCCTCGGAGTCCTCGGAGACGACGCGGACCAGGAGCACGTCGCGGGCGGTCTCGGTGCCGAACGACGTCCGGAACGGCGCCACCAGGGGCATGGCGATGCGTCGCAGCTCGACGCCGGTGATCTTCACAGCTCTCTCCTCACGACGTACCAACCCGACCGGTCGAAGCCCTCGATGCGCCCCGCGCCGTCGGCCAGCAGGGCGGTCAGCACCTCGCGCACGGCGAGCCGCCACCGGGCGGCCGCCTCCGGGTCCGCTCCCCGCAGCCGTGCGACGTCCGGCGGCACCGCGACCAGGGAGACCGCGCCGTCGAGCCGGCCGACGACCGGCCTCCCCGACCCGTCGGCCCCGAGGGCGACGACCGCACCGCCCGCGCGCAGGTCGTCCGCGACCGCGCCGACTCCCCCGCCGGCGCACGCGAGCACGACCGCGGGGTCGGTGAGCCGCCAGCGCACGAGCAGCCGGTCGGACTCGTCGCGCCCGTTGATCCCGTCGTCCATCGGGCCGTAGAAGTTGGGCAGGTACTCCGTGGCCCGGGCGCCGAGCTTGGTCAGGTTGAACCAGGCGTTGCGGGCGACCAGCGGGTCGAAGGTCCACGCCACCTCGTGCACGCCGCGGGCGATCGCCCAGGCGCGCTGGTGCAGCTTGAGGGCGAAGCCCACGCTGCGGCCGGTGGCGTCCGGGGCGACGCCGGCGATGTGGCTGTGGAGGCTGTCCTCCTCGGGCGCGTGGAAGAACCCCACGCACGCGCCCACGAGGCGCCCTTCGGCGTACGCGCCGCCGACGTAGTTGCCTGCCTTGGTCAGCGCGCGGAGCAGCTCCAGGGTGAGCGGCGGGCTCCCCGAGCGGCGCCAGATGGTCGCGAACAGGTCGACGACCTGCGCGAGGTCGGGCAGCTCGTCCAGGGTGCGCACGGTGACCCCGGCGGCGCGGGCGGCCGCGTCGGCGCCCTGCACGGCCGCGTCGAGATCGGTGGCGACGGCACCCGAGGTCCTCATGGCCCCCATGCTCGTGGCCTTGCGGGGCAGCGTCATGGTCGTCCCCCACGAGTCGGGGGCCCGGCGTTCGTCCGCTCGTCCAGCCGTGGTCCCCGACGTCCTGCACCCCCGCGTCCAGAAGGTAGGGGCGTATCGAGGAGGTCGGCCACCAGGCCGCGCAGGAGGGCGGTGCGACCGGGCAGCTCGGCGACCAGGACGTGCTCGTCCTCGGCGTGGGCACCGCCGCCGACCGCGCCCAGTCCGTCGAGGGTCGGGGTGCCGACGCCGGCGGTGAAGTTGCCGTCCGAGGCCCCGCCCACGCTCGCGCTGGTGGGTGCCGGCAGGCCGAGGCGCGCGGCGACCTCGCACGCCCGCGCGAAGAGGGCCGCGGAGGCCGACGACTCCAGCGGCGGCCGGTTGGGCCCGCCCCGCACGGCGAGCCCGGCGCCGGGCAGCACTGGTCGGAGGGACCTGACGGCGGCGTCGACGCGCTGCTGCTCGGCGGCCGTGCGCGCGCGTACGTCGACCGCGACGCGCGCCGCGGCCGGGACCGTGTTGGTGGTGGTGCCGGCGGTGGCGCGGGTGGGCGTCACCGTCGTACCGGCGGCCGAGTCACCGAGGTTCGCGAGCGCGAGGACGACGTGGGCGAGCTCGACGGCGGCGTTCGTGCCGCGCTCGGGCTCGAGCCCGGCGTGGGCCGCGCGGCCGGCCACCTCGACGTCGTAGAGCGAGACGCCCTTGCGCTCGGTCTTCAGCGCACCGCCGTCGGCGGACGCCTCGAGCACGAGGACGGCGTCGGCGGCGGCGCCCTCCTGCTCGACCAGCCCGCGCGAGGTCGGCGAGCCGAGCTCCTCGTCACCGGTGACGAGGATCGTCACGCCCTCCGTCCCGGCAGCGGCCTCGAACGCCATCGCCAGACCGGCCAGCATGTCGAAGCAGCCGGGGCCGCGGAGCACGCCGTGCTCGACGGCGAACGGCCGCCGCGCGAGGGTGCCCAGCGGCCACACCGTGTCGTGGTGGCCGAGCAGGAGCACGCGCGACGGACCGCTGCCGAGCTGCCAGCGCAGGTGGGTACACCCCTCGAGCACGATGCGCTCCGGCGGCACGCCCAGGCGGCGCGTGCCGACCTCGGCGACGACCTCCGCCGACCGGGCGACCGCGGCGAGGTCGGCTGAGGGCGACTCGCACTCGACGAGCGCGCGCACGTCGTGCAGCAGGGCGTCGAGGTCGACCCCGGACGCTGCCGCGGCCGTCATGGCCTGACCCGCGGGGTGGCGCGGGCCCCCATGTGGAGGTACGGCTCGCCCGTGGCCAGCTCGTAGAAGGTCACCGGGACCCACGTCTCGGTCCCCTCGGGCCGTACGGCGAACAGGCCGGGGCCGACGGGCACCAAGACGTGCTCCTCGACGGGGTCGGGCTCGAGCTCGGCCAGCGGGCCCAGGAGCGTGGTCCGCAGGACCGGGCCGTCGGCGCCCTGCTCGACGTCCATCTGCACCGACGTGCGCTCGTAGCGGCCGAGGTGTGGCGTGACGTCCACGTCGACGGACTCCGTGGGCGGCCCGAACCGCTCCGGCATCGAGACGCCGGCGAGCTCGGCGAAGACCTCGCGGTAGAGGTCCTCGTAGAGGTCGCGGGTGTGGCCGCCGTTGGTGAGCAGCACGACCGCGAGCCCGCCGTCACCGTCCGGGTCGGGCAGCATCCGCAGGAACGCGGCCTGGCCGAGGGTGTTGCCGTCGTGGCCGACCAGCCGGTGCCCGTCCCACGCGAAGCGGATCCAGCCCAGGCCCCACGAGTCGCCGAGGATGTAGGGGTCGGGCAGCTCGGCCTCGTGCGCGGCCATCGCGGCCACGGACGCCTCGCTCAGCACCCGCGTCCCGTCGGCGGCGAGGCCACCGGTGAGGTGCATCCGGGCGAACGCCAGCACGTCGGCGGCCGAGCAGGTCACCAGCCCGGCCGGCCCGAGCGACCGGGGCAGCTGCCAGGCCGCGGCGGGCACGGTGTCCCCGTCGCGCTCGTCGTGGCCGACGGCGGCCGCGTGGAGCAGCGCCTCCTCGGGCAGGGTCACCGCGCGCTCGAGGCCGAGCGGCGCGGAGAGCCGCTGGCGCACGGCCTCGTCCCACGTCAGACCGGTGACCACCTCGATGACGCGGCCGAGGAGCGAGAAGCCGGAGTTGCAGTAGGACCAGGTCACCCCGATCGGGTGGTTCTGGCCGGCGTCGCCGAGCTGGTCGACGTACCTCTCGAGGCAGTCGTCCCCGCGGCCGGTGTCGGTGAAGACGTCCCCGTCGATCCCGCTGGTGTGGGTGAGCAGGTGGCGCACCGTCACGCCCTTGGTCACCTCGGGGTCGGCCAGCCGCAGCTCCGGCAGCACCTCCACGACGGGGGTGTCGAGCTCCAGCAGGCCCTCGTCGACGAGCGACATCACGACCGAGGCGGTCCACACCTTGGTGATCGAGCCGATCTGGAAGACCGCCTCGGGGCTGACCGGCGCCTGCGTCTCGACGTGCAGCACGCCGTGGGTGGCGACGACCAGGTCGTCGACGCCGCCGCCGGTGCGGAGGATCCCGAGCTGCGCACCGGGGACGCCGTGCCGCTCGGCGAGCACCGCGAGCCGCTGCTCCCAGTGGGCGAGGTCCGGTCGCGGCCGCCCGCCGCCCGTGGTGTGCGTGACCAGCCAGTCGAGCGTGCGACGGTTGACGTCGAGCCGCTGGGAGGGCCGGCCGAGCAGGACGAAGACGTGCGAGGCGTCGGGGTAGAGCACCAGCTGCGTGGTGACCCCGAGCTCGCACAGGGCGGTGTGCCACTGCTGGGCCTGCCCGAGCGGGCAGGTGCGGTCCTCGATGCCGTGGTAGACGAGCGTCGGGGTGCGCACGTCCTGCACACGGGTGATGGGCGACATGGCGGCGTAGAGGTCCGGCTCCTCCCACGGGGCGCCACCGAGCTCGTACGCGCTGAGGCACAGGTCGTCGCTGGTGCCGTACATGCTCGCCAGGTCGCTCACCGTGCCCCCCGCCACGGCCGCGGCGAAGCGGTCGTCGTGGCCGGTGAGCCAGCACGCCATGAAGCCTCCGTAGCTGTAGCCGCCGACCGCCAGCCGCTCGGGGTCGGCGAGGCCCTCGGCCACCAGCGTGTCGATCGGCTCGAGGAAGTCGGCCGCGTCGGCGACGCCCCACGCCGCGTGGACGCCGTCGTAGAACTGCTCGCCGTAGCCGTCGCTGCCGCGCGGGTTGACCAGCAGGACCGCCCAGCCGCGCTCGACGAGCTCCTGGTGGTAGAGGTGGATCTCGTCGGCGGCGGCGTTCCAGGCGTTGTGCGGTCCGCCGTGCACGTCGAGCAGCAGCGGCTTGGGACCCGGACGGTCGTCGTGCACCAGCCATGCCTCGACCTCCGTGCCGTCGGAGATCGTGAAGGTGCGCGGGCGGCGCTCGTGGTGGACCACGTCGGCCAGCGCGGCACCGTGGTCGGTCAGCACCCGCTCGTGTGCGTCGGCGAGGTCGACGAGCACCACCTCGCCGTACGACGTCGGCGTGGCCAGCACCACGGCCGCCCGGCCCGCGGCCACCGAGAGCCCGGAGACGACGCGGCCCGCCCCGGCGACGAGCGGGCGCAGGTCGGTCCCGTCCACCGACCCGGACCAGAGGTGGGTGCAGCCGCGGTCGCGCAGGCAGAAGAGGACCCGGTCCTCGTGCTCCACCGGCAGCCCGCCCGGGTACGCCGGTGCGCCGGGCATGACGTTGCGGTCGAGCGCTCCGGCGAGGTCCGTGACCTCCGAGCCGTCCAGGGGCACCCGCACGAGGCGGGCGTGGCCCACCGGGTCGCCGGGGTGGCCGACGACGAGGAGGTGGTCGCCCGAGGCCGACCAGGTCACCGCGAGCGCGACTCCGTGCGCGAAGCCGACGGTGCGGAGGTCGGCCTCGACGCCGTCGACGGGCAGCACGTGGACCGGGGCGCGGAACCGCTCGTCGGAGCCGCGGGTGAAGGCGAGGGTGGTGCCGTCGGGCGACCACGCCGGCGAGCCGACGCCGTGGGGCCCGCTCGTCAGGCGGCGCAGCCCGGTGCCGTCGGCGCCCACGACGAACAGCTGCGAGCGCACCCGGCCGTGCAGCCCGGTGCCGTCGGACTGGTAGCCGGTGCCCTCGGACACCATCGGGCCGCCCGCCTCGCGCGCGCCGTCCGGGTCGACCGGCGCCGTGAACGCGATCCGCCGGCCGTCGGGACTCCAGCACGGGGACGAGACGCGCGACGGGGCGTCGGTGAGCACCTCGACCTCGCCGCCGTCCGCGGCCAGCACGGCCAGCCGGCCGTCGCGGACGAAGGCCAGGCGTGCCGAGTCCGGCGCCCAGGCGGGCGAGGAGTCGGCCGGCCCGTGGGTGAGCCGGCGCGGCGTGCCGCCGTCGGTCCCGACCCACCACAGCTCGTCGACGTTGCGGTCGCCGGCCACGTCGAGGGTGCGCAGCGTGTAGGCGACGCGGGAGCCGTCCGGGGCGAGCGCGGGCTGCGACGGCACCGCGAGGTCGCCCAGGTCGTCGATCCGCAGGCGGCGCACGGTGTCGGAGGTGGTGACGGTGTCGGACGTGGTGGCCGTGTCGGGGGCGTGGTTCATGAGGGCTTCCTTCCGGGCGCGGCCGCGAGCAGCTCGCGCGTGTAGTCGTGCTCGGGGGCACCGAGCACCTGGGCCGTGGGGCCCTCCTCGACGATCCGACCGCCCTGCATCACGGCGACCCGGGAGGCGACGTAGCGGACCACGGCGAGGTTGTGGGAGATGAAGAGAATCGAGAGGCCGAGCTCGGCCTGCAGCTCGCGCACGAGGTTGAGCACGGCGCCCTGGATCGACACGTCGAGGGCGGAGGTGATCTCGTCCGCGATGACGACCTCGGGACGGCCGGCGAGCGCGCGGGCGAGCGCCACCCGCTGCCGCTGCCCACCGGAGAGCCGCGCGGGGAGGTCCCGCGCGCGGTGCGGGTCCAGGTGGACCAGCTCCAGCAGCCGGGCGACCTCCTCGCGCCGCGCCCGTCGCCCGCGCAGCTCGTCGACGTCGCGGGGCAGCGCCTCGGCGATGCTGTCGCCGACGCTCATGCGCGGGTCGAGCGAGGAGTACGGGTCCTGGAAGACCATCTGGAGCGGGCGGCGCCCGCCGCGGTGGGGCACCGGGCTGCCGCCGAGCGTGATGGCACCCGCGTCGGGGGCGACCAGGCCGACCGCGGCCCGGGCGAGCGTCGACTTGCCCGACCCGGACTCGCCGACGAGCCCGACCACCGTCCCGACAGGCACGGTGAGGCTCACCCGGTCGACGGCGGTCGTGCGACCGAACCGGACGGTGACGTCGTCGAAGCGCAGCTCGCTCACGGCGCCTCCACGAGCTCGTCGGCCGGGCGCACCGTGGGGTCCGGGAGCGGCTCGCCGGCATGCCAGCAGGCGACCCGGCCGCCGTCGACGGTCGGCACGAGCGGCGGGTCCTCGGCCCGGCACCGGGCGTCGGCCAGCGGGCAGCGGGCGGCGTACGCACACCCGGCGGGCACCTGGGCGGGCTCGACGGGGCGGCCGGGGATCGTGGCGAGCGGCCGGTCGAGGTCGGTGTCCATGTGCGGCACGGCGGCCACGAGGGCCCGCGTGTAGGGGTGCTGCGCGCCCGTCGCGAGGTCGGCCGCGGGCAGGTCCTCGACGATGCGCCCGGCGTACATCACCAGCACGCGGTCGCAGACCTCGGCGACGACGGTGACGTCGTGGCTGATCAGCACCAGCGCGACGTCGTCGGCCGCGCGGATCTCGGCGAGCAGGTCGAGCACCTGCTGCTGGACCGTCACGTCGAGCGCGGTGGTGGGCTCGTCGGCGACGACCAGCGACGGCGTACCCATCAGGCCCATCCCGATCATCGCGCGCTGGCGCATCCCGCCGGAGAACTCGTGGGGGTACTGGCGCGCACGCCGCCCCGCATCGGGGATCCGCACCGAGCCGAGGCGGTCGACGGCGCGGGCAAGGGCGTCCGCCCGGCCGAGGCCCTGGTGCTCGGTCGCGACCTCGGCCAGCTGCCGCCCGATGCGCCGCGTCGGGTTGAAGGACGTCATCGGGTCCTGGAAGACCATCGCGAGGCTGGTGCCGAGCATGCGGCGCAGCGCCGGGGAGTCGGGGGCGGACAGGTCGTGGCCGAGGAAGCGGAGCCGCCGGGCCCGCACCGCCCCGTCCTCGCCCACCAGGCGCGACAGCGCGAGCGCGGTCAGCGACTTGCCGGACCCGGACTCCCCCACGACGCCGACGGCCTCGCCACGGCGGACGTCGAAGCTGACGCCGCGCACGGGCCGCACGGTCCCGGCGGCGGTCGCGAAGACGACCTCGAGGTCGCGGACCTCCAGCACGACGTCGTCCGCGGGGCGGTCCTCGGCCGGGCGGGCCTCGGTCGGCGCCTCGGCAGCGAGCCGGCTGAGAGAGCGACGCCCGATCGCTGCCGGGCCCACGAGCACCGGCACGCCGAAGCCCTTGGCGACCGACTCGCCGAAGAGGTTGAACGCGAGCCCGGCGAGCAGGACCGCGACACCGGGAGCCAGCGCGGCGGCGGGGTTGACGTAGATCGCCCCGATGCCGTCGTAGAGCAGCCGCCCCCAGTCGTACGCCGGCGACTGCACGCCGAGGCCGAGGAAGGACAGGCCGGCGAAGGCGAGCAGCGCGCCGCCCGCGCCGATCGTCGCGTTGACGACCAGCGGCTCGGCGATGTTGGGCAGGACGTGCCGCAGCAGGATCCGCAGCCGGCCGACCCCGGCGACCCGCGCCGCGGAGACGTAGTCGCGACCGGCGACCTGCGCGACGAGCGTCTGCGTGAGCCGGGCGAAGACGGGGGCGCCGGCGAGCCCGACGGCCATCACCGCGCCGGTCGCCCCGACTCCGAACACGACGGCGAAGAACAGCGCGAGGAGGAGGCCGGGGAACGCCACGGCGACGTTGACGGCCGCGGCCACCAGCCGGCCGGCACGGCCGCCGAGGAGGTAGGGCGCCGCGCCGAGCAGCAGCCCCGCCGTCACCGCGACCGCAATGGCGCAGACGGCGAGCACCATGGACAGCCGGGTCGCCACGAGGGTGCGGGCGAGGATGTCGCGACCGAGGTTGTCGGTGCCGGCCCAGTGCTCGGGCGACGGGGTGCCGAGGACCGCGCCGGTGTCGACGGCCTCCGCGCTCGTCCCCCACAGCACCGGTCCGAGCACGGCGAGGACGGCGACGGCGACCAGCAGCACCGCGGCGGTCAGCCCGACCGGCGTCCTCAGCACGGCCCGCCACCGGCGGGCCCGTCCGTGGTCGTGTGCCACGCCTCAGCCCTCCCGGATCATCGAGCGCGGGTCGAGCAGGGCGAGCGTGACGTCGACGGCGGTGTTGATCACCAGCACGCCGAGGCCGTAGACCAGCACGATCGCCTGGACGACCGGGTAGTCCTTGTTGAGGATCGAGCTCACGATCGTGCTGCCGAGGCCCGGCCAGGCGAAGACGTTCTCCACCAGGACCGTGCCGGCCACCATCGAGCCGAGCAGCAGGCCGCCGAGCGTCAGCGCGGACGTCAGCGCATTGGGGAGCGCGTGCCGCAGGTGGATGCGCCGGGCGCGGAGCCGCTTGGCGCGGGCCGTGCGGATGTAGTCGGCCTCGAGCACGGTGACCATCTCCACTCGCACGATGCGGGCCAGGATCGCCGCAGGGCCGATGCTCAGCGACAGCACGGGGAGGACGTACGCCTCCGCCGAGGCGTTGCCCGCGACCGGCAGCCAGCCGAGCTCCACCCCGAAGACGTAGACGAGCGCGACGCCGATGAGGAAGTCGGGCACCGTGGCGACCACGATGCTGGTGGTCGTGAACACCAGCTCGGTACGACGCCCGTGCCCGCGCCGGGTGAGGACGCCCAGCACGGTGCCGAGCGGCACCGCCACCGCGACGGAGGCGAGGAAGGCGAGCACCGCCAGCGCCAGCGTGGCGGGCAGGCGCTGCCCGACCACGTCGACGACCGGCAGCTGGGAGATCAGGGACGTCCCGAGGTCACCGGTGAACAGGCCCTGGAGGTAGTGGAGGTACTGCACCGGCAGCGGGTCGTCGAGCCCGAGCGCGGTGCGTCGTGCCTCCACGAGGGCGGCGGGCGCGGTGGGACCGAGGGCGCCGCGGACCGGGTCGCCGGGGATGAGGTGGATCATCGCGAAGGACGCGGTGACCAGCACCCACACCGACACCAGCAGCCGGACCGAGCGGCGGGCGGCGAAGCGCACCCACGGCTGCTCCCACCACCGCGGACCGGCCGCGGTCGTGGGCGCCGCGTCGGCGAGCGCCGTGCTGGACGTTGTCGTCACGGTCTACTCGGCCAGCATCCGGATCGAGAGCGGCTGCAGCTGGCCCGGCACCGCGAACTCGGCGCCCGCGCCGAAGGTGCGCGCCTGGGTGAGGGCGAAGGGCACGATGTCGGCGTTGGCGACGAGGCCGGCCTCGGCCTCGAGCCAGGCGTCGCAGCCCTCGGTGCCGGTGAGCTTCATGGCCTCCTGCACCGCCGCGTCGTACTCGTCGTTGGCGATGGCGGAGAAGTTGGTGCCGTCGGGGGCCGCCGGCCCGGAGAGGAAGGGCACGAGCTGGTCGGGGCTGCTCACGTTGAGCGAGACCCAGGCGACGTCCCAGTCGCCCGCGCCGAAGATCGTCCCGGTCAGCGTGGTCTCGTTCTGCGCCTTCGCCGTGGCGTCGACGCCGATCTCCTTCCACTGCTGCACGGCCAGCTCGGCCGCGGCGTCACCGCTGCTCCCGAGATTGTTCTGGTAGAGGAAGGTGAGCGCGAGCGGCTCGCCGTCCTTGGTCCGTACGCCGTCGCTGCCCTCGGTCCACCCGGCCTCGTCGAGCAGGGCCGCGGCTGCCTCGGGGTCGTGCTCGGGCAGCGAGCCGGACACCGAGTCGCCGGGGCACGCGACGGGCTCGTTGGCCGCGAGCACCGTCGGGGTGCTGCCCTCGCCCGAGGTCACCACGCCCTGCAGCTCCTCGAGGTCGAGGGCCTGCGTGAGCGCCATCCGGACGTCGGGGTCGCTGGTCGCCCGCCCGTCGGCGTGGTTGTACCACTGCTCGCCGGCGATCGCCGGTGAGTCGGCGCTGAACAGCCCCGACTTCGCCAGGCGCTGGGCGTCGGGCCCGCTGACGGTGGCGGCGTTGATGCCGCGCGAGAGCAGCAGGTTGGCGGCGGTCGACTCGTTCTCCACGACCTGGACCACCACGGTGGCCGGGAGGCCCTCCTCGTCGGTGGTCGCGCCGTCCGGGCCCCAGGTGTAGCCCTCGCGCAGGGTGTAGGTGTAGTGGTCGCCCGGCGCCGCCTCGGTCAGCTCGTAGGGTCCGGTGCCGGCCGTCGCCTGGCGCAGCGAGGAGCGGTCGTCGTTGCCTGCCGGGCACACGATCGGCAGGTTGGCGAGGCCGTTGAGCACGAAGGGCGCGGGCGACTGGAGCTCCAGCGTGACCGTCCGGCTCCCGTCGTCCCCCTTCGCCTTGGCCCCGACCGGGATGAACGTGCCGAGGAACGGGCTCTGGTTCTTGGGGTCGGTGACGAAGTTGAGGCTGTCGGCCACGGCGCCGGCGGTCAGCTCGGTGCCGTCGGCGCAGGTGATGCCCTCGCCGAGGGTGAGCGTCACGGTGGTGCCCTGCACGTCCCACTCGGTGGCCAGCTGGGACCCGATCTCGCCGGTCTCGCCGTCGACGCTCACGAGCGGGTCGTAGGCGAACTGGGTGACGGTGAACAGCGAGGTGCCCGCGCCCATCACCGGGTCGAGGTTGCCCGGGTCGGAGGACAGGCCGAGGGTGAACGTGGCGCCGTCGACGTACGACGCCTCGCCCTCGGGACCGCCGCCCCCCGAGCCGCCGCCGCTCCCCCCGCCGCAGGCAGCGAGGGCCGAGGCGAGGACGACAGCGAGGACGGAGGTGCGGGCAAGGGTGCTGGTCTGCTTCATGGCTGGCTCGTTCCTCGGGGACTGGCAGGGAGAGGGTGGGCGGGGCAGGGGTCAGGCGCCGGCGCGACGCACGGCGCGGCCGAGGTGGAGGTACAGGGCGTGGCCCTCACCGTCGTCACCCACGAACGCGTGGGGCATGAACATGCCGCGGTCGGCCTCCAGCGGGATGAGCATGTCGTCGCGGTAGCCCACGAGCTCGGTGCGCTCGTGCTGCCCGCCCATCTCGACCAGCAGGCCCTTGGGCACCTGCTCGATCCAGACCCGGCCGTCGTCGTCCTGGCTGACCGTGAGGTCGTAGAGCTCGGTCGAGTAGGTGCCGAGGTAGCGGGAGGCGTCGACGGGGGCGGGGTCCGCCGGGGGGTGCGGCAGCTCGGGCAGCGCCATGCCGGCCAGCTCGCGCAGGACGTGCCCGACGACCTCGTGGTAGAGCCCGAACACGTCGCCGCCGTTGGTCAGCAGCGCGACCGCGGTGCCGGTGGCCGGCACCATCCGCAGGAACGCGCCCTGGCCGATGGTGTTGCCGTCGTGGCCGACGATCTCGCCGTCCGGGGTGTCGAAGCGCTCGAAGCCCAGGCCCCAGGACGTGCCCATCAGGCCGAGCTCGGGCAGGTCCACCTGGCGCGCCTGCATGCGGCCCGACGTCCCGGGGGCGAGGACCTGCGTCCCGTCGGCGCTGCGACCGTCCGAGAGGTGCATCCGGGCGAACTCGACGAGGTCGCGGGCGCGCATCGACAGCAGCGTCCCGGCGGGGGTGTTGGAGCGGGCCATCGACCAGAACGGCGCCGGCTGGAGGTCGCCACCCTCGGCGTCGACGTGGCCCATCGCCACCCGGTGCATGATCGCCTCGTAGACGCTGACCGCGGTGTGGGTGAGCCCGAGCGGCTTCACCAGGTGCTCGCGGAGCGCCTCGTCGTACGTCGTGCCGCGCACCACCTCGACCAGCCGGCCGAGCAGGCAGTAGCCGGCGTTGTTGTAGGAGAACTGCTCCCCGGGCGGGAACAGCTGGGGCACGTCGGCGAGCGTGGCGACGTACTTCTCGATGCAGTCGTCACCGACGCCGGTGTCGGTGAAGATGTCGCCCTCGAACCCGCCGGTGTGGTTGAGCAGCTGGCGCACGGTGATCCGCGCGGCTGCCTCCTCGTCGGCGATGACGAAGTCGGGCAGGTAGGTGCGCACCGGCTCCTCGAGGTCCACCAGTCCCTCGTCGACCAGCTGCATCACCAGGCTGCTCGTCCAGAGCTTGGTGATCGACCCGATCTGGTAGATCGCGTCGGTGGTGGCGGTCACGCCCGTGCCGAGGTGCAGCACGCCGGACGCGCCGTCGACCACCTCACCGTCGTGCAGGACGGCCCACGCGGCGGAGGGCACGCCGTACTTCTCCAGCAGGTCCGGGACGTGGGCCTCGAGCCAGCTCCCGACGTGTTCCAGGTCACTCATGCGGCCACGCTAGGAAGCGCGCGCTGCCGCGGGTTGGTCGGTCAGGACAAGGTGCCCGGGTCCTGCTCGTCGGGCCGCACCAATGTGGCGGCCCGGCCTAGCGGTGCAGCCACCAGGACATCCGGCGGGTGATCCACGGCAGGAAGACGTAGGTCATCAGCGGGGTCATCACGGTGGTGACCAGCACGACCCGCGGGACGAGGGGCCAGTCGGAGATGGTGCGGGAGGCGACGAGGTTGGCGGTCAGGCTGAGCGGGAGGAAGACCAGGAAGATCACGACCATCTGCTTCCACCGCGGCGGCGCGGGCGGAGCCACGCTGAGCGCCTCGACCGTGGCCGGCTCGTCGAACCACCCCTCGATGCCGGTACGCCGCTCGCGCAGCTTCTCCTCCACGCTGCCCTGGGCCGCCTCGAGCCACCATGCCCGCTGCGGGGAGGCCTCCCACGCCGCGAGGGCGTCGGCGTCGGCGAAGCGGTAGAGCATGTGCCAGTCGGGCGACTCCTCGCTCGGACGCACCCACCCGGAGCCGAGGAAGCCGTCGAACTTCTCGGCCAGCGACGTGCCCGCCTGCACCCACGCGAGCATCTCGCTGGTGCGCGAGGGGTCGACGTGGCGGGTGACGGACACGGTGACGGGCGCGCTCATGATCGCCAGTCTCGGGCGCGGGCCCCTCCCGGGTGAAGCCGACGGCGACGAGATCCCGCCCACGTCCCACTGGCTCTCGCCCGAGAGCCGGGACTCCTACGAGGAGCGGGCGACCGTCACGCCGATCAGCGCACGCAGGTGACCAGGTCGTGCGCGCCGTCCGGTCGCGCCGCCTCGACGTAGTAGCGCACCCGGCCGTCGGGCAGCGGCACGGCGGTGGCGTAGCGGAACGCCCCGTCGGAGTGCGGCGAGGAGATCGGCGGGTGCTCGGTGCGGGTCAGCGCGGTGCCGTCCCAGACGGCGACCCCGGTGGTCTCGAACCAGTTGGACTCCGCGTCGGGACGGCCGTCGTAGAGCACCGTCCCGTCGGGCAGCACCGCGGACACGCGCGCGCCGCGCGCGTCCCACTGCCCCTTCCGCCCGGCCAGCACCTCGCCGTGGTCCTCCCACTGCAGGCCGTCGCCGCTCGTGAGCCGGCGGGTGGTCATCCGGTCCTCGTGGCCGGGCACGTCGAGCGGGTGGCAGCACAGCCACATCTCGTAGCCGTCCGCGCCCACGGTGACGACCGGGTCCTTCACACCGGTGGCGGCGTCGCCCTCGTGCACGCGACGTCGTACGCCTCCGGGCAGGGCGTCGACGCTGTCCGCGGTGAGGCTGTCGACCCACCAGTGCTTGGAGCCCGGGGTGGCGCAGGACAGGTAGAGGCGCCAGCCACCTCCGAGGAGCGGCACCAGCGCGGGCCGCTCGAACGACTCCGCGCCGAACGCCTCGCGCGAGACCTCGGCGACCTGCTCGAAGGAGACCCCGTCGTCGGACCGCGCGACGGCCACGGACACGCCGCGGCCGTCGGTGAGCGGGCGGCGGACGCGCCAGGTGAGCCAGAAGACGCCGTCGACCAGGACCGCGCTGGCCGCCCCGGCCCAGTTGCCCGGCCCGGGGCCGGGCGCGGGCACGACCACCTCGACGTCGTCGTAGGTCGGCGGGAATGACAGTGCTGGTCGTCATCCCCCCACGATAGTCGACCAGATCAGTCCAGTTTCAGTAGCGCGTCTCGAAGGTCGTCGCGCCGGTCGGGCTCGTCTCCCGGACCGCCACGCCGCTCACCCGCGCCGACGTGGGCCCATCGTGGCACCACGCCACCAGCGCGTCGACCGCCTCGGCCTCGCCCTCGGCGTGGACCAGCACGGAGCCGTCGGGCTCGTTGCGCACCCAGCCGCCGACCCCGAGCGACCTGGCCTTCTCCTCGGCGTACCACCTGAACGACACGCCCTGGACCCGACCGCTGACCCGTGCCTGCACCGCCTTCATGCCCCCATCATGCGCCGCCGCCGTGCCCGGAGGGCACCTCCACGGGGAGCACCCTGGGGGGGCCCGCGCTGGCACCGGGGTGCAAGGCTGGGCGGCGATGACCGAGAAGACGCGGGAGCCGACGGACGAGTCGACGTACGAGCCCGACCCACGACGCTGGCGGATCCTCGCGGTGTCCCTCGTGGTCGGTTTCATGTCGCTGCTCGACGTCACCATCGTCAACGTCGCGGTCCCCTCCATCCGAGCCGGCCTCGACACCAGCGCCGCCACGGTGCAGTGGGTGGTCTCGGGCTACGCCCTGGCCTTCGGCATGACGCTGGTGGCCGGCGGCCGGCTCGGGGACGCACACGGGCGGCGACGGATGATGACGATCGGCCTGCTCGGCTTCATCGTGTCGAGCGCGGCGGTCGGGCTGGCTCCCAACGCCGCCGCCATCGTGGTCGCACGCCTCGCCCAGGGGGCCAGCGCAGGCCTGCTCACGCCGCAGAACTCCGGCCTGATCCAGCAGCTGTTCCGCGGCCAGGAGCGCGGGCGCGCGTTCGGGATGTTCGGCTTCACCGTGGCCGTCGCCTCCGCGACCGGGCCGCTGATCGGCGGGGCGCTCATCGGGCTGCTCGGGGACGAGCGCGGCTGGCGCTCGCTGTTCCTCGTGAACGTCCCGATCGGCCTGGTCGCGCTCGTGCTCATCCGCCGACTGGTGCCGGACAACCCTCCCCGGGAGGAAGGGGCGCGCGACGACCCCCGCGTCGACCTCCCCGGCGCGCTCCTGCTCGGCCTCGCGGTCCTGTCGGTGCTGTTCCCGCTGATCAGCCTGGAGGGAGGCGCGGGGCTGCCGCTCGTGCTGCTCGTGGCCTTCCCCGTCCTCGCGTGGGCGTTCGTGCGCTGGGAGGTGCACACGGTGGGCCGGGGCCGGCCACCGCTCCTCGACGTCTCGCTGCTGCGCGGCCTGCCCGGCTACGCCAACGGCCTGCTCGTCGGGACGCTCTACTTCACCGGGTTCACCGGCATCTTCCTGGTGCTTCTCCGTGCACCTCCAGGAGGGCGAGGGGTTCACGCCGTTGCACACCGCCCTCCTGATGACGCCCTTCGCCTTCGGCGCCGCGGTCACCTCACCGCTGGCCGGTCGGCTCGTCGGGCGCATCGGGCGCCGGGTCACCCTGGTCGCGCTGTCGGTGATGATGACCGGCACCGCCCTCGCGGCCTGGCTGGTCACCTCGCCGCCCGACGCCCTGTGGTGGACCCTCGCGCCGGCGATGTTCCTCGCCGGCATCGGCGGCGGCGGGGTCATCTCGCCGAACTTCACCCTCAGCCTCGACAACGTGCCGCCCGAGATGGGCGGCGCCGCGGGTGGCGCGCTCCAGACCGGGCAGCGCATCGGCTCGGCCCTGGGCGCCGCGCTGCTGATGACCGTCTACCAGGCCGTCAACGCCGTGACGTCCGCCCCGGTCGCGGCGCGCTCGGCGCTCCTGGCCGCCCTGGTCGTCCTGTCCGTGGCGTTCGCCGCCGCCGTACGCTCCTGGCGCGCCGGCGACTGACGGCACTGCCGGCCGCCCTCGCAGCCGCCGCACATATGGCGACTCGAGCGGACATATGTCCGCTCAGGCATCCTGACGACGCGACATCTGGCGACTCGAGCGCACATATGTCCGCTCGAGTGGCGACATGAGCTGGACAGCCGTCCGTCAGAGGATCGCGCCCGGGACGTACGACGCCGCCTCGGGGTGGCGGGCCGCCAGCTCCTCGACCCGGGCCACGACCCCACGGGTCTGGGCCACGGCAGCGCCGGTGAACTCGATCGGGTCGGCGACGAGCGCGTCGATCTGCTCGCGGGTGAGACCCAGGCGCTCGTCGGCGGCGAGCTTGGCGAACACGTCGTTGTCGGCCTGGCCGGCGCGCATGGCGAGGGCGGTGCCGACGGCGGCCTCCTTGATCGCCTCGTGGGCGGCCTCGCGGCCCACACCGTTGCGGACCGCGGCCATCAGCACCTTGGTCGTGGTGAGGAACGGGAGGTAGCGGTCGAGCTCGCGCTGGATGACCGCCGGGAAGGCACCGAACTCGTCGAGCACGGTGAGGAAGGTCTGGAAGAGGCCGTCGGTGGCGAAGAACGCGTCCGGCAGCGCGACACGGCGCACGACGGAGCAGGACACGTCGCCCTCGTTCCACTGGTCGCCGGCGAGCTCGCTGACCATCGACAGGTGGCCGCGGACGATCACCGCGAGGCCGTTGACGCGCTCGCAGGAGCGCGTGTTCATCTTGTGGGGCATCGCCGACGAGCCGACCTGGCCCTCCTTGAAGCCCTCGGTCACCAGCTCGTGGCCCGCCATGAGCCGCACCGTGGTCGCCAGGTTGGAGGGGCCGCTGACGAGCTGGACGAGGGCGGCCACGACGTCGAAGTCGAGCGAGCGCGGGTAGACCTGGCCGACGCTGGTCAGCACCTGCTCGAAGCCGAGGTGCGCGGCGACGCGCTGCTCGAGGTCGTCGAGCTTGGCCGCGTCGCCGTCGAGCAGGTCGAGCATGTCCTGCGAGGTGCCCATCGGGCCCTTGACGCCGCGCAGCGGGTAGCGGGCGAGCAGCTCCTCGATCCGCTGGACGCCGATGAGCATCTCGTCGGCGATCGTGGCGAAGCGCTTGCCGAGGGTGGTCGCCTGGGCGGCGACGTTGTGCGAGCGGCCGGCCATCACGGTCGCCTCGTGCTCGGCGGCGAGGCGGCCGAGGCGGACCAGCGCCGCGACCGCGCGGTCGCGGACGACCTCGAGCGAGCGGCGTACCTGCAGCTGCTCGACGTTCTCGGTGAGGTCGCGGGACGTCATGCCCTTGTGGATGTGCTCGTGTCCTGCGAGGGCGGAGAACTCCTCGATGCGCGCCTTCACGTCGTGACGGGTGACGCGCTCGCGAGCCGCGATCGAGTCGAGGTCGACCGTGTCGATGACCGACTCGTAGGCCTCGACGACGCCGTCGGGCACGTCGATGCCGAGGTCGCGCTGGGCCTTGAGGACCGCGACCCACAGCTGTCGCTCGAGGACGATCTTGTGCTCGGGCGACCAGATCTCGGCGAGGTCGGCGCCGGCGTAGCGGGTGGCCAGGACGTTGGGGACGCTCACGGCCCTCATCCTCCCATCACGGGGCGACGAGCCGGCGCGCTGCCTCCACCACGGACGCCCGGCGCCTGGGCCGGGTGTTGTTGCGGGCCGACGGGGTGTACTCCGGCGGGAGCGAGGCCCACGTGGTGGCGATGCTGATCAGCAGGCCGAGCAGCACGTCGGCGGGGAAGGCGTCCGTGATGCGGCCGGCCCGCTGGCCCTTGCGGATCGCGGCGAGCTTGGCGGCGTTGGCCTCCACGATCGCAGGGTGGGGGGCATCGTCCGCCGAGCGCTCCAGCCGGTACCAGGTCGCGAGCCGCGCGAGCGACGGGTCGTCCTCGAACTGGTCGAAGATGCGCCCCATCGACTCCGGCAGGTCGTCGGCGTCGAACGGGTCGGACTCCAGCACGTCCTGCAGGAGCCCGGCCAGGACCGCCTCGAAGAGGCCATCCTTGCTGCCGAAGTAGTGGTAGATCTGCGCCTTGTTGGTCCGCGCCGCGACGGCGATCCGGTCGACGCGGGCACCGGCGATGCCGAGCTCGGCGAACTCGGCGGCCGCCGCCTCGAGGAGGCGCTGCCTGGTCGCCTCGGCGTCGCGTGCCATGGCCGGAACTTATCAACCAACCGTCCAGTTGTTCAGTCCAGCAGGGTGGCGCCCTCGACGACGCCGAGCGGCTCGGCGGCGATGTCGCGACGCCACTGGGCGCCCGGGAAGCTGATGCTGGCGATGCCCTCGTACGCCTTCGCGCGGGCATCGGCGACGTCGGTGCCCGTCGCGCGGACGGCCAGCACGCGACCACCGGCCGTCACCAGCCCGGCCTCGGTGCGCGCCGTGCCGGCGTGGACGACGTCGACGTCGTCCTCCCGCGCGAGGGTCTCGGTGCCGACGATGACGTCGCCCGTGCTGGAGCCCTCGGGGTAGCCGGCGCTGGCCATCACGACGGTGACGGCGGCGCCGTCCGCGAAGGTGGGGGCGGGCACGGCGGCGAGGTCGCCCGACGCCGCGGCGGACAGCAACGCACCCAGCGGCGAGGTGAGCAGCGCGAGCACCGGCTGGATGTCGGGATCGCCGAAGCGGCAGTTGAACTCGATCACCTTCGGGCCCGCGGCGGTGAGGGCGAGGCCGACGTAAAGGCACCCGACGAACGGCGCGCCCCGGCGCCGCATCTCGGCCAGCGTCGGCTCGACCACCCTCGTCATCACGTCCTCGACGGTGCCCTCGGGCAGCCAGGTCAGCGGGGCGTAGGAGCCCATGCCGCCCGTGTTGGGGCCGCGGCCGCCGTCGTGGATCCGCTTGAAGTCCTGTGCCGGGACGAGCGGCACGCCGATCGCGCCGTCACAGACGACGAAGATGGAGAACTCCGGGCCGTCGAGGAACTCCTCCACGACGACCCGCTCGCACCCCGCGGCGTGGGCGAGGGCGCTGGCGCGGTCGCTCGTGACGACCACGCCCTTGCCGGCGGCCAGCGAGTCGTCCTTGACGACGTACGGCGCCCCGAACGCGTCGAGCGCCGCGGCCACCTCCTCGGCCGTGGTGCACGTGCGCGAGCCCGCGGTCGGCACCCCGGCGGCGGCCATGACCTCCTTGGAGAAGGCCTTCGACCCCTCCAGCCGGGCCGCCTCGCGCGAGGGTCCGAAGCACGCGATGCCCGCGGCCAGCACGGCGTCGGCGACCCCGGCGACGAGCGGCGCCTCGGGGCCGACGACGACCAGGTCGGCGCCGACCGAGGTGGCGAGACCGGCGACGGCCGCGCCGTCCATCGGGTCGACGTCGTGGAGCGTGGCGACCGCAGCGATGCCCGGGTTGCCGGGCGCGGCGTGCACCTCGGTGACGGCAGGGTCGCGCGCCAGGGCGATGGCGAGCGCGTGCTCGCGGCCACCGCTCCCGATGACGAGGGTCCTCACCCGTGCACCACCACGGTCTGCTCGCGGCCCGGCCCGACGCCGACGCCCCAGATCCTCGCGCCCGAGATCTCCTCGAGGGCCTGGACGTAGACCTGGGCGTTCTTGGGCAGCTCGTCGAAGCTGCGGCAGCCGGAGATGTCGCTCTTCCAGCCGTCGAAGAACTCGTAGACCGGCTTCGCGTGGTGGAACTCGGTCTGGGTCATCGGCATCTCCTCGACCCGCTCGCCGTCGATCTCGTAGGCGACGCAGACCGGGATCCGGTCCCACGCGCCGAGGATGTCGAGCTTGGTGAGGAAGAGCTCGGTGAGGCCGTTGACGCGGCTGGCGTAGCGCGCGACCACGGCGTCGTACCAGCCGCAGCGCCGGGTGCGGCCGGTGGAGACGCCGATCTCGCCGCCGAGCTGCTGCAGCTGCGCGCCGTCCTCGTCGAAGAGCTCGGTCGGGAACGGGCCCGAGCCGACGCGGGTCGTGTAGGCCTTGATCACGCCGATGACGCGGTCGATGCGAGTCGGGCCGATGCCGGCGCCCACGCAGACGCCACCGGCCACCGGGTTGGAGGAGGTGACGAACGGGTACGTGCCGTGGTCGACGTCGAGCATGGTCGCCTGCGCGCCCTCGAAGAGCACCGTCTGGCCGGCGTCGAGCGCGCGGTTGAGCAGCAGCGAGGTGTCGCAGACCATCGGCCGCAGGCGGTCAGCGTACGACGTGAGCTCCTCGACGACCGCGTCGACCTCGATGGCGCGGCGGTTGTAGACCTTGGTGAGCAGGTGGTTGCGCACGTCGAGCGCGGCCTCGACCTTCTGGGCGAGGATCTTCTCGTCGAAGAGGTCGGCGATGCGCACCCCGACGCGGTTGATCTTGTCGGCGTAGGCCGGGCCGATGCCACGACCGGTGGTGCCGATCTGGTTCTTGCCGAGGAAGCGCTCGGTGACCTTGTCGATCGTCGCGTGGTAGCTGGCGATGACGTGGGCGTTGGCGCTCACCTTGAGGTCGGCGACCTCCACGCCGCGCTCGACGAGCCCGTCGAGCTCGCGGAACAGCGCCTCCGGGGAGACGACGACGCCGCCGGCGATCACCGAGGTGGCACCCGGCGTGAGGATGCCGCTGGGCAGCAGGTGGGTGGCGTACTTCTCGCCGTTGACGACGATGGTGTGGCCGGCGTTGTGGCCGCCGCTGGTGCGGACCACGTAGTCGATCGGGTCGGTGGTGGCGAGCAGGTCGGTGGCCTTGCCCTTGCCCTCGTCGCCCCACTGGGCGCCGAGCACGACGATCGCGGGCATCTCAGCCCTCCTAGTCACGTCAGCAGAATTGACGACAGAAATGACGACAGCCCCGGCACAAGGCACCGGGGCTCTTGCGGCGCCACGTTACCGCACCCCCGCGGGGGCGCCGAGCCGGCGGAACGCCCACGGACGGGCGGCGGCACCTGTGGGTGGGATGCGGACGTGTCCCGGTGGGCTAGTGTCCGGCCGTGCGCTCCCTGCTCGTGATCACCAACGCCGACGCCGGCACCTCCGACGAGGAGCGCCTGGCCGCGGCACTCGAGGTGCTGCGCGCGAAGGCGTCGGTCGAGGTCGCCAAGACGTCCAACCCCGGCGAGCTCGACGGGGTGCTGCACCGTGCCGGCGGGCGCACCGTCGTCGTCGCCGGCGGCGACGGCAGCCTGCACGCGGTCGTCACCGCGCTCTACAAGCGCCACGAGTTGTCCGGCACGACCCTGGGGCTGCTGCCGATGGGCACCGGCAACGACTTCGCCCGCGGCAACGACATCCCCCTCGAGATCGAGGACGCCGCCCGGCTCGTGCTGAGCGGCCGGCCGCGACCGGTGGACCTGATCGTCGACGAGACCGGCAGCATCGTGGTCAACAACGTGCACGTCGGCGTCGGCGCCCAGGCCAGCCGCAAGGGCGCGAGCTGGAAGACCCGCCTCGGCGCGGTCGGCGTCGGCAAGGTCAACCTCGGCAAGCTCGGCTATCCCATCGGCGCGCTCCTGTCGGCCTTCCACCCCCCGAACTGGCGGCTGCGCGTGGAGCTCGACGGGGAGGTCGTCAACGACGTCAACCGTCCGGTCCTCATGGTCGCGATCGGCAACGGCGGCAACGTCGGCGGCGGCACCGAGCTCAACCCCGACGCCGACACCGAGGACGGGCTGCTCGACGTGATGATCAGCCGCGCGGTGAAGCCGATGGCCAAGCTCGGCTACGTCGCCCGGCTCCGCAAGGGCGAGCACGACGAGCGCGACGACGTGGTGACGCTGCGCGGCCGCACCGTCAAGGTGAGCGGCGATGAGTTCTGGCTCTCGGCCGATGGGGAGATCTCCGGGCCCGAGCGCAGCCGCAGCTGGCGCCTGGAGCCGGCGGCGTACTCGATGATCCTGCCCTGAGGGGCCCGGCCGACCTCAGAGCCAGCCGCGGCGCACCGCCTCGACACCGGCCTGGAAGCGGGTGTCCACGCCGAGCTCGGTCATGAGCGAGGCGATGCGGCGGCGCACCGTCCGCAGCCCGATGCCGAGCTTGCGGGCGATGACCTCGTCGGTGGCTCCCGCCATCAGCTGCTCGAGGAGGAACTGCCTGCCGTCGAGGCTGATGTCGCCCGCCTCGAGCTCGGGAACCGGGGCGGCGCTCGCCCACATCGACTCGAACCACATCGTCAGCGCGGCGACGATCGAGCGCTGCCGGACGTGCACCCGCGGCTCGTCGGCGAAGCCGAGCGGCTCGGGCAGCACCGCGTGGGCGTCGCCGAAGATGAACATCCGGGTGCGCACCTCCGACATGACCCGCACCTCCTCGCCCAGCCGGGCGCGGACCCGCAGGGCCTCGGGCGCCTCGGTGAGGGCTCGCACGGGGTAGATCGCCCGCGACCGGCGCCCGGACGCCATCGCCTCGGCGAGCATCTCGCTCACCTTGGACTCGCGGGGCATCGCCCAGGCGTCGGGTCGCAGCCACAGCATGTCGCCGCGGCTGGTGCGGACCATGAGCTTCAGGAGCTCGAGGGGGTCGCCACCCGAGCTGAGCTCACCGTCGAGCGGGTGCACCTCGCTGAGGTGCTGACGGTCGGGGCGCGTCGTCGCGGCCACCAGGTGCGGCACCGCGCTCGACAGCTCGGCGAGCTTGGTGGCCGACGCGGCAGCAGTACGCGCCTCCTGCAGCACCAGCTCCGACAGGACGTCGGCCAGGGCGGGGACCACGACGCGGTCCTCGTTGAGGACCACGAGTCCGCGGTCCATCAGCGGGCGGAGGTCTCTCAGCAGCCGCTCCGGCCCCACCTGCACCAGCTGGGCCACGCCGGTGAGCGTGTGGCCCGAGACCGGGACGAGCCGGAAGTAGAGGTGCTCGGTCGCACGGTCGAGGCCGAGTGCAGCGAGGACGGAGGACGGGTCGCCGGGCATGCTGGCAGTTTAGTGCCAGCGGCACTCGCGACCCCCGTGGCAGCGACCGGCCACTCCATACTGGGGCGACCAGTCGCGTGCGGGGGTGTGCGACGCGGTCGGCTCCCTCCGGGAGCACAGCGTCGGAGTCGCCGCGGGGGACGGCTCCGGCGCTTCCCCCATTTCCCGGCCCTCGCCCGTGCGAGCGGCCCCTCCGTCCGCCGCGTCGCCCGCGCGCGGCGCGGACCGCGCGCCCCGTTAGCCTTGCGCGCATGGCACGAGGTGGGCGACAGGCACAGGGCGATCCGGTCGACTGGGTGACGCGCGCGGCGGACGACGCCGTACGTCACGCCGGCGAGGGCAACCCGGTCACCGTGGCCTCGGGGGCGTCCCCCAGCGGACCGATCCATCTCGGCAACCTGCGCGAGTTCATCACCCCGCACTTCGTCGCCGAGGAGCTGCGCCGGCGCGGCGTGCCGGTGCGCCACCTGCACTCCTGGGACGACTACGACCGCTTCCGCAAGGTGCCCGCCGGGGTGCCGGCGGAGTGGGCCGAGCACATCGGTCGCCCGCTGACGGCCGTCCCGGACCCGTGGGAGTGCCACGGCAGCTGGGCCGACCACTTCAAGGCCCCGCTGCAGGACGCGCTGCGCGAGCTGGGCGTGGAGATGGAGGAGGTCTCCCAGACGGAGATGTACACCTCCGGCGCCTACCGCGACCAGGTGCTGCTGGCCGTCTCCCGGCGCGACGAGATCGAGGCGGTGCTCGCCCAGTACCGCACGAAGAAGGTCGCGCCCGCCGAGGACGCCTCCGAGCAGGAGGCCGCCGACCTCGCCGACTCGGTCGCCAACGAGGACGACGAGGAGGGCGACCCCTCGGCGAGCTCCTCCGCCGACGCGATCGCCCGCTTCCCCTACCGCCCCTACTGCCGCCAGTGCGGTCGCGACACCGTCACCACGACGGCGTACGACGACGCCACCACGACGCTGTCCTACACCTGCGCCTCGTGCGGGTTCGAGGGCACCACGAACCTCTCCACCGACACCGACGGCAAGCTGGTGTGGAAGGTCGACTGGCCGATGCGCTGGGCCTACGAGTCGGTGAACTTCGAGCCGGCCGGTCGCGACCACATGACCCCCGGCTCGTCCTACACCGTCGGCACGGAGCTGGTCTCCTCGATCTTCGACTGGCGCGCGCCCGCCCGGGTGATCTACGCCTTCGTCGGCTTCGCCGGCGTGCAGAAGATGTCGTCGTCGGCCGGCGGCGTGCCCACGGCCGCCGACGCGCTGCGGATCCTCGAGTCGCCGATGCTGCGCTGGCTCTACGTCCGCCGGGCGCCGACGCAGGCCTTCGACATCGACTTCGGCCCCTCCGTCGTGCGGCTCTACGACGAGTGGGACGCCCTCGGCCGCAAGGCCGCGGAGAAGGCCGACGTCGCCACCCTCGCGTGGCACCGCGCCTCCGAGACCGCGGCCGCCGGGCGGCTGCCGACCTCACCGGTGCCGGTGCCGTTCCGCACGCTGTCGTCGGTCGCCGACGTGACCGCTGGCTCCGCCGAGCTGATCTCGCGGATCATCGAGTCCGCGGGCTTCCCGCACGACTCCGTCGACGACCTCGAGCCGCGGCTGTCCAAGGCCATGCAGTGGACCGCCGAGCACGTCTCCGCCGACGAGCGCACCAACGTCCGGTCCGATCCCGACACCGAGCGGCTCTCCTCGCTGACCGAGGACGAGGAGCTCTGGCTGCGGATCTTCCTCGACCGCCTGCCCGCCGAGCCCGACCTCGACTCGGTGACCGCGGTCGTCTACGGCACGCCCAAGGTGGCCCGCGGCCTCGGCTTCGACGACGCCCCCACCGACCAGGTGAAGGCCGACCAGAAGAACTTCTTCCGGCTGCTCTACAACCTCCTCGTCTCCGCCGACCGCGGCCCGCGCCTGCCGACGCTCGTCCTCGCGCTCGGGACGGAGAAGGTACGCCGCCTCCTCGGCGCCTGAGCCGTCCCCTGGGGGCCACTCGAGCGGACATATGGCCGCTCGAGTCGAGTCGCACCGCTCACCCAGTGACCATTTCACCCGACCAGTACGTCACCGCGCACCCGCTCCGGCATGACCGGGACTCATCCACAGCCATCGCCGTTCGCTGCCTGTCCACACCCATCGCCGGCGCAGGGTCGCGCCTCACTCAGCGCCGTCGCATCGTGCCTGCATGAGACCAGCACTTGCGGCAGCAGCGGCCGCGCAAGGCGGCGTGTTCAGTCGCAGGCAAGCCCTCCTCGCGGGCTACACCGCCCGGGAGATCAGGGCACTGACTCGGCCAGGCGGGATCTGGGCGGTCGTGCGGCACGGCATCTACTGCCAACGCCTCGACCTGGACCAGCTCGACACGCGGGAGCGCTGGGTCATCAAGGACCGTGCAGCCGTGCTCAGCAGCCAGCGCCCCGCGATCTTGAGCCACGACTCGGCCGCCAGAGTCCTCCGGATCGACACGCTGGACCCGCCGACCCAGTCGACCCACCTCACCATCCTGGGCCCCACCGGGAGCCGGACCAACGGCGGCGTGACCCGCCACCGTGATCTCCTCCCGTTGTGCGTCGAGAGGGCCGACGGCCTCCTTGTCACGTCCTACGCGCGCACTGCTGTCGACATCGCACGCTGGCACGGCTACCGCCACGGATTGGTCGCCATCGACTCAGTCCGACAGATGGGCGTGCCTCTGAGCGATCTCGACGCCGAGCTCTCGCGGATGGTTCGTCATCCCCACGTGGCACGTGCCCGAGCGGCGGTCAGCGACTCCGACGCGGGCGCGGAGTCCGTCCTCGAAACCTTGGGACGCGAGCTCGTCGCGTCGCTGGGACTCGGCGAGATCGAGACCCAGTTCGCAGTACGGATCGCTGGTGGACGCATCGTCTGGTGCGATCTCCGCGTGGGCTGCCACATCTTCGAGTGCCACGGCAAGCTCAAGCTGATCCCGGTCAGCGCGGGCGGCGTGGCCGAGGAGCCCCCGCAAGAGGTCCTGTGGAAGCAGCGGGCCAGGCAGACAGACATCTGCGCCGAGGGGTTGGGCGCATCGAGCATCGTCTGGGCGGACTGCTTCGGCGCCGGCCGCGAGAGGGCCCGGCAGCGGCTGCGCAAGGAGTACGCCGTGACTGCAGCGCGATTCGGCCAAGAGCTCCCGGCCCACCTGCGGAGGTTCGCCGATGCGCACCCGCGCCGGCGTTCCGCGGACTTGTGGACGCCCGACCTCGCGTCAGCCGCCTGAGGACGAACAGCCCACTGGGACACACATGTGGTCGCTCCCCGCCCGGTACGACGCCACTCGAGCGGCCATATGTCCGCTCGAGTCGGGGTGTGAGGACCGACGAACTGCTTAGCTGCGGAAGCCGACCGGCTCGCCGAGGTAGCGCTCGAGGTCGGCGCGGACCGCGTCGCTGATCGTCCACGCCGACTGCGCGTGGTGGTCCCAGAGCACGTTGACGCACTCCCACACCGCTGCCGGGTGGCCGCCCGACTCGACCCGCAGCTCGGCGGACACCGTGAAGGACGACCGGCCGACGCGCGAGACCCACAGCGCGGCGAGGAACGGCTGGTAGGGCACGAACCGCATCTCGGAGTGGTACTCGATCGTCTGCGAGGCGACGAGCTCCGAGACCCCCGGGTCGGCCCGGTGCAGCAGCCCCGCGGCGCCCTCGGGCAGGCCGGGGAGGCGGGCGAAGCGCAGGAACTCGTAGCGGGCCTCGTCGAGCACCCGGACCGCCTCGACGTTGTCCACGTGCCCGGCGAGGTTGATGTCGCGGAAGCGCGCCTGGATCTCGGTCGTGAAGGTCTCACCCATGGGCGCAGTCTCCCCGACCCGGTCCTAGGGTTGGCCCATGACCTCCGGTTCCTTCGGCGGCGACCTGATGGCCGGTCCCCCGCCCACCCACCTGCCCGCCGACCCCGCCGACGCCGAGCTCGCCGGCGGCGACGCTCCGGCTGCCGTCGTACGCCGCCACCCGGCGTCGCCGGCCGCGTGGGCCGCCCTGGCCCAGCAGGCGCACGACGCCGGCGCGGACGACGTGACGGTCTACGCCTACGCCCGCGTCGGCTACCACCGCTCGCTCGACATGCTGCGCCGCAACGGCTGGAAGGGCCACGGCCCGGTGCCGTGGGAGCACGAGCCCAACCGCGGCTTCCTGCGCTCGCTCGCCCTCCTCGCGCTGGCCGCACGGGCGATCGGCGAGACCGAGGAGTGGCAGCGCTGCTCGACGTTCCTGCGCGACTCCAGCGCCACGGCGGCCGACGAGCTGCTCGGCTGATCTCCTCCCCCCGACCGCCGCTTCGGCCTAGGCTGCGCGGCGTGACGGGGGAATCGCACGACGTCGGCGCACGCCTGCGCGAGCTGGTGCTCGCCGGGGACCTCGAGACCCTGCGCTCGTACGTCGACGGGCTGGCGGGGGACGACCTCGCGGTGGCGCGCCGGTGGGTCGCGAGCAAGCACGACGTCGACCGCCACCCCGGCCCGCCGGAGCTCGGCGACTGGATGCACGAGGGCACCTACGAGCGCTACGTGGCCATGCGGCGCGCGCGACTCGTGTCCCACGCCCGGTTGGGAGCGCCCGCCGCGGCGGTCAAGGCTGTGGCTGCCGAGCTGTCCTTCTGGGACAACCACGACCAGCCGGAGCTCGTGGCCGCGTTCGTCGAGAAGGACGCCCGGTGGATCGAGTCCTTCGCGAGCGCGGCGGACGCCGTCCGTCCGTCGGCCCAGGGTGCCAGCACGGTCCTGATGCTCCTGGACGCCGTGGTGCGGGCCCACGGACTGCCCGCACCGGCAGGAGCGCTCTTCCACGAGGGCTGGATCCGGCAGCTCCAGGGCCAGGTCGAGCCGTCGCGGTGGACGGACCGCGAGCCGACGCTCGAGCACCTCCTGGCGGACCCGCTCCTCCCGGACGTCGTCTACCTCCAGCTCGCGTCGGGCGAGGTGGGCGCGTGGCCGGCCTTCGGCCAGGTCCTGCCGACCCTCGTCGAGAAGGGGCTGATCGACCGCGACCGCACCCTCGCGATCGCGCTCGAGCAGCTGACCGCGGGCCAGAAGCCGTCCTCGCAGAATGCGCTGGTCGGCGTCCTCAGCGCGCTCGGGCTGCGCGCCGACGAGGTGCCCGGCGGCCTCGACCTGCTGCTGAGCATCCTGTCGTCCTGCCACGCCTCGGCCGTCGCGCCGGTCCTCGCCCTGGCCATCGAGTCCGTCCGGACCGGCGAGGACGCCGTCGAGCTGGCCCGGGTCGTCGCACCCCGCGCGCAGAAGGGCGTGCGCCGCACGCTGCTGAAGGCCCTGGCACCCGACGCCGTCGGCACCCGCGTGGACCACGCCGGGCTGCTCGAGGCGGTCGAGGTGTTGGCCGAGGCCGACGACGACCTCACCGACAGGGAGAGGTACGACAAGGCCCGGGCCGCGCTCGGCGGGACGGCCGGCGCCGCGCCCGAGGCTCCCGACGCACTCGGGCTGTGGGACCTCGAGCTCCCGCCTGCCGCGGCACCCACCGGGTGGCAGAACCCGTGGCGGCGCCCGCTGCGCGACCGCCTGTGGCAGGCGCTGCGCACCGGCTCGTCGCGCGACGACAGCCTCACCGACGACGTCCTCGTCGCACTGGCTCGCGGCACGCTGACGGCGGCCGAGATGCGCGTGACCGCCCACGAGCTCGCTGCCGAGGGCGCGCTCAGCCCGGTCCACACGGTGGCGCTCCTCGAGCCGCTCTTCCTCGCCGGCGCGATGCAGGCGACCTGGGCCGTGGCCGTGGAGGTCGCCGACCTCTGCGCCGCCCCGCCCCGACCGGCCTCCGGGCTCGACCGGCTGCTGGCCTTCCTCGCGACGTACGCCGTCGAGGTCCCGCGCCCGCACGACCTCCCCGCCCACTTGCTGCGGCTCGCCGACGGCCGGTCGAAGTCCGCGCAGGAGGCCGGACGACTGGCCACGTTGCTCGGCTCGTCGCGGGAGCCCGGTGCGGCCGTCCCCGCAGCCCTCGGGTCGTGGACCGAGCAGACCGAGCGGGTCCCGTGGGGACTCGCCTACCCGCCCACCCGCGACCTCGGCACGATCGGCCCGCGCATCGCGGCGACACCGTTCGAGCCGCACCAGGTCCCCGGGGCGGTGCGCCGTCGGGTGCTGACGTCGCTGCTCCTCGACGAGCTCGTGGCCCTGGTCGTCGAGCACGGCGCCGCAGCGGTCCGCGACGTGTTCGCCGGGTGGTCCGAGAGTCGGGTCTCGGGCGCCTTCCCCGAGGCGGTGGCCCTGTGGGCGCGAGGTGAGCTCACGACCGCGTCCTACTGGACGCTGGCACGGGCGACGGCCTCGGTCGACGACCTCCTGCCCGGCTGGCTGGAGGAGATGGACCCGATGGAGGCCCACACGAAGTCCTTCCAGTGGACCGTCCGTGACGGCCTGGCCTCCGCCGAGCCGGTGATGCCGAAGTGGTGGTCGGACCAGTGGCGCGGCGCGCAGTCATGGCTGGAGTTCCTGCACACCTGCGAGGCGCTCCTCGTCGCCGAGCGGGGCGGCCGGGTCGTCAGCACCACCGACGTCAGCGACGGCAGCCTCGGCCTCGACCACCTGTGGGAGCGTCTCGCCGCGGCCGAGAGCGTCGGGCCGCTCGACCTGAGGCTCGCACTGGGGCGGCTCCGTCCGGGCGACCTCCGCAGCGTGCCGGAGGCAGCCGTCGAGGCCCTGGTCGACCCTGCGCTGTCCTCGCCGGACGGGTCGCGGCAGGACCGCGCGGTCGACGTCGTGCAGCGCTGGGTCGACGGCGGCGGGCTGCGCCTCACGCCGAAGCGCACCAACGTCCCCCACCAGTGGGCGTACGACGCCGCGTGCCCGGTGCCGTGGAGCTCGTGCGAGGCCCTGGCCGGGGCACCTCTCGACGACGGGCCACCCCGCGCGCGGGCGGACGACGCCTACACCCTCCCCGGACGACCCGACCTCTGGCTGCGCCAGGGCTTCCACGGGCACGACGCCGACGACAGCCTGGCCGACGTGGGTGGCCCGATCGGCGTGCACGGCTGGTCCGTGGTCCTCGACCACCTCTTCACCCCGTCGCCGACCGTCCACCACGACCCGGACTTCGTCAGCCTCGTGCGACTCCAGGACCAGGGACGGCTCGACCCGGCCGTGGCGGTGCGCGCGGCCAGCGCGCGCTGGGACGCTGCGCCGCCGGACGCGGCGGACGGCGCCCTCGGGTGGGAGCGGGCGATGCTCCGCGGCGCGTTGCGCGGACTGTGGCCGGTGGCGGTCGCGATCGTGGAGGCCGGGCTGGCCCGCGACGAGCGACCGGCCGATCTCGACCCCCTCGTCGCCGTGCTGCGCCGGCGGATGCACGAGGTCCCGCCCGAGCACGTCCCCGACTTCCTGGAGCAACGATGAGCGGATACGGCGCGGCCTCCGCGCTCCTCGACGGGCCCACCGGGCGGCGGCTCGGGCTCGAGACGGCGACCGCGCTCACGCCCACAGGCCTGGTGGAGCGTCCCGTCTTCTTCCGGGGCTTCCCCGCGCACCCGCAGGTCTTCGCGGCCGGGCTGCTGGCGGTCGCCGACGTCGCCGCGACGACGTACGCCGACTTCGGGCTGGCGCAGCGGCTGGCCAACCTCGACCCGGTGGTGACGGCGAGCGGCGACCGGCTGCGCTTCGAGTCCTTCTCCGGGTGCAACTCCGTCCACACCCGGCTCGACGTGCTGCCCGACGGCCTCGACGGCGGCGAGGTGGGCTTCGGCACGACCAACGTCGACATCAACCAGCCGCTGCGGTCGGCCCTCGCCAAGATGGGCGGCGCCGACCTGCTCCACCTCTCCGTCGGACCCGACGAGCTCCGCGCGAGCACGCCGGACGAGGCCCACGTCGAGCGCAAGGTCTCGCTGCCCGACCGGTGGGTCCGCGGGCTGGCGGAGGTGCCGTACGTCAGCGCGTCGATGACCCAGCACGCCGAGCTGTCCGGCGCCGCGATCCCGCGCTTCGCCCGCGACCTGCCACGGTCGGGGTCGCCCGGACCGGTCGTCCACCTCCTCGTGGGCCACGGCACCGCGCGCGTGCTGCCGCGGGCGCTGCCGGCCTCGATCGAGATCCCGGGCGCCACGCGGCTGAGGGGCATGGACCGGGTGCTGCGCTTCGCCCGTCGGCTCACGATCCACCGCGACCAGCACGGCGCGACGGCGTGGGTCTTCGACCTGCCGGGAGCCCGGTTGACCCTCGTGCTCACCGCGCACCCGTTCCGCGGGTTCTCCGGCGAGGGCGGCCTCCTGCTGCGCCTCGTCAGCCGCACGAGCGAGCAGCACGGGCGCGCGCTCCTCGACATCCTGGGCTGGGACCCCGTGATCGACGCCGCGGCGCTCGCCGAGCGGGCCGGGCTCCCGCCCGCGCAGGTCGCCGACGGGCTGGCGTGGCTCGCGGCCTCCGGCCGGCTCGGGCACGACCTGACCGAGGGTGCGTGGTTCCACCGCGAGCTCCCGACCGACGCCGAGCAGGTGATCCGCCGCAACCCCCGGCTGCGGCACGCGCACGAGCTCGCTGAGACCGACGGCGTACGCCCTGACGGCACGGGCACGTGGCGGGTGCGCGGCAGCAGGGACACCGAGCACACCGTGCAGGGATCAACCGGGTCGGACCTGGTCTGCACCTGCCCGTGGGCCGACAGCCACGCCGCCGGTCGCGGGCCCTGCAAGCACGTCCTCGCCGTGCTCCTCACGACCGCCGGCTGACCGTTCGTCGCGCCAGACCGACCGCTCGTCGGCGTCGCGATCCCGCCCCTCCCAGGGGTGGGTGACGGCCGTCACGCCGGGAGTAAGGTCTCGCGGGTGAATTCCGGGAACACTGCACAGTCGCGCCCCGACGAGGGCCCGCCCCCGACCGACAAGACGAAGATGGCGATCGCCGGAGTCCTGCTCCTGATCCCCATCGTCGCCCTCCTGTGGGTGCCGAGCTACGCGAGGACGGAGCCGGAGCTGCTCGGCTTCCCGTTCTTCTTCTGGTACCAGTTCCTCTGGGTCTTCATCTGCTCGGCGCTGACCTTCGCCGCCTACCGGCTCACGCTCTCGGCCCGCGGCCTGACCAGCCACAAGGTGGGTGAGGACCGGTGACCCCGCAGCTGACGGTGCTGGCCGCCGACACCGGCGGCGTCAACGGCGTCGCCCTCGGGGTGCTGATCGCGCTCTTCGCGGTCGTCACCGTCGCCGGCTTCATGGCGAGCCGCTTCATGCGCGCCGACTCCATGGAGTCGCTCGACGAGTGGGGGCTGGGCGGGCGCAAGTTCGGCACCTGGATCACCTGGTTCCTGCTGGGCGGCGACCTCTACACGGCGTACACGTTCGTCGCCGTGCCCGCGGCCATGTTCGCCACGGGCGCCGTCGCCGGCTTCTTCGCCGTGCCCTACACGATCGTGCTCTACCCGATCATCTTCATCTTCATGGCGCGACTGTGGTCGGTGAGCCACCGCCACGGCTACGTCACCACCGCCGACTTCGTCCGCGGGCGGTACGACGACCGAGGGCTGTCGCTGGCCGTCGCGGTCACCGGCTTCGTGGCCACCATGCCCTACATCGCCCTCCAGCTCGTCGGCATCCAGGCGGTGCTCGAGGTGGCCGGGCTGGGCGGCGGCGACAACATCATCGCCAAGGACGCCCCGCTCTTCATCGCCTTCGCGCTGCTGGCCGCCTACACCTACTCCAGCGGCCTGCGCGCCCCTGCGGTGATCGCGTTCGTGAAGGACATCCTGATCTACCTGGTCATCATCGTCGCCATCGTCTACCTGCCCGGCCAGGTCGGCGGCTGGGACGCGATCTTCGGCGCCGCCGAGGAGAAGATGGCCGCCACCAACGAGGCGACCGGCAAGCCGACGGGCGCGTTCATCCCCGGCGTCGGCCAGGGCTGGGCGTACGCCACCCTCGCGCTGGGCTCGGCGATGGCGCTGTTCATGTACCCGCACTCGGTGACCGCGTCGCTGTCGTCGAACTCGCGCAACACGATCCGCCGCAACGCCGCGATCCTGCCGGCGTACTCCTTCGTGCTCGGCCTGCTGGCCCTGCTCGGCTGGGTCGCCATCGCGGCGGGCACGCAGCCGATCGGGCTCGACGGGGAGCCCAACGCTCAGCTGGTCATCCCCCAGCTGTTCGAGGACATGTTCCCGTCGTGGTTCGCCGGCGTGGCCTTCGCCGCGATCGCGATCGGCGCCCTGGTGCCGGCCGCGATCATGTCGATCGCCGCCGCCAACACCTTCAGCCGCAACATCTACAAGGAGTGGCTGAAGAAGGACGCCACCCCGGCCCAGGAGGCCAAGGTCTCCAAGCTGATGTCGCTGCTGGTGAAGGCGTTCGCGCTGGTCTTCGTGCTGACGCTCGACAAGCAGAACGCGATCAACTTCCAACTCCTCGGCGGCATCTGGATCCTGCAGACCTTCCCGGCCGTGGTGTTCAGCCTCTTCACCCGGTGGTTCCACCGCTACGGCCTCCTCGTGGGCTGGGCCGTCGGCATGGTCTACGGCACGGTCGAGGCCTACCAGGTCATCAACCCCGTCACCGGCAAGCACTTCGGCGGCTCCCTCGGCGAGATCCCGGGGCTCGGCGAGATGGGCTACATCGCGATGACCGCCTTCGTGATGAACGTGGTCCTGGCCGTGGTCATCAGCGCGGTCCTCAACGCGATGAAGGTGTCCAACGGGTCCGACGAGACGATCCCGTTCGACTACTTCGCCGACGCCGACGACCCGCGGGTGCAGAAGGACCTCTCGGAGCACGGCCACCACGGCGACGCCTACGGCGACCCGGACGACATCCCGGGCAACGCGCCGGC
>NZ_JAUZVE010000063.1:0-37977 GCF_031844425.1 Microbacterium sp. ARD31
TTCGACTCGATTAGATTGGCGACTATGACGCTCGAGCTGCGGGGTATCACCAAGCGCTTCGGCTCCCTGGTGGCGAACGACCACATCGACCTCGTCGTGAAGCCGGGCGAGATCCACTCCCTTCTGGGCGAGAACGGCGCAGGCAAGTCCACGCTCATGAACGTCCTGTACGGCCTGTACACCGCCGACGAAGGCGACATCGTCATCGACGACGAGGTCCAGTCCTTCAACGGACCCGGCGACGCCATGGCGGCCGGCATCGGCATGGTCCACCAGCACTTCATGCTCATCCCCGTCTTCACCGTCGCCGAGAACGTGATGCTCGGGCACGAGGAGACCAAGGCCCTCGGCGCGCTCGACCTGGAGAAGGCCCGAGCCCACGTCCGCGAGGTCGCGGCGCGCTTCGGGTTCCAGATCGACCCCGACGCGCTCGTCGGCGATCTGCCGGTCGGCGTCCAGCAGCGCGTCGAGATCATCAAGGCGCTCTCCCGCGACGCCAAGATCCTCGTGTTCGACGAGCCCACCGCGGTGCTGACGCCGCAGGAGACCGACGAGCTCATGGGCATCATGCGGCAGCTGCGCGACGAGGGCACCGCCATCGTCTTCATCACCCACAAGCTCCGCGAGGTCCGCGAAGTCGCCGACCGCATCACCGTCATCCGGCTGGGCAAGGTCGTCGGCGAAGCCGCGCCGACCGCGACCAACGCCGAGCTCGCCTCGCTCATGGTGGGTCGCGCCGTCGAGCTCACCGTCCACAAGGACCCGCCGCGGCCGCGCGAGGGCGGACTCGTCGTCGAGAACCTGCGCGTCGTCGACGAATCCGACCAGATCGTCGTGGACGGCGTCAGCTTCACCGTGCAGCCCGGCGAGATCCTCGCGATCGCCGGAGTGCAGGGCAACGGCCAGACCGAGCTCACCGAGGCCATCATCGGGCTGCAGCGCAAGACCACCGGCTCCATCGTCCTGGACGGAGAGCAGCTCGTCGGCAAGACGGTCCGCCAGATCATCGACCACGGCGTCGGATTCGTCCCCGAGGACCGCAAGGTCGAGGGTCTCGTCGGCGAGTTCAGCGTGGCGGACAACCTCATCCTGAACCGTTCCGACGACCCGGACTTCTTCTCGTTCGGCACGCTGCGACGCGGCATCCTGAGGGAGTTCGCCGAAGAGAAGATCACCGAGTTCGACATCCGCACGCAGGGGCCGGACCTGGCCGCCGGGCGCCTCTCGGGCGGCAACCAGCAGAAGGTCGTCCTGGCGCGCGAGCTCAGCCGCGACCTCAAGCTGTTCGTCGCCTCGCAGCCCACCCGCGGCATCGACGTCGGCTCGATCGAGTTCGTCCACAAGCGCATCGTCGCCACCCGCGACGCCGGCGTGCCCGTGATCGTCGTCTCGACCGAGCTCGACGAGGTCTCGGCCCTCGCCGACCGCATCGCCGTGATGTACCGCGGCAAGATCGTGGGGATCGTGCCGGGCGACGCACCCAGAGAGATGCTCGGCCTCATGATGGCCGGCGAGAAGCCGTCCGGCACGACGGCCGAGGAGGTTCCCGCGTGAGCGGCCAGAGTCCCGAGAGCCCCGACCTCGGCCCCGGCATCGACCCGCTGCTGGCCCCGTCGGCCAAGGGCGAGCCGTCGCCGGTGCTCCCCACGGCCACCGTGCCGCCGCCGCCCCGCCAGAACCAGCTCATCCGGGAGGTGCTCCGCGGCAGCGTCACCACGACGATCCTCGCGATCGTGCTGGCCATGCTCATCGGCGGCATCCTCGTGGCCCTCACCGACGCGCGGGTCCAGCAGGCCGCGGGGTATTTCTTCGCCCGCCCGCAGGACACCCTGATCGCCATCTGGGATGCCGTCGCAGGCGCCTACTCGGCACTGTTCCGCGGCGCCATCTACAACTACAACGCGGATTCGTTCGTGCGCGGCATCAAGCCGATCACCGACACCCTGAACTTCGCCACCCCGCTCATCGCGGCCGGTCTCGGCGTGGGCCTGGCGTTCCGCGTCGGACTGTTCAACATCGGCGCGCGCGGCCAGATGCTCATGGGCATCGCCGCCGCGGCCTTCGTGTCGTTCAACGTGCAGGCGCCGCTGCTGATCCACCTGCCGCTGACGATCGCGGCGGGAATGATCGGCGGTGCGATCTGGGGCGGGCTCGTCGGCTTCCTCAAGGCCCGCACCGGCGCGCACGAGGTGATCCTCACGATCATGCTGAACTTCGTCGCCTTCTACTTCGTCGCGTGGCTGCTCGCCACGCCGGGCCTCCTGCAGCGGCCCGGCGGCACTCAGCCGATCTCGCCGGCGACGCCCGAGACGGCGCAGTTCCCGTCGCTGTTCCCCGCCCCGCTCACCGTGAACTGGGGTTTCATCGTCGCCATCGGCGCCACCGCCTTCGTGTGGTGGCTCATCGAGCGGTCGAGCCTCGGCTTCCGCATGCGCGCGGTGGGCGAGAACCCCTTCGCCGCGCGTGCGGCGGGCGTCAACGTCGAACGCATCATCTTCTACGCGATGGCGTTCGCGGGCGCTCTGGCGGGTCTGGCCGGCGTCAACCAGATCTCGGGCACCATCACCAGCGGCTTCGGCAGCCACATCGACGCCGGCATCGGCTTCGACGCGATCACGGTCGCGCTCCTCGGCCGCAGCCGTGCGTGGGGCGTCTTCGCCGCCGGCATCCTGTTCGGAGCGCTCAAAGCCGGAAGCTTCACGATGCAGGTCGCCGAAGACATCCCCGTCGACATCGTGGTCGTCGTGCAGGCGCTCATCGTGCTGTTCATCGCGGCGCCGCCGCTGGTGCGGACGATCTTCTTCCTGCCCAAGGAGGAGCACGAGCTCTCGGCCAAGAAGAGAGCCAAGCGCGCGGCGAAGGCAGGAGCGGCATCGTGAGCACCGACGTGGCAGCACCCCTGACCCCGGCGCCGGGCGCCGGAGGCGCGATCACCCGCGAGAAGGTGCGTCAGCGGCACTGGAAGCTGCCGATCACCCTGGCCGTCGGCACGATCCTGATCTGGATCATGGCCTTCGCCTTCGGGCGCGACGGCACCAGCACCTACCGGCTCGGCGACCGCACGTCGGCCATCGACCTGGGCGACATCGGCGTGCCGACCGCGGCCACCGTGACGGCGTGCGCGATCCTCCTCGCCCTCATGACCGCGTACGCGTTCTGGGCGGTGGCGACCTACCGCCGCGTGGGACTGTGGCTGTCCATCGTGTTCGCGTTCGTGGCGGTCTTCGCCTTCCTCACGTGGTCGGCCGCCGGCGGACTCGTCCCGGTCACCGGCCTGCTCTTCGGCGCGGTGTCGCTGTCGGTTCCGCTCGTCTTCGGCGCCCTGGGCGGCGTCATCGGCGAGCGGGTGGGCGTGGTCAACGTCGCCATCGAGGCCCAGTTCCTGTTCGCCGCGTTCACGTCCGCGATCGTCGCGTCGATGACCGGATCGTTCGTCCTCGGGCTCATTGCGGCCATGCTCGCGGGAGCCCTGGTCGGCTCGGTCCTGGCGGTGTTCTCGATCAAGTACCTCGTCGACCAGGTCATCGTCGGCGTCGTGCTGAACGTCCTGATCACCGGCCTGACGAGCTTCCTGCACGGCGCGCTGCTGAACCCGAACGCGGAGACCCTGAACTCCCCGCCCCGCTTCCCGAGGTGGGCGATCCCCGGGCTGTCCGAGATCCCGATCATCGGTCCCGTCGTGTTCAACCAGACGCTCATCGTGTACCTCATGTACATCGCCGTGCCGCTGGTGGCGTGGGGGCTCTACAAGACCCGCTGGGGTCTGCGGCTGCGCGCGGTGGGGGAGCACCCCCAGGCGGCCGACACGGTCGGCATCCGTGTCAACCCCACGCGGTTCTGGAACGTGCTGCTGGCAGGGGCCATCGCCGGCATCGGCGGGGCGTACTTCACGCTCGGATCAGTCGGCTCCTTCGACAAGGAGATGACGGGCGGACTCGGCTTCATCGCCCTGGCGGCCGTCATCTTCGGCGGCTGGGATCCGGTGCGGGCCACCCTCGCCGCGCTCCTGTTCGGCTTCACCACGAACCTCGAGACGCTGCTGACCAACCTCGGCTCGCCGATCCCGTCCGAGTTCATGGCGATGCTGCCGTACATCGTGACGATCCTCGCCGTCGTCGGCTTCGCCGGCCAGGTGCGCGGGCCGGCTGCCGCGGGCAAGCCCTACATCAAGGGCTGACCTGTGGGCGCAGCCGTGTGCTCCGCAGCATCCGACCCTCCTGACATCCACCCGAAAGAGAGCCGTCCGTGACCGACATCGACTGGGATGAGCTGCGTGCGGCGGCCACCGAGGCCATGCATCGCGCGTACGCCCCGTACTCGCACTACAAGGTGGGCGCGGCCGCCCTCGTGTCGGACGGGCGGGTGGTGACCGGCTGCAACGTCGAGAACGCCTCGTACGGCGTGGGCCTGTGCGCCGAGTGCGGTCTCGTCTCGGACCTGCACATGTCCGGTGGCGGACAGCTCGTCGCTTTCGTGTGCGTCAACGGCAACGGCGAGACGATCATGCCGTGCGGCCGGTGCCGTCAGCTGCTGTACGAATTCGCCCTGCCCGGGATGCTGCTCGAGACGGTGTCGGGCATCCGGACCATCGATGAGGTGCTGCCCGACGCCTTCGGACCCCGCGATCTCGAGGAGGCGGCCCGATGACCGAGCCCTTCGACGCGGTCGACGTCATCCGCGCCAAGCGCGACGGGGGCGTCGTCGGCGAGGACGCCCTGCGGTGGATGGTGGACGCCTACACCCGCGGGTACGTCGCCGACTCGCAGATGGCGGCCTTCGCGATGGCGGTGCTCCTCAACGGCATGCAGCGCGACGAGATCCGCGTCATGACCGACGCGATGATCGCCTCGGGGGAGCGGATGAGCTTCGCCGACCTCGGGAAGACGACCGTCGACAAGCACTCCACAGGCGGAGTGGGTGACAAGATCACCCTCCCGCTCGCGCCGCTGGTCGCCGTCTTCGGCGTCGCCGTGCCGCAGCTGTCGGGCCGCGGCCTCGGCCACACCGGCGGCACGCTCGACAAGCTGGAGTCGATCCCCGGGTGGCGGGCGGCTCTGTCCAACGACGAGATGTTCGCCCAGCTGCGCGACGTCGGGGCCGTGATCTGCGCCGCCGGATCGGGGCTGGCGCCCGCCGACAAGAAGCTCTACGCCCTGCGCGACGTCACCGGCACGGTCGAGGCCATCCCGCTCATCGCCTCGAGCATCATGTCGAAGAAGATCGCCGAGGGCACGGACTCTCTCGTCCTCGACGTGAAGTTCGGCTCGGGGGCCTTCATGAAGGACATCGACCGCGCCCGCGAGCTGGCCCGCACCATGGTCGAGCTCGGCACGGACTCGGGCGTGGCCACCACCGCGCTGCTGACCGACATGAACACCCCGCTCGGGCTCGCGATCGGCAATGCCAACGAGGTGCGCGAATCGGTCGAGGTGCTCGCCGGCGGTGGTCCGGCCGACGTGGTCGAGCTCACCGTCGCCCTCGCCCGCGAGATGCTGACCCTGGCGGGGCAGCCCGACGCCGACGTCGAGAAGGCCCTGGCCGACGGACGTGCGATGGACGTCTGGCGCTCCATGATCCGCGCCCAGGACGGCGATCCGGATGCCGCACTGCCGACGGCGCGCGAGACCCACACCGTCGCCGCGACGGCGGCCGGCCACGTCACGCGCATCGAGGCGCTCCCCTTCGGCATCGCGGCGTGGCGCCTGGGTGCCGGCCGGGCGCGCGCCGAGGACCCCGTGCTGCACGCCGCGGGCATCGACCTTCATGTCAAGCCGGGCGAGCGGGTGTCCGCCGGACAGCCGCTGTTCACCCTGCTCGGCGACGATGACTCCCGCTTCGAGCGCGCGCTCGACGCGCTCGAGGGAGCATGGGAGGTGGGGCCCGACGCCCCGCCGTCCGCGCCCCTCGTCCGCGAGCGCATCACCGCGTAGTCTTCGTCCTTCCGCCCCTTCATCCCCAGCATCCGAGGAGAGCCCCATGGCCATCGATCAGCACGGCGACGCCGTCCTGCAGGGCGTTTCGATCCGGAGCCTGCCCAAGGTCTCGCTGCACGACCACCTCGACGGGGCCGTCCGTCCCGCCACGATCCTCGAGCTGGCTGACGACGCCGGGGTGGAGGTGCCCGAGTCGGATGCCGCAGCGCTCGCGGACTGGTTCGCCGAGCGCAGCGACTCCGGCTCGCTGGTGGAGTACCTGAAGACGTTCGACCTCACCACCTCGGTCATGCAGACGCGCGAGGGCCTCACGCGGGTCGCGCGGGAGTTCGTCGAGGACCTGGCCGCCGACGGCGTCGTGTACGGCGAGGTGCGCTGGGCGCCCGAGCAGCACCTGGGCGGCGGGCTGAGCCTGGACGAGGTCGTCGAAGCGGTCCAGGACGGGATCGAGGAGGGTGAGGATGCCGTCGGCGACGCCGGGGGCGACATCCGCGTCGGGCAGCTGATCACCGCGATGCGGCACACCGACCGTTCGCTCGAGATCGCCGAGCTGGCCGTGCGCTGGCGTCGACGCGGCGCGGTCGGGTTCGACATCGCCGGACCGGAGGACGGCTTCCCGCCGTCGCGGCACCGTGCGGCGTTCGACTATCTGGCGTCGGAGTTCTTCCCCGTGACCGTGCACGCGGGAGAAGCGGCGGGCCTGGCCTCGATCCGCTCCGCCCTCATCGACGGGCGGGCGCTGCGCCTCGGACACGGCGTGCGCCTCGCATCCGACCTGGAGGTCGTCTCGCGCGAAGGCGAAGAGGTGTTCGTGCAGTTCGGCGACCTGGCGCGGTGGGTGCGCGACCGCGAGATCCCGCTGGAGCTGTCGCCGTCGTCGAACCTGCAGACCGGTGCCATCGAGGCGTGGGGCAACGCGATGGAGGACCACCCCTTCGACCTGCTCTACCAGCTGGGCTTCGCGGTCACGGTGAACGTCGACAACCGCACGATGAGCCGCACGTCGCTCACCCGCGAGCTGGCGCTCCTGGCCGAGACGTTCGAGTACGACCTGGACGACCTCGAGGTCTTCCAGCTGAATGCCGCGGCCGGCGCCTTCCTCGCCGTCGAGGAGCGCGAGGAGCTCATCGAGGTCATCGGCCAGGGCTTCGACCGCTGACCCGACCCTCCGCCCGCCCCGGCCTGCCCGGACTCAGCGGTCGGTGGCGAATGCCCCGAGCAGCTCGGTGAGGCGGGCGGTCATCTCCTCGTCCGAGATGGTGGGCTTGCCGTCGCCGGCCTGCGGGCCGTAGTCCCCGAACGACGAGTGCGCGGCGCCCGGGATCTCCACCATCTCGGCGTCGGTGGGAAGGAGCGGTCGCGCGTCGGCGATCTTCTCGGGCGTCGAGAGGCCGTCATCGCTGCCGGCGATGCTGAGCACCGCCATCCCCGAGTCCGACAGGTCGGTCGCACAGTACGACGCGAAGAGCACCAGCGCGTCCGCGTCGGGAGCCAGCTGGCACGCGCGCACGCCGCCGAGCGAGTGACCCCCGACCATCCACGCCTCGACCTCGGGCGCGGCGCCGGTGAAGGTCGAGAGCGGTCGCGGGTCGAAGAAGGCGAGGTTCAGCCAGGGCCGGGTGATCACGACGGTCACACCGTGCTCGCTCACGGCTCCCGACAGCTTCGCGGCGTACGCCCACGGATCGACCTTGGCGCCGGGGATGTAGACGAGGCCGACGTCCGAGCCGCCGTCGGCCGGGGCCAGCACGATGCCGGCGTCGGACTCTGCGACCGTGATCGCCTCGTCGGCGCGGACGGCCGCCACCGGGCCGGGCTCGGCCGCCATGACGCCCACCTGACTCCAGATGACGATCCCGAGGACCCCCGCCAGGACGACCGCGCCGAGTCCGCCCACTACCCACCCGACGATGCGACGGCGCCGCGGCCGTCGGGAGGAGCCGGAGGGTTCGGTCGCCGCGCGTTCGCTCACGGATCGAGCGTAGGGGCTCAGCGACCCAGCTCGGCCTGCCTGGCGGCGACGACGGCGACCACGCGGTCGAAGAGCGGATGCTGCGGATCGAGCCCTGTCACCTCGGCGGTGAATGTCGCGGCGTCCTGCTCGCGCAGCATCCGCTGCATGTCAACGGACTGGGCGTCCTCGGCGTCGTCGAAACGCAGGGCGGCGCCCACGGCGGCCACCAGCGCGTCCACGGCGAGTCCGCGCTCGGCGGCTGACGCGGCGGGGCCGATGAAGCGCTCGTGTCGGGAGAGCTTGCGCAGCGGCTGACGGCCCACCCGCCACACCGTGTCGGGGAGGGCGGGGTTGCGGAAGCGGCCGAGGATCGTGCGGCGGTACTCCGCCTGCGCGTCGGGGTCCAGCCCGTGTGCGGCGATCAGCAGCGCCGAGGTCTCTTCGAGCACCGCCTCCACCTGCCGCGCGATGCGCTCATCCGCGAGGGCGTCCGAGATGCGATCCACGCCGGCGGCCGCACCGAAGTAGGCGGTCGTGGCATGACCGGTGTTGACGGTGAAGAGCTTCCGCTCGATGTAGGGGGCGAGGTCGTCGACGAAGTGCGCGCCGGGGATGGTCGGCGGGTTCCCGGCGAACGGCCCGCGTTCGATGGCCCACTCGTAGAAGGGCTCCACCGTGACGTCCACACCGCCGCCTTCGGGCTGGCCGGGAACGATGCGGTCGACGGCGGTGTTGGCGAACACCGCGCTGCCCGACAGGGCGTCCCACGCTTCGCCCGCCTGCGCGGCGATCTCGTCGCGGAGCAGGTCGGTGGCGTTGATGGCGTTCTCGCACGCCATGATCTGCAGCGGGGGAGTGCCGGGCTCGCGCAGGGCGAGGCCGGCGACGATGTGCGGGGCGACGAACCGCAGGATCGTCGGGCCGACCGCCGTGGTCACGACGTTCGCCGTGGCGATCTCGTCGGCCACGGCCTGCGGGTCCTCGGCGCTGTTGATGGCGCGGAATCCGGTGACGACCGTCTCGCGCCCGCCGTCGCCGACCTCGTGCACGGTGTACGCGTCGGCGGCGTTGATGGCGTCGACGAGGCCGGCCGCGACGTCCGAGAACACCAGTTCGTAGCCGCCTTCGTGAAGCAGCAGGCCGACGAAGCCGCGTCCGATGTTCCCGGCGCCGAAGTGGACGGCCTTCATCACACTCCCGTCGCCGCGACGATCCGGTACAGGTCTTCGGGGGTGTCGGCGGCCTTCAGCCGCGCCACGTCGTCCTCATCCGAGAAGAGGATCGCGATCTGCGACAGGATCTCGAGGTGCTCGTCGCCCTTGCCCGCGATCCCCACGACGAACGTGACCGGCTCGCCGCCCCAGTCCACGCCGCCGTCGTAGCGCACGACCGACAGCGCCGAGTCCAGGATCTCGCCCTTGGTCTCATTGGTGCCGTGGGGGATCGCCAGCTCGTTGCCCATGTAGGTCGAGACCGTCTCCTCCCGCTGCTGCATCGCATCGAAGTAGCGCGAGGTGACCGCCCCGGCTGCCTCGAGGATGTCGGCTGCCTCCTTCATCGCCTCCTCGCGCGTCGCGCTGCCGGAGTGGATGCGCACCTGTCCGATGCTGAGGACGTCACGTGCCATGGTCTCGCCTTTCTGTTTCACGGATGCCGGTGCGGCGGTCCCGCAGAGGACCACGGGGCCGGGGGCGTCGCGCCGCCCGACCCCGCAGTCGTCTCAACGGCTACGCACCATCTTTGTGCTGGTCGCGCACCAGGTCCACGACCTCGTCGTACTTCGGCGAGTTCATGAAGTTGTCGACCGAGACGTGCATCGCCCCCGGCGTCTGGTGACGAGCCCGGTCGGTGAGCTGATTCTGCGTGATGACCAGGTCGGCCGAGGAGTCGAGGTTCGCGATCGCCTTGTTGACGACCGTGACATCCTCGATGCCCGCCTTCTTGATCTTGTTGCGCAGCACGCTCGCGCCCATGGCCGACGAGCCCATGCCCGCGTCGCACGCGAACACGATGCTCTTGATCTGGCGGGTGGCTACCGGTGCATCCGTCGCGGCGGCGCCCGCCGCGGTGCCGGCGGCGGCCGCACCCGAGGTGCGCAGTCCGTCGAGGGCCGCGGACGACTTGCCCTTGTTCTCGGCGGTCCGCGACACGGCCGTGGCGAACTGGTCGCCCTCTGCCGCGAGGTCGCGCTTGCGGGAGGCCCGCAGGATGATCGCCGCGATGACGAAGGTGACGGCCGCGGAGAGGATCACCGACAGGATCACGCCGACGTAGCTGTCGCTGGCCGTCTGGGCCAGGACCGCGAAGATCGACCCGGGCGCGGCGGGCGCTCGCAGCCCCGCGTCGAACAGCATGTTGGTGGTGACACCGGTCATGCCGCCGGCGATGAGCGCGACGATCAGGACGGGCTTCATCAGCGCGAACGGGAAGTACACCTCGTGGATGCCGCCGAAGAACTGGATGACCGCAGCACCCGGCGCCGAGGCGCGCGCGGCGCCGATGCCGAAGAACGTGAAGGCCAGCAGCAGTCCGACGCCGGGGCCGGGGTTGGCCTCGAGCAGGAACAGGATGGACTTGCCGTCCTGGTCGGCCTGGGCGATGCCGAGCGGGGTGAGGACGCCGTGGTTGATGGCGTTGTTCAGGAAGAACACCTTCGCCGGCTCGATGATGATGCTCGTCAGCGGCAGCAGCCCGGTCTCGACCAGCCAGTTCACGGCGTTGCCGAGCACCGTCATGAGGCCGTTGACCAGCCATGCCACCGGGTAGAACCCGACGATCGCCATGACGAAGCCCCAGATGCCCGCCGAGAACATGTTCACCAGCATCTCGAAGCCGGCCTTGACCTTGCCGTCCCACAGCCGGTCGAGCCACTTCATGGTGTACGCCGCGAGCGGGCCCATGATCATCGCGCCGATGAACATGTGGATCTGGCCGAGCGCAGCCTCGCCCTCGGGCAGGGTGGCGTTGAACTGCGCGATGAGCAGGTCGGAGCCGGCGATGGCGCCCATGACGGCGATCGAGCCCACGACGGCGCCGCGCACCTGGTAGACCATGTAGCCCGCGGTGTAGGCGATCAGGATCGGCAGCAGGTAGTGGATGAACGGTCCGACGATGGTCGCCAGATCCGCGTTGGGCGTCCAGCCCACGTCGATGAAGAACGCGGTGAAGATGCCCCACGCGATCAGCGCGGGGATGTTCGGCATGATCATGCCGGAAAGGAAGGTCCCGAAGCGCTGGACGTGAACCTGCGCCTTCCTGCCTCCCGTGGCGGACGTCGTCGTCATTGCACTGTCTCCTTCATACGGGTCGCGGCCTCCTGGGCCGCGATTCGGGCGGATGCCGCATCGCTGGCGGCGAGGGTGGCCTCGGCGATGCGGCGGGCATCGTCGAGGGTGTACTGCAGCAGGGTGGCGCGCACGTCGGCGAGGGCGGTGGGGGCCATCGACAGGCTCGTCGCCCCGAGCCCCACGAGCACGACCGCCAGCAGCGGATCCGCGGCGGCCTCGCCGCAGATCCCGACGGGCTTGCCGGACGCGCGGCCGGCCTCGCCGACCTGCCGGATCAGGGTGAGCACGGCCGGGTGCCACGGGTCCTGGAACGCCGCCACCGAGCCGAGCAGCCGATCGGCGGCGAGGGTGTACTGCGTGAGGTCGTTCGTCCCGATCGACGCGAAGTCGGCGTGGGCGAGCACCCGGTCGGCCAGCAGCGCCGACGAGGGCACCTCCACCATGACACCGGCGGTCTTGACCCCGTACTCGCGGGCGATGCCCACGAAGTACTCCGTCTCCTCCACGGTCGAGACCATCGGGGCCATCACCCACAGCTCCGCCTGCGTCGCGGCATCCGCCTGGGCGAGCGCGGTCAGCTGCTCGCGCAGGATGTCCTCGCTCGCGCGGAGCGCCCGCAGGCCCCGCAGACCAAGGGCCGGGTTCTCCTCGTGCGCGTCGTTGAGGAAGGGCAGCGGCTTGTCGGCACCGGCATCCAGCACCCGCACGACGACCTTCTTGCCGGGGAACTCCTTCAGCAGGGCGATGTACGCCTCGCGCTGCTGCTCGACAGTGGGGGCGTTGCTGGAGCTGAGGAAGAGGAACTCGGTGCGGAAGAGTCCGACGCCTTCGGCGCCGAGTTCGACCGCCTCCGGCGCGCCCTTGGCGTTTCCGAGGTTGGCCAGCAGCGGCACGGCGGTTCCGTCCGCGAGGGCGCCGGGCGTGACGGGGGCGCTCGCCGCGGCCGCGCGATCGGCGGCGCGGTTGCGGGCCCGATCGAGTTCCTCGGCGGAGGGGTTCGTCGTCACGACGCCGGCTGCGGCATCCACGATCACGGTCTCGCCGTCGGCGAGGGCGGTCGCCGTCGTCGCGCCGACGACCGCGACGATGGCCTTCTCCCGGGCGAGGATCGCCGTGTGCGACGTCGGACCGCCTTCGGTGGTCACCAGCGCGAGCACCTTGTCGAGGTCGAGCAGAGCCGTGTCGGCCGGCGCCAGGTCCTTCGCGACGAGGATGAACGGATGCCCGGGGTCGGGCACCCCCGGGGCGGCGACGCCGCGGAGGCGGGCGATGACCCGCTGGGCGACGTCGTCGAGGTCGGCGGCACGCTCGCCCAGGTAGCCGCCGAGAGCGGTGAGCTGCTCGCGGAACGAGGCGAACGCGTCGAAGACGGCGAACTCGCCCGTCTTGCCCTGCGCGAGCCGGGTCTCGACCTCGGACTGCAGAGTGGGGTCTTCGGCCATCATCGCCTGCGCCTCGAGCACGTCGCGGGCGGCGCCTCCGGCCTGCGCGCCGCGGGCCTCGAGTTCGCGTGCGACCGCGGCCACGGCCTCGGCGACCCGGGCCTTCTCTTCGTCGGCGCTGCGGGTGCTCGGCTCGTCGGCCGGCGCCGGCAGCGGCTCGGCCATCCGTGCGACGGGTCCCTGTGCGACGCCCAGTCCGATTCCGACTCCTCTGAGTTCTGCCATGTCCTACTCCGCGTCGTGGTCGGTCGTGAGCAGTTCGCTCAGCTGGTCGAGGACGTCGTCGGCGCGTTCGCCGTCGGCCGTCAGGGTCACGTAATCGCCGTGCTCCACGCCCAGGGCGATCACACCGAGGATGCTGGCGGCGTTCACCGGCGCGCCGGAGCCCTTCGCGATCGTGACCGGGATCCCGGCGTCCTTCGCCGCCTGGGCGAACAGCTTCGCGGGCCGGGCGTGCAGACCGTGCGATGATCCGATGTGGACCGTCCTCGAGATGGCGGGCATGGGCGACCTCTCTGTCTGTGTCGTGTTCTCTGTCGGTGTCGTGCTCTGCGCGGGGTCGGCGGGCGGCGTGGCGGGGCGCGCGGCGCGCACCAGCTCGAGCGTCCGAGAGCCGTCGAGGTCCTGGAAGATGTCGCCGGGAAGCAGCACCACCGCGGTGCCTCGCGCCGCGGCATCCCGCTCGATCGTCTCGATCGCGTGCGACATGTGCGGCCCGACCAGGACCACGTCGGCGGAATCGAGGTCGATCGGGAGCGACTGCTCGGTGCCCGCGAAGGCGGAGTAGGCGAGCCCGTGGGCCTGCGCCGCGTGGCGCACGCGCTGCGCGACGAAGGTGCTGGACGCACCGGCGCCGCACACCACAAGGATCCTCATCGACCCGCCTCCTCTTGTGGCCATTCTTGTGAGAACGCTGGGAGGGGACAACCACTCTCGTTTCCGCGGGGGCGGAAAGGCGCTGCGGCGCGGCGGGCTGGGCGACCGCGACTCGTGGTTGACTGGCACGGTTCGGCGCTCGCCGACCCACCCCTTCCCGCGACGTCGCCCGAGGAGCACCGTGACCCGAGCCAGACAGGACCGCCTGCTGGGCCTGCTCGTGCGCGAAGGCGATTGGGCGACAGCGGCCTCGCTGGCCGACGCGGTCGGAGTGACACCGCGCAGCATCCGCTCGTACGTCACCGCCCTCAACGCGCGCGTGCCGGCGGGCACGGCCGTCGAGTCCGGACCGCACGGCTACCGCGCCGGGCCCGAGGCCCCCGTCGCGCTGCGCGCGGGCACCGCCGAGACCGGAACGCCGCGGGATCGACTGCACACCCTCGTCCGCCGACTGCTGGACGCCCCGGACGGCATCGACGTGTACGCCACCGCGGATGAGCTGTTCGTGAGCACCGCGACGCTGGACGCGGACCTCGGGCGGGTGCGGGCGCTGCTGGGCGGCACCGAGCTGACGCTCGAGCGGTCCGCGGCCACCGCGCGCCTGCACGGCACCGAGGTCGCCCAGCGCCGGCTGCTGTCCCGACTCGCACACGACGAGATGGATGCCGGATCATTCGACCTCGCGGCCCTCCGCCGCACGCTCGGCGACGAGTCTGTGGGCGCCCAGGCGTTCGGTCCGTTCAAGGCGGACCTCGTCGCCCGGCTCGGGGCGCTGGGATACTTCGTCAACGAGATCGGCATCGCCGACGTGGTGATGCACATCGCGATCGCCGCCGACCGCGTCGCCCGCGACCGGCCGCTCGAAGCGGGCGGACCCGACGCGACGGGCGCCCAGGGCGAAGTCGTCGCCGTCCTGGCCGACCTCGTGGAGCAGCACCTCGGGGTGCGCCTGGGCAGCGCCGACCTGCGCCACCTGGCGACGCTCGTGCTGACCCGGATCGTGGCCCCCGGAGACGCGTCGCGTCACGAGCACACGCGCGCGAGTCTCGATCCGGAGGTCGAGACCGTGGTGCGCGAGGTGGTCGAGCAGGCGGCCGCCGAGTTCCTCGTCGACATCGTCCACGAGGACTTCATCCTGCGTCTCGCGCTGCACGTCCAGAACCTCCGCCAGCGCGCACGGGAGCAGGCGTGGTCGCGCAACCCGCTGACCCGCTCGCTGAAGTCGACGTATCCGATGATCTTCGACGTGGCGGTCTTCGTCGCCAGCGGGCTGCACCGACGTCTGGACATCCCGCTGCTGGACGATGAGATCGCCTACATCGCCATGCACGTCGGGGGTCGCCTCGAGCGCAGCCGCCGTGCCGACCAGCTGCTGACGGCGACCATCGTGTGCCCCGGCTACTACGAGCTGCACGAGCTGCTTCGATCGAGCGTGGACCGCTCCCTCGGACGCGAGGTCGAGGTCGTCGGCGTCGAGACGCGCGTCGACCCGGATTGGGCGGGCATCGACACCGACCTCGTCCTCACCACCATCGATCCGGCGATCTCGGGCGATCGGGTGGTCCGCATCCAGCCCTTCCTCACCGATGCCGACATCGAACGGGTGCACCAGGCGGGCGGCCGCATCCGTCGCACGCGCCGGCTGGCGCGGCTGCGGACCGAGCTGGAGCGCTACTTCGCGGCATCCGCGTTCGTGAGGGGCTTGGATGCCGCCACCGGCGTGGAGGGGACCATCCGGCGCCTCGGCGACCTGCTCATCGGGCAGGGGGTCATCGATCAGGACTACGTCGAGCGCGCGATCGAGCGAGAACGGCTGTCGTCGACGGCCTTCACCGACGCGCTGGCGGTGCCGCACGCGATGGGGATGACGGCGACGCGCACCTCGATCGCGATCGGCATCGCCGAGCCGTCGCTACCGTGGGGCGACGGCCGCGTGCAGGTCGTCGCACTCGTGGCCTTCTCTCAGGCCGACCGCGAGGCCTTCCAGACGGTGTTCGAGCAGTTCGTCGAGGTGTTCAGCGAGCGCGAGAGCGTGCAGCGCATCGTCCGCCGTGCGACGGACTTCAGTGGCTTCCTCGACGAGCTCGTCGCCGTCATCGACGGCTGAGTCGCCCACCCGCCCGGGGACGCGTGCGCACGAATCCCCGGCGTGCGTGGAAATCCCGCTCGCGTGTGATGCGTGCGCACGCCGCCCTGCGGATGCGGAAGCACTGGTTGGGGCCGCGTGCGCACGCCGCCCTGCGGGTGCGGAAGCACTGGTTGGGGGCGCGTGCGCACGTGCCCCCGGCGTGCGTGGGAATCCCGCCCGCGTGTGACGCGTGCGCACGCGTCACCGGCGAGAGGCGCTGCGCGATCCGAGAGCACACGAGCGACGATCGGATGCCGGGGCCTCAGGCCGGTGGCCGCACGCCCATTCCGCGGAGAAGGCTGCCGAAGACGGAGGGCGACTGCAGGTTGGGCATCATCCAGCGGACGAGCTGCCATCCGGTGGTGGCGCGAATCCAGTCTTCTCGTTTTTTCTCGTCCATGATCGCCTGCTGCGCGGTGCGCCCCTGCAGGAACTCCGGATCGGTGTACTTCGCCTCGCCGTCGAACTCCCCGAACAGCCTCATCCCTTCGAACCCGAAGTCCACGGCGTAAGGGGTCCCCTTGGGTCCGGGCACCGGGACCTGCAGACGGGGGATGGGGAAGCCCAGCCGGTGGAAGTACACGCGGCTGACGCTCTCTCCGGGCAGTTGGGCGCGGCCGTCGGCGAATTCCAGAGCCCGGTGCGCGACGTCGACCCGCCGAGCGAACCCGCCGAGATGGCCACGCGCGGCGTCGATGAGTGAGGCGGCGGCATCCTCGTCGTACTCGTTGCGGTCGACGTAGCGGTGGAGTGCGGCATCGGCAGCGGCGACGGTCGTTTCCTCGGACGCCGATCTGGCGAGGTCGGCCAGGGTGCGCGCGAGTGAGGTGCACCGAAGCCCGCCGACCTCGACGACATCGTCGTCGATGATCGGCCCGTCGTGCCGCACGACGCCGCGGGCGGCGCCGGCTCGCATGTCGCCGGCCAGCACGTGGACGTCGTCCGCGGGGACGCGGAAGAGCGGCAGTCCGTGCAGCGCGGCCGCGCTCGGACCGGAGAACACCGGCTCGTGCCGGGCCATCAGGGCGTACGCATGAGCACGGGTGACCGCTTCCTGTTCGGAGCGCTGCCGTCGCCAGTCCGCACCGAACGCGAAGACGCCGGGGCGTACGGCCACGAGGTCGCCCGAGGAGACGGATGCCGCGAGCGCGCGCCACCCGGTGCCATCCGACAGCAGCTCGTCACGTCGCATGAGCGCGAGGGGTTCGCGTACGTTCATCCCGGCATCCTCGTGGGCAGCGGCCACCGAGCCGCGCGACCGGCCTCGGATGTGGACGAACTCCCTCGGCGCACCGCCGGGGGAGGAGAGCCTGGCGCCTCCCGCCACCCCTCACCCGCCTCCCGCCTCCCGCCACCCGCGCCGGGGCGCGTGCGCACGCATCACAAGCGTGCGTGATCATCCCGCACGCTGGGGGCACGTGCGCACGCGCCCCCAGCCGTGGAACGGGAGAGTCGGGGCGGGGCCCTCAGGGGCGGGAGAGGCGGGCCTGCAGGCCGCGCTTCACGGCGGGCCACTCGTGAGGGAGGATCGAGTACACCACGGTGTCGCGGAGCGTTCCGTCGGGCCCCAGCCGGTGGTTCCGCAGCACCCCGTCCAGCTTCGCGCCCAGCCGCTCGATCGCCGCCCGCGACTGCCGGTTGTGCCAGTGGGTGCGGAATTCGACCGCGATTGCGTCGCAGTCCTCGAAGGCGTGGCCGAGCAGCAGAAGCTTGGCTGCGGAGTTCACGGCCGTGCGCTGGGCGTCGACCCCGATCCACGTGTAGCCGATCTCGACATGCCGGTTGGGCTGGTCGATGTTGCAGAAGGTCGTCATCCCGACGGCCTCACCGGTATCGAGCCGGCGGATCGCCCACGGGTTCATCGTCCCCGCCAGGTGCGCCTCGTGCCGGGCTGCGATCTCGCCGGGCACGTCCTCCGCCGTCGGCACCGAGGTGTACCAGGCGTGCTCGAGGCCCGCGGTGGCGGCGCCGAGCTCGCCGGCGTGCTGCGGGGTCAGCGGCTCGAGACGGACGACGTCGTTGGAGAGGGTGACGGGCTCGATCAGCAGCACGGTCAGTCGATCGCATCCAGCAGCGCGCGCACCCCGTCGGCGAGCGCCGCCACCCGCGCGGCGGCATCGGCTGCGTCGTCGCCGCGCACGTCCAGGTACACCTTGAGCTTCGGCTCGGTGCCGCTGGGGCGCACGATCACGCGGGAGCCGTCCGTCAGCCAGTAACGCAGCACGTCACCGGGCGGCAGATCGTCCGTGCCCGAGAGCAGGTCGTCGACCCGGTCCACCGCGGTGTCGCCGATGCGATCCGGATGCCGCGCCCGCAGCGCCGCCATGAGGTGGCCGATCCGGGCGAGATCGTCGACGCGGATCGAGATCTGGTCGCTGGCGAACGCGCCGAACGTCCGGTCGAACTCGTCGAGCAGATCCTGCAGCGTCCGGCCGTGCTCGCGTGCCTCGCACACGAGTCCGAGCATCGCCACCGTGGCCGAGATGCCGTCCTTGTCGCGCACGGTCTCGGGGTTGACGAGGTAGCCGAGCGCCTCCTCGAACCCGTACACCATGCCGGGTGCGCGCGAGATCCACTTGAAGCCGGTGAGGGTGGCGTGGAACCCCAGACCGTAGTGCTCGGCGATCGCGGCGAGACCGGGCGACGACACCAGCGAGCACGCCAGCGACGCGTCCGACGGCCGCTCCGGCGACTCCGCCACGAGCCGGGCCGCCCGCCAGCCCAGAAGCAGGCCGATCTGGTTGCCGGTGAGGCGCCGCCAGCCGCCCGGGCTGTCGGCGTCGGGCACGGCGACGGCGAGGCGGTCCGCGTCGGGGTCGTTCGCGATCACCAGGTCGGCGTCGGCGGCGGTCGCGGCGGCGAAGGCCAGGTCCATCGCGCCGGGCTCCTCGGGGTTGGGGAAGGCCACCGTCGGGAACGTGCCGTCCGGCTCGATCTGCTCGGTCACCGGCGTGGGCTCGGGGTAGCCGGCGGCGGCGATGACCGCGCGGAACGTCTCCCAGCCGACGCCGTGCATCGCGGTGTAGACCCAGGCGAGGCCCGCGGCGGCGGGCGAGGCGGGGGCCACGGCCGCCGTGGCGGCGACGTAGGCGTCCACGACCGCGTCCGAGGCCGTTTCGTAGCCGAGCGAGCGGGGGAGGGCGGCGATGTCGCCGGCATCCGCGATCCGCTGGATGTGCGCGGCGATCTCGGCGTCGACGGGCGGCACGATCTGCGCGCCGTCGTCGGGGCCCCCCAGGTACACCTTGTAGCCGTTGTCGTCGGGCGGGTTGTGGCTGGCCGTCACCATGACACCCGCGTCGGCGCCGAGGTGGCGGACGGCGAAGGCGAGGACGGGCGTCGGCAGCATACGGGGGAGGAGGATCGCGCGGAGCCCCGCCCCGGCGAACAGCTCGGCCGAGTCGCGGGCGAACACGTCGGAGTTGCGGCGGCCGTCGTAGCCGACCACGACGGTGGGTGCGGCATCCGGGTCGATCTCGTCGCCGGTACTCGCCCCGAACCCGGACTTCTCGCGTAGGAAGGCGGCGAGCCCGGCGGCGGCCTGGGCGACCAGCACCCGGTTCATGCGGTTGCTGCCGGCGCCGAGCGCGCCGCGCAGTCCCGCCGTGCCGAAGGCCAGGCGGGTCGAGAAGCGATCGGCGAGCACATCGCCCGCGTCGGACACCCCGCCCTCGGCCGCCTCGATGAGGGCGCGCAGCTCGTCGCGGGTCTCGGGGTCGGGGTCCTGCGCGAGCCACGCGCGGGCGCGATCGAGGATCTCGCCCTCCGGGAGCGGGCCGCCGGCGCCGTTCACAGTGCTCCGATGACGCGCGCGAGCAGCGACGAGATCACCGGCTCGGCCTCGCGGCCCGCCTCGATGACCTCCTGATGGCTGAGCGGGGTGGTCTGGATGCCGGCCGCCATGTTCGTGATGAGCGAGAAGCCGAGGATCTCCATACCCGCCTGGCGGGCCGCGATCGCCTCGAGGGCGGTGGACATGCCCACGATGTGACCGCCGATGGTCTTGGCCATGTGCACCTCGGCGGGCGTCTCGTACTGGGGTCCGCGGAACTGGCAGTACACGCCCTCGTCCAGCGACGGGTCGACCGAGCGCGCGACATCGCGCAGGCGCATCGAATACAGGTCGGTGAGGTCGATGAAGGTCGCCCCCTCGAGCGGCGAGGCGCCCGTGAGGTTGATGTGATCGCTGATGAGCACCGGCTGTCCGGGGCGCCAGGTGTGCTTGATGCCCCCGGCGCCGTTGGTGAGGACCATGGTCTTCGCGCCCGTCGCCGCAGCCGTCCGCACGCTGTGCACGACGCGGCGGACGCCGTGTCCTTCGTAGAAGTGCGTCCGCGCGCCGATGACCAGGACGCGGCGTCCGCGGGGGGTCACGACGCTGCGGAGCGTTCCGACGTGCCCTTCGAGGGCGGGCCGGCTGAACCCGGTGACCTCGGTGGCGGGGAAGGCGGCCGTGGTCTCGCCGATCAGCTCGGCGGCCCTGCCCCATCCGCTGCCGAGGGTGAGGGCGATGTCGTGCCGGTCGACGCCGGTGAGTCGGGCGATGTCGGCGGCGGCCGCCGCGGCGATCTCGAACGGATCGGCGGCGGGGTCGTCGAGCGGGTGGTCGTGCGTGTCGGACATCCCCCCACTCTAGAAACACCCGCGCCGCAGAGCCAGAGACGCGCCCGTCGGCCGCGCGTGCGGGCCCGGCGGATGCGGGGGAGAATGGTGCTCATGTCTTTGAGCTTCGAGCGCACCCAGACCGTCGCGATCATCGGCGGAGGACCCGGCGGGTACGAGGCGGCGCTCGCGGCCGCGCAGCTGGGCGCGGAGGTGACGCTCGTGGAGCGCGCCGGCGTGGGCGGCTCGGCGGTCATCACCGACGTCGTCCCGTCGAAGACCCTCATCGCCACCGCCGATGCCGCCGTCGCGATCGCCGGCGCCAGCGACCTCGGGGTGCAGCTGTTCGCGCGCGGCAAGGAGGGCAAGCCCCTCAAGCCCGAGATCGCGATCAACCTCGCGGCCGTCAACAAGCGACTGCTCTCGCTCGCCCGCCAGCAGTCCGACGACATGCGCGCCTCGCTGGTCGAGGCCGGCGTGCGGATCATCTCGGGACACGGGCGCCTGGAGGGCCCCGGGGCGGTCGTGGTATCGACCGGCGCCGGCGGCACCGACTTCGACCGCATCGAGGCCGACACCCTCGTCGTCTCAGTGGGAGCGTCGCCGCGCGAGCTGCCGTCCGCGCGCCCGGACGGCGAGCGGATCCTCACGTGGACGCAGCTGTACGACATGCCCGCGCTCCCGGAGCACCTCATCGTCGTGGGTTCGGGCGTCACCGGTGCCGAGTTCGCCGGCGCCTACATGAACCTCGGCGCCAAGGTCACGCTCGTCTCGAGCCGCGACCAGGTCCTGCCGGGCGAGGACAAGGATGCCGCGGCGGTGCTCGAGAAGGTCTTCAAGCGCGGCGGCATGACCGTGCTGTCGAAGTGCCGCGCCGAGAAGGTCGAGCGACAGGGTGACGGTGTCGTCGTGACGCTCAGCGACGGCCGGACCCTCGAGGGCAGCCACTGTCTGATGGCGGTCGGCTCCATCCCCAACACCGCCGGCATCGGCCTCGAGGAGGCCGGGGTGCAGATGACCGAGTCCGGGCACATCCAGGTCAACCGCGTCGCGCGCACCTCGGTGCCGAACATCTACGCCGCCGGTGACTGCACGACCTTCTTCCCGTTGGCCTCGGTCGCTGCGATGCAGGGACGGACGGCCGTCTTCCACGCTCTCGGCGACGTCGTGATCCCGCTCGAGCGACGCCGGATCACGTCGAACATCTTCACCGCGCCCGAGATCGCCGCCGTCGGCTGGCAGGAGCAGGACATCGAGGACGGCGAGCTGCGCGGCGTGGTCCACAAGCTGCCGCTCGCGTCCAACCCGCGGGCGAAGATGATGGGCATCACCGACGGCTTCGTGAAGATTATCGCCCGGCACGGCAGCGGAACCGTCGTCGGCGGCGTGATCGTGGCGCCCCGCGCGTCCGAGCTCATCTACCCGATCGCCATCGCGGTCGAGCGCCGGCTCACCGTCGACCAGGTCTCGCGCGTGTTCGCGGTCTATCCGTCGCTGGCGGGCAGCATCACCGACGCCGCGCGGGCGATGCACATCGTCGATCGGGACGCACCCGAGGAGTGACCGCCGCGGATGCCGGCCGACCCGGCATCCGCGCCCGACCGCGTCAGGAGATCGTCAGCAGCTGGTGGCCTGCCGAGACGGTGGTGCCGGGGTCGGCGTTGATTGCGCCGACGACGCCGTCCTTGTGAGCCTGGATGGGCTGCTCCATCTTCATGGCCTCGAGCACGACGACGAGATCGCCCTTGACGACCTCCTGCCCGTCGGCGACGGCGACCTTGACGATCGTCGCCTGCATGGGGGATTTCACGGCGTCTCCGGATGCCGCGGCCACGGCGCTGGGAGCGTGCGAGCGCCGCGACGGCGGCACGGCGGCCGGGCGCCCGACGACGGCGGGGCTGGCGACGACACGGTCGGGGAGGCTCACCTCGAGGCGCTTGCCGGCGACCTCGACGACCACCGTGTGGCGCGGCGCCGCGGACGTCGGAGCCTCGAGCTCGCCGTCCCACGGCGGGATGTCGTTGTCGAACTCCGTCTCGATCCAGCGTGTGAACACGCCGAACGCGCCGTCCTCCGCCGTGAAGGCGGGGTCGCGCACGACCTTCCGGTGGAAGGGCAGCACGGTGGGAAGCCCGGCCACCTCGAACTCGTCCAGCGCACGCCGCGAGCGCTCGAGCGCCTCGGCGCGATCGCGGCCGGTGACGATGATCTTGCCGAGGAGCGAGTCGAAGGCGCCGCTGACGGCATCGCCGGCGGTGACGCCGGAATCCAGGCGGATGCCGGGCCCGCCGAACGTCTTGAAGACATGGATCGGCCCGGGCTGGGGGAGGAACCCGCGACCGGGGTCCTCGCCGTTGATGCGGAACTCGATCGAGTGGCCCTCGGGCTTCGGGTCGTCGTAGTCCAGGATGCTGCCCTCCGCGAGGCGGAACTGCTCGCGGACGAGGTCGATGCCGGTTACCTCTTCGGATACGGGATGCTCGACCTGCAGGCGGGTGTTGACCTCGAGGAAGGAGATCGTCCCGTCCGCGCCGATCAGGAACTCGCACGTGCCGGCGCCCACGTAGCCCACCTCGCGGAGGATGGCCTTGGACGCGGTGTAGAGCACCTCGTTCTGCGCGTCGGTCAGGAAGGGCGCGGGCGCCTCTTCGACCAGCTTCTGGTGGCGACGCTGCAGGGAGCAGTCGCGCGTCGAGACGACGACGACGTTGCCCGCCGCGTCCGCCAGGCACTGTGTCTCGACGTGGCGCGGCTTGTCGAGGTACTTCTCGACGAAGCACTCGCCGCGGCCGAAGGCCGTGATCGCCTCACGGGTGGCCGATTCGAACAGCTCGGCGACCTCGTCGAACTCGCGGGCGACCTTCAGTCCGCGTCCGCCGCCGCCGTAGGCCGCCTTGATGGCGATCGGCAGCCCGAACTCGCGGGCGAAGGCGATGACCTCCTCCGCGCCGTCGACGGGTCCGGGGGTTCCCGGGGCCAGCGGAGCGCCGACCTTCTCCGCCACATGCCGGGCGGTCACCTTGTCGCCGAGGGCCTCGATCGCGTCGGGGCTCGGACCGATCCACACCAGGCCCGCCGCGATGACCGCGCGGGCGAAGTCGGCGTTCTCGGCGAGGAAGCCGTAGCCGGGGTGCACAGCGTCCGCGCCCGAGCGGCGCGCGACCGACAGGATCTTGTCGATCGACAGGTAGGTCTCGGCGCTCGTGGCTCCCTCGAGGGCGTACGCCTCGTCGGCGAGGCGGGCGTGGAGGGCATCGCGGTCCTGGTCGGCGTAGACGGCGACGGAGGACTTGCCGGCGTCGCGCGCGGCTCGGATGACACGGACGGCGATCTCGCCGCGGTTCGCGATGAGCACCTTGGCGATATGAGGCATGGATGTCAGCCTACCGACGCGTTCCGGCCCATTTTTGAGCGCTTGCTACAAGAACCGCCCGGAAACGTGGGATTCCTACGACAAACCGGGGGTCCCGACCGGCGCGTCGCCGCGCGCGTCACCGTCTGCTGCGGGGTCGTCGCGAACGGACGGGTCCACCGAGTTCCAGAGGGAGGTCCATTCCACGCCCAGGTCGCGGACGAGGCGGCGCAGCGTCGACAGCGACATGCCGATCACCGTGGACGGATCCCCCTCGACGCGGGTGATGAACGCCCCGCCGAGGCTGTCGACCGTGAAGGCACCGGCGACGTGGAGGGGCTCGCCCGAGGCGACGTACGCCGAGATCTCGGCGTCGGTCACGTCGGCGGCGAACGTCACCGACGCCTCGGCGACGTCGTGCACCTCCAGCGCTTCCTCGCCTGGCCGCACCCGGAAGACCGCGTGGCCGGAGTGCAGGACGCCCGTCCGCCCCCGCATCTCGTGCCAGCGCGCGAGCGCGTTCTCGGGCGTACCGGGCTTGCCGAGCACCCGTCCGTCGATGTCGAACATGGAGTCGCCGCCGATGACGATGCCGTCGAAGTCCGGCATCCGAGCGGCCAGCTGCGCCACGGCGTCCGCGGCCTTCCGGCGCGCGAGGAGGAGGACGTGCTCCGCAGGGGGCAGCACCCGCCCCTCGGCGTCCTCGACGGCGGCGATGACCGCCTCTTCGTCCACGGCCGGCGCCACGGTGAGCGGGTGGATGCCGAACTGCCGCAGCAGCATCCGTCGGGCGGGGGAGGTCGAGGCCAGGCACACGCGCATGCGTCCACCGTAGAGGCCGCCGCGACTAGACTCGCCCGGTGACGGAAACCACCGATGCCGCAGGGCCGATCATCGACCTCGACATCACCGACGTCGCCCACGGCGGCGTCTTCGTCGGACGTCACGAGGGGCGGGTCGTGTTCGTCCCCGACACCCTTCCCGGAGAGCGCGTGCGCGTGCGTCTGGATGCCGATGCCGCGGCGGACGGCGACACGCGCCGCTTCTGGCGGGCGGAGGTGCTCGAGGTGCTCGACGCCGCGCCGGCCCGTCGGCCGCACATCTGGCGTGCGGCGGACGTGGACACCGCCCCGGAGGACCGGCCGGGCGGCGCCGACTTCGGACACATCGCCCTCGACGAGCAGCGCGCGCTGAAGCTCCGGGTGCTCCAGGACGCCCTCGCGCGCATCGGGCGGCTCGACGTCCCGGCATCCCTCATCACCGCGACCGAGGCCGCGGGCGGCGCGGATGAGCCCGAGCGCGAGGACGCCACCGGTTGGCGCACGCGGGTCAGCCTGCACGTCGATGCCGCCGGACGCGTGGGGCCGTTCGCCGCCCGCAGCCACCGCGTCATCGAGGTGGACGACCTGCCGCTGGCCGTTCCCGGGATCGCGCAGGTCGCCGCCGGCCTGGGCGCCGCCGCGGAGGGGCGCATCGACCTGGTGCACCCCGCCGACGGGCGGGTCCGCGTCCTGGGGCGGCCGGACGCCCGGCCGCGGGGGCAGAAGAAGACGCCGGATCCCGCCCGGGAGGTGGTCGTCGAGCGCGCCGGAGGACGGGACTTCCGCGTCGACGCCGGCGGATTCTGGCAGGTGCACCGTCTCGCCGCCGACGCGCTGACGACGGTCCTGGCGCGGGAGCTCGCCGGCGCGGGCGTGGACCCGGACGGCTGGCACCTGGACCTCTACGGCGGAGTGGGGCTGTTCGCGGCGACGCTGGCCGACGCCGCCGGATCGGGCGCGCGCGTCACGAGCGTCGAGGCCGATGAGCGCGCCACCGAGCACGCCGGGACGAACCTGGCGCAGTGGCTGGGCGCGCGGGCCGAGACGGGGCGCGTGGACCGCTGGGTGGCGCAGCTGGCGGCCCGCGCGTCCGACACCGAGCGGGAACGGCTGTCGCGCGGGGTCGTCGTGCTGGATCCACCGCGCGCCGGGGCGCGCGCGGCCGTGGTACGGGGGATCGCCGCGCTGAACCCCGCGGCCGTGGTCTACATCGCGTGCGATCCCGTCGCGCTCGCACGCGACATGGCGACCTTCCGCGACGAGGGATATGAGGCGGCCGGCGTTCAGGGCATCGACCTCTTCCCTCACTCGCACCACGTCGAAGCCGTCACCACGCTCATCCGCACCGGCGGGCGTCGCTAGAGTGGCCCTCATGACGCGGGTCGCCCTGATCGACGACCACGAGTCCGTCCGGCTCGGGCTCGAGGCCGCCTGCCTGCGCTCGGGAACAGAGGACGTCGTGTTCTCGGGCAGCACCGTGCGGGAGTACCTCCGGTGGCGCGCATCCTCCGACGCCGGTCCGGCCGACGTGGTGGTGCTCGATCTCACGCTCGGCGACGGCACGACGGTCACCGACAACGTCCATCGCCTCGTCGGCGACGGCTCGAGCGTCATCATCCACAGCGTCGCCGACCGCCCGGCGGCGGTGCGCGAGGCGCTCTCGGCCGGTGCCGCCGGCGTGGTGAGCAAGGCATCGCCCATCGACGACGTCACCGCTGCGGTGCGCACGGTCGCGCGCGGCGAGCCGCTCAACAACGTGGAGTGGGCGAGCGCGGTCGAAGGCGACCGGGAGTTCGCCGACGCGCAGCTGTCCGCCCGCGAGCGGGATGTGCTGCGCCTGTACGCGGCGGGCCTGCCGCTGAAGGTCGTCGCCGACCGTCTGGGCGTGGCGTACTCGACCGCGAAGGAGAACATCACGCGGGTGCGGGTGAAGTACGTCGAGGTGGGGCGTCCCGCGCCGACCAAGGTCGATCTGCTGCGCCGGGCGATGGAGGACGGCATCCTCAGCGATGCCGCCGGGGAGAGCGGCGGAGGACAGCGATGAGCGCGGACGGCTCCGGGGTCGTCCTCGACCGCGCCTGGACGCACATCGCCCCGGCCCGGGACGGGCGCCCGGCCATCGGGTCGTTCACGCGCACCCGGGTCGAGCGCATCATCACCGTCGCGGCCGCCCTCGGCTCCCTCGTCCTCGGCGTGCAGGCGCTCGCCACCGCGGTGCTCAGCGCCGCCTACGACCCGTGGTACACCGACCCGCTGCTGCCGGTCGCCTTCATCCCGCTCGCGGTCATGGTGATGGCGTGCATGTTCGGCCGCGGCGTACGAGCCACCGCCGGCGCGTTCGCCGTGGTGTTCGTCCTGGCGCTGGCGGTGTGGCCGCTCACGCCGAAGGCGGCGTCGACCCCGACCGATCAGGACCCGTGGATCTGGTTCCTGGTGAACATCGCCACGCTCGCCGCCGTCCTCGCCTTCCCCTTCCCGCTGCAGATCGCCTGGACCGTGCTCGCCCCGATCCTGTACGGCCTCGTGCGGCTGGTGGTCAGCGGGTTCACCCCCGAGCTGGGCTTCCGCCTGCTGCTGGACGTGTCGTTCGCGATCATCCTCGGCGGCGTGCTCCTCACCCTCGGCTGGCTGTTCCGCTCGGTCGCCGCGAACGTCGACGAGACGCGCGCCCAGGCCGTCGACCTGTACGCCCGGGCGGCGGCCACCGACGCCGCGGAGCAGGAGCGGGTCACCGTCGCCGCGCTCATGCACGACAGCGTCCTCGCCGCGCTCATCGCCGCCGAACGCGCGGACTCCCCGCGCGCCCGCACCCTGGCCGTCGCGATGGCGCGCGAGGCGCTGGCGGGCCTGGCGTCGACCGAACAGGCAGGCGGGTCGGGCAGCGACGAACCGCGCGACGCGGCATCCCTCGCCGATGACATCGAAGAGGCCGCGCGCGAGATGGGCGTGCGGCTGCGGGTCGATCGTCGCATCGAGGCGGGGACGACGCTGCTTCCCGGTCGCGTGGCCGAGGCGCTGTGCCTGGCGGCGACGCAGGCCGTGGCCAACTCGGTGCAGCACGCCGGCGCGGAGGGGCTCTCCGCGACCGTCGAGTGCGCGCGCGGGGGCATCCGGATCGACGTCGCCGACGCCGGCCCGGGCTTCGACCTCGACGCCGTGCCGGCCGATCGTCTCGGCATCCGCGGCTCCATCGTGGCGCGCATGGCGTCGGTCGGCGGGGTCGGGCGGGTCACGACCGGCCGCGAGGGCACGCGCGTGCGCCTGGTCTGGCGGGAGGCGAGCGAGTGATCAGCGTCCGGAGGGTGCTCGTCTCGCTGGCCCTCGCCTTCACGGCCTACCTCGCCGCCCGGGGACTGTCGGGGCTGGCCCCCGCCGAGCACCCGCTCGTCATCGTCGGCGCGCTGGCGCTGTACCTCACCACCACGTGGCTGTGCCTGTTCTGGGAGCCCGCCCCCTTCGGCCGGGCCGCGGGTGCCGGCCGGGACCAGGAGACGGGCGTCCCCGCTCCGCGCGGGCCCGAGAAGCTCCCCCTGCCGGCCGCGCTGCTGGCGATCGTCAGCGCTGCGCTCGTGCCGACCGCGGTGTCGTGGGCGTTCGCGCAGGACGTCCGCGACGACCCGTACGCGACGTGGTATCTGGGCGGCATCGGCGCCCTCATGGTGATCGTCATGGTGAGGCGCCGACCCTGGTTCGCGTGGTCCGGCCTGGTCATGCTCATCGTCGCGTCCATGGCCTGGATGGGGCCCGCGCAGGCTCTGCAGCTCGGGCTCGTCGGCTCCATCGTGTGGGTCTCGTGCGCGCAGCTGCTGCTGCGGTCGATGGACCGCGCGGCCCGCGACACCGCGCGCCTGGCCCAGCTGCAGCGGGCGGCATCCGCCTGGCAGGCCTCGCACGTGGTGCGGCAGCGGGAGCGGCGCGTACAGGTTCAGAGCGCACTGTCGGTCGCCGGTCCCGTGCTCACCCGGGTGATCGCCACCGGCGGCGAGCTCGCCGAGGAGGAGCGGCTCGAGGCGCGCCTGGCCGAAGGCCGGCTGCGCGACGAGCTGCGCGGGCCGCGCCTGCTCGACGACGACGTCCGCGCCGAGCTCGAGCGCGCCCGGCGCCGCGGGGCGACCGTCACCGTCCTCGACGAGGGCGGGCTCGAGGGGCTCGCCGACGCCGCACTCGGGCAGATCCGCTCCCAGCTCGCCGAGACCCTGCGCACGGCCAGATCCGACCGGCTCTACATCCGCACCTCGCCGCACGAGCGGGTCGCCGTGACGGTCGTGGGGCGCTCCGACTCGGGTGCGGGCCTGAGCGACGAGGACTCCGTGGACCTGTGGATGGAGATCGACCACCCGGCGGGCGCCCGCAACTGACACACTCCCCGTCTCGGCGGGGGAGGGATGCCGGGGCGGGGAGTGATGAGGGAGAGGCGAGGGGCGGCGAAGCCGCCCGCCCCTCGCCATGCGGACGGATACCCGAAAACCGTCCGCGGGGCCGAACCTGTGCTGTCCCGGAGGAGAGCAGGTCAGCCGAACGCAGAAGCGTTCCAGCGAGAACCAGTATTCCGGTTGCCGATGGGGGCGTCTGTAGGTATTTCGGGGGACACGTCCCCCGTGCCGGAGCCGATCAGCAGCCGCCGTGCCGCCATCCGAGGGCTCGGTCGAGCGGGCGCCGGAGGTTGCGTGCCGACACGTCCCACGCGCTGCGCGACGGGGCGTCGTCGACCACCGCGTGCTCCGCCTCGGTCGTGTACGCCTCGCTCACGACCGCGATGAGGGCCGCCAGCTCTTCCTCGGTCGGCGCTCCGCGACGCACGTCGATCGCGACGCCGTCCTCGGGCAGGTTGTCGCTGGTCGGCGTCACAGCGGGATGTTCCCGTGCTTCTTGGGCGGCAGGCTCGCCCGCTTGCCGCGCAGGGCCCGCAGCGCCTTGGCGATCGACACGCGCGTGGCGGCCGGTTCGATGATGCCGTCGAGCTCGCCGCGCTCGGCGGCGAGGAACGGCGACGCGACGTTGTAGGTGTACTCGTTCGCGAGCCGGGTCCGCACGGCCGCGACGTCCTCGCCCGCCGCCTCGGCACGCTTGATCTCGCCGCGGTAGAGGATGTTCACCGCGCCCTGGCCGCCCATCACCGCGATCTCGGCCGTCGGCCACGCGAGGTTCACGTCGGCGCCGAGCTGCTTGGAGCCCATGACGATGTAGGCGCCGCCGTAGGCCTTGCGGAGGATGACCGTCACCAGCGGCACCGTCGCCTCGGCGTAGGCGTACAGCAGCTTCGCGCCGCGGCGGATGACCCCGGTCCACTCCTGGTCGGTGCCGGGGAGGTAGCCCGGGACGTCGACGAGGGTGACGATCGGGATCGAGAACGCGTCGCAGAAGCGCACGAAGCGGCTCGCCTTCTCTCCCGCTTCGATGTTGAGGGTGCCGGCCATCTGCGACGGCTGGTTCGCGATGATGCCCACCGAGCGCCCTTCGACGCGACCGAAGCCGATCACGATGTTCGGGGCGAAGAGGGGCTGCACCTCGAGGAAGTCCTCGGCATCGACGATGTGACGGATCACCTCGTGGATGTCGTAGGGCTGGTTGGGGGAGTCCGGGATGATCGCGTTCAGTGCGCGATCGGCATCCGTCGTCTCGAACTCGAAACCGGTCTCGTACACCGGGATCTCGGACATGTTGTTGTCGGGGAGGTAGCTCAGCAGCGTCCGCACGTAGTCGATCGCGTCGTCCTCGTCCTCGGCGAGGTAGTGCGCCACGCCGGACCGCGTGTTGTGCGTGTGCGCGCCGCCGAGCTCCTCCATCCCGACGTCCTCGCCGGTCACGGTCTTGATGACGTCGGGGCCGGTGACGAACATCTGGCTGGTCTTGTCGACCATGACCACGAAGTCCGTGAGCGCCGGGGAGTACACCGCTCCACCCGCTGCCGGGCCCATGATGATCGAGATCTGCGGGATGACCCCGGATGCCGCGGTGTTCAGGCGGAAGATCTCACCGTACTTGCCGAGGGCGACCACGCCCTCCTGGATGCGCGCGCCGCCGGAATCCAGCATCCCCACGATGGGGATGCCGCTGCGCATGGCGAACTCCATGACCTTGATGATCTTGTCGCCCGCGACCTCGCCCAGCGAACCGCCGAAGGTCGAGAAGTCCTGCGCGTAGACGGCGGTCGTGCGCCCGTGGATCGTCCCCACCCCGGTGACGACCGAGTCGCCGTAGGGCCGGGCCTTGTCCATGCCGAACGCCGACGTGCGGTGTCGGACGTACTCGTCGAGCTCGACGAAGCTGCCGGGGTCCACGAGCAGGTCGATGCGCTCGCGGGCGGTGAGCTTGCCCTTCGCGTGCTGCTTGTCCTGCGCCGTCTTCTCGGCGTCGAGGACGGCCTCTTGGAAGCGCGCGCGCAGGTCGGCGATCTTGCCGGCGGTCGTGGAAAGATCGGGCTGTTCGGTCACGCGTTCCACCCTATCGAGCGGTCTGGCCCAACGGTTGGAGGGTTCGCACAAGGGGTTCGGCGATCCGCTGTTCCCCGTAGGGTGACGGTATGAGCATCCCCTCCGAAGGCTTCCCCCTCGCGGCGGCGGTGAGCCCCCGCGTGCAGGTGGTCACCGAGACCGGCTCGACCAACGCCGACCTCGTCGACCACCTCATCGACGACCCGTCGGCATGGCCTCACCTCTCGGTTCTCCTGACCGACGATCAGCGGGCCGGGCGCGGCCGGCTCGATCGCGAATGGATCGCGCCCCCGGGCATGGCCCTGGCGATCTCCACCGTGCTGCGCGTCGACGCCCTTCCGGTGTCCGCACGCGGCTGGATCCCGCTCATGGCCGGCGCGGCGATGACGCGGGCGGTCTCCGCCCAGCTGGTCGGCACCGTTCACTCCGCGCGGCTGAAATGGCCGAACGACGTGCTGCTGGACGGGCGCAAGCTCTGCGGCATCCTGGCGCAGGTGGTCCCCGCCGATGCCGGGGCGGTCGTGGTCGGCGCGGGGGTCAACACCGACATGCCGGCAGAGGCGCTCCCCGTCCCGTCGGCGACGTCGCTGCGCACCGCCGGGGTCGAGGCGGACGCCGACCGCCTCCTGGCCGACTACCTGACCTCCCTCGACGAACAGCTGCAGTCGCTCATCGCCAGCGGGGGCGATGCCGCCGCAGCCGGCGTGCGCGCCGAGGTCGAGACCCTGTGCGACACCATCGGCACGTCCGTCGTGGTGTCGCTCCCGGACGGCACCACCCTCTCGGGAACGGGGGCCCGGATCGACGGCGAAGGGCGCCTGGTCGTGCACGGCGACTCGGGCGGCGAGACCGTCGTGGGCGCGGGTGACGTCGTGCACGTGCGCTGAGCGCGCGCGAGTATGACGCGCCATGGCGCGCCCGGCGCGGCGATGTCGCGCTCCCGCGCACAATGGAGGCATGACCCAGCCGACACCGTACGGTGGCCGGCCGCTGATGCCGGCCCCGGGCGCAGCCACGCCTGAGTTGAGGGTCGCCCGGTTCCGGCCCCACGCGCGTCGCCTCGTCTGGTCGGCGCTCGTCCTCATCGGCGTGGCGGGAGCGGTGGGCTACTTCTCCGGCAACCTCCCCGCGCCCTTCGAGGACTGGATGCTGTTCACCGCGGCCGCCGCGGTCGTGCTGCTGCTCGTGGTGCTGCCGTATGCGTCGTGGGCGTCGCACGTCTACACCATCACGACCCGCCGCGTGATCGAGCGGGCGGGACTGCTCGCGGTCCGCCGCCGCGAGCTCAGCCACGTGCGCGGGTACGCGATCCAGGTGCGACGCGGCCCGGTGCAGCGGCTCTGGGGCGCGGGAACACTGGTGCTGTCGGACGGCGTCGACTCTCCGCTTCGGCTTGCGGACGTCCCGAGCGCATCGCTCGTGCACGAGGTGCTCGTCGACCAGATCGAGGTCAGTCAGATCCTCGCCCACCGCGACGCCCAGCCGCTGCCCCCCGGCGTGCGCTCGGTCTGAGCGGGCTGCCCTCGTCCCCTACGCGGACCCGAGGTGCGCGAAGATGGGGGAGTCGGAAGGAGCGGCATGGCGCTGCGAGTCGGAGTCGTCGGGGGTGGGCAGCTGGCCCGCATGATGATCGCACCCGCGGTCGAACTCGGTGTGGACCTGCGGGTGCTCGCCGAGGACGAGGGGATGTCGGCCGCGCTGGCGGCCACGGCGGTGGGTGACTACCGCGACACCGCGACCGTCCTGGCGTTCGCGCGCGACGTCGACGTCGTCACGTTCGACCACGAACACGTGCCCCAGGACGTTCTGCGCGCGATGGTCGACGCGGGGATCGCGGTGCACCCCGGTCCGGACGCGCTGCTCTATGCGCAGGACAAGCTGCACATGCGTGCGCGGCTGTCCGAGCTCGGGATGCCGCAGCCGGATTGGGCCGCGGTGTCGGACGCCGAGGGCCTGCAGGCCTTCCTGGACGCCCACGGCGGTCGTGCCGTGGTCAAGACCCCGCGCGGCGGCTACGACGGCAAGGGCGTGCGTGTCGTGTCTGCCGCGACCGAGGCCGACGACTGGTTCGCGGCGCTCGCCGAGGACGCCCGCGGCGGCGACCTGCTGGTGGAGGAGCTCGTCGACTTCACGCGGGAACTCGCACAGCAGGTCGCGCGCCGGCCCTCCGGCGAGATGACGGTGTATCCGGTGGTCGAGACCGTGCAGCGCGACGGCGTGTGCGCCGAGGTCGTCGCTCCCGCCCCGCACGCGCCGGAGCGGCTGGCCGAGGTGGCGGCGGGAGTCGGTACCGCGATCGCCGAAGGACTCGGGGTGACCGGGATGCTCGCCGTGGAGCTGTTCGAGACCACCGACGAGCGCATCCTCGTCAACGAGCTCGCGATGCGCCCCCACAACAGCGGGCACTGGTCTCAGGACGGCGCGGTCACGAGCCAGTTCGAGCAGCACCTGCGCGCCGTGCTCGACCTTCCGCTCGGAGACCCGCAGCCGCGGGAGGCGTGGTCGGTGATGGTGAACATCCTCGGGGGGCCCGAGAGCGGCGGTCTGGACGAGCGCTTCGCCGCCGCCATGGCCGAGCACCCCGCCGCCAAGGTGCACACGTACGGAAAGGCCCCGCGACCGGGCCGCAAGGTGGGACACGTCAACGCCGCGGGATCCGACCTGGACGAGGTCGCCTATCAGGCGCGCGCGGCGGCGGCGTTCTTCACGGGCTGACCGGGTCAGCGCGAGGGCAGTCCCCGATCCGTCAGCCATTCGCGCATCCGCTCGCGTCCGTGGAGTCCGCGGATGTCGCGCACCCGAGCGACGATCTGGCGGATCCATCCGGAGGGTCGCCCCTGCGTCGCGTTGTACGCCGCGAGGGTGCTCTCGTACGCCTCGATGTCTCGCGGTGACACCGGGCGGTACGTCTCGAGGGAGTGGACCACATCCGGTGCGAGGCGCGGTTTGACCCCGGCCGTCTCGTCGGGATGCGGCCAGCCGAGTGCGACGCCGAAGGCGACGACGGCGCGCGCCGGGAGCCCTGCCAGCGTCGCCGCGGCGGCCGGATCGTTGCGCAGGGACCCGAGGTAGCAGGTGCCCAGGCCCAGGCTCTCGGCGGCGACCACCGCATTCTGCGCAGCCAGGGCCGCATCGACGAAACCGACGAGAGTCGACTCCAGGTACTCGGCGGCCTCGTCGGCTTCGCCCCGTCCGCCGGCGATCGCCGACGCGCGCGCCCAGTCCGCCACGAACAGCAGCACGACGGGCGCTTCGGCGACGAACGCGCTCGCGCCCGCCTGTGCCACCAGTCGCTGCCGAGCGGCGTCGTCGCGGACCTCGACGACGCTCCACACCTGGTTGTTCGAGCTGGTCGCCGCCGACTGCGCCGCCGCGACCAGAGCGGTGATCGTCTCAGGCCCGACGGGTCGTCCCGTGAATCGTCGCACGGACCGGTGCCGCAGCATGGTCGCGAGCATCTCGCTCCCGAGCAGCGCGGGATCGCTGAGCTGCGGCGCGGCCGCACCGTAGCGTTCGCGCAGTGCGGCGTTGACGTCCAGGTCGGTGGGGGCGCTCATGCCCTCCAGCCTAGGAAGCCCCGACACCGGCGGGGCCGGAACGACCGCGCCGTTGCGGGGTTTGTCCAGCGTCGCGCCCTAGCCTTGTCGGGTGACCACGCCGCTGCATTCTTCCGAGGCGCCCCTGGTCGGCGTCGTCATGGGCTCCGACTCGGACTGGCGCGTGATGAGCGACGCCTCGCAGATCCTCAGCGACCTCGGCGTCCCGCACGAGGTCGAGGTCGTCTCGGCCCACCGCACGCCCGACAAGCTGCTGCGCTATGGGCGCGAGGCGCGCGGGCGCGGCATCCGGGTGATCATCGCCGGTGCCGGGGGCGCCGCCCACCTGCCCGGCATGCTCGCCTCGCTCACGGCGCTGCCGGTCGTCGGCGTTCCGGTGCAGCTGGCGACCCTCGACGGGCTGGACTCGCTCCTGAGCATCGTGCAGATGCCCGCCGGCATTCCCGTCGCGACGGTGTCGATCAACGGCGCGAAGAACGCGGGCCTGCTCGCCGCTCGCATCCTCGGCACCTCCGACGCCGACCTGGGCGACCGGATCGAGGACTACGCGCGCGCCCTCGAGGCGCAGGTCGACGAGAAGAACCGGCGTCTCAAGGAGTCCCTATGAGTGTGGCCGCCCCACCGCGCCACCGCACGTCGGCTCCCCGTCCCGTCCCGCGCTCCGTCGTCCAGGAGCGCCCGCTGCGCTACCCGGACGCGACCTCGCGCGCGCTGATGACCCGACGGGGGTGGTGGCTGGTCGTGCTGAACTTCCTCGTCCCCGGATCGGCGCAGGCCCTTGCCGGCAACCGGCGTCTCGGGCGCCTCGGTCTCGGAGCGACGCTCAGCCTGTGGCTCTTCGGCGCGATCGGGCTGCTCGCGCTCGCGCTGTGGCGACCGGTCGTGCTCGCCGTCGCGACCAACTGGTTCTTCCTCACCGCAGCGCAGCTGGCCCTCGTGGCGTACGGCGTGCTGTGGGTCGTGCTCACGGTCGACACGCTGCGCCTCGTGCGGCTGGTGCGCACCGGACGCCTCGCGCGCTTCGGCATCGCCCTGCTCGCCGTCGCGCTCACCGTGGTCTCGGGCGGCACCGCCGCGTATGGCGCGACCGTCGCGGGAACGACCCGCGACACCCTGGGCGCCATCTTCGGAGAGAGCGGTCCTGCCGTCCCGCCCTCGGACGGCTACTACAACATCCTGCTGCTGGGTGCCGACAGCGGGGAGGGCCGCGATTCGATGCGGTTCGACAGCATCTCGGTGGTCTCGGTCAACGCCGACACGGGAGCGACCACCATCACCGGCATCCCCCGCGACATGCCGAACTTCCCGTTCGCGGACGGCCCCATGAAAGACCTGTACCCCGACGTGCACGAGGGTTTCGCGAACGCGACGTGCGGCTGGGGCAGTGGCATCAACCAGCTCCGCACCGAGGTCGAGGTGTGCCGCGACGGCGACGCCCTCTATCCGGATGCCGCCTCGACGGGCTCCTCGCCCGGCGTCGAGGCGACCAAGGACGCCGCCGAAGGCATCCTGGGGATCGAGATCCCGTACTACGTCTTCATCGACATGCACGGATTCGCCGCCCTCATCGACGCGCTGGGGGGAGTCCAGATCACGGTCGAGGAGCGCCTGCCCAAGGGCGGCGGTCCCGCCTACGACGGCCAGCCCGCCGAGGAATGGGCCACCGGCTGGATCGAAGCCGGACCGCAGCGGATGGACGGCGACACGGCCCAGTGGTACGCGCGGTCGCGCTACACGACCAGCGACTACGACCGCATGAAGCGCCAGCGGGTGCTGCAGCAGGCGATCCTCGAGCAGTTCACGCCGCAGACCGTCCTGACCCGCTTCCAGGACATCGCCGCCGCGGGCACCGATATCGTCGAGACCGATCTGCCCCAGTCGCTCATCCCCTTCCTCGCGGACCTCGCCGTCGACGCGCGGGAGGAGCCCCTGACGACGATCGAACTCACGCCCGCCAACGGGGTGGAGGAGTCCGCGCCGGACTACGCCTACGTCCACGAGCTCGTGCAGCAGGCACTGCACCCGCCGACGCCGACCGCCACGCCGGCGCCATGACGGCCACCCTGCGGGTGCTGCTCGACCAGGTCGCCGCGCCCACGGATCCGATCCTCGCCGAGGCCTCGCGCGACCTCGCTCGCGCCCTCGTCGCCGGCGCGCCCGACGGGTGCGACGTCGAGGGCATCGCGCCCGCGGGGGCCGACGATCTCCGCCGCGTGCCCGGACTCTCGAGCGTGCGGCGCACCGCGCTGGCACGCCGCGAACTGGCGGCCGCGCTGCAGCTCGGCGTCGCGACGGGGATCGGTGGTGGCATGATCCACTCTCCGACGCTCATGGCGCCCCTCGTCAAGCACGACCGTCTGCACGACCACGACCAGACGGTGGTGACGGTCTGGGACCTGCGCGCCTGGGAGGCCCCCGACGAACTGCCCCGCGGGCAGGCGGCGTGGCAGCGCGCCATGCTCAAGCGCGCGGCCAAGCACGCCGATGCGATCGTGGTACCCACCCATGAGCTGGGCGAGCGTCTGGCCGAGCGCGCGAAGGTGGGCGACCGTACCCGGGTGATCTCGGGCGCGGCGCCCCTGGACTTCGCCGTCCCGTCCGACGAAGTCGGCCGCCGTCGGCACCTGGGTGTGCCCGAGGGCTTCGTCCTGCTCAGCGGCGCGGCGCCATCCGACGCGCTCGACGCGGGACTGGCCGCCGTCGCGGCATCGGGACTCGACCTGCCGGTCGTGGTCCTGGACGTCGATGAGGGGCGTGAGCCGGCCGTGGCCGAACTCGCCGAGTCCGTCGGCGTCCCCGAGCGGCGCGTCCATGTCCGGGGCGCTCTCGAGTGCGCGGACCGGGCTGCCGTGTTCGGCGCGGCGGTGGCCTACCTCGCGCCCTCAGCGCGGACGGCCTTCCCCTGGCGGGTGGTCGAGGCTCTCGCGCTGGGCGTGCCCGTCATCGCCCACGACACCCCGACCCACCGCGAGGTGATCGTCGACGGCGGCGATCTCATCGCGGCGACGGATGCGGCATCCCTGATCGAAGGGCTCGGCGACGCCCTGGCGGGGGCCCTCGCCACGACATCGGCTGCGGAGCGGCTCGGGGTGATGGCCGGAGATCGGGGCCGCGTGTTCTCGTGGCACGGTGCCGCGGAGCGCGTCTGGCAGCTGCACGCCGACCTCTGAGGGTCAGGTTCTCGGGCTCTCGCCTCAGCGCGGGCTCAGGTACGTCTGGAGTGCCCGGGTGTGGTCTGTGGGGGTGAATCCGGTGACGCAAATCTTGGTGAGGTCGAGGACGCTGTTGGTGGGTCGTGGGGCGACGGGGTGGGTGGTGTCGGCGTAGTAGTCGTGGGTGGTGGTGGGGGTGATGCGGTGGGGGTCGTGTCCGGTGAGGTGGTAGATGGTGCGGGCGAGGTCTGCCCAGGTGGTGGGTGGGCCGGTGTTGGTGAGGTTGTAGGTGCCGTGGGGTGCGTGGGTGCGGGTGAGGTGGTGGATGCCGGCGGCGAGGTCGGTGGTGAAGGTGGGGCGTCCGGTTTGGTCGTCGACGACGTGGGGGTTGATGCCGCGGGCGGCGAGGGTGGTCATGGTGCGGACGAAGTTGTGGCCG
>NZ_JAUZVE010000064.1:0-35533 GCF_031844425.1 Microbacterium sp. ARD31
TACCGGGAGTCGAAGGTCCGAGTCTCGGAACGGCACCGGCGCCAGGTTGTCGTCGAGATCACGTTCGCTTCCCCCCATGACCTCATCCGGTGGGAGGACAGTAAGGAGCGGCAGGCGCACCTGCAACAGGCCGTGCCGCTCACGATCGGGCAGGCCCGTCCACTGACTCCGGACGCCCTCACCGGTGCAATCCCGACGGCCGGTCCCGCGCGCCCGCGGTGGTGGACGGCGCGATAACGCTGCACCCGAGCGCCCCGCCGAGACGATCCGGCGGGGCGCTCCCGTGTCCACCCCCCGGCCCGTCAAATGTCCGACCCCCCCTACTACTGTTGTGTGTGTCAGATACACAACATGGCGCGAGCCGTTAGGCGCGGGCGGCGTGTGCCGGCATGCCGGACCGCCCCACCAGGGGCGAACGGCCGGCTTCGCCGACGCGATGACGCGCCGGCCGCGAGCGGGCGGATTTGCTCAGCGCGCCTGGAGGAGGCGCGCTTTCAGACGCTCTCCCCGCGCCTGGCGTTGGCTCTCCAGATCTCCCAGGCCCTCGTGAGCTGCCCGTTGTTGGATTCCGCGGCCGCGGCGCCCTCTTCTGCGGTGAGGGCGGTGTAGCCGCCGAGCTGACCGGCCGTCACCTGTGCTCGGGCGTTGAGGTCCGCGTAGACCGCGCGGGCGACCGCCTGCGGGATCGAGTCGCCCACGGCGACGAATCCGTGTCCTCGCATGAGTGCGACCGCCGCGCCCCCGAGGGTCGCAGCAAGGTCCGCGCCGAGCGAACCGCTGCGGATCAGCAGGTCGCTGGAGGACCCGACGCTGTCACGGATCTCGAAGACCGGGACCGCTTCGCCGAGGAAGCCCGCCATGTGCCACACCGCCTGCAGAGGCGTCCTGGAGATGCTGAAGGGCACCATCGACGCGGAGTGGCTGTGGACAACGGCCTGGACATCGGCGCGTGCCCGGTAGATCTCGCCGTGGATGAATCGTTCGAGATAGCTCGGTCTGTCGTCCGCGGTCGTCCCGTCCAATCCGATCACCTGAATGTCGTCGGGCGTGACGAGGCCGGGGGCCAGGTTTCTGGAGATGAGGAACCTGCTCGGGTCGTCGGGGTCACGGACGCTCACGTGGCCGAAAGCATCGAGGATGCCGTGGCGGACGAGAATGCGATTCGCATCGACGAGATCCTCTCGAACCCCTAGTCGATCACCAGTTGACATCCTTCATCGCTCCCTACTGCAGACGTACGTGTCGCTGTCAGCCCGAACACGCGGCTCACTCACCGTATACGGCGCTGTCACTCCTGCTCGACATCTCACGCGAACGCCTGCCCGAAGACCCGGACATCGCCCATCGCAGACGCGACCTGGATCAGCGTCGGCCCATCCTCGGCGAACGCGGCGGCGAACGCGCTCTCGAGCTCCTCCGGGTTGGACGCCCGCCAAGACTTCAGTCCCAGGCTTCGGGCGTACGATGCGTGGTCGATCGGGGGCCGGAAGGTCCAGCGCATCGCATCCTCTGCGCCGGGCTCTCCGAGCGAGCTGCCCATCGCTCCCGTCACGGTCGCGACGTCCCGCCAGCCCCCGTTGTCGAGGACGAGGTAGACGACCGGAACGTCGTACGCGGCAGCGGTGTGGATCGCTGTGGAGTTGAACATGAACCCGCCATCGCCGAGGACGGCGATCACTCGACGATCGGGACGAGCCATCTGGATGCCGACCGCCGCCGGCGCGCCCCAACCCTGAGCACTCGCCTTCCCCGAGAGGCCGAAATACGTCCACGGTGCGCCATAGTCGACGAGTGTGTCGATGAAGCCCTCCGCGGATCCGCACTGGTTGACGACGATCGTCTCGGAGCCGCCGAGGCGATGGATGAGGTCCGCGATGTGGGCCGCCGATACCGCGCCATCAGCCTCGCCGAGCAGGCGCGACCGCAAGGCTTCGCGGCCCGCTTCCCAGCGCTCTCTGAGCCCTCGCACCCGCCCGCCCGAGCTCACGGGTACCGCTCCGCCTTCAGCGAGGCGATCGGCGACCGCATCGAGCAGGCGCCCGGGGTGGCTGAGGATGCCGACCTGACCTGCGTACTGCCGGCGCAGAGCGAGCGGGTCCACGGTGACCTGCACCACGAGGCTGTCACCGAAATCCGGCAGGGGCATCGCCAGCCCCTCGGTGAGCTCGGCGCCGAGGAGGACGACGACGTCTGCGCCCTCCAGTGCAGGGCTCGATGCGGTCAGCTTGCCGACGTACCTCGGATTGGTGTTCGGGAAGGCGAGGTCGGCGCCCTTGATCTCCCCGAGCACGGACGCGTCCACCAGGTCGGAGAGCCTTTCCAGCGCGGCAATCGCACCGTACCGCGCGACCTCTGTCCCCACCACGATGACCGGACTGGCCGCCGTCCTGAGAATCTGGGCGAGACGCTCTACCGCATCCGGATCGAGCGCCTCATGCAGATACTCGGTCACCGGTCCCGGGGTGAACTCGATCTCCTCTTCCAGAAAGTCCATCGGAATGCCGAGGTGCACCGGACCGTAGGGAGGGGTGGAAGCGATCTGGAACGCTCGCTCGAGGAACTCCGGAAGCCGCTCCGCCCGGGGGATCTCAGCCGACCACTTCGTGTACTGCTGTGTCGCCTCTGTGATGGCCCGGGGAACGTTTTCGGCGCCCAGGCATCCCTGCAGGCGGCCTTCGCCTCGACGGGGTTTGCCCGAGGCTGACGGGAACAGCGCCTCCCAGCACCGCCGGCATGGATCGCGCCGCGCTTGCTGCGACGACGTACAGCGCGCAGCGCTGCCCCCCTACGAGAGCAGAACGGTCACGGTCTTCGTCTCGGTGTACGAGATCAGTTCGTCGAGGGACTCCTCGCGGCCGATCCCCGAAGCCTTCACCCCTCCGAACGGCAGTCCCCAGAAGTGCCGGCTGCCACTGTTGACGAGGATGTAGCCGGCCTCGATCTGCCGGGCGACGACGTGGGCGCGCGTGACGTCGCGCGTCCAGATGCTCGAGGTGAGCCCGTACTGGACGCCGTTGGCGATCCGTACGGCCTCCTCGTCGGCGTCGAAGGTGGTGACGGAGAGGACGGGGCCGAAGATCTCGTTCTGCTCGACGAACGACCCGGGGCTGACACCGGTGAGCAGCGTCGGCTCGACGAACCACCCCTCATCGAGGCCGGCGGGACGGCCGCCGCCCGTCGCCACGGTGGCACCCGCCTTCCTGCCTTCGGCGATGGCGCTGATGGACTTCTGGAACTGTGCCTCCGACACGAGCGGGCCCATGTCCACGGACGGGTCCAGCGGGTCTCCCACCCGGATCGCGGCCATGCGCTCGGCGACCCGGCCGATCACTTCGTCGGCCACCGAGGAGTGCACGAGCAGGCGGCTCGTCGAGCCGCAGCTCTGTCCGGCGACCCACGTGAAGTTCATACCCGCGACGGCACCGGCCGCAGCCGCCTCCAAATCGGCGTCGGCGAAGACGATCTGAGCGTTCTTTCCGCCCAGTTCGAGCGACACGTGCTTGACTCCGGTCTCGGCTGCATCCCGCTGGATCGATTGCCCCGTCGCGGTGGACCCGATGAAACCGATCCGGCGGACCTCGGGATGACGCACCAGCGCGCGTCCGGTCACCGCGCCGCGACCGCTGACGGTGATCAACAGATTGTCCGGGAGGATCCCGACCGCGAGCTCGGCCAGGCGCAACGAAGACAGCGGCGTCTGGTCCGGGGCCTTGAGGACCACGGCGTTGCCGGCGACGAGGGGCGCGGCGACCTTCGCCGCCGCGAAGAAGAAGGGATGGTTGAACGCACCGATACGCGCGACCACTCCGTAGGGCACCTGCATGGTGTAGTGGAGGTTCGTGCTCACCGGAATCGTCCGGCCACCGAGGTCGAGCGCCATGTCGGCGAAGATCTCCATGAGTTCCGCCGCCGCGTCCACATCGCCCCTCATCATCGAGAGGGTGAACCCGCCGTCCAGTGCGTCGAGAGTGGCGAGCTCCTCACGGTGCTCTCGGATCGTCGCAGCGAGTTGCCGGATCACGGCGGCCCGGGCTCGGGGCGGCATCGCGCCCCAGGCCGGCTGCGCAGCCTGCGCCGCCGCCACCGCGCGCCCGACCTCCTCCTCGGAGAGGTCGGGGGCGGAGGTCAGGGGACGCCCGGTCGTGGGGTTCTCGACCTCGTAGCGCGCGGCACTGGCCCACGGCTTGCCATCGAGAGTGACGGTCCATTCCCGGTCTGCGACATCGGTCGACGGGCTCATCATTGACTCCTCGTTTCCAGCAGAAGCGGTTTCTGTGTTCCAGAGGAGCATGCCCACCCTCTGGGACGGGAGGATGGTCCTCGCAGCCGCGACGCATCGCCTCCTCCTCCGAGCGCGGCCGCGAAGGCCTTCCTCGGGCCCACTTGACGTAAGGCGCGCGTGTGTGGCAGAATCAATTTCTGCACATCAGAAACTATGCCTCGGCCCGCTTCGACGTGCGACGTCGGAGCGGTGTCGAAGCATTACACTACGGATAGGCGCGACGATGAGCACTTCCAGCATGACGATCTACGACGAGATCCGTCGCGGAATGATACCGGCGTACATCTACAACGACGCGGAGATCTTCGCGCGCGAACGAAAGAACCTTTTCAGCCGCGCCTGGCTGTTCGTGGGCCACGAGTCCGAGATTCCTCAGGCCGGCGACTACGTCGTCCGGCGAATACTCGACGACTCGTTCATCATCGTCCGCGACGAGAAGGGTGAGATCCGCGCCCACTTCAACATGTGCCTGCATCGCGGCATGCAGGTCTGCCGGGCCGAGATGGGGAACGCCTCGCACTTCCGCTGCCCGTACCACGGGTGGTCCTACCGCAACGACGGACGCATCGTCGGACTCCCCTTCCACGAGGAGGCCTACGGCGGCGAGGCCGGGTTCAGCCGAAAGGGCGCACGGCTCCTGCCGGCGCCGAACCTCGGTATGTACAACGGCCTGATCTTCATCAGCATGGACCCGGATGCGCCGAGCCTCGAGGACTACATCGGCGACTTCAAGTTCTATCTCGACTACTACACCCGGCAGAGCCCCAGCGGCATCGAGCTCCGGGGCCCGCAGCGGTGGCGCGTCAAGGCGAACTGGAAGATCGGCGCCGAGAACTTCGCCGGCGACATGTACCACACGCCCCAGACGCACACCTCGGTCGTCGAGATCGGGCTGTTCCGCGAGCCGAAGGCCGAGAAGCGCAAGGACGGCAACACATACTGGGCCGGCAACGGAGGCGGCACGACCTACAAGCTCCCGCCGGGCACGCTCGAGGAGCGGCTGCGGTACGTCGGCTACCCGGACGAGATGGTCGAGCGGATGAAGGCGACCTGGTCTCAGGAGCAGCTCGATGTCATCGGCCGCGACGGGTTCATGATCTCCGCGGCCTCGCTCTTCCCGAACATGTCCTTCGTCCACAACTGGCCCAAGGTCGAGGAGGGTTCGGACGAGGACGTGCTCCCGTTCATCTCCATCCGGACGTGGCTTCCGATCAGCGAGGACGAGACCGAGGTGTACTCCTGGTTCGCGGTCGACGCTGAGGCTCCGGAGGAGTTCAAGGCACTGTCGTACAAGGCCTACCTGATGTGCTTCGGGTCGACGGGCATGTTCGAGCAGGACGACGTGGAGAACTGGGTCTCGCTCACGAACACGGCGAAGGGATCAATGGCGCGGCGCCTGCTCCTGAACAGCCGCATGGGCATCCTCAAGGATGGATCGCCGGTCGTCGAGCCGCTCGGCCCCGACCAGTTCGCCGGCCCCGGCGTCGCGCACGTGGGCTACGGCGAGTACAACCAGCGCCATCTGCTCCACCGCTGGGCGGACTACCTGGAGTCGGAGTACGAGGGCGTCGACTTCCGTGCCCTGTCGATCGGCGGCGAGCCGCCACTGGATGTCGAGCCCCGACCTGCGGGCATCACGAACAATGGTCAGAAGGTGGTCCGATGATCGAGGAGACCGGCAAGGCAGTTTCCGAAGTCTCCCGGCTTCGCAAGTCGTCAACCCTCGCCGACCGGGTGGGCTCGTCCCTGCCCTTCACGAGCGAGCTGCACGCCACGATCCATCGCTGGCTCGTCGAAGAGGCCTACACTCTCGACCAGCAGCGGTATGAGAGCTGGCTGGACATGCTGACGGAAGACATCCACTACGTCATGCCCGTCCGCGTGACCACCGCACTCGGCACGCCCTTCAGCACGTCCCCCGGGATGGCGCACTGGGACGAGAACAAGTACTCGCTCAGCCGGCGCGTCGCACGGTTCCTTACCGAGCATGCCTGGACCGAGGACCCTCCGTCCCGGCTGCGTCACTTCGTGACCAACGTGCGGGTGTTCGAGACCGACGTGCCCGGCGAGGTGCTCGCCGACTCCGCGATGCTGCTGTTCCGCAGCCGAGGAGACGTGAACGAGCCGTCGATCATCTCCGCCCACCGGGAGGATGTGTTCCGTGACGTCGGAGGCGAGTACAAGCTCGCGCGCCGCGTCATCCTCGTCGACGAGTCGGTGCTGCGCACCCAGAACCTGGCGATCTTCCTGTGACCCTGGAGTGGGAAGGCGCCGACGTCGATCGGGCCGCCGCGATCGCCGCCGCCGAGGAGCGCGCACGTTTGGTCGCGCGCACCGTCGGCGAGCCGCTCACGATCGCCAACGAGTTCTCTGAGATCACGGTGAGCCGGGTCGAGACCCGCAACGGGACGCGTCTGCTCATCGACTCTCCGAAATCCGGACAATGGATCGCACTCGACCCGCTCGAGCTGGAGGCGCTCACCTGGCAGACCGTCCAGACGTTCTCAGCGATGATCGGGTCGCCGTACGCGCCCGTGTTCCCCGACCCCGACCCATCATCAACGAGGAATGACCATGGCCACGGTGAAGGCTGACCTCTCCCTCTGCCAGGGCTACGCGAACTGCGTCGTGGCCGCGGGAGACTACTTCGACATCGACGACGACGGCAAGGTCGTGCTCTTGCAGCTCGAGGTGCCGGACGCGGAGCGCACTCGCGTCGAGGAAGCCGCCCGAAGCTGCCCGGTCTCGGCGCTGTCTGTCGAGGGTTGAGCCGATTCGCATGTCTCACGTCGTCGTCGTCGGTGCTTCCGTCGCCGGAGTCAAGCTCGTACAGAATCTTCGTTCGGAGGGGTTCACCGGCGCGATCACGCTGGTGGACCAGGAGAGCCATCCCCTCTACGACCGTCCCCCGCTGTCGAAGAAGTACCTCAGCGGCGCCGCATCCGACCCGGAGATCGCGCTGACGACGGCGGAAGCGCTCGAAGGCCTGCGGGTCGAGACCCGTTTCGGCGTCGCCGCGACCGAGCTGGATCCTGCCGGCAAGACGCTGACGCTCGCCGACGGCAGCGAGCTGACCTACGACATCCTCGTCATCGCGACGGGTGCCCGAGCTCGCCGAACCCCGTGGGCTTCCACTCCCGGCGTCCACGTGCTGCGTACCCGCGCCGATGCCGACGAGCTGCGCAAGGAGCTCGTTCCGGGCCGCCACCTCGCGGTGGTCGGCGCCGGATTCATCGGCGCCGAGGCGGCCGCCACAGCGCTTGCGGCCGGTGTCAAGGTCACCATCATCGAACCGATCGGTGCTCCGATGGGCCGGGCGATGAATATGGAAGTGGGCGGTATCTTCGCGGAGAAGTACCGCAGGGAGGGTGCTGAGCTACGCTTCGGCGTCTCCGTCGAGAACGTCGAGCGCACGGGTGACCGCGTCCAGGTCACGCTCACCGATGGCGCGACGCTGGATGTCGACGCTGCCCTGCTCGGTATCGGAGCGGTCGTCAACACGGAGTGGCTCGAGTCGTCGGGCCTCGCGCTGGATAACGGTGTCGTCTGCGAAGGCACGCTTGCCGCCGTCGGCGTCTCCCACGTGTATGCGATCGGCGACGTGGCACGATTCATGAACCGACGGCATCCCGACCCGATCCGGTTGGAGCACTGGACGAGCGCGACGGATCAGGCGCTGATTGTCGCGCATAACATCGCTCACCCGGATGACCTGCGCAGCTACGACCCGACGGAGTATGTGTGGAGCGACCAGTACGACTGGAAGATCCAGATCGTCGGGCATACCGGATCTGATCACTGGACGATGGTGGGCGACCCTGCGCAGGACCGCTTCGCCGTCGTGTACGGCGAGAGCCAAGGGCAGGCCGAAGGTGCCGTCATCGTGAACTGGCCGCGTGCCCTCGTCGACGCCCGCCGCTCGGTCGCCTCGCGAGCGAAGGCGGACGAGCTGATACATCGGCTGCGCGCCCTCCTCGAGCCCTCGAGCACGGCTCCGGCGAAGGCGGCCGCCCGATGAGAGCTGACGACACCACCCTCCCCCTCCTGCACGGTCACCGCATCCCGCGAATCGGGGTGGGCACGTGGCCACTCACGGGAGACGAGTGCGCAACGATGGTCGAGAAGGCGGTCGGCTACGGTTACCGCCTGTTCGATACGGCGTACAAGTACGCGAATGAGGAGGCCGTCGGTGCCGGTCTGCGTGCATCGGGCATCCCTCGTGACGAGGTCTTCATCACGAGCAAGTTCAACAAGGAGGACCACAGCGTCGAGGGAGTGCAGCGCGCGTACGACCGATCGCTGAAGACCCTTCGCGTCGACTACCTCGATCTGTTCCTGATCCATTGGCCGGTTCCGGCCCTCGACCGATACGTCGAAGCGTGGAAGGGTCTGGTGAGACTGCTCGAAGAGGGACGAGTGAAGGCGATCGGCGTCTCCAACTTCAAGTCTCACCACCTTCAGCGCGTCGTCGACGCGACCGGTGTCGTCCCCGACGTCGATCAGATCCAGCTCAGCGTCGACATCGCCCGTGTCGAACAGCGCAGCTTCCAGCGCGCTCACGGCATCCTGACCGAGGCGTGGAGCCCGCTCGGACGCGGAGGAGCCCTGCTGTCCGATCCCGCGGTGACCGCGATCGCGTCGAAGTATGACAAGTCGCCCGCACAGGTCCTACTGCGCTGGCACATCGAGGAAGGGATCGTTCCCGTCCCGCGCGCCGGCGATGAGAAGCATCTCGCGCAGAACATCGACGTCTTCGATTTCACGCTCAGCTCGGAGGATATGGCGACGCTGAGTGGGCTGGATCAAGGCGAAGAAGCCGCCCGCGACCCGGACGATCCGGCCAACGGGCACTGAGGCCCACGGCGGCGGGTCGGTCGCTCCCGCAGCCACGCTCATCAGCGGCGTGTTCGCGTGCGCAGCGCATCCATGGGCGCTACGACGACCCGGGCCGGTTCACCCCAACAGTTCGGCGAGGCGGATCGCGGCGTCCTGCAGTGACCGCGCTAGGGACTTGACCTTGCCCGGCGGTAACCGCTGCACGGGCGCGGAGGCGTTGATCGCCAGTCGCAGTCCCGACGAGACGTGGACCGGGACCGCGACGCTCGCCACGCCGTCCTCGCTTTCCTGCCGATTCACGGCATAACCGTCCAGTCGTGTCCGAACCAGTTCGGCGACGAGTTCGTCTCGGGAACGTATGGAGTTCGGTGTGACGATCTCGAGCTGCTCGTCCGGGTACAGCCGGAAGAGCTGCTCGTCGCTCAGCTCGGCAAGCAGCGCCTTGCCGGTCGAGGTGCAATGCGCCGGCAGGGTCTTGCCCAGTCTCGAAACCACGCGCACGGCCACATCGGGCTCGGCAACGGCGAGGAATCGGACATGGTTGCCCTCGAGCGTGCCCAGGTGGCAGGTCTCACCGAGGGCGGCGCTGAGGTCCTCGAGGATCGGCTGCGCCAGTCTCGGGACATCCATCCTGCGCAGCACCGAGAAGGCCACCGTCGTCAGCGCCGGGCCAGGGCCGTAAGCCTTGGTCACCGGGTTCTGCCGCACGAAGCCGCGCCATGCCAGCATCGCGAGAAGTCGGTGCGCGGTCGAGGTCGCCACCCCGAGGAAGGCACCGGCGTCCGTGAGCCGCAGCTCGTGCTCCTCACCCAGCAGCAGGATCAGCTTCAGCGCGTTGTCGACCGACTCGATCGGATACTGGGGTGGATCGCCCGGCGACCCGAGCTGTCGATTCTGCACGGCAGAAAGCTTACTTGCAACGTGGGCGCGCTCCTCCTGCACCGCGCGCTCCGATGCCGACCCGACAGGCGGGAGGATCGTCTCCGCGGTGCCACTGCAGCCCGTGCCACCCCACGCCGCCCGCGTGGCTCCCTGTGACGGCCCCGACGGCCCAGGCGCTCTACGGTCGGAGCAGGACCTTCAGGCTGCTGGACGCGTCGCGGGACTGCTCGAAGGCGGCGGCGGCATCGTCGAAGGCGAACTCGTGGGTCGCCAGCGGCGACAGATCGATCCCCTGGGCGTCGGACGCCTGACGATCGACTCGAGGACGGCCTCGTACTCGCGATGAGCGATGGCGAACGACTGCGGGTGCCACAACTGATAGATGTGTAAGCAGCGTTCCGGGTAGGAGTCCACTACCCGCCCCAACGGGATGTCTGCACGCGCGACGCAGCAGCGGAGGAACGCGTGGTGCGCCACCAGCCAGGCGCCCATGTCACCGACTGCCAGCGCCGCATCCATTAGCGTCCCGTACTCGCGCGAAGCGCCGATCTCGGAGCGCAGCATCCGTCCACCGTCCGGCGCGCGCCTAAGGACTCCAGCTGAAGCCGGACACCGTAGAGCTGGTCGACCTCTTCTACGTCCGGGTGATACACCGTCGCTCGGCGATGGTATCGGCCTCGTTTGAGCCTTTCTTCCCGCAGCAAGCGAAACGCCTCGTGCAAATGACCTCCCCGTCGATCCAGGTCTTTCAACTTTCCATCCTGCGTGAGGCGGCAGTGGCGGTGACACTCCACTGCTCGGAAGAGCACTATTTCGCGCTATTGATCCGGACCCCGATGGTCGGAAGCTGTTCAGTGCCGCGTCATCGGCGCAATACGCTGGGAGACGGGGCTTCCTCTGCCCCGGGAGGACACCATGCAACCAGATAACCTCACGGTCACGGCTCGGGTGGCGCGCACAGCCGTCCCCGGGCGGCTGGACGATCTCACCGAGTGGGCGCATGGTTTCACCGGCCGGGCCCAGTCGTTCCCCGGCTACCGGGAGTCGAAGGTCCGAGTCTCGGAACGGCACCGGCGCCAGGTTGTCGTCGAGATCACGTTCGCTTCCCCCCATGACCTCATCCGGTGGGAGGACAGTAAGGAGCGGCAGGCGCACCTGCAACAGGCCGTGCCGCTCACGATCGGGCAGGCCCGTCCACTGACTCCGGACGCCCTCACCGGTGCAATCCCGACGGCCGGTCCCGCGCGCCCGCGGTGGTGGACGGCGATTTTAGTGTGGATCGCGCTGGTACCGCCTGCCATGTTCAACGCCTACTTCATCGCTCCGCTCCTGACCGGCCTGCCGCCGTACCTCCAGATCCTATGTACGACGCCACTGACCGTCGCGTGCGTCATCTGGGTGATGTTGCCTCTATTGCACGCGCTCGAGGAGAGCATCCGCCACTGGCTCGCGTGGCGGCGCGGGCGCTGAGCGTCTGCCCCATTAGGCGCTGTCGCGGCGGGCAAAGCCCTCTCCGCTCCCTCTTGTCAATCTTGCCTACCTTGGTGAGGGGCATGTCGTCGACGGCGATCAGCCGCTCGGGGTGCTTATGCTTAGCCACCCCGGCGGACTCCATGGCGGCGCGGATCCGTTCGAGCCCGAGCGGGCCGCCCTCCTTGAGACTCACGTAGACGCATACCCGCTCGCTGAACACGGGGTCGAGCATCGCGACGGCGGCCGCTAGATCGAAGCTGTCATAGCGGTAGACGAGGTCCTCCACCTCTTCGCACGAAATCTTCTCGCTGCCTCGGTTGATCATGTCGAGATGTAGCCATCCTCGGTGAAGGACCGCGCGTTCGTCTCAGGTGCGCGGTAGCATCCGCGCGGGGTGTAGCGGATCGGTTTCCTGCTCGAGCATAGATCGACGGCTCATCAGATGCCTCCAGAGTTCTTTTCGTCGGTTATGTCGGTGTGGTGATCAGCGGCGGCGCTGGCGCTTGCCGCCCCAGAACGCGCGGACTGCCATGGTGATCGCTTCGTCTTTGGTGAGGCGATCACCACGGGCCGCGGCTTCGTCGCGTGCCTGGTTGATGTACTCGAAGACGTCCGGAGGTAGTCGGAAGGTCGCGGGGTGTTTTTCGATGCGCTGGACATTGTACGGGCCGCGCTTCTTGCCGGTGCGGGGCGACGTGTCACACCCCAATCAGGGCGGCTTCGACGTCGTCATCGGCAACCCACCCTACGTCAACCGGCGCGAGCTCAGCTACCGCATCACCGGCTTCGAGACAGACAACGTCGACGACATCTACGCCTCCTGCTGCGAGCGCTCGGCGCAGATCACGCGCCCGGATGGCCGGCTCAGCCTGATCGTTCCCATCCGCAGCCAGTTCGCCGATCGCGACGAGTCACTGCGGAAGTTCTACGAGCGGCGGTTCGATGCGATCTGGGTGAGCACCTTCCAGGAACGCCCGGCTGCCCTGTTCCAGGTGAAGGTGCGCAGCACGATCATCACCGCCGCCGGGTATGGCAGCGTCTCCGAGCTGCACACGACGCTCACCCACAGCTGGATCGAGGCGTTCCGTCCGCATCTGATGGCGACACTGCGGTATTCGCTTCGGCCCGCCGGCTCGCGGACCCCGAACTGGATGCGCGCCAGCAGCGACGCGATGTTCGAGCTGATCGACACGCTGCTTGCGAAGGGCACGATCTCCTCGACGCCGCTTGTCCGTGTGAGCGACTACTCCGTCGGTTTCAAGAAGACCGCCACGTACTTCCTGAGCACGTACACGGTGCCGCCGGTCACCTACGACAAGACCACGCACGCCACGGTGCCCCTCAACGAGGGGAAGCTGTTCGTTCAGAACCGGAAGGACCAGCTCGCGGCCAGCGCGATCGCGGCGTCGCGGCTGGCGTTCCTGTGGTGGACGTTCACGGGCGACTGCTTCAACGTCACCAAGGGCACGATGTCGCAGATCCCATTCTCCCCGCACGCTTACGGGCAGGACACGTTCGATGCTCTGGTGGAGCTCGGCGAGAGGATCGAGGAGGCGCTGCCGGCCGTGCGCTCCTGGGATCTCAACTCCGGGAAGTACGTGGGCGGGTACGCGATCCCCGAACTGCGTCATCTCACCGGTCAGGCCGACGAGATCATGCTGGAGGCGATCGGCCGCATCGATCTGCTGCCGGAGATCCAGTACGCCCACGCCCGGATGTACAAGAGCACCGGGATTTCCGCGACGACACTGCGAAAGTTGCCGTTCGAGGTCGAGGTGTGACGCGCGACATCCGCACGGGTCCTTTGCCCTCGAGCGACTGCGATCGTTCGTCCGGGTCAGGATCCTCTGAGTGATGGATATGACAGGTAGGCGCTACCGGATGAGTTGACCCATCTCCCAGTCGCCGAGAGGGATCGTCCGACAAGTTCTGTCAGCGGTCCAAGCGGGACGGTGGCGGTCAGGTTGATCATCGCCGCACAGCATAGAACGCGTTCTCGAACTCGATGGGCGGGACGACACACCGACAGCGGTGGGGTGCCTACCCTTCTCAGGCGGAGTCACGGAGCGAGGTGACAAGCTCCGCGGGGAGGGCAAAGACCTTCTCGAGCAACGGGAGAAGGTCCCGGACTGCCTCGAGGTGCTGCTCTTCGGTCAGATCGTCGATCGCCGGAGGCTCGTCGCCAGTCCAGCCGATCGCTTCCGCCACGATCGTCAGGGACCAGGAGTCCCACCTGAGCCGCCCCTCGGATCGCAGCTGCTCCCGGAACTGACCGAGCACGCCCACGGGCTGAAACGCATTGCGATCGCGCGCGAGCTCGTCGCGAACGTACAACATCGCCGTTTCGAAACCGAGCAGGAACGTGTGCACTCGCTCGAACGTGACGGGCTGCCCGATATACATTCCGGATCGCTTCACGAATGCCTCGGCGATCGAGTAGACCGGCAACTCGGCCGGCCCGTTAGTTTCACTCATCTCGACTTCCCTGCCAGCAGCTCAGGAGACGGTCATTACCCGCGGCGCCGTTTGCGGCCCCAGTAGGCGCGAAGCGCAACGGTGACGATCTCGTCCTTGGTGAGGCGGTCGCCGCGGCTGGCTGCATCCTGCTTGGCCCAGTCCATCAGTTCAAGCGCGTCGTCGGGGAGACGGATCGAGACGGGCTTCTTCTGGACGTAGACGACGTTGTAGGGCCCCCGCTTCTTCTTCGCCGGCGGTGGCGTCTCCGCCTCGGCCGACTCAGGAGGCGTCGCGCTCGCCGCTGCCGGCTTCTGGCTTGCGCGAGGTGCGCGTGCGGGTGCTTCGGACGTCGCTGCCTGGTCGACGTCGCTGGTGACTTCCTCAGCGGGGGGCGCGGCCTTGCGTGCGCGGGGCTTCGCTGCAGCTGTGGGCTTCTTCGGGGCGGCCATGGTCACTGACCACCTCCTCGGTTTCCACGGCGGCGAGCGCGGCGCTCCTCGATGCGCCGCTTCTCTTCCATGCTGATGAGCTCCGCCGGCGACAGCGAGCGGGGGCGGCGAGTGCGGCCGCGCTCGGCCTGCCTCTGGTACTCGGTCGTCTTGGCCGTGCTGACGACGTTGAGGGTGACGCCGGTGATGGTGTCGCGGCTGGTGTCGAGGTTCACGTATCGGTTCTTCGACTCTTCGCGGAACCAGCCGAGGGCGTCGCCGCCGTTCTCGTGGATGCGCTTGAGCATCGTCGAGGCGTTGTACGAGTTGACCTCCATCACGCGGCCGTTGGAGAAGGTCAGGTGGGCGGTGATCTGCTTCTGCTTGTCGTGGGACTGGCCCTTGGCGGCGTTGCGGACCTGCTTGATCAGTTCGGCGTTCGCCTGCTCGCGGCCCTTCGCGGTGCGGCCCTTGGGGATGCGCATCTCGATGTACCGGTCGCCCCCGGTGGCGTATGCCACGTCGACGCGCAGCCGACCACCCTGGCGACCCTCAACGTAGGTGCCGCTGAGGTCTTCGGGGATGACGGGCTTGGCGCCGGCCTTGCCTCGCACGGGGGCGATCGAGCCGTCCTTGCGCCGGCGCCGCGGCGGGACGTGGGTGAGGCGTCCGGTGTCAGCGAGCTCCTGGAGCGCCTGGCGGTAGAGGGCGCCGCTGGTTTCGCCGTTGAGGATCTTGCGGACCATTCGAGGCGAGCGGTGCAGCTCCTCGGCGATCTCGGCCGTGCTGATGCCCTTGCGCCGCAGATCGCGGATGAGGTCTTGGGCGGTGCGCTGCTGGTCAGCCATCAGCCCTTCTCCTCTGCCTGCTCGAGCGCCTTGGCGATGCCGGCCCGCTCGGCACGTGCTTTCAGCGCGTCACGCTGCCGCAGCGTCTCCGGCGTGATGAAGGATCCGTTGAGGTAGCCCTGCAGGCGCAGGCGCCCGGTCTTGCCGTCGTCGCCGCCGCCGATGAACCGGTCCGGCAGGGACCACGCCGGCAGCTTGGTCGTGTAGATCGCATCACCCTGGATGCCGATGAGCGTCGAGGGGTCGACCGTGAGAGCACCGGAGGTGTAGCCGCCGAGGGAGCTGGGGCCGTGGAGGACGCGAGCGCGTGCGCGACCCCAGACCTGGGCGGCGAGCTCCGGGTGGTAGAAGCTTCGGGTGCGGTCGTTCGGGCGCGACGGGATGCGATAGATCCAGAGGTTGCCCTGTCGCAGCATCTTGGCCCTGTACTCGGGCGGGACGTCATCGGGCGACGCGGCGACGCGGGTCTCGTCGCGGCCCGCGGCGGCGAATGCACCGATCGAGTGCAGCATGATGTTCCGCAGCGCGGCGAGCACAGCGCGGCGCAGGTCCGGGTGCATCTCGTCCTGCAGCTGGACTCGCTCGCGGGCGCGCGTCATGCGCTCGGTGAAGGTGTCTAGAGGCTTGGCCTTGCGGAACACCACGGCCTCGTGAGGGCGGATCTCCCACCCGTGCTTGAGGGCGACGTGGATCTCGCTGCCGTCGGCCCAGGTGTCGTGCACCGCTCCGGGCCGGTTCGGATAGAACCAGCCTTCGCGAACGTCCAGGTGCTTCACACCGAGCAGGCCAACGTGGTTCCAGCCCTGAGGGACGCGGAACCGCACGTGGAAGCGGGCGCGCGCGTAGGGGTCTTGCTCGAGCAGCTCGTACGCGGCGGCCTGGTTCAGCCGGATCGCGGGGCCGATACCGAGCTCGCGCCCGACGCCGGCGAACATGAACCGGCCGTCGACGTAGGCGAACTCGCTGATCTTCTTCGTCTTGGCCGGGTCGATCAGCGGGACGCAGTCCTCGTGCTTGGCGAACGACTCCCCCGCGACCAGGTGGTCGTAGTGGTGCAGGCCCGAGGTGAAGTGGATCTCCTGGGCGATGTCGTCTTCGACCGGCACGGGGTTGATGTTCTTCGGCAGCGACAGCGCCCACAGGTTCGTTCCGGTGGCGGCAGGGCTGTTGAACAGGCGCGCGTTCTCGTCGGCGTGGCGAATGATCGACGCGGTGACGTTCCAGGCCAGACGAGCCTGGGCAGGGGTCAGCGGCCCGTCGCCGAACCACTCCTCCGCGGTGCGGACTTCGATCTTGAAGCCGGTGACCGCGTGCTCGAACCGACCGGTGGGCGGGCCGTTGTTGACCCAGTGGGCTCCGGGCTTCCAGTTCGGGGTCTGGACGTACAGCCAGTGCCGCACGCCAGGCGCAGGCTCGGGGCGCTTCCCGGTCAGCATGATGCGGTTAGCGCCGTACGAGGCAGCCGTGTCGAGCAGGTCCGTCAGGTTGGGGTTCTTGCGGCGCTCGCCGATGACGGGGCGAACGGGCGTGCCGGCGTCGGTGACGCCTTGCCCGGTGGTCTGGTCGACCCAGATCGTGGGCACGTCCTTCGGCGTCCACGGCTTGGGTCGGTAGTTCAGCTCGTCCATCTCACCCCCTCATTCGTCAGGTTATATTAGTCAAGAGTGCTTGAAAATTGCAATCAGATTTCGCAGTCGACGGGCGCTCCATGAAGGTCTGGCGGGGTCGCTAGGACGCGAGGCGGCCGCCGTAAGAGCGCCCGCGTCCGTGGTAGGACTTCTGCGCCTTCCGCAGCCCTTCCTCGGTCATCCCCAGCAGGAGGGCGATCTCTCGCTGGGTCAGCTCGGCCGCGCGCGCCTCGTCGACGACTTTGCCGCGGCGTTCGCGCAGCTCGTCCGCTTGCGCGAGCTGCTGGCCGATGCGACGGAGCTCCTCACGGATGGCGTCCGCGTCCTTGTTAGCCATGCGCCCCAGCATCCCCAACCAAGTTGGGTCTGGTTGCCGCGGCGCGCCGTAACCGCGAAAGTGGTTATATTCATCCAGCTGAGAGGAGCGCTGATGACCGGACGGCACCTCACCACGGCGGACGTCGCCGAGAAGCTCGGCGTGTCCGTCGTCGCGGTCTACAAGATGCGCTCCATCAGCAACAAGCTGCGCAGAGCCGGCCAGGAGGGTCCTCTGCTCCCCGAGCCGGTTGCCATAGAAGGCAACTCCCCGCTCTACGACGAGGCCGCGATCGACGCATTCGCGCAGGAGCGCGCGCGCAGGGCGCCCTCGCAGCGCGGCCGCCGGCCGCGACTGATGCCGGGACTGGCGCGCGATGCGGCTTTCGCGGAGCGGTTGCGGGCGGCGATCGCGGACGGGGCGGGGGCGCCCGAGGTTCCCACGCAGGCGGCTCTGATCGACCTGCTCGGCTTGAACGTCGTCACGTTCGGTGAGCGGATGCGAGGGCGCACCCGCTGGACCGACGCCGAGCTCGAGGTGATCAGGCGCACCCTCGGTGTCGACACGACGGATGCGAACGAGGTCGTAGACCGCGCTCGCGCGGCCAAGCGTCAGGCGCGCGCGGCGAGATCCCACGCGGGTTCGTAGCGGCTTCACGACATGCTCCCGCTCTCGTCGCTGGCTTGCTGGGCAGCGCAGGTTGAGAGCGTGTCCACGAGCGCACCGCGGTCGGCTTCGTCGACCGCGAGGTGCCAGGTGTCGACGATCTCCGTGTAGCGGGCGACGTAGGTGCACACGTAGTCGGCGTTCGATGGCAGCCACAGGGCTGGCCCGTGGTCGTTCTTGGCCGCATTCGTGTTGCCATCGACGGCGACGATGTTGTCGAACGAGTTGGCGAACTGAATGCGCTGCTGCTCGGTCCACGCCCACGCGCCCCCGGCGTGCGCCGCCGAAAGGCTGACGATGTGGTCGATCTGGACGCCGGAGCTTCCCGGGGCTCCAGGGGCGGCGATCCGGTCGTGCTCGAACTCAATGCGTGTGCCCGTGTACGGATCGGGGTCGAGCACGCCGGAGAGCACCGTGCAACCGTCACGGACGACGTCCTGCAGCTGGACGGCGAGGAGATCGTCTCGCTGATCGCAGCCGTTTCCCTCGATGTCGATCCAGCGCTCGCCGAACGTGGCGCGGCGATACTCGGGAATCTCCTCGGTGGGATCGATCAGCGGCAGCTCCTGCGCGACTGCGGCGAGCGCGGTGTAGTCGTAGGTCGGGTCCGGGGCGGGTGCCTGCGGGCGCGTCCATGTGTCGATCCAGGAGGTGATGCCCAGCTGGTGGGCGCCGAAGCCGAGCGCGAGAGCTGCGACCGCGGCGAGGGCTGTGCTGGCGCGGCGGGTGCGTCGGTTCATCTGCGCTCCTTTGCCTGTGCGGTGTCGGCTTGGTCGAGCAGCAGTATGGTTCGGGCGATCTGGGTGCGTGCCTCGTCGATGACCTCGAGGGTTTCGTCGTCGGCGTCGAGCTCTGAGAGTGCGTGGCTCTGGCGGCGGAGCTGGTCGCCGAGGTGGAACATGCCGGCACTGAGGAGGACCTCGGCGAGCGCGGCCGCGCGGGCGCCTTGGTGGTCGGCGCTGACGGCGAGGTCGTCGATGATCTCGATGAGGGTTGCGCGGGATCCCATCGTTGGGTCTTCTCCTGGAGTGAGCTCGCGGAGCGCTTCACGGTTGAGCAGCGTCTGGAAGAGCCTGTGCATCCGTTGGGTGAGGGGGCGGCCGTCGCGGCGGGTGCAGTTGAGCGCGAACTCGCGGAAGCTCCATCGGACGGTGACGGGTGTGCCGGTCTGGATGGTCATGGCTTCCTGGAGGCGCACGGCGATGTCGGTCATCAGTGCTCCTCGGTTCGGCCCAGGTGGGGGATCTGCTTGAGGTGGGCGCCGCGGCCGTTGCCGAGCTGGGGGGAGATCGCGCAGCTGGGCAGGTGCAGTCTCGCGTTCGGCCCGTGGCCTGCTGCCGCGTGGGGTGTGGGCTGCCGCGTTGGCCGGGTGTGCCGGGCGCCTCGCTGAGTCAGCGGGAGGGGGTTGAAGCGCAGCGACAGGGCCCAGCGATGGCCGCCGAGCGCGCGGACGACCCGCAGCCACTCTCCCTCTTTGGTGGAGTCGATGGTGAAGGTGTTCGGCTGGTCAGACATCTGCGGCTTCTTTCGGTGCGAAGGGGCTGTTCTTGGCGTCGCGGAGCATCTGCCGGGTGATCGGCTCGGTCTCCTCGAGCGAGGCGAGCGAGAAGTAGTGGCGGCGGGCGCGGGCCGCTTCGGTGCAGGTGAGCAGCTGGCGGTTGCCGTGGTTCGGGCATCCTCCCTTGCTGCGGCATCCGGCCAGGTAGCCGGCGGTGGTGCCGTGCAGGGCGGCTTCGAGGATGTCGAGCGTCTTGCTCATCAGGCGGCCTGCCGGAGTCCGAGGTCGTCACGGTCGCGGTCGATGGTGCGGACGTCGACGCCGAGCAGGTCGCTGAGCTGGGTGAGGCTGAGTCCGCGTTCGGTCCCGCGTCGGGTGGCTTCGAGGCGCTCGTCTCGGGTGAGGCGGACGTTCTGGCCGGCGAGAGCGAGCTCGATCGCGATCTCGTCGAGCAGGGGTTCCTGCCCGGCTGTGGGCGGTGCCGGGTCGGTGTCGATGTCGTCCCAGGCCAGCGGCGGCAGCCAGCCGTGCCGGCGTGCGACCGTGAGTGCGTAGGAGCGGCCGACCCGCTGCGCTCGGGTGTGGGTGGGGGGCTGCTGGTCCCAGAGCTCGTCGTAGAGCGCGGCGATGTCGTCGTGGACACGGATGTCCACGTAGGCGCCTTCGAGTGCCTTGTTGACCTTCCAGCGCGGGTAGCCGAGTCGGCGTGCGATCTCGTGGTGGTTCCATCCGATCGCGGCCAGAGCCTGGAGGCGCCGGCGGGTGCCGCGGCCGTTGACTCGGCCCTGCGCGGCGAGAGTGCTGCTGTCGGGGGTGACTGCGAGGAGTTTGCGGGCGGTGGCGCCGGTGACGAACCGTGCCGTCTCGCTGTTGAGCAGGCGACGGACCGTGGCGCCGCCGACGCCGGCGCTGATGGCGATCCGTTCGGGGATCATCCCGGTGTCGACCAGTGCCTGCAGGTGCTGCCGGATCGGCTCGATGGGTTGGTGCGCGTCCTGGTATCGCCCGTAGGCCAGGAGACGGTAGCGGTCGCGGCGGCGGCGCGCGTTGCCGTCCATGCAGGCGCGGCACCCGCAGAGGTGGACGACGTAGCAGGTGGAGGTCAGCCCGTGCTTGTGGTCCGGCGGGCAGGTGTGGGTCCGCATCTTCTCCTCCTCACAGATGGTTATATTCCCGAATATAACCCGTTCCCGAGGGTTTGGAACCCCCTCACTGCTAAGGGGTGGCCCCAGAGGCTCGAAGTCGACAATCTGAACGAGCTACAACGTTTGTTGCGGTTTCTCGCTACACTGTGCGCATGGCAGGATCAACTTTCGCTCGTCTGGGCGAGCTCGCGTCACAGCGTTGGGGCCTGGTGACCACCGCCCAGGCGCTCGAGGCTGGCGTGGCGCGCCCGACCCTGACGCGCCTCGCCAACAGCGGCGCGCTCATCCGCGTCGCGCGCGGCGTCTACCGCCTCGCCGGCGCGCCAGAGCACGAGCAGGAGGCGATCCTCGCGACCTGGCTCGCCCTCGGCGGCGCCGACCGTCCCCGCACAGACACCGGCGTCCCGCCCGTCGTCGCCGCAGGCCAGACGGCCGCGCAGCTGCATGGCATCGGCGACTGGTTCCCCGGGCCACTCGAGTTCGTCGTTCCCACCCGCCGCGGTACCCGCCTGGACGGGGTGCGGCTCCGCACCCGCGAGCTCGCGCCCACCGAGGTGGTCTCCGTCGACGGGATGCCGACCATGAGCGTCGAGCGCACGATCGCCGACCTGATCGAGCAGTGGGTCGACCGCTCCCTCGTCGCCGATGCGCTCGCCGACGCCGCGGACGCGGGAAAGCTGCTCTCCCCCGCCCGCCTGACCGAGTATCTGGAGCCGCTGGCCAAGCCCAACAAGTACCCCTCGGGTGCCGCGCTCGCGGCTGATCTGCTCGCTCTTGCGGGCGTCGACGCGGTGGTGCCGGCCGATGCCTGAGCCCGACGGCTACAAAGACTGGACGGGGCTTGCGCAGGCGATCAAGGCGGCCGCGACGAAGGCAGCCGGTGACGGCGCGAGCGCGCTGGATGTGAATGCGCAGATCGTGCAGGCACAGCACGATCGTTTCCTCAGCCGGGTCTTTGCGGAGGGGGAAGAGTCCGAGTGGCTGCTCAAGGGCGGCACGGCGATGCTCGCCCGGGTGCCGAAGTCACGGTCGACGAAAGACCTGGATCTGGCCTCGACCGGCGCCGCCGATCTGGATGCCGCGCAGCAGGCGCTCGAGCAGGCAGCCGCGCGTGATCTCGGCGACCATGTGCGGTTCCAGCTCACCCGTGCCCGTGCGACCGGGCGAGGAGAGAACCAGCCGGGTGTCGCGACCCGGCGCCTGGTGTTCACATGTCTGGACGCGAACACCGGCCGGAGGATCTCCGACATCCCCATCGACGTGGTCGTCGGCCCTCCCCCGGTCGGCCGCGTCGAGACGATCGAGCCGTCGACGCGGCTGCAGCTGGGGCGGCCGGTCCCGTCGCACCCCTACCGGCTGTTCCCGATCTCCGATCAGGTCGCGGAGAAGGTCACTGCGACGATGAGCACCTACAACGGCCGCCCCAGCAGCCGCGCGAAAGACCTGGTGGACATCGTCACCATTGCACGCACGCAGCGCGTCGACCTGCGCGAGCTGCAGATGGCCATCGACGCGAAGCGTGCACTGTCAAAGCTCGACTCGTTCACTACGTTCACGGTCCCGGACGGTTGGGACGGTCCCTACCGGGTGCTCGCGGCCGGCACGCCCTCAGCCGGCGGGATCACCGATCTGGGTGAGGCCGTGGCTCTCGCGCGTCAGCTGATCGATCCCGCGCTCGCCGACGCGCCCGTGCAACCGGGGACGGTCTGGGTCCCTGGCTCAGGCTGGACACAGAACCCTCCGCCGCCGGAGCCGGGCGGCAGCGGATCCCCTTCGGGGGAGGTCCACGTGCGCGCGCACGTGCGCTCCGGTTATCCCGTCACGGAGCACTGGCGCGCAGCGCGCGGCTCAGCCCAGGAGTGACCGCGTCAGTGCGCCGCGTCGTACGCCTCGAGGATGGACGCGGGAACCCTGCCGCGATCGCTGACCTGGTGTCCGTTCTGACTGGCCCATTCACGCACCGTGTTGAGATCGGCCCGTCCGCCCCGCGACGTCCTCGCCGGACGCCGGGTGGCTGCGCCGATGCGGCGCGCGCTCTTGGCCCAGGCCTCGAACTCGAGATCGATCTCGAGTTGCTTTCCGTCGATCGCGAAGGTCGCGGGATCGAGCCGCTCGCCAGGTCGCGCACACCACCGCGAAGGGCGGCGTCATCGCGATGACGAAGTCGCTCGCTGCGGAGGGCGCCCGCTACGGCGTCCGCGCGAACTCGATCTCGCCTGGCTTCGTCAGCACCCCGGCGACGGACAAGGCGGTGGATGCGGAGGGCAAGGCCTGGCAGGTCGGCAACGCGCTCATTCAACGCCCCGGCACGGGCGAGGACATCGCGTACATGCCGCTCTACCTGGCCTCCGACGAGTCCTCTTGGGTGACCGGACAGAACTACAGCGTCGACGGCGGCGCGACCGCCGGGTGGCGGAACGACAGCGAGACGGACCGACTGGCCGCGAAGAACGGCTGACACGCGGGTCGCGGCGCGACCGGTGACGGACGTGAGGCACGGTGTCAGCTGACACCGTGCCTCCCGTCCGTCGTGGCCACCTCGTCTAAATCGCGAGGTACCCGCCGTCGACGGCGAACTGCGCGCCGGTCGCGAAGGCGGCCGCGTCGGAACCGAGCCACGCGACCATCTCGGCGATGTCGTGCGGCGTGCCGAGTCGGCCGATCGGGTGCTTCGTCAGCAGCGCGTCCTTGAAGCCGGGGTAGGTCTCCTCCAGCGCGTCTATCATTGGCGTCTGGATCACCCCGGGCAGCACTGCGTTCACGCGGATGCCTTTGTCGGAGTACTCCACCGCGGCGGCTCGGGTGAGGCCGATGACGCCGTGCTTCGACGTGACGTAGGCGGACTGGTGGGCGATGGCGACCTGCCCGAGGGACGAGGCGGTGTTGATGATGGATCCGCCGCCCTGCGCCAGCATCTGCGGGATCTCGGCCTGCACGCCGGTTCAATATTCCGCACAGAGGAAGTTGGCCCCACGGCGTTACTGCAGTCAATCGTTCTGTTGCGCAAGCCCCCGCAGGTAAGCACGTGCGTCGTCGAGGCTGACGACATCGCCGTACTTCGCGTCGATGTCAAAGAGGCTGGCCAGGTGCGGAAGGGCTGCCCGGTCGCCGACTGCCTCTTCGACGACGATGGTGTGGAAGCCGTAGGAGCAGGCGTCAACCGCCGAGGCGCGCACGCACCCACTGGTGGTGCAGCCGACGATGATGATGGTGTCGACACCCCGTGAGATCAAGCGTGCGGCGAGATCAGTTCCGAAGAAGCAGGATGCGTACTTCTTCACCAGGGTCATCTCGTGGGGCAGCTGGCCCAGCCTGCTGTCGACCTCCACCCATTCGCTGCCCTCCACCAACAGGTGGTTGGACGGGATCTTCTTGATCCAGAGCCCCGCCTCCTGCAATTCGGTGTCGTACGCGACCGTCGAGAAGAAGATGGGGATCTCGAGTTCACGGGCGGGGACGAGTAAGGCATTGGTGGCGGCCAGCTGTGACTCCAGTTCGCCTGACAGGGGCGAACGGCTGTCCGTGAATCCGGTGATCAAGTCGACGATCAGCAGCGCCGGCTTCTCGCCGTAGCCGATCCGGCCGCCCAATCCCTTGGCCTTGAACTCGTCGCGCAGCCGTGCGTACTCATCGATCAGCTCCGTATTCGTCACGAATCGGCTCTCCTGTTCCCCGTCGACTGATAGTGCGCCGCGATGGCATCGCTCGTCGTCACCCAGACACCATCGTGAGACGTGATGTGCTCGAGGGCCCGATCAAGGTAGCGGTGGCGGAACGGCTGGCCGACGATGAACGGGTGCAACGGCAGCGACATGACGCGACCCGAGTGCTCGGAGTCTGAATAGAGCTGATCGAACTGGTCGATCACCGCTTCCAGGAACTGCGGGCCGGTATAGCTCTTACTCACGAACATCGTCACATCGTTGAGTTCTATCGTGTAGGGAACGCTGAACATCCCGTCGACGTTCAGCGGATACGGCTGATCGTCGTTCGTCCAGTCCAGGACGTAGTCATACCCCAGCTCCCGAAGGATCCGCGGCGTCTCGAACGTCTCTGTGAGCGCCGGGCCAAGCCAGCCCCGCGGCCGTACTCCGGTGGCGGAGGCGATTGTATCCGTCACGTCTTGAAGGTAGGCGCGCTCCGTGTCAGCACCCATTCCAGCTTGGAAGGTGGAATTGTCGCGGCCATGCGCGAGCCACGCCCAGCCGCGTTGCCGGCCTGCCTCGAGAATCTGGGGGTAGTGCCGACAAACGTCGGAGTTGAGAAGCACACTTGCGGGCACTCCATGTCGGTCGAGGCTCTCGATCATCCGCCACAGGCCTACCCGCGGACCGTAATCGCGCCAGCCGTAATTGAGTGGATCCGGCTGCAGCATCGCGGTACCGCCGAAGATGCTCGTGGAGGGCTTGTCGATCTGATAGTGCTCGATGTTCAGCCCGACATAGAACGCCACTCGGGCCCCATTCGGCCACGAAATCGTCGGTCGCTCCGTGATCGGGCTGTAATCGAAGCGGAAAGTGTCAAGGCGGGTGAGACAGATTCCGTCAGGCGGTCTGTATGAGGGCCTCCTGTGAGGGCTGGTTGATCCAGGCGGCCTCGGGCAGCTTGGGCGCCTGGGGTCGGCGGTGGCCGAAGCGCTCGGGACGGGCGGCGTAGGCCGCGTCCAGGGTGGCCTGGCGCTGGGCGCGGACCTGCCCGGCGGTGCCGAAGTGGACGCTGGCGGGGGTGTGCAGCCCGATCCCGCAGTGGCGGTGCTCGTGGTTGTAGTAGGCGAAGAACTGCTCGGCGAACGCGCCGGCGTCGGCCAGGGACCCGAAGCGCTCGGGGAAGACCGGGGCGTACTTCAGCGTCTTGAACGCCGCCTCGCTGTAAGGGTTGTCGTTCGACACGTGCGGGCGGGAGTGCGACCTGGCCACCCCGAGGTCGACGAGCAGCTGAGCGACCGGTTTGGAGGTCATCGAGGTCCCGCGGTCGGCGTGGATCGCCTCCGGCACGCCATGGATGCCCATGGCGTGCTCGAGCAGGTTCTTGGCGATCTCGGCGTCCTCGCGGGCCGCGATGGTCCAGCCCACGACGAACCTGGAGAAGATGTCGAGCACGACGTACAGGTCGTAGTACACGCCCCGCTCCGGCCCCTTGAGCTTTGTGATGTCCCAACTCCACACCTGCCCCGGCGCCGTCGCGACGAGCTCGGGCCGGGTCCGGGGCGGGTGGCTCGCCTGCCGGCGCCGTTCCCCGGCCATGTCGTGCTCGCGCAGGATCCGGTGCATCGTGGACATCGAGCACAGGTAGGTGCCCTCGTCCAGCAGCGTGGCCCAGACCTGGGCGACCGACTTGTCCGCGAACCGCTGGCTGGTCAACACGGCCAGCACGTGGGCCCGCTCGGCGGCGGACAGCTTGTTCGCCGGTGCCGGCCGCGGTGTCCGTGGACGTGGCGGTGGCGGGTTCTTGGCCCGGTAGTGACTGGCGCGGGAGCGACCCAGCAGCGCGCACGCAGCCGCGGTGCCGACGTGCTCGGCCAGCCCGTCGACGGCCGGGTTGATCACCGCGGCGACCGCGGCGGCTTGTCCGCGCTCTCGGAGAGCGTCTCCAAGAGCGCGTGTGCTTTTCCCATCAGGTCCAGCGCCGCCCTGGTCTTGGCCAGCTCGGCCTCGGCCTTCTCCGCCCGGGCCCGTAGCGCCTGCAGCTCCCGCTCGCGCCGGTCCCGCGGCTTGCTGCCCAGCCCGGACAGCGAGCCGGCGGCCGCGGCCTTGCGCCACTCGATGATGTGGGAGGTGTACAGGCCCTCCCGGCGCAGGATCTCCCCACGCCCAGAGCGGTCCGCGGCGTCGTACTCGGCCAGGATCGCCGCTTTGAACTCGGCGGTGAACGTCCGCCTCTTGGGCCGGTCAGCACGAGGAGCCATAGCCCCATCATCGGTGCCGACGTCAGCAACCGTCATCGTCATCTCAGTATTGGTCCGTTCTCGCCCCGTGCAGTGCGAAGGTCAGCAGTGCTGGTGTCTCACCCCATCCTGACGCACAGGGCTCGAGCGGGAGCGCTTGTTCAGTCGCGCGTGGATCTTCGTGGGTCACGAATCAGAGATCCCTCAGCCCGGCGACTACGTGGTGCGGCGAGTGCTCGACGACTCGTTCATCGTGGTGCGCGACGAGAGTGGCTCCGTCAAGGCGATGTTCAACATGTGCCTGCACCGAGGAATGCAGGTGTGCCGGGCGGAAATGGGCAACGCCTCGCACTTCCGCTGCCCGTATCACGGCTGGTCGTACCGCAACGACGGACGAATCGTGGGGCTGCCGTTCCACGAAGAGGCGTACGGTGGCGAGGCTGGCTTCAATCGCAAGGGAGCCCGCCTGCTTCCGGCGCCGAGCCTCGACAGCTACAACGGGTTGATCTTCATCAGCATGGATCCGGATGCGCCACCGCTGATCGACTACCTCGGCGATTTCGCTTTCTATCTCGACTACTACACGAAGCAGAGCTCCTCGGGCATCGAGCTCCGCGGCCCGCAGCGCTGGCGGGTGAAGGCGAACTGGAAGATCGGCGCAGAGAACTTCGCCGGCGACATGTACCACACGCCACAGACCCACACCTCGGTGGTCGAGATCGGCCTCTTCCGCGAACCGAAGGCGGAGAAGCGTAAAGACGGCAACACGTACTGGGCGGGCAACGGCGGAGGCACGACCTACAAGCTTCCGGAGGGAACGCTCGAGGAGCGGCTGCGCTACGTGGGCTACCCCGACGAGATGATCGACCGGATGAAGGAGGTCTGGTCCCAGGACCAGCTCAATGTGATCGGCGAGAACGGCTTCATGATCTCGGCGGCCTCGATCTTCCCGAACATGAGCTTCGTGCACAACTGGCCGAAGGTGGAAGACGGCGACGACGTGCTCCCGTTCATCTCGATCCGTACCTGGCAGCCGATCAGCGAGAACGAGACCGAGGTGCTTTCCTGGTTCGCCGTCGACGCAGCGGCACCGGAGGAGTTCAAGGCTCTGTCGTACAAGGCGTACCTGATGTGCTTCGGCAGCACGGGGATGTTCGAGCAGGACGATGTGGAGAACTGGGTGTCCCTTACGAACACCGCGAAAGGGAATATGGCGCGGCGCTTGCTGCTGAACAGCCGGATGGGCGTGCTGAAAGACGGCAGATTCGTCGTGGAGCCGCTCGGACCGGACGCGTTCTCTGGCCCGGGCGTGGCCCACGTCGGTTACGGAGAGTACAACCAGCGGCATCTGCTCGAGCGCTGGGCGGACTACCTCGAGACGGAGCCGACCGCGCTGATCATCTCGTCGGTGGGGATGCCGGAGGGGCTGTCATGACCGAGGCGCGCTGGGTTCGACTGAAAGAGTCGCCGCTCGGAGCACATACGACCAAAGCCACGCGGGTGGGGAGTTCGTTGTCGTTCTCGGACGGCCTGCATCTGGAGACGCACAGGTGGCTCGTCGAAGAGGCATACATCCTCGACGAGCAGCGGTACGAGGACTGGCTCGACCTCATCGCCGACGATGTGCACTACATCATGCCCGTGCAGGTCACTACCGCGCTCGGCGCCGGGTACTCGACGTCTCCGGGCATGGCGCATTGGGACGAGAACAAGTACTCCCTGAGCCGGCGGGTCGCCCGCTTCCTCACGGAACACGCCTGGACAGAGGATCCGCCCTCCCGGCTCCGTCACTTCGTCACGAACGTGCGCACCTTCGAGAGCGACGTCCCGGGCGAGGTCGTCGTCGATTCTGCGGTGCTTCTTTTCCGCAGTCGCGGCGACGTGCACGAGCCCGCGGTGATCTCGGCCGGCCGCGAAGACGTTCTGCGACGTGTCGGCGGCGGGTTGCAGCTCGCACGCCGAACCATCACGGTCGACGAGTCGGTCTTGCGCACACAGAATCTGGCGATCTTCCTATGAAACTCGAATGGGAAGGCGAAGAGGACGACCGCATCGCGGCCATCGCAGCAGCAGACGAACGTCAGCGGCTCGAAGACCAGCGGGTAGGGGCTCCGATCTCGATCGCCAATGAGTTCTCGGAGATCCGGGTATCTCGCGTGGAGACACGCAACGGCTCCCGGCTCCTGATCGAGTCGCCGCGATCCGGGCAGTGGGTCGCTCTCGATCCGCTCGAGCTCGAGGCGCTGACCTGGCAGACTACGGCGACGTTCTCCGCCATGATCGCCCAACCGTTCGCACCGATGTTCCCTGAGATAACGCCTGAAGAAGCAGGAGAGGAGTGACACATGCCTGTCGTGAAAGCGGATCTCGGGCTCTGTCAGGGCTACGCCAACTGCATCATGGCCGCGGGAGACTATTTCGATCTCGATGACGACGGCGTCGTGATCCTGCTCAGAACAGAGGTCGACGAGGCCGACCGGAAACGGGTCACCGAGGCGGCGAACAGCTGCCCGGTTTCCGCGCTCCGGGTGGAAGACGAATGACGACAGCGATTGTCGGTGCGTCGATCGCGGGGGTACGGGCCGCGCAGGCGCTTCGGGCAGAGGGGTATCGCGGAGACGTTGTGCTCATCGGCTCCGAGCCCGTGCTGCCCTACGACAAGCCGCCGCTGTCGAAGGGATACCTCGTCGGTGCAGGTGCAGCCGAGGTCACGCTCCTCACGGCGGCGGAGGCGCTCGAGCTTAACATCGACCTTCGTCTCGGTGTGCCGGCGGTAGGTCTGGACCGTGCGTTGTCGGAGCTCCGGCTGGCGAATGGACGGCGGGTCGGCTTCGATGACCTCGTGGTGGCGACCGGCGTCCGCGCGCGGCCGTCGCCGTGGGGTGAAGGCGAGGGAATCCATGTGCTGCGGACACTCGACGACGCAGACCGGCTGCGCGCCGAGCTAGTTCCCGATCGCAGGATCATCGTCATCGGAGCGGGCTTCATCGGCGCCGAGGTCGCCGCGACCGCTCTTGGGCTCGGAGTCGATGTCACCCTGGTCTCGGCGACACGCGACCTGATGTCACGCCGGCTCGGTGACGAGATTGGCGCCCTCTTCTCGCAGAAGCACTCCCGGCATGGCGTACATGCGGTTCTCGGACGGACGGTCGCGCAGATCGACGGTGCGAAGGGAGACTTCCGCGTGCTCCTGGATGACGGTTCCGAGCTCCACGGTGATGTCGTCGTCATCGGCATCGGGGCAGTGCCGAACGTCGAATGGCTCGAGGACTCAGGGCTCGAGATCGACGACGGTCTCGTCTGCGACGAATTCCTCACGGCACTAGGCGCCCCGGAAATCCATGCGATCGGCGATGTTGCGCGGTGGCGGCATCCGGTTCGCGGCGATCTCACCCGTCTTGAGCACTGGACGAATGCGGTCGACCAGGCGCGCTGTGTCGCGCACAACATCGCTCATCCCGACGACCGACGCTCATATCTGCCTGTCGAGTATGTCTGGAGTGACCAGTTCAACTGGAAGCTGCACATCGTCGGTCGCACGACGGCAGTCAACCCCGAGATGGTGACGGACCCTCGAACACCCGACCGGATCGCGTCTCTGTACTCTCAGAATGGTCTGTCATTCGACGGGGCAGTGGTACTGAATTGGCCCCGCGCTCTCGTCGAAGTCCGCCGGTCCATCGCAGCGGGATCGTCGCTTTCCGACGTTCGTGTACGACTGGGCCGGCTGCTCGAATCGGCGTCCGGATAGACCTGGACGGGATCGCCTTGCCCTTGATGGCGGCCCTGAGGGCCGGCAGGAACGATACAGTTTCTGTTGTGCAGAGAAATAGAGCAGCCGACGGAGTCGATGCGGCTCCGCAATACCGATCGAGTCGGTCGACAATGCCCTGAAACTCCTGCTCCTGCTCGGTGAGAAGAACGAACTTCGACTGACGGACGCCAGCAAGCACCTGGGTGTCGCGACCTCAACGGCGCATCGCATCCTCGCGATGCTTCAATGGCGAGGATTCGTGCGGCAAGACCCGCGAACGAAGACATACGGGCCAGGGCCGTCGTTGACCACGATCGCCTTCTCGGTGCTGAGAAAGATGGACATCCCGCAGATCGTGCAACCGATCCTCGAGGAACTCAGCCACCAAGCCGGCGAGACGGTTCACCTCGGCACGCTCGACGGCAACTCCACTCGCTTTCTCGCAGTCTCGGAACCGACGACGGCGGTGCGAGTCGCTTCACGGTTGGGCAAGGAGATGCCGGCCCATTGCACCTCCACGGGAAAGGTTCTCCTGGCGCAGCTCCCGCGAGAACAATTGGACCGTCTCTACCCCGACGAGCAACTCTCACAGGTGACTCCGCAGTCGATCCGTACCAAGACCGAGCTCCTCGCACAACTGGATCTTGTCGCGAAGCAGGGCTATGCAACGAACCGGGAGGAGAGCGAGGAGGGCGTGGCCTCGGTGGCCGTGGCCGTTCCCTCGGCGAGCGGGCTGCGGTTGGCGATCAACGCATCTGCCCCGGTGTTCCGCTTGCCTCCCCGCAAGGTGAAGACCCTCGTCGCACTCCTCGATGAGGCAGCCGTACGTCTGGCCGACCTGACCTCCTGAAGGCTCGTCGTCTCTTTCCCCTGCGACCTGGTGCAGGGGTCGTTCGGCGCGTTCTGAAGAGAGCTCGAGCCATGCTGGACTGTTGGCGCCGCGCAAGCTATTGTGTCTTCTAGTTAGCAACAAGTTCTGCTCAGCAGATAAATATGCGAAGAGGATGATCAATGCAGATCGTACTGGTGCACGGCGGATGGGTAGGCGGCTGGGCGTGGGACGGCGTCGCCGACGAATTGCGCAGAATGGGGCACGAGGTGATCGCGCCGACGCTGCGCGGTCTCGAAGACGGTGACGTGGACCGCTCCGGCGTCACGATGAGCATGATGGCGCGCGATCTGATCGATCAGGTAAGAGAGCTCACCCAGCTCGACATCGTGCTCGTCGGTCATAGCGGCGGAGGTCCGCTCATCCAACTCGTCGCTGAGGCGATGCCCGAGCGCATCGGCCGGGTCGTCTTCGTCGACGCCTGGGTGCTGCGCGACGGCGAGACCATTAACGACGTGCTCCCCGATCCGTTGGTCGCAGCGATGAAGGCGCTTGCGAGTCAGTCCGACGACAACACCATCGTCATGCCGCCTGAGCTCTGGGCCGCGACTATGCAGGACATGTCCCCGTTCGAGCAGCAGCAGCTCGCCGCGCTCGAGCCGAGGCTCGTCCCAACGCCGGCAGGCTGGTCCAATGAGCCGATCCGCCTCGACCGGTTCTGGGCGAGCAGCATCCCGTCAAGTTATGTGTTCCTCGCTCAGGACCAGACCGTTCCCGCTGAGATCTACCAGGCCGCGGCCGGGCGGCTTGATAGTCCGCGCACGATCGAGATCGACGGAAGCCATTTGGTGATGCTCACGCATCCGGAGAGGCTCGCACGGGCCCTCGACGCCGTCATTGCCTAACAGGCCTGGGGAAGCTATGGATTCGATTTCACGCCCAGACGACGTCGCGCCGATCTCGTACACCGAACTGGCGCCGTCGGGTGCGCCTGCTCGGTGGATCGTCCTCGTGCACGGGGGTGGTGCCTCGAACGAGTACTATCTCGAGACGCCCGACGGCCGACAGGGCTGGGCGGCACGATTGGTATCGCTTGGCTACGGTGTGCTGGTGGTGGACTGGCTGGGGTTGTCCTATGAGGCGGCCCAACACGTCGATGATCGTGCGGCGTCTGCGCGGCTGGACTATGAGAGCGTGTGCCGAGGGATGGGCGTGTTCCTCTCTGGTCTCGGCCGGAACGTCGTGCTGGTCGTGCACTCGATGGCAGGTCCGATTGGCTTCCGCCTCCTAGAGACGCATGGCGATCTCATCGACGGGCTCGTAGCCGTCGCTCCGGGCCCGCCTGGAAATATACAGGCGGTGCCCGAGATCGTGAGGGAGTCCGACCAGGAGGTCTCCATCCGTGGAGCGGCCATCGACTGGACCATCCCGAAGATGGGTTTCTGGGAACCCACAAGCGCCTTCGTGAACGACAAGGCCATCGGACCCAGCCGGCGGTTCCCCCGCGAGTGCATCGAGGTGTTCCGCCGCACCCTTCGGCCGATCCCGGCCCGGATGCTTTATCAGCGTCAGAACATCGGTGGGAGCCAAATGAGGATCGGGCCGACCGACGCGTTCACGAACAAGCCGATTCTCGTCTTCACGGGTGGAGCCGATACCGACCACCCCTCGCAGCTGGATCAGGACATCGTGGCCTGGCTCACCGATCAGGGCGCCGCCGTCACCTTCTGGTCGTCCGAACTGCCTCTTCTCGCTGGGAACGGCCACATGCTGATGGTCGAAGACAATAGCGACGAGCTCGCTGACGAGATCGCGCGGTGGATCACGGCGCTCTGACTCGCCACCGTATCGTCCCGGCCATTATTTCAGCCGACCCGACGTCCCCAACAGCGGAGGAGAACGCCAGTCGTTTCCTTCGTGTCACTCGAGGGAACGCTGTGCCAGCTCGTTGCCGACTACGACTTGGTCGATCGGGCCCTTGCTCGAACTCCTCATTTCATACGTCTGGCGATGGACTCAAGGGAGATGTTCGCCGACGGCCGCGTGCAACTCCAGGTCATCGGTGGACAGCTGAGGCGTCTGCCACGACGCATCGAGACGATCGGTTCGCAGCTCGAACGGAACGTTCGGGCTGAGCATAAGGATGTTCCGAGACCTCCAGGAACGCGGATGGATCGGTTCGTTGGTCGGGGAGCTGACGACCACCCTGGTTGGCGTGGCGCTTATCGTCGCTGCGGTGCTACTTTCGGTCTCGGGGGGTGGCCCCCAGCTCGCCCCGACGTCGCACTCCTACCGTTCCTAGGGGCGGGGTGGTCGGCCTCGCGGGCAGGCTCCTCGTGCTGAGGCCGCTGCGCACCTCCTTGATGCGCACCACGCTGATCGCCGGATCCTGGCAAACTATCCCGCGACGCGAATTCGCAGGGGGTGTCGGCGCGACTTTCGATCGACGTACAGTGCCGTCCGTTAACAAACGATCGGTTCGTGCGACCGAACTGTCGAACGCCTGTGCATCGCTGCGGCGAGTTCCTCATGGCGCAGTACCTGGGTTTCGCTTCCGGAAGAAGATTTCACGAACCCCAGCGACACGGTGTTGCGGTGACGTTCGACGAAAGAGAAGAAGGATGGCCCGGCGAATCCCAATCGCGCGAAGTCTCGCCTTCGAAATGACAGAAGCGCTCCTGTGCTCGCGCGTCGGTTACTTCGCACCTTCTAGGTGTGACGTTATCAATTAGGGTGATGACGACCGGTGACGGGTACCGGTACCTGCTGAACTCTGTCGTGTCCGGTGACGGCGACCGCGACGCCTCGTCTGTGTTGACGCGGTATTACGCGGAGGCCGGGACTCCTGGCTCGATGTAGCGCCGAGGGGGTCGCTACTGGTCGGTTCCGACGTTGTGTTCAACCCAGTCGCGCAGATGCTTCAACGGGGCGGCTGCGCTGTGTCCGAGGTCAGTAAGTTCGTACTCCACGCGAGCGGGAACCTCGGGGTAGACGGTGCGAGTGAGCAGGCCGTGGTCTTCCGGAAAGTGTCAAGGCGGGTGAGACAGATTCCGTCAGGCGGTCTGTATGAGGGCCTCCTGTGAGGGCTGGTTGATCCAGGCGGCCTCGGGCAGCTTGGGCGCCTGGGGTCGGCGGTGGCCGAAGCGCTCGGGACGGGCGGCGTAGGCCGCGTCCAGGGTGGCCTGGCGCTGGGCGCGGACCTGCCCGGCGGTGCCGAAGTGGACGCTGGCGGGGGTGTGCAGCCCGATCCCGCAGTGGCGGTGCTCGTGGTTGTAGTAGGCGAAGAACTGCTCGGCGAACGCGCCGGCGTCGGCCAGGGACCCGAAGCGCTCGGGGAAGACCGGGGCGTACTTCAGCGTCTTGAACGCCGCCTCGCTGTAAGGGTTGTCGTTCGACACGTGCGGGCGGGAGTGCGACCTGGCCACCCCGAGGTCGACGAGCAGCTGAGCGACCGGTTTGGAGGTCATCGAGGTCCCGCGGTCGGCGTGGATCGCCTCCGGCACGCCATGGATGCCCATGGCGTGCTCGAGCAGGTTCTTGGCGATCTCGGCGTCCTCGCGGGCCGCGATGGTCCAGCCCACGACGAACCTGGAGAAGATGTCGAGCACGACGTACAGGTCGTAGTACACGCCCCGCTCCGGCCCCTTGAGCTTTGTGATGTCCCAACTCCACACCTGCCCCGGCGCCGTCGCGACGAGCTCGGGCCGGGTCCGGGGCGGGTGGCTCGCCTGCCGGCGCCGTTCCCCGGCCATGTCGTGCTCGCGCAGGATCCGGTGCATCGTGGACATCGAGCACAGGTAGGTGCCCTCGTCCAGCAGCGTGGCCCAGACCTGGGCGACCGACTTGTCCGCGAACCGCTGGCTGGTCAACACGGCCAGCACGTGGGCCCGCTCGGCGGCGGACAGCTTGTTCGCCGGTGCCGGCCGCGGTGTCCGTGGACGTGGCGGTGGCGGGTTCTTGGCCCGGTAGTGACTGGCGCGGGAGCGACCCAGCAGCGCGCACGCAGCCGCGGTGCCGACGTGCTCGGCCAGCCCGTCGACGGCCGGGTTGATCACCGCGGCGACCGCGGCGGCTTGTCCGCGCTCTCGGAGAGCGTCTCCAAGAGCGCGTGTGCTTTTCCCATCAGGTCCAGCGCCGCCCTGGTCTTGGCCAGCTCGGCCTCGGCCTTCTCCGCCCGGGCCCGTAGCGCCTGCAGCTCCCGCTCGCGCCGGTCCCGCGGCTTGCTGCCCAGCCCGGACAGCGAGCCGGCGGCCGCGGCCTTGCGCCACTCGATGATGTGGGAGGTGTACAGGCCCTCCCGGCGCAGGATCTCCCCACGCCCAGAGCGGTCCGCGGCGTCGTACTCGGCCAGGATCGCCGCTTTGAACTCGGCGGTGAACGTCCGCCTCTTGGGCCGGTCAGCACGAGGAGCCATAGCCCCATCATCGGTGCCGACGTCAGCAACCGTCATCGTCATCTCAGTATTGGTCCGTTCTCGCCCCGTGCAGTGCGAAGGTCAGCAGTGCTGGTGTCTCACCCCATCCTGACGCACAGGGGGCGGCTGGACGATCTCACCGAGTGGGCGCATGGTTTCACCGGCCGGGCCCAGTCGTTCCCCGGCTACCGGG
>NZ_JAUZVE010000065.1:0-35410 GCF_031844425.1 Microbacterium sp. ARD31
ATCAGGGGATCTGGCGCTCCTGCCACACCTCGGGGTAGCCCGGCAGGTCCTCGCCGCCGAACTTGGCGTAGTGGCCGTCGGGCATGCCCTCGTTGGCCTCGAGGTAGTCCGCGCGCTCGTCCTCGGTGATCGGGACCTGCGGCAGGACCCACTCCTTCGGGACCTCCTCGCCGGCCCAGATCTTCTGGAGCGCGAGGAGCGGGGTGCGCCACTGGAAGTTGCTGTAGACGGGGGCGAGGCCGGTCAGGCCGGTCTCCTCCCACTTGCGCAGGAAGCTCATCTCGTCCTCACCGGTCATGACCGGCAGGTCGGCGCCGAAGTCCTCGAAGGCCTCGATCGCGGCGACGGCGCCGTCACCGGCGTCCATCCAGACGCCCTGGACCTCACCCTTGTTCAGCTCGTCGGTGATGAAGGTCTTGATCTCCGTCGGGTCAGCACCCGTGAAGAAGTCGACCGCCTCGATGCCGTTCTCCTCGAAGAGCTTCTCGGCCGCGGCCCAGCGCTGCTCGAGCACGTCGACGCCGGGCAGGATGCGCAGCGCGACGACCTTGTCGCCCTCCTCGAGGTTGTCGATGAGGAACTCCGCGGTGTCGATGCCCCACGCGAAGCCACCGATCGGGTGGATGAAGGTGGTGGCGCAGTCGGTCTGCACGCCGCGGTCGAAGACGATGACGGGCTTGCCGGTCTCGCAGGCACGCTCGACCGCGTCGGTCATGGCGGCGGTGGAGTTGGGCGAGATGATGAAGGCGTCGCAGTTGCCCTCGGAGATGAAGTAGTCGATGTCGGCGATCTGCGTGTTGTCGTCGTCACCGGCGTCGCGCGTCTCCATCTCGGAGATGACGCCCTCCTCCTGCAGGGCCTCGAGCTGCTGGTTCATGGTGATCCAGCCGGTCTGGCGCCACGGGTTGGAGATCGAGGCGTTGGCGAAGCACGCCTTGCCGGCCTTGTCGGACTTGTACTCGGACGTGTCGGTCATCTCCCCGTCGATGTACTGCAGCCACGGCGTCTCCGGGTCGCCCTCGAAGGTCGCCGAGCGCTGCTCGTACTGCTCGTCGTAGACGGCCTGGTCGAACCACTCCTGCTCGCCGCCCTCCTCGGCGCTCTCGGAGGCGTCGGGGGACTCCGAGGTCTCCGAGGTGTCGTCGGTCCCGGAACCGGCGTCCGTCGGGTCCTCGGTGCTGCAGGACGTGGCGAACACCCCGAGCAGCAGTGCCGAGGCCACGGCCATCGGCGCGCGGTGCATCTTTCGGCGCATCAGATTTCTCCTGTTTCAGTGCCCGGGCGGGCAGTGGTGGGTGATGGTGCGGGTGCAGCGGGTGGAGCGGGTGGTGGCGTACGGGCGGGGCGCCGGCCCACGGACCAGGCGCGGCCGGCAGCGGCGACGGCGAGGATGATGATCACGCCCTGGACCGTCGGCCTCCAGGTGGACTCGACCTCCTGGAAGTTGAGGAACGAGAAGAGCAGCTCGAGCGCGAAGGCGCCCGCCGCGGCCGAGAGCAGCCACCCCCGGCCACCGCCGAGGACCACACCTCCGAGGACGACCGCGGTGATGGCCTGGAACTCGTAGCCGGCGCCCACCGACGGGTGCACACCGGCGTACCCCACGAGCAGGATGCCGGCGACCGTGGCCGAGAGCGAGGACAGGATGAAGGCGCGGGTCTTGACCCACCACACGTGCGCCCCGGCGAGGGCCGCGGCGTCCGGGTTGTCGCCGGTGGCGATGATCGTGCGACCGAACGGCGAGCGCATCAGCCACACGCCGGCGGCCATGATCACCACGAGGATGATCACCGGGTAGGGCAGCACCTCCACGACGGGGACGTCCTGGATGCCACCGCGGCCGATCTCGCGGAACGTGTCCACGGGGTTGCCGGTGGCCGCTCCGCCGGTCAGGAACCGGACGAGCCCGCCCAGGGCCAGCATCGTGCCGAGGGTGACGATGAAGCTCGGCACCTTGAGCAGCGTGGTCGCCAAGCCGTTGACCAGGCCGACGGCGACGCCGATCAGCAGCATCAGCCCGATGGCGGGCAGCACGCGTCCCTCGTCGTCACCGATGTAGTTGCCGGCGATCACGACCTGGGTGGCGATGACGGCTCCCATGGAGAGGTCGAACTCCCCCGAGACGATCACGTAGTACTGCCCCATCGCGGCGATCGCGATCGGCGCGGTGCGACCGATGAAGCGGATCAGCTGCGGCGGGTCGCCGAAGGAGGGGTTCGCCCAGACCACCGCGACGAAGAGGACCGCGGCGAGGATGAAGACCGCGCCTCCCGGGGTGACGGCGCCGCGCACCAGCCGCTGGACGATCGAGCCCTCGCTCAGCGGCAGCGTACGACCGGCGGTGCCGCCGGAGCCGGTGGCGGAGGTGGTGGTGCTCATGCCTGCTCCCCTGGTGTGGACGTGCCCTTCGCGGACGGGACTGGGAGGAGCGGCCGCGACGCACCGAAGCGCGGAGGGCGGCGTACGACGCTGCGGCGCGCGTAGACGGCGACCGCCAGCACGATCACGAGCCCGCGGACGAAGTCCTTGAGGAACGGGTTGACCTCCATGACGCCCATGACGTTGTCCAGCACCGCGAAGATGGCGACGCCGCCCATCGTGCCGACGACGCTGCCCTTGCCGCCGGCGAGCAGGGTGCCGCCGAGCACGACGGCGGCGATGGACAGCAGGTCGTAGCGGCCCTGCGACCCGATCGTCGGCGATCCGACACCGGTGCGGGAGAGGAGGAGCAGCGCGGCCAGTCCGGCCAGCACCGAGCAGAGCACGTGGGCGGAGACCACGGGAAGGGCGGTCCGCACCCCCGACATGCGGGCGACCTCGCGGTTGCCGCCGATCGCGTAGACGTGGTGGCCGAGTCGGGTGTGGCGCAGCAGCAGGGTCACCAGCGCCGCGCAGACCAGCAGCACGATGAACGCGGTGGGGATCCACCCCGCGATGCCGCTGCGCCCCAGCAGCCGCAGGTCGGGGGCCGCGGAGCCGTGGCTGCCCTGGTAGTTGGTGCCGAGGTAGCCGCTCACGACGAGGCCGATGCCGAGGCTGGCGATGAAGCCGTGGACGTGCAGAAGGCTGACCAGCAGCCCCATCACGAGCCCGATCACGGCGCACAGCCCCAGCGTGTTGACCACCGCGGCAGGGATGTTGCCGTCGAGGCCCTTCATGCCGCCGGCCGCGACCACGGTCGCGAGGCTGACGACGTAGGGGACCGACAGGTCCAGGCTGCCCACCAGGATCACCAGCGTCTGGCCGATGGCGATCAGGCCGAGGACGCTCATCGCGGTGAGGACGGCCCACACGTTGCCCTGGCTGAAGAAGTTGCGTCCCTCGACGCCGGTGAGCACGGCCGAGACCGCGACGACACAGACCAGCACGAGGTAGATCAGGCCGGTCGAGTCGAGGCGGCGGCGCTCGGCCCGCGGGCGCGCGGCGCGTCTCCGGCGTACGGACTCCTGGGGCTCCGCGGCCGGCTCCGGGGTCCCGGTGCCGTGGTCGGTCGTCGCGCTCATGCCGCCTCGCCGTCCGTGGCTGCGCCCGTGGCCATGGCCAGCACGGCCTCCTCGCTCGCACCGGCCGGGAGCTCGCCGGCGAGCCTGCCGTCGCGCATCACGAGGATGCGGTCCGACATCCCGATCACCTCGGGCAGCTCGCTGGAGACCATCAGCACCGCCACGCCCTTCCGGGTCAGCTCGCGCATGAGCTCGTAGACCCGGTGCTTGGCCCCGACGTCGATACCGCGCGTGGGCTCGTCCATGAGCACGACCAGCGGGTCGATGCTCAGCCACCGGGCCAGCACGACCTTCTGCTGGTTGCCCCCCGAGAGGAACTGCACCTCCTGGCCCAGGCTCGCCGCGGCGACGTCGAGGCCGGACAGCACGCCCGGCATCTCCCGGCGAGCCGCGCCGGTGCGGCGCGGGAAGACCGAGCGCACGACGCCGAGCGCGTTGTCGAGGATGGACTGGTTGAGGGCGAGGCCCTTGGCCTTGCGGTCCTCGGTGATGAAGGCGAGCCGGGCGCGCACGCCCTGGCGGGGGCTGGCGACCTCGAGCGGTGCGCCGTCGAGGGTCATCGTGCCGCGTGCCACGCGGTGCACGCCGAAGATCGTCTCCAGCAGCTCGGTGCGTCCGGAGCCCTGGAGGCCGGCGATGCCGACGATCTCCCCCGCGCGCACCTCCAGCGAGACGTCGTCGACGTAGCCGTTGCCCACCCCGTCGAGCGCGAGGCGCACCTCACCCACCACGGCGTCCTCGGGCTTCTCCGGGAAGTACGTCGTCAGCGGGCGGCCGACCATGAGGCGCACCAGCTCGGCCTCGGACAGCTCGGCGGCCGGGCGGGTGGCGACGTGCTGGCCGTCCTTGAGGATGGTGATCGTCTGGCAGAGGTCGAAGACCTCCTTGAGCCGGTGCGAGACGTAGACGATGGCGACTCCGCGCTCGGTGAGGCGGCGGATGATCGTGTAGAGCAGCTCGACCTCGTGGTCGGCGAGGGCTGCGGTGGGCTCGTCCATCTGGATCACCTTGGCGTCGAAGCTCACGGCCTTGGCGATCTCGACGATCTGCTGCTCGGCGACCGACAGGCTGCGCACGAGCGTGCCGGCCTTGAGCCCGGCCACCCCGAGTCCTGACAGGAGCTCGTCGGTGTCGCGGCGCATGCGGGCGGTGTCGACCGGGCCCACCTGGCCGAAGCGGCGCGGCTCGCGGCCGAGCCAGATGTTCTCGGCGATGGTGCGCTCGAGCAGCAGGTTGAACTCCTGGAACACCGTCGACACGCCCGCTCCCTGGGCCTGCACCGGGTGGGTGAACGAGACCTGCTCGCCGCCGACCTCGATGGTGCCGCGGTCGGGGGTGTGGACACCGGCCAGCATCTTCATCAGCGTCGACTTGCCGGCGCCGTTCTCCCCGACCAGCCCGTGCACGACGCCCGGCTCGAGGGTCAGGTCGACGTCGGCCAGCACGGTGTTGCCGAAGAAGCTCTTGGTCATGCCGGAGGCGACCAGGACCGGGGCAGGAGCCGGAGCGGGCGGAGCGGTAGCGGGCACGGCGTCACTGTGGCATGCGTCACCGGCTTTTGTCGAGAACCTTTCAAAAGTCTTGGGTCTGGTGTTCAAAGTCCCGTCTGTGCTTGACTCCGGCCGTGCGCACGGGTGAACTCTTCGACCTCCTCCGCGACGGGAGGCCGTGGACCCGAGCCCAGCTGGCCGAGGCCACCGGCCTGGCCCGGTCCACCATCGCCACCCGGATCGACACCCTCACCCGGCTCGGGCTGATCGCCCCCTTCGGCGGGGCCCGCTCCACCGGCGGGCGCCCGCCCGCCCTGTTCGCGCTCAACCGCAGCGCGCGGCTGGTGGTGGGCGTCGACATCGGGGCCACCCACGTCCGCGCCGCCCTGACCGACCTCGACGGCGCCATCCTGGGCGAGGTCGACGCGCGCATCGCGGTCACCGAGGGCCCCGAGGCCGTGCTCGGCTGGGTGGTCGAGTCGGTGCGCGACCTGGTGGCGCGCACCGACCGCCCGTTGGGCGACCTCGGCGCCATCGGGATCGGCCTGCCCGGACCCGTCGAGCACTCGACCGGGCGCCCGATCAACCCTCCGATCATGCCGGGCTGGGACCGCTACGACGTGCCGGGGCACCTCCAGGAGGTCTACCCCGTGCCGGTGCTGGTCGACAACGACGTGAACATCATGGCGCTGGGCGAGCGCCGGCAGCACCTGCGCGACGTCGACGACCTGGTGCTGATCAAGGTCGCCACCGGCATCGGCGCCGGCATCGTGACGGGCGGCGTCCTCCAGCGCGGCGCGCAGGGCACGGCGGGCGACCTCGGGCACGTGCGCGTGCCGGGGGCCGACGAGGTGGTCTGCCGCTGCGGCAACACGGGGTGCCTCGAGGCCGTCGCAGCGGGGCCGGCGCTGGCCGCAGCCGTGCGCCAGCTGGGCGAGGAGGCCGAGACCGGGGGCGACGTCGTCGAGCTGGTGCGCGCGGGCAGCCAGCCGGCCATGGCCGTCGTACGCCAGGCGGGTCGCGACATCGGGGAGGTCGTGGCGACGATGGTCAACCTCATCAACCCGTCGGTCGTGGTGATCGGCGGGCAGGTCGCCGGCGCGGGCGAGCACCTCCTCGCCGGGATCCGCGAGTCGGTCTACCAGCGGTCGCTGCCGCTGGCCACCGAGCACCTGCGCATCGTCACCTCACGGGCGGGCGGCGAGGCCGCCGTGCTCGGGGCGTCGGCGCTCGCCATCGAGCACGTCCTCTCCCCCGACGTCGTCGAGGCAGCCAGCGAGGCGCTGGCCGCGGCCGATGCGGCCGCCGGCGCCTAGCGCAGCTGGTAGTCCTTGAGGAGGCTGCGGCCGATGATCATCTTCTGGATGTCGGAGGTGCCCTCGCCGATGAGCATGAACTTGACCTCGCGCATGAGGCGCTCGATCTCGTACTCCTTGGAGTAGCCGTAGCCGCCGTGGATGCGGAAGGAGTCCTCCACGACCTCGTTGGCGTACTCGCTGGCGACCATCTTGGCCATGCCGGCCTCGACGTCCATCCGCTGCCCGGTGTCCTTGAGACGGGCGGCCTTGACCATCATGGTGTGGGCGACCTCGACCTTGGTGGCCATCTCCGCGAGCCGGAACAGCACCGCCTGGTGCTCGGCGATCGGCTTGCCGAAGGTCTTGCGCTGCTGGGCGTAGGCGATGGCGAGCTCGAAGCCGCGCCAGGCCAGCCCGCAGGCGCGGGCCGCGACGTTGACCCGGCCGACCTCGACGCCGTCCATCATCTGGAAGAAGCCCTTGCCGGGCTCCCCGCCGAGGATCTGCTCGGCGCCGATCTGGTGGCCCTCGAGGATGAGCTCGGTGGTCTCGACGCCCTTGTAGCCCATCTTCTCGATCTTGCCGGGCACGGTGACGCCCTGGGCGGTCTCGCCGAAGCCGGGCTCCTTCTCGACCAGGAACGTCGTCATGTTCTTGTAGACGCTGTCGGCGCCCTCGTCGGTCTTCGTCAGCACCGCCACGAGCGTCGAGGTGGCGCCGTTGGTCAGCCACATCTTCTGGCCCGTGATGGAGTACGACCCGTCCTCGGCCCGCGTGGCCTTCGTCGACACCGCCGACACGTCACTGCCGAGACCGGGCTCGGACATCGAGAACGCGCCGCGGACCTCCCCGGTCGCCATCCGCGGGAGGTACTTCTCCTTCTGCTCCTGCGTGCCGTGCTGGACCAGCATGTAGGCCACGATGAAGTGGGTGTTGATCACGCCCGAGACGCTCATCCACCCGCGCGCGATCTCCTCGACCACCAGCGCGTAGGTCAGCAGCGACTCCCCCAGCCCGCCGAACTCCTCGGGGATCGTCAGCCCGAACACACCGAGCTCCTTGAGCCCGTCGACGATCTCCTGGGGGTACTCGTCCGCGTGCTCGAGGTCCTGCGCCACCGGGATGATCTGCTCGTCCACGAACTGGCGCACCGCCTTCAGGATCTCGCTCTGGTCCTCGGAGAGGCCGTCGGTCTGGCAGAGGCGGGGCATGCGGTGGCTCCTGTGCGCTCGTGGGCGGAACGCTGGGGAGTCTAGTTATCACCCGTTCACCTGGGCAGGCTTGCGAACCGAGAGAGACGTCACACGGCTCGTGAGACCATGGGGCGCATGCGACTGACACTGAGCTCCGGAGCCGCCCTCGCCGCATCGCTCGCCCTGGTGACCAGCGCCTGCAGCGACGGGAACGACACCGCCGAGGACCCGGAGGCGGGCACGTCGGCGAGCCCGAGCTCCGGCGCGGAGCCGTCCACGGAGCCCTCCGAGGAGCCCGCCGAGGTCACGTTCGTCGACTTCGGTGAGGAGCCGGCGGTCAAGCCGCGCTACCGCAGGGCCGCGCTGCAGGCGGTGGGCGACGACCTGATCACGATGGTCCCGACCGTGCTGCCCGACGGGTGGACGACCGTCGGCGGCGGCTACGTCGCCGACCCGCAGTGGTGGCGGATGGAGTTCACCAGCCCCACCGGCGAGGTGAGCCTCGACCAGCTCCCCGGCACCGCCGAGGACGCTCTCGCCGACGCCACGGGCCTGACGCCCGCCGACGAGGTCGACCTGTCCGACTACGGCACCGGCACCTGGTCGGCGTGGCAGGCCGAGGACGGCCTCGACGTGCTCGCGCTCGACCTCAAGGGCAGCACCGTCGTGCTGCAGGGCGCCTCGCCCGACGAGGTCCGCGCGCTCGCCGAGTCGCTGCTGCCGGCCGAGGACGCCGCGTTCCAGGAGTGACCTCCCGGACCGCGGCCCGTCCTCGGGTCAGTCGTCCTCCCACGTGGGCCCGCCGGCCTTGAGCCCGTCGGGCTCGATCGTGGTCACCGGCTGCGTGCCGACGCGACGGCCGTTGACCATCTTCCACTCGGAGTACGTCGTGGTGTAGGCGTCGCGGCTGTAGGGCTTCTGCCACATCAGGTTGAAGTTCTTGAGGTAGTCGCGCACCATCTGGCGCCCGTGCATCGCGAACAGGATCTCGTCCTGCGGGGTGCCGAGGCTCGACCAGTTGGTCGACCCGGTCCACACGATGTTGCTGTCGACGTTGCCGCGGTAGGAGCCCCGCAGCACGAAGTACTTCTGGTGCGTGTAGCGCTCGATGTTCTCCGGCTCCTCCTCGTCGACCGTCGTGGTGGACACCGGGTCGTCGACGAGGTTGAAGCCGGTCGAGCGCAGGGGCACGCGACCGCGGGCGGTCGGGGCGCCGATGTGCTGCTTGGTGTAGAAGCCCATCAGGCCGTAGTTGACGCGCAGGTTGCAGCCGTTGGCGTACAGCTCGCGGAGCTTGTCGGCGATGTAGTTGCCGCGGTTGCCGCGCATGGTGTGCATCGACAGGCGCAGCAGCGTGCGCTTCTGCGCGCCCGCGGCGTCGGTGTAGACGCACTGCACGTTGTTGAGGATGTCGATGATGATGTCGGTCTGCGGCGTGGTGTAGCGCGGGAAGACCGTGTTGAAGTACTTCTGCTGGTCGCCCGCGGGGCAGTTCAGCCCGTCCTCGCAGAACGAGTACGTCGCCCGGCGGCGGTCCCAGTCGGGGCGCATGTCGTTGAACAGGGTCACGAACTGGTCGTAGAGCTGCTTCTTGCCGACCGTGGTCCAGAGGTCGTTCCACTGCCAGCGCACAGCGTTGAGCGTCATGTTCTGCGACCCGAGCATCACGACGTTGCGGTTCCGGCCGGTGCGGCTGAACAGGTAGAACTTGCTGTGCAGGTTGTTGTACTCGTTCTCGTCCGCGCGGCAGCCCGAGACGCAGCGCTTGAGGAAGCTCGACTTCTTCGTCTTGTGGCCCAGCACCCGCTGGATGCGCACCTGGGCGTTGGGGACGAGGTGGTCGTTGAGCAGCACCTGCACCTTGACCCCGCGCTTGTGCGCTCGGATCAGCTCGTCGGCGAAGACCTGCCGGTCGAGCGAGTAGGCCGAGATGACGATCTTCTCGCCCTTGGGCGTGTTGCGGATGGCCCGCAGGATGTGGCGCTCGATGACGAACCGGTCCTTGGGGATCATCGGGTTGTTGAACTTCGGCCCGACGGGGACCTTCCACTTCTTGTTCGGCTTGCCCGGCTTGCGCGCGGCCGGCGCCGCCGGCTGGGCGGCGGGCTGGGCAGCTGCCGGTGCAGCGGCGCTCGCACCTGCGGTCAGCGCACCGGCGGCGACGGCCGGGACGACCAGGCTGGCGGCGAGGCCCCAGACGGTGAACAGGGACAGGATCTTGTGACGCACGTCGAATTACTCCTACATGGCACGGTCGAGTGCCCGAGTCAGAGGTTCCCGCGGAACCGTGGCGGCACATCACCTGTGCTCGCGCGAACGTCGGCCACGATAGCAGCGACGAGACGGCCCGCCGATTCGAGAAGCTCCTCCGGCGAGACGCTCTCGGGCACCCGCGCAGCCCCCGTCGCCCCGTGCTCCGAGGCCGTGAGACGGGCCAGGTCGCCCCTGACGTCGAACCCCCGGTCGGTGATGAGGGAGACCGCTGCCCGGTCGAGCTCGGCGACCCGGTCGAGGTACTGGGCGGGCAGCCGGCCCCGCTCGCGCTCCTGGCCGGCGAGCAGGTCCTCGGCGAGGTAGCCGCGGATCCAGACCCCGCGGTCGCGCGCCGAGTAGCCGGTGAGGTGCTTGTTGACCTGTCGCAGCAGCTCGATCTGGACGATCCCCAGCGCCGGGTTCAGGGACTCGGCAGGGGCGTCGTACCCGGCCGGGTCGACGCCGAGGACTTCGGCGAAGTGCCGCCAGTGGGCGTCGCGCGGCTCGTCAGGACCGGGCATGACGAGCACGTGCACCCGCTCGGGCGGCAGGTCGGGGGTCCACCGCTCCAGCACCCCGGCGAGGTCCCAGGTGCGCATGCTGAACTCGGGACCGCCCGCGGACCTCCCGGCCATCACGGCGTCGAGGTCGACGGTGCTGCCGTTCTTCACCGACTCCTGCCATCCCGCCGACACGACGTCGGCGGACGGGCGGGCGGTGACCACCAGGTGCACCTCGGCGTCGCCGAAGGACGTGACCGCGCGAGCCGCCTGCTCGGTGCTCGCGCCGCACAGGAACTCGTGGGTCAGCAGCACGTCCTGGTCACTGCCGAGCGCCTGGTCGACGAGACGCTGCCAGCTGCCGGGCGCCTTCTCGTGGCGCTTGGCCAGGCGGGGCCGCTCCTGCAGGTCGAGGGCGGCCCAGAGGTGCTCGCGGTGCCCGAAGCCGGGCAGCAGCACGCCGTCCTTGCGCAACCGGTCGCGGTTGCCCCACAGGACGTGCTGGAGGTAGGTCGTACCGGTCTTCGGCAGACCGATGTGGAGGAAGGCCCGACGGGGAACGTGTCGGGCGCGGCTCAAGAGAAGTCCCCGCGGTACTTCGCCAGGATCTCCTCGAGCCTCTCCTCGTCGCGGGCCGCGACCGGCAGCAGCAGCTCGGTGACCACGTCGGTCAGCTCGGCCAGCCGCACGTTGAGGGCACGGTTCTCCTGCACGGCCGCCTCCAGCGCGGCGACCCTCGCCTCGAGGTCACCGCCACCGGCGCGACGCGACTTCACCCGTCCGAACATCACAACTCCCACTTCTCGAGCACCACGTCAGGAGCTCCAGTCGACGACCATGCGGCAGACCCGGGAGCTGTCCGAGCCACCCGAGACGTGCTCCTCGACGCATTCCAGCACCTGGCCCCCGGACTCCGCGACCTCGGCGCGCACCACGTCGACCGCGAGGGCCTGGCGTACGCCGGTCCGGCGGGCGTAGCCGTCACGGCCGCGCTCGCTCAGGAACTGGAGGTAGAGCGAGCCCGTCGTTCCGGCCAGCATCATCCGCGCGGACCGCAGCATGTTGAGGCGACCCCGCCGGCCGAGTCGCTCGACGACGTGCACGCAGCCCACGGCGCGCGGGCCGGGCATGCGGGCCACCCACGCCGACACGGCGAGCACGTGGCGCAGCTCGAGGAGGTTGAACAGCTGGAAGACGACCCGGTCGTCCCCGGCGCGGCGCTCCGCCTCGGGGCCGTAGGCGTAGGGCTGGAAGTCCAGGCCCACCGCCCGGGTCCCCCGGTCGGCGAACCAGGCCACGTCGGCGCCGCGGCCGCAGCCGATGTCGACGTACGTCGCCAGGTCGGGCTGCCGCTCGGCGACGAGGTGGGCGACCGCGGACTCGCGCGGGGCCTGACCGGCGGTGCGCTTGAAGTAGCCGTGCCAGCCTGCGCGACCGGTGCGCATCCCGCGGAACCAGCCGTTGAACAGCTCGATCGTGCTGGCCGGGGTGGTGAACTTGTAGGCCGGGTCGGGCACCCGCCAGCCGGGGCCGTAGGTGACCGTCAGGAACTTGTCGGTGTCGGCGGGGACCGGGAATCTGCGGCCCTCGAGGGTGGCCGAGCCCAGCGGGTAGATCCAGGACCGTTCGAAGGGCACTGCGATCTCGCCCATGAGGTAGAGGATGCCGTCGCGCATGAAGCCGCCGAACACGTCGAGCCCGCGGTCGAGGCCGTCGCTCTCCTCCACGTGGACCTTGAACGCGATCGCGGAGTAGCGGGTGACCCGGTAGCCCATGTCGGTCAGCGTGCGCTGCAGCCGGAAGGACTCCCGGATCACGTCGACCGGGTGGTCGCGGTCGCTGACGTAGCCGAGGTCGGCGTCGCTGTCGTGGCCGATCAGGCCGCCGTCGCGGACTGCGCCCAGCGCCGTGCCGTACGCGAGGAACGGCTGCACGCCGGCCTCCCGGAGCGCACCGAGCACCTCCTCGATCGCGTCGAGCAGCGGCTCGACCTGCGCGGCGTCGCGGGTGTCGAAGGTCTCGACGAGCTTGAGGGACTTGTCGATCGCGAGCGGTCGTCCAGCGGCGTTGACGACCTCGATGGGGCTGCTGCCGGTGCCGAAGCGGACCGATCCGGCGAAGATCTCCTCCCCCGACGCGGCGTCGGTCAGGGTGAGGTCGGCGACGCCGTCGAGGAAGGGCCGCAGCGGCTTGGGCCAGCGCACCACGCGGCCACCGTCCTCCTCCTCGCCGTCGCGCTGGAGCCAGAAGGACCAGATGCGCCGGTCTCCGAAGGACACGTCGACGAGCCGCTCGCGGCGGCCGGCGAGGTGCACGCCGTCGACGTCGATGCCCCGGACCTCCGGCGCGCCACGAAGGCGCAACGCGGTCAGGGGTCTCACAGCGCGGAGTATATCGACGGGGTGCCGGGTCGCTGACCCGGTCACCCGCCGGGGAGCAGCGTCGCTCCCGAGCTCACCATGTTGTGGTCGGACGCCTGGCCGACGCCCGTGACGGCATAGCCGTCGAACTCCACCCCGGTCGAGCCGAAGATCCAGTCGACCTGCATGCCGCTGGGGGGCGCACAGCCGCCTGCGCTGCTGCCGCCGGCCGCCGCGGAGAAGACGCCTCCGGCGGTGAACCGGCAGAAGATCTCCTCGCGCTCGTTGTAGTCGCCGGTCGCGATGACCGGGATGCCCTGCTCCTGGTGGAGGGCGGTCAGGTGGGAGATCTCGATGGAGGCCGCCTCGGAGCGCCACCGGGCGTTGTTGCCGAGGCGGGGGGTGTCGGCGGGGTTGTGGAAGTTGGCGAACCACGCCTGGCGGCCGGTGGAGGTCGACTCCAGCAGGACCACGGGCATCTCGATGCGGCTGCCGCCGGCGTACGGGATGGAGAGGGTGTGCGCGTCGACGAGCTGCCACATGCTCGAGCGCCAGGCGATGTTGAAGCGCACCGACTTGTCGCCCATCGCCAGGCCCGGGTAGAGGGAGTACTCCCCGGCCCGGGCGCTGAACATCGAGAACTGCGAGGCCTCCATCTCCTGGAAGCCGACCACGTCGACGGCGCTGCGGCGCAGCGCGGAGATCGCCATGTCCATCCGCGGGCTCGCGTCGGGGAAGCCGGGCTTGTTGCCGCCGGGACCCGTGTGCGAGTCACCGAGCAGGTTGAACGTCGCGACGCGGAACGAGAATGGGGCCGTACGCCGCTCGAGCTGCTGGTTGACCTGCTCGGCGAGCCGGCGCTGGGCCTGCTCGAACCGGCGCACCGAGCGCTCGAGGGCAGGCGAGGTGGTGGCGGAGGTGGGCTCGGCCGCCGGCGGCTCGGTGCCCCGCCCGGCCTTGCCTCCGCCGTCGGCGTCGTCGCCCGCGTCGGTCGCGTCTGCCTCGTCGGTCTCACCGCGGTCGAGGTCGTCGGTGTCGGCGTGCTCTCCGGCCTGGTCGCCGGAGCCGGTGGACTGGGAACCCAGTCCGATCGAGCCCTGCGGACCACCGGGCCCGGTGCCGAAGGAGAACCACAGCAGGCCCGCGAGGACGACCACCACCAGGCCCGGGACCAGCCACTCAGGGGGCGTCCGGAGCGCGCTCGGGAGCGCGGGGAGCTTCCTGCGGGTCACGGTCACCTTCTGGCTCAGGAGCCGACTGAGGCAGGCACGGCGCCATCCCCGCCCGAGGCTCGAGGCTTCAGCGTAACGGGAAGTGTCCTACCACGCCCAGCGAACGAGGAAGTCGGCAGGTGACGACGGTCTCGCGAGGTCAGGCCCCCGGGAGGCTGAGCGGGTCGAAGATCTGGAACCGCTGGTCGGTGTCCATCGTCGAGCCCGGGACCGGCGGCAGCCGCAGCACGCGGGTGACCAGGTTGGCCACGCCGCCGGTGCGGATCGGCTGGATCCCGGAGTAGTTGGGCTGGTCGCTCGACGGCGAGGACAGCGACGGGTTCAGGCCGTAGAGGTCGTCGTTGGCCGGCACGCCGGGACCGGTCACCCACATCGGCACCCGGTAGCCCTCGGGCCACGACTTGGCTCCCTTGCCGGACTTCTGGGCACCCGAGGTGCCGACGACGACGAGGAGCGTGGTGCCGTTCATCTCCGACTGGGACGCGATCCCGCGGCGGATCGAGGCGACCTTCTGGGAGACCTTGCGCACGGCGCGCTGGTAGGCGTCGCCGGTGTAGCCGCTGCGCTGGCCCTCCTTGTAGGCACCCGACAGCTCGACGACGCTCAGGTCGAAGGGACGGCGCGCGATCTTGGACTTCCACCACGCCACGGCCTTGGAGTCGTCGCGCAGCACGGTGGCCTTGTCGAACTTGGCCGTGCCGTCGTCGACGCCGTAGGGGTCCTTGCCCCCCGACTTCTTGTTCCAGCTCGTCCGCACGAGCTGCGCCTCGGGCCGGGCGGCCACGAAGCTGGTGCGGAGGGAGTTGTTGTGGGCGAGGTCGAAGATGCTGGAGACGTACTGCCCAGCAGCGCCGTGCACGGTGCCCGGCTTCTTGCCCTTGGCACCCACGCCGTGCCCACCGCCCTTCGGGAAGACCCGGCGACCCGTCAGCAGGGAGACCAGGTTGGCGTCGGGGCTGGTGCTCTCGACCACGGTGCGCGCGTTCATCGTCGAGGCGCCATTGGCGACCATGCGCTCGAGCTCGGCGGCCTTGGAGCCGAGGCCGCGGACGACCGTGGAGGTCAGGCCGGGCACCGCGACGACGACCACGTGCTGGGCCGTCACCGGCGCGGAGGCGGGGACGACCACGTTCGTCGTGTAGAGCGGGTGGTCGCTGGTCTTGGCGACGAAGTCGTTCCAGACCCGGGTGTAGCTGTTGAAGAAGACGTCCTTGGTGCCCATGATCCAGTCGATCGCTCCCCCGCCCGGCGGCGAGCAGGTGGTGCCTTCGACGTAGCCGCCGCTCGCGGACCAGAGGTTGGCGCCCGGCGCGACCGCGCAGTAGTACTCGTCGCGCTCGTTCTTGTCGCCGAAGGAGATGAACGGGGCGTCGGGGTAGGCGGTGCGCAGCTCGTTGGCGAGCGCGACCTCCATCGCGAAGCCGGCGTCGCGCCACTGCTGGGCGTTGCCACGGGTGTCCGCGGGGTTGTGGGTGTTGAAGAACCAGGCACGGCGGCCGGTGTCGAGGTTCTGGAGCAGCACGGCCGGCATCCGGCTCGGCGCGCCGGAGAAGTACGGGATCGGCAGGGTGCGGGCCTCGAGGAGCTGCCAGGTGTCGGTGCGCCAGCCGATGGAGTTCACCGACGGGGCCCCGGTGCTGGTGTCGAGGCCGGGGTAGGTCTGCCAGGAGGTGCCCATCAGCTCCTGGAAGCGCGCCGCCTGCGGCGGCTGGAACTCCTGGAACCCGACGACGTCGAGGTCGTGCTCGCCGAGCAGCGTCACCACGCGGTCCATCCGCACCACGCCGGAGTCCCAGCCCTTGCGGTTGCCGCCCGGGGCGGTGTGGTCGGCGCCGAGCACGTTGAAGGTGGCGGCGCGGAAGAACGTCGCGGGGGTGGTCTGCACGGCGGTCGACGCGGACGAGCGTGCCTGCTCGTCGGCGACCTGCTGCGCGGTGACCTCGTCGGCGACCGTGCGGACGGACGCGTGCGGACCGCTCGCGGTGCCGGCGAGGGTGCCGGCTGCCGCGACCGCGATCACGGCGGGCACCACCACACCGAGGGCTCGGAGGGAGAAGGACGTGGCGAACATGGCGTTGCTGGCCTCACAGTGTCGTCGGGGAAGTGGCGTCGCTCGAGGTGGCCGACCGAACCACCCGGCGCACGCGCCCGGCCCCCGATCGATGTGACAGGAGTGACTCCTGCGTTTGGAAGGGTAACATCCCGACCCGGTCTCGCCCCGGTTGTCGGGTGACGGCCGTGGCGACGTGCGCACGCTAACGTTGCGGCCGTGAGCACCACCCCGACCCGCGTCTTCGTGGCCAGGCTCGTCGGGCTGCCGATCTTCGACCCCCAGGGCGACCAGGTGGCCAAGGTGCGCGACCTCGTGGTCGCGCTCCGCACGGAGACGAGCCAGCCGCGGGTGCTCGGCATGGTCGCCGAGGTGTTCGGGCGGCGGCGGATCTTCGTGCCGATGACGCGGATCACCGCCATCGACAGCGGACAGGTCCACACGACGGGCCTGCTCAACATGCGCCGCTTCGAGCAGCGCTCGACCGAGACGCTCGTGATGGGCCAGATGCTCGACCGCACGGTGACCATCAAGGACTCCGCCAAGGAGGGCGGCGTCACCGGCGTCGTCTACGACGTCGCGATGGAGCAGGCGCGCAACCGCGACTGGGTGCTGTCGCGCGTCGCGGTGCAGGAGCCCAGCAAGGGCTTCCGCCGGCGGGGCCAGACCCACGTCGTCGAGTGGCGCGACGTCACCGGCCTGACGCGGCACGAGCCGACCCAGGGCGCCACGCACCTGATCGCCGCGCTCAACGACATGCGTCCCGCCGACGCGGCCAACATGATCCACGACCTCCCGCCCGAGCGCCGTACGGCGGTCGTCGCGGCCCTCGACGACGAGCGGCTGGCCGACGTCCTGGAGGAGCTGCCCGAGGAGGACCAGGTCGAGATCCTCGAGCACCTCGACTCCGAGCGTGCCGCCGACGTGCTGGAGGAGATGTCGGCCGACGACGCCGCCGACCTCATCGCGGACCTGAACCCCGAGACGGCGGCGACGCTGCTCGGGCTGATGGAGCCCGAGGAGGCCGAGGACGTGCGCCGGCTGATGTCGTACGACGACAACACGGCCGGGGCGATGATGACGCCCGAGCCGGTGATCCTCTCCCCCGACGCCACGATCGCCGACGCCCTCGCGCACGTGCGCAACCCCGAGCTGACCCCGGCGCTCGCGGCGCTGGTCTACGTGTGCCGCCAGCCGCTGGAGACGCCCACCGGCAAGCTGCTGGGCGCGGCGCACATCCAGCGGCTGCTGCGCGAGCCGCCGTCCACGCTGGTCGCGGCCGCGCTCGACGACTCGATGGACCCCCTGCGCCCGGACGCCTCGATGGACGAGGTCGCCGCCCACCTCGCGACCTACAACCTCGTCGCGGCGCCGGTCGTGGACGACGAGGGCCGCCTGCTCGGCGCCGTCACCGTCGACGACCTGCTCGACCACATGCTCCCCGAGGGCTGGCGCGACCGCGCGCCCCGCCCCGGACCGATCACCGGCCACTCCGGGGGTGCGCGATGAGCGAGAGCCGGCGCCCGCGCCTCGACACCCCGCGCGAGACCCGCCGCCACCTCGTGCGGCGCCCCGCGGTCGACGCCGACGCCTTCGGGGTCTTCGCCGAGTCGTTCGCTCGCTACATGGGCACCGCGAAGTTCCTGCTGTGGATGACCGGCTTCGTCGCTGCGTGGATCGCCTGGAACACCCTGGCCCCCGCCGACCTGCGCTTCGACGAGTTCCCCTTCATCTTCCTGACGCTGATGCTCAGCCTGCAGGCGTCGTACGCCGCTCCCCTCATCCTGCTCGCACAGAACCGCCAGGAGCAGCGCGACAAGGTGGTCGCGGAGCAGGACCGGCAGGCCAACGCCCGGGCCCACGCCGACATGGAGTTCCTCGCCCGCGAGGTGGCCTCGCTCCGCATGGCGGTCGGCGAGGTCGCCACCCGCGACTTCCTCCGCTCGGAGCTGCGCGGGCTGCTGGGCGACATCGAGGAGCTGTCGCGTCCCGAGGTCGCCAGCGACCACCAGCCGCCGCCCGACCAGGTTTCCCGGCCGGGGCCGTGACGCTGCGGGGCGGCTCGTAGACTCGACCATCATGAGCACCCCCACGCAGCAGCAGGTGATGGACGCCCTCGCGACCGTCAACGACCCGGAGATCAAGCGTCCGATCACGGACCTGGGGATGGTGGACTCCGTCGCGGTGGCCGAGGACGGCTCGGTCGCGGTCCACGTGCTGCTCACCGTGGCCGGCTGCCCGCTGAAGGACACCATCAACCGCGACGTCACCGCCGCGGTCACCGCCGTGCCCGGCGTGGCGTCGGTCGACCTCACCCTCGGCGTGATGACCGCCGAGCAGCGCGCCGGCCTCAAGGAGGTCCTCTCCGACGGCCGCGCCCAGCGCGAGATCCCCTTCGCCCAGCCCGGGTCGCTGACCAAGGTCTACGCGATCGCCAGCGGCAAGGGCGGCGTCGGCAAGTCGTCAGTGACGGTCAACCTCGCCCTCGCCCTCGCCGGCCAGGGCCTCAAGGTCGGCATCGTCGACGCCGACATCTACGGGCACTCCGTGCCCGCCATGCTGGGCGTCGCCGACACCCGGCCCACCCAGGTCGACGACCTGATCATGCCCGTCCCGACCCCGAGCGGCGTCTCGGTGATCTCCATCGGCATGCTCAAGCCCCGCCGCGACCAGGTCGTGGCGTGGCGCGGCCCGATGCTCGACCGGGCCCTGGTCCAGATGCTCGCCGACGTCTACTGGGGCGACCTCGACGCCCTGCTGCTCGACCTGCCCCCCGGCACCGGCGACGTCGCCATCTCGCTGGGCCAGCACCTCCCCAGCGCCGAGGTCGTCGTGGTGACGACCCCGCAGGAGGCGGCCGCCGAGGTGGCCGAGCGCGCGGGCACGATGGCCTCGATGATGCACCAGCGCGTGGTCGGCGTCGTGGAGAACATGAGCTACCTCCCCTGCCCCCACTGCCCGCCCGAGGACGACCACCGGCTCGAGGTCTTCGGCACGGGCGGCGGCGACCGGGTCGCGGCCACCCTGTCCGAGCGCTTCGGCTACGACGTCCCGGTACTGGCACGCATCCCCCTCGACGTCTCCCTCCGCGAGGGCGGCGACGTCGGCAAGCCGATCGTCGAGGCCGACCCCACGGCCCCGGCCGCCCGCGAGCTCGCGCAGGTCGCCGAGCGGCTGTCCGGTCGTGGCCGCGGCCTGGCTGGCATGCAGCTCGGACTCACGCCCTCCAACAGGTTCTGACCTGTAGGTTCGGGGCATGTTCGACGTCGGGCTGCTGGAGCTGGCCGTGATCGCCCTCGTGGCGGTCGTCGTCCTCGGTCCCGACAAGCTCCCGGACCTCGCGCGCCAGGCTGCCCAGCTGCTGCACCGGGCGCGCACGCTCGCGCACAGCGCGCGCGACGAGCTGCGCACCGAGCTCGGTCCGGAGTACGCCGACCTGCAGCTGCGCGACCTCGACCCCCGCACGATCGTGCGCAAGCACATCAGCGAGGCCATGGCCGACTTCGACCGCGAGCAGGCCGCGAGCCGCGCGAACACGCTGGCGGCGGGCGAGGTCCCGCCGTACGACGTCGAGGCGACCTGACGCGCTAGTCCTCGCGTCGTTGCACGGCCACGAGCGCGGCGTAGGGCACCAGGAGGCGCTCGCCGCGGGCACCGCGAGCCTCCAGGAAGTCGGCGCCGACCCGGTGGACGTGGGCCTCGTGCCGGGTGCCGTCGACGAGGTGGACCTGGCACCGCGCGTCGGCATCGGCCAGCCTGCGCAGGGCTGAGCGCAGGCCGAGCCGGTCGACGGCCGACCACGCCACCTCGGGCACCGAGCGGCCGCTCGCGCCGTGGACGGCGGTGACCGACCGGAGCGGGACGATCCAGTCCTGGCCGCTGCCACTGAGGAGGCACCACCCGTCGCCGACCCGGTCCAGGCGGCCGTCGACGCGGCCGACGTGCGGGAGGTCGAGGGCGACCTGCCTGCCCTGCGACGCCATCAGCCGGCTGGCGAGCGTGACCGAGGCGTACTCCGCCCGGGCGCGGTCGGCGAGCTCCGCCTCGCGGTCTGCCTCCCACGCCGCAGCCGCCTGCCCCTCGAGGTCGTCGAACAGCGCGAACAGCTCGTGCTCCCAGGACATGGGCGCGAGCCTAGCCAGCCCTGCGGTGACGGCGCAGGCCTGTGGAAGATCCGTTGACACCCCGATCAAACCTTCGTTGAATGAAGCAAACGCAAGCAAACGAAGGGTTTGAGTCGTGTCTCGGGCGATTCACACAATTCTCCGGCCCGTCGCGGTCTGGGCAGCGGTCTCGGCCGCGGCGGCGCTCGGTGCCGTCGCCGTGCCGGGCGCGTGGCGCGCGACGGGGCCCCGCGCCGACGTTGCGGACCTGCTGGTGGCCGTCTGTGCGACCGCGCTGGCCGGGTCCCTGTGCTGGCTCTGGGTCGTCACCACCGCCACGGTCGCGGCACTCCTGGCCGGGCACCGCCCGTCGTGGCGCGAGGGCGCGACCCGGCGCCTCGTGCTGGTCGCCTGCGGCGCGGCCGTCGTCGCCGGCCCGGCACTCCCGGCCCACGCCGCCGGCGGGGAGGGGGCCGACCTGCTGGCGGGCCTCCCCCTCCCGGACCGCGCCACGGCACCGACCGCCCGCCGGGAGCCGCGGCCCGCGACCCCCGCGCGGGAGGCGCCGGGCGCCTACGTCGTGCAGCCGGGCGACTCCCTGTGGTCGATCGCCCGGGCACACCCCGCACGCGACCTGACGGTCGACGAGCGCTGGCGCGCGATCTGGCGCGCCAACCACGACGTGGTCGGCGACGACCCCGACCTGATCCTGCCCGGGCAGGCGCTGCGCCTGCCCGCCGACCCCACCCCACCGACGGACGGAGACCGATGATGAGCACCAGCGACGCCGACCAGTCCTCCCGCGCCGAGGTGATCGCCCTCCGGGTGACCGGGCCGGCGCCGATGGCCAGCGTCCAGGGCGCGCTCGCGCTCGACCTCACCCCGCGCACGGCGCCACCGCGCCCCCGCCTGCGCAGCGCGCACGCCAACGACCTCGTGGCCGTCGAGCTCGTCGCGCGAGGCCGGGTGGACGCCTTCGTCGGGCGCTACCTCCAGGCGGTCGTCGAGATCGCCGTCGGTGACCGGCCGGTCTCGCAGGTGCTGCGCCACAGCGTCCCCGAGGTGTACGACGACCTGACGGAGCGCGCCCGGACCGTCACCGCGGCGGCCGGGCTCACGCCGGGCCGGGCCCGGGGCGGCAACCCGGCGCGACCGGTCGTGGTCGGCGTGCGCACCGCGTTGATCCGCCCCGACGCCGTCGAGGCGAGCGCGCACGTGCGCTACGGCAGGCGCTCACGCGCGGTCGCCGCACGCTTCGAGGTCGTGCGGGACCGCTGGCAGTGCGTGGCGCTCACCTGGGGGTGAGCCGGCTGCCTCAGCCGATGACCGCGCGGCCGGTGGCGCCACCCGGTGCGCCGTGGCAGCGCTTGAACTTCTGCCCCGACCCGCAGGGGCACAGCGCGTTGCGGCCGACGCCGGCGAACGGGTCGTCGCTCGCCGCCTGCTCGGCGTGCACCTCGGCCTCGCCGTCCTCGCTCGGGGCGCTGTAGGAGAGGTTCTGCGGGCGCGACGGCTTTTCCAGGCCCTTGGCCCGGATCTGCGGCGCGTGCGCCTGCGCCTGGGCGAAGTCGATCTGCGGCGTCGCGGCGGAGACCTGCGGCGCGGCGACCCCGACCTGCTCGGGCGCGGCGTCGGCACCGGCGTCCGCCTCGTCCTCGACCTCCACCTGGAGGTTGAAGAGGAAGCCGACGGACTCCTCCTTGATGCCGTCCATCATCGCGGCGAACATGTCGAAGCCCTCGCGCTGGTACTCGACCAGCGGGTCGCGCTGGGAGTAGGCGCGGAGGTAAATGCCCTCGCGGAGGTAGTCCATCTCGTAGAGGTGCTCGCGCCACTTGCGGTCGAGCACCGAGAGCACGACGCGGCGCTCCAGCTCGCGCTGGACCTCCTCGCCCATCTCGTCCTCACGACGGTCGTAGGCCTCCTGCGCGTCCTTTTGGATCTCCTCGACCAGGGTCTCGCGGCTCAGCCCCTCGAGGCCGCCGGCCTGCTTGACCAGGCCCTCCTTGGTGAGCCCGATCGGGTAGAGCTGGCCGAGCGCGGTGAACAGGCCGTCGAGGTCCCACTCCTCCGCGTAGCCCTCGGTCGCGCCGCGGACGTAGCCGGACACGACGTCGTCGATGAAGCCGCGGATCTGCTCGCCCAGGTCGGCGCCCTCGAGCACCCGGCGGCGCTCGGCGTAGATGACCTCGCGCTGGCGGCTCATCACGTCGTCGTACTTGAGGACGTTCTTGCGGGACTCGAAGTTCTGGGACTCGATGTTGGCCTGGGCGCCGGCGATCGCGTTGCTCACGCGCTTGGCGTCGATCGGCACGTCGTCGGGCACCTTGAGCACGGTGAGGATGCGGTCGACCCACTCGGACTTGAACAGGCGCATCATCTCGTCCTGCAGCGAGAGGTAGAACCGGGACTCGCCCGGGTCGCCCTGGCGGCCGGAACGACCGCGCAGCTGGTTGTCGATGCGGCGCGACTCGTGGCGCTCGGTGCCGACGACGTAGAGGCCGCCGAGCTCCTTGACCTCGTCGTGCTCGGCCGCGACCTGCGCCTTGATCCGCTCGACCATCGCGGGCCAGGCGGCGTCGTACTCCTCCGGGCTCTCGACCGGGTCCAGGCCCTGCTTGCGCAGCTCCTGGTCGGCGAGGAAGTCCACCGAGCCCCCGAGCATGATGTCGGTGCCTCGACCGGCCATGTTGGTGGCGACGGTGACCGCGCCCTTGTGGCCGGCCAGGGCGACGACCTTGGCCTCGTCGGCGTGCTGCTTGGCGTTGAGGACCGTGTGCGGGATGCCGCGCTTCTTGAGCAGGTTGGAGAGGTACTCGGACTTCTCGACCGACACGGTGCCGATCAGGATCGGCTGGCCCTTCTCGTGGCGCTCGGCGATGTCGTCGGCGACGGCGGCGTACTTGGCCTCCTCGGTGCGGTAGACCAGGTCCACGTTGTCGATGCGCTGCATCGGCTTGTTCGTGGGGATCGGGACCACGCCGAGTTTGTAGATCTTGTCGAACTCCGACGCCTCGGTCATGGCCGTGCCGGTCATGCCGGAGAGCTTGGAGTAGAGGCGGAAGTAGTTCTGCAGGGTGATCGTGGCGAGGGTCTGGTACTCCTCGCGGACGGTCACGCCCTCCTTGGCCTCGATGGCCTGGTGCAGGCCGTCGTTGTAGCGGCGGCCGGCGAGGATGCGGCCGGTGTGCTCGTCGACGATGAGCACCTCGCCGTCCATGACGACGTACTCCTTGTCGTTGCGGAACAGCTCCTTGGCCTTGATGGAGTTGTTGAGGAAGGAGATCAGCGGGGTGTTGACCGAGTCGTAGAGGTTGTCGATGCCGAGGTGGTCCTCGACCTTGGTGATGCCGGGCTCGAGGACGGAGATGGTGCGCTTCTTCTCGTCGACCTCGTAGTCGGTGTCCTTGACCATCGAGCGCGCCACCTTGGCGAACTCGGCGTACCACTTGACCTCGTCCTGGGTCGGGCCGCTGATGATCAGCGGGGTGCGCGCCTCGTCGATGAGGATCGAGTCGACCTCGTCGACGATGGCGAAGTTGTGGCCGCGCTGCACGCACTCGGCGACCGAGTCGGCCATGTTGTCGCGGAGGTAGTCGAAGCCGAGCTCGTTGTTGGTGCCGTAGGTGATGTCGCAGGCGTAGGCCTCGCGGCGCTCGGCGGGACGCATCGACGGCAGGATCACGCCGGTCGTCAGGCCGAGGAAGTGGTGGACGCGGCCCATCATCTCGGACTGGTACTTGGCGAGGTAGTCGTTGACGGTGACGACGTGGACGCCCTTGCCCTCGAGGGCGTTGAGGTAGGACGGGAGCACCGCGACCAGGGTCTTGCCCTCACCGGTCTTCATCTCGGCGATGTTGCCGAGGTGGAGCGCGGCGGCGCCCATCACCTGCACGTCGAAGGGGCGCATGCCGAGCACGCGGTTGCTCGCCTCGCGGACGACCGCGAAGGCCTCCGGCATGATGTCGTCGAGGGTCTCGCCGTTGCTCAGGCGCTCGCGGAACTCGGCGGTCATGCCGCGGAGCTCGTCGTCGCTCATCTTGACGAAGTCGTCCTCGATGGCGTTGACGGCCTTGGAGATGGCTTCGAGCTCACGGAGGATCTTGCCCTCGCCGATGCGGAGCAGCTTGTCGATGATGGCAGGCACGAGTGGTAACTGTACCTACCGGGCCAACGGGGCACCCAATGCGTGCGCCAGCGGTCCGGAGAGGTCTCCGCGTTGTCCGACCACCACGTCGTCCAGGCCGAGCCAGCCGGCCAGGCGACGCAGCTCGGCCGCCAGCTCCTCGGCGGTCCCGGCGGGCGCGTGGGCCTCCGCGAACGCGCCCGGGACCAGGAGCACCCCGGCGGCGCGGTCGGCCTTGAGGTCGACGCGTGCCACCAGCCGGTCACCGAGCAGGAAGGGCAGGACGTAGTAGCCGTGGAGGCGCTTCTCGGCGGGCACGTAGATCTCGATGCGGTAGAAGAAGTCGAACAGCGCCTCGAGGCGGTCGCGCTCCCACACGACCGGGTCGAACGGGCTCAGCAGCGTGCGGGCCGTGACCTTGCGCGGCAGCCGGGCGTCGCGGTGCAGCCACACCGGCCGCCTCCACCCCTGGACCGTGGCCGGGACCAGCTCACCCTCCTCGACCAGCTGGTCGATGGCGACCCGGGCGCTGGCCTTGCCCGGTGCCGGCTGCAGGCGCAGCCGGTAGTAGTCGGCCAGGCAGCCGGCGCTCGCGACGCCGTGCGAGCGCGCGGCCCGGCGGACCAGCTCGGTGACCGCCTCCTGGGGCGTGGGGGTCGGGGCGTCGAGCACCGCGGGCGGCAGCACCCGCTCGGTGAGGTCGTAGAGGACCTCGAACTGGCTGGTGCGCCCGGCGATGGCGACGTCGCCGACGAGGAAGAGGTAGTCGAGGACCTTGCGCGCCTCGGACCAGTTCCAGCCCCAGTGCTCCTTCGTGCGGGGACCGGTGCTGAACTCCTCCTCCAGGTGGCGGGCGGTGACCGGGCCGCGGTCGCGCACCGCGTCGAGCACCCGCGGCTCGAGGGTGGGGTCGGCCGTGAAGCCCCACTTGCCGCGCTCGGAGCGGTAGTGGTCCATGCGGTGGCGCATCAGCGGCCACAGGTCGACCGGCATGAGCGCCTGCACGTGCGCCCAGTACTCGACGACCCGGCGGGGCCGGCGCTCGGCCGCACGCCGCAGGAGGTCGACGTCGTAGGGGCCCATGCGGGAGTAGAGCGGCATGTAGTGGGCGCGCTGCAGGACGTTGACCGAGTCGACCTGCAGCACCCCGGTGCGGGCGACGGTGCGGTCGAAGGTCCTCATCGACGGCGTCGCGTGGGGCCGGTCGGTGAAGCCCTGGGCGGCGAGCGCGATGCGGCGCGCCTGGAGCTGGGTGAGCTGCTCGGTCACGGGTGGCACTCAACCAGAGCGGACCGACAGCCGGCGGTACGGCTAGGGCAGGTCGAGCAGCTTCTCGCGCATGGCGTACATGACGGCCTCCATGCGGGAGTGCAGCTGGAGCTTCTCCAGGATGTTGCGGACGTGGTTCTTCACGGTGTTCTCGGAGATGAACAGCTCCTTGGCGACCTCGCGGTTGTTGAGGCCCTTGGCCACCAGGCGAAGGACCTCGAGCTCGCGGTCGGTCAGCCGCAGCGCCGGGCCCTGCTCGCGCTCGGGCTTCGACATCTGCTTGAACTCGTCGATGAGCTTGACCGCCATCGAGGGGCTGATCAGCGACTGGCCCTCGTTGACCACGCGGATCGCCTGCGCGACCTCCTCGATCGAGGAGTCCTTGAGGAGGTAGCCCGAGGCGCCGTTCTTGACCGACTCGTAGAGGTCGGCCTCCTCGTCGGAGACGGTGAGCATGATGATCTTGGCGGCCGGGACCGCCTCCTTGATCGCGCGGCACGCCTCGACGCCCGTGCGGCGCGGCATGCGGACGTCGAGCAGGATGACGTCGGGAGCGGTCTTCACGGCGAGGTCGGTGGCGGTGACGCCGTCGGCGGCCTCGCCCACCACCTCGATGTCGGTGTCGCCGCCGAGCAGCATGATCAAGCCGCGGCGGAAGAGCTCCTGGTCGTCGACCACCAGGACGCGGACGGGTTCGCTGCTGTGTGCCTCGGTCACGCGCGCATCATGTCATGCGCGCGTGACCTGCGTCGCTGCACACCATTCGTGGGGGTGAGGCGTTCAGTCGACGTCGAGGGAGATCACGCCGTAGTCGTAGCCGCGGCGGCGGTAGACCACGGACGGGCGCTCGCTCTCCTTGTCGACGAACAGGTAGAAGTCGTGGCCCACGAGCTCCATCTCGTAGAGGGCCGTGTCGAGGGTCATCGGGCTGGCGGCGTGGGACTTCTCGCGGACCACGAGCGGGCCGTCGCCGGTGACGGTGATCGGGCCGACCTTGCGCTCGATGACGTCGTCCTCGTCACCGGAGTCGTCGACCTGCGGCATCCCGGCGAGTGCCTCGCCGACACCCACGTGCGCGTTGCGGCCCTTGTGGACCCGGCGGCGGTCGGCCGCGCGGCGCATCTGCGCCTGCATCTTGTCCAGGGCGAGGTCGAGCGCGCCCATCTTGTCCTCGGCTGCCGCCTCGGCGCGGATCACCGGTCCCTTGGAGAACGCGGTGAGCTCCACCTTGACCGACCGGTCGTGCTGGCGGGGGTTCTTCTCCAGCTCCACCTCCACCTGTACCCGCATGATCCGGTGATCGTGCTTCTCCAGACGGGTGAGCTTCTCCGAGACATGTTCGCGGAAGCGATCAGACACCTCGCAGTGCCGTCCCGTGACCACAACCTCCATGTGAACCTCCTCAACCAGTGAGCGGCCGCACCCTTCCATGGGCCGCGGCGCCGTGCGCCGGGGCAGGGTGGGATGGAGTCCGCCCGGCCGACCTGGTCTTCGACCCCACAACCGCCTGCTGAAGCGTTCGCAACTTCTCCGTCACTACTGGCCTTCTCCCGGCGTCCGGCACATCTGGTGCCGGGACCGAGGCAGGACTTACTTCTAAGCCGCACCGTGATCGTCCGGCGGGCGCCGCGTGGAACGCAGTGCCCGTGGACTTACGTGGACCGTTTCGCCTGCGACTGGCATCGGCTTGCCACGGGGCGGACCGAGCGCCGCACCTGACGGTGTCGCGCGCACCCCTCTCCGTGACGCAACCACGGACCCGGGCGGACTCCATGACAAGACGCTAGCCCCTCGGCGGCTCCGAACCAACAGCGGGGTCACCTGTCGGTCGACCTGCGTCGGGTGGCCGCGACGGCCGCGACCGCCACGGGCGGCAGGCCCACCGCCTGGAGCGCTCGCTGAGCCTCGCGGGCGGTCGCGCCGGTGGTCACGACGTCGTCGCAGACCACGACGTACGCCTCCCGGTGGCGGCGTGCCAGCCGCCCCAGCAGCGGCGTCGGGCAGTGCATCGACAGGTGCACGTTGGCGGCCCGGCCGCGGGCGTCGAGCCCTGCCTGGTCAACCGCCCCGCGTGACACGACGAGCGGAGCCACCACCACCTCGCGCGTACGACGCACGCGAGCCGCAGCGGCCCGGACCAGCGCCGTCGTCGCCTCGTAGCCGCGCTGGCGCCCGGCGCCGGGGCGGGAGGGCACCGGCACGAGCAGGACCGGCAGCCGCGGGTCGAGCGAGGCCACTGCGGCGAGGACCGACACCGCCAGCAGCTCGCCCAGCACGCGACGGTGACCCCACTGGCCCCGGTCCTTGTGGCCGACCACGAGGGCGCGCACCGCCCCGTCGTAGGACTCGGTCGCCCACGGCGTGACGAGGCCGGCGGGCGTCGGGGTCGGCCACGCCGGCGCGGCCCGGTCCGAGAGCCCCGACCGGCACGGCGGGCACAGCATCCGGCCCGGTCGGTCGCAGCCGACGCACCGGCTGCCGAGGAACAGGTCCAGGGCCTCGTCGAGCACGGTGTCATCGCAGCAGCCCGTGCCCGTGCCGGACAACCGGCATCGGGTGGCTGTGGAGGACCCCGGGGCGCGGTCAGCCGGAGTAGGTGAGCGAGGACAGCCCGCGCGGCAGGTCCGGCACGGAACGCTCCGGGCGGGTGAGGTCGACGACGGTGCGGCCTGCGACGCCGTAGACCTCGCTGAGGTCGACGGGAGACGAGACGAGCCGGCGGATGCGCTCGCGGAGCCGGATCGTGCCTCCCCCGGAGATCTCGCCGGGCGCACCGTCGACCGACAGCGTGCGCACCTGGGAGAAGTCGTCCGCGATGCTCAGCACCGAGACCGTCGTGGGCGAGCGCCAGCCGATGTCGCGGACCCGCGGGCCGTCCTCGGGCGGCAGCCGCAGCGTCTGCACCGGCGTGAAGCCGACGACACCGCCCGACTCGTCGTGGCGGACCCGGGTCGCCACCACCCGGTCCTTCTCGTCACCGCGCACGACCGCGACGAGGCGGCTGCCGTCGCGCGACACCAGCAGCTTGCTCACCGGGCGGCCGCTGATGCCGGGCACGTCCTCCACGCGGGCGATGCCGTCGACCACGAGGACGACGCGGGCACGACCCGCGCCCCGGTCGAGGACCCAGATGCGGTCGCGGTAGTCCCAGGCGGGCGGCGCGAGGTCCACGGCACCGCCGACCACGCCGGTGCTCTCGCCGTCGGGGGCCTCGGTGGGGGCGACGTACAGCTCCGACCCCGTGCCCGACACGGCGGCGACGCGGGCCCCGTCGAGGCTGAGCCCGATCGCCCGGATGCCGAGGTCCTGGCGGCCGAAGGGGCCGAGGGTCTCCTGGAAGGAGCCGATCGCACCGGCCACCACGCGGCCCCGGTCGAGGGCGAACAGGTCGCTCGTCGCCCGGGCGCCGTTGGGGTCGTAGCCGCTGCCGACGCCCAGGTTGACGAGCGAGGAGCCGTCCTGGAAGGAGATCGCCTGCCCGCCGATGCTCAGCTGCACGGCGTTGACGCGCTCGTCCTGCTTGAGCGTCCACACCAGCTGCGCCAGCATCCGGTCGGCGGTGTCCTGGTCGACCGCGTCGGGGTCGCCCGACAGCGCCACCTCGGCGATGCCACCGCTGGTGATCGGGACGGACAGCCCGCGGGCGCCTGGCGGGAAGTAGCTGCGGACGATGTCGGCGTCGTCCTCCGCCGGCGCCATGAGGAGGCCCCGCACGAGCGCGGAGGCGAACTGGTCGCCGCGCGGCACGAACACCGGCTCGGGCACCAGCACCTCGGAGGTGGGGTCGAAGAAGTACAAGGAGACGCGTTCGTACCAGTCGTCGAACCACGAGTCGGGCACGATCAGCGCGTCCGGCACCTCGTCGATGCGCCACTCGCCGTCCTCCTCGACCAGCCCGAGGCCCAGCGCGCGGGAGGCCTGGGTGCGCTCCCACGCGCCACGCGCGTCGTACAGGTTGACGTCGGTCATCGGGATGCGGACGGTCGTGCCGCTCGACGCCGTGCCGAGCTCGGAGTAGGTGATGATCTGCTGCTCGGGCTTCCAGTCGTCGGCCGCGTCGCCGGACAGGAACTGGCGCGCCACGGTCGTCGAGACCGGCGTGGCGCGCATCGCCTCCAGGAAGCCGGCGACGATCTCCTCCGCGCTCGCCCCCGACTGCGGGGGGCGGGGGTCGAAGGCGAAGCCGGGGAGCTCGTCCACGTCGGCGGACGCCTTGGGCTCCACGACGGGACCCTCGCTGGGCATCTGCACGCAGCCCGCGAGCAGCGTGCAGGCAGCGGCGGCGGCGAGCGCGCGCGTCGTACGCAGGGGGTTCACGCGGTCTCCCGGGCGTCGGCGGGAACGAGCGGGAGCGGCGAGTGGCGCAGCTGGGTGCCGAGGTGGCGCGGCAGCGTGAGCCGGAACTGGGCACCCTCGCCGGGGCGACCCCAGGCCTGCAGCCAGCCGCCGTGCAGGTGGGTGTCCTCCAGCGAGATCGACAGCCCCAGCCCGGTGCCACCACTGGTCCTGGCCCGAGCCGGGTCGGCGCGCCAGAACCGGTTGAACACCATCGCCGACTCCCCCGGGCCCAGGCCCACGCCGTGGTCGCGCACGGCGATCGCGGCGGACTGTCGGTCGGCGTCGACGAAGATCTCCACGTCGCGGGTCTCCGCGTGGTCGATCGCGTTGGTGACCAGGTTGCGCACGATGCGCTCGACGCGGCGTACGTCGGCCTCCGCGACGCAGGGCACGCCCGGGTCGTGCACGACCACCCGGGTCGAGCGCTGCGCGGCCAGGGCGGACGTCATGTCGGCCACCCGGTGCGCGACGTCGACGAGATTGACGTCCTCGGTCTCCAGCACGGCGGCGCCCGCGTCGAAGCGGCTGATCTCGAGCAGGTCGGCGAGCAGGGTCTCGAAGCGGTCGAGCTCCTTCTGGAGCAGCTCCGCGGCGCGGCCGGTGACGGGGTCGAGGAACGGCTTGGCGTCGTGGATCACGTCGCTGGCCATCCGCACCGTGGTGATCGGGGTGCGCAGCTCGTGGGAGACGTCTGAGACGAACCGGCGCTGCAGCCGGCTCAGCTCCTCGAGCTGGCGGATCTGCTTCTGGAGGTTGGAGGCCATCTGGTTGAACGACGTGGCGAGCCGGGCGAGGTCGTCCTCGCCGGTCACCCGCATCCGCTCCTGGAGCTGGCCGGCCGCGAGCCGCTCGGCGACGCGCCGGGCCATCCGGATCGGGGTCACCACCTGACGGGTGACCAGCCAGGTCAGGCCGGCGACGAGGAGCAGCAGGGGCACGCCGGCGACCAGCATCGCGCGCGACACCAGGGCGAGGGTCTCGCCCTGCTCGTCGAGGGAGTAGAGGTAGTAGAGCGTGTAGGTGTTGCCGTCGGCCGGGAGCCGCACCTGGCTGCCGACGACGATGCCCGGCCCCTCGGGCAGGCCCTGGACGTCGCGGATGGTCTTGATGTCGGTGTAGGTCCAGGCGGTCGGCGAGGGCTCGTCGAAGGTGGCCTCGAGCTTCTCCGGGACGCTCGCGAGGTCGAGGCCCTGGGTGAACTTCGCGCCGCCGTCGGCCAGGCGGCTGCCCTCGCCGATCGGCGGCGAGAGGATGACGGCGAAGCCGCGGGTGGACCCGCGGTTGATGATCGGCTCGACGAGGTCCTGCTGCTGGCGCGACTCGTCGACGTCGACGCCCAGCGTCGCCGCCAGCGCCTCACGAGCGGCCTGGGTCTCGCTCTCGGCCTCCTGCACCACCGCCTGCACCCGGTGCTCGAGCAGTCCGTCGCGCGTCTGCTGGATGAGGAACCAGCCGACGACGCCGACGACGGCCGCGGAGAGCAGCACCGTGCTCACCACGACGCGCGCCTGGACGGACCGGCGCCAGAAGGCCGGCCCGTGGCGCAGGCTCGGGGGCAGCCGCTCGAACAGGCTCAACGCGCCCGTCCTAGGACTTGCCGGCCTTGTAGCCCACCCCGCGCACCGTCACCACGACCTCCGGGTTCTCCGGGTCGTGCTCCACCTTGGAGCGCAGGCGCTGGACGTGCACGTTGACCAGGCGGGTGTCCGCGCTGTGGCGGTAGCCCCAGACCTGCTCGAGCAGCACCTCGCGGGTGAAGACCTGCCAGGGCTTGCGCGCGAGGCACACGAGCAGGTCGAACTCGAGCGGCGTCAGGTTGATCGGGTCGCCGTTGCGGGTCACCGAGTGCCCGGCCACGTCGATGCTGACGTCGCCGATGGTGAGGCCCTCGTCGGGCGCGACGTCGTTGCGCCGCACGCGCGCGCGGATGCGGGCGATGAGCTCCTTGGGCTTGAAGGGCTTGACGATGTAGTCGTCGGCCCCGGACTCGAGGCCGACGACGACGTCGACGGTGTCACCCTTCGCGGTGAGCATCACGATCGGGACGCCCGACTCGGCGCGGATCTCCTTGCACACGTCGATGCCGTCCTTGCCGGGCAGCATCAGGTCGAGGAGGACCAGGTCGGGCTTGTAGTCCCGGAACGCATCGAGGGCCACGTCGCCGCGGCCCACGATGCGGCTGTCGAACCCCTCCTGGCGGAGGACGATGGAGAGCATCTCCGCCAGGGAGGCGTCGTCGTCGACGACGAGCACGCTGCCGCGAGCGGGCTCGACAAGATCAGTCATGGCGCCAGTCTAGGTGGGGCGGCCGACCGATCCGGGGTGATCAGTAGCGGTAGTGGTCGGCCTTGTAGGGACCCTCGACCGGCACGCCGAGGTAGGCGGCCTGCTCCTTGGTCAGCTCGGTCAGCTCGACGCCGAGGGCGTCGAGGTGCAGCCGGGCGACCTCCTCGTCGAGGTGCTTGGGCAGCACGTGGACGCCCAGCTCGTAGTCGTCGGCCTTGGAGTAGAGCTCGATCTGCGCCAGCACCTGGTTGGTGAAGGAGTTGGACATCACGAACGACGGGTGGCCGGTGGCGTTGCCCAGGTTGAGCAGGCGGCCCTCGGACAGCACGATGATCTTCTTGCCGTCCTCGAAGATCCACTGGTGGACCTGCGGCTTGATCTCGTCCTTGACGATGCCGGGGATCCTCGACAGGCCGGCCATGTCGATCTCGTTGTCGAAGTGGCCGATGTTCCCGACGATCGCCTGGTGCTTCATCTTGTGGAAGTGCTCGACCGTGATGATGTTGAAGTTGCCGGTCGTGGTGATGAAGATGTCGGCGGTCTCGACGACCGACTCGAGGCGACGCACCTCGTAGCCGTCCATCGCGGCCTGCAGCGCGCAGATCGGGTCGATCTCGGTGACGATGACGCGGGCGCCCTGTCCGCGCAGGGACTCCGCGGAGCCCTTGCCGACGTCGCCGTAGCCGCACACGACCGCGACCTTGCCGCCGATCATCACGTCGGTGGCGCGGTTGATGCCGTCGACGAGCGAGTGGCGGCAGCCGTACTTGTTGTCGAACTTCGACTTGGTGACCGAGTCGTTGACGTTGATCGCCGGGAAGAGGAGGGTGCCCTCCTTGAAGCGCTCGTAGAGGCGCAGCACGCCGGTGGTGGTCTCCTCGGAGACGCCCTTGACGAGCGGGGCGCGCCGGGTCCAGCGCTGCGGGTCGGCCTCGAGCGAGCGGGCCAGGACGCGCAGCACCTCCTTGAACTCCTCGTTGTCGGTGGAGTCCTGGGACGGCACGGCGCCGGCCTTCTCGTACTCGACGCCGAGGTGCAGCAGCATCGTGATGTCGCCGCCGTCGTCGAGCAGCATGTTGGGGCCGCCCGGCTCGCCGTTCTCGCCGGGGAAGTCGAAGACCTTCTCCGCCTCGTCCCAGTACTCGGCGAGGGTCTCGCCCTTCCAGGCGAAGACCGGGATGCCCTGCGGGTCCTCGGGCGTGCCGTTCGGGCCGACGACGACCGCAGCGGCCGCGTGGTCCTGGGTGGAGAAGATGTTGCAGGTGGCCCAGCGGATGTCCGCGCCGAGGGCCGCGAGGGTCTCGATGAGCACGGCGGTCTGGATCGTCATGTGCAGCGAGCCGGCGATGCGGGCGCCCGCGAGGGGCTGGTCCTTGCCGTAGCGCTCGCGCATGGCCATCAGGCCCGGCATCTCGTGCTCGGCGAGCTCGATCTCCTTGCGGCCGTAGGCGGCGAGGCTGAGGTCAGCGACGTTGAAGTCCATGGTGTCTCCCGGATTCTGAGCAGTGCGTCTGCGCCGCACATCTGTGCATCGTCGGGATCTCCCGCGCGGACCAGAAGAGAGTAGGACCGTCCTCAGCGATTCGGGGAATCCTCGGCGCCGCCGTCCGCGGGCTGCTCGACGGGCCCGTCGCGGTGTCCCTCGGCGCCCTCGCCGCCCTGCTCGCCGACGTGCTCGTCACCGTGCCCGCCACCGTGCTCGTCACCGTGGTGCGCACCCACGCCGACGGCGCGCAGCGCGTACAGGACGACGAAGCCGACGACGAGCCCGACCAGCGCGGAGACGACCGTGTTGAGCAGCCACCCGACGAGCCCGCCGAGCGCCCCGCCGATGGCGTGGTGCACGTCCTCCTCCCAGTGGTGGAGCAGGTCGTACGGCGCGTGCAGCGCGTCGCCGACGGCCGTGCCCTCGAGGAGGCCGTCGTGCCCGCCGATCTCGTAGAGGCTGACGAGGAAGATGTGGCCGCCGACCCAGAGCATGGCGAGCGTGCCGATGAACGAGATCGCCGCCAGCAGCCGCGGCATCGCGCTGACCAGCGCGAGGCCGACGCGCTGGGAGCCCTTCGACGGCTTCTCGGCGAGGTGCAGGCCGACGTCGTCCATCTTCACGATCAGCGCGACGACGCCGTAGACCAGCACGGTGATCAGGACCGCCACGACGGCCAGCACGATGGCGCGCATCCAGATGCTCGCGTCGGCGTCGGAGCTCACGACCTCCTTGAGCGCGATGACCATGATCTCGGCGCTGAGGATGAAGTCGGTGCGCACCGCCTGGGAGATGGTGCGCTTCTCGTGCTCGGGGGTGATCTCACCGTGCGGGAGGATGTCCTCCTCCGCCTCCGTCGCGTGCCCGGTGAGGCGCTCGTGGACCTTGTGGGCGCCCTCGTAGGCGAGGAAGCCGCCACCGAAGATCAAGATCACGGGCAGCAGCCACGGCAGGAACTGCCCGAGCAGCACGGCCGCTGGGAGGATGAAGAGCAGCTTGTTGCGCAGCGAGCCGATGGCGATCTTCTTGATGATCGGCAGCTCGCGCGCGGCGGCGGAACCGTGGAGGTACTGCGGGGTGACCGCGGTGTCGTCCACGACCACGCCGGCAGCCTTGGCGCTGGCCCGCGCCGCGGCGGCACCCACGTCGTCCACGCTGGCTGCTGCGATCCGCGCGAGCGCGGCGACGTCGTCGAGGAGGGCGAACAGTCCGCCGGCCATGGTGATCCTTCAGGTCGTGGGTCGGGACCGGACCAGCCTATCGACGCCTGCCGCGGCGTTCCCCTGCCGCGGGGGCCCGGAGCCTGACAGACTCCCGCCCATGTACGGGGGCACGGTGCGGCGTGGACGCACATGGGTGGGCCTGGCGCTCGTCGCCGCGCTCGGCGCGGGGTGTGCGTCCGGATCCGTCGAGCCGGTCACCACCGACGCATGGGTCGACGGTGGACTGCCGGAGTACTGCGGCGGCGTGGACGGTCGGGACGCGGAGTTCTGGGACGTGGTGCACACGTCGTGCGAGATCGCGCAGGACGGGGACGTGCAGCAGGCTGTGGCACTGCGCGACCTGCTCGCCGAGCTCTCCTCCGAGGACGTCGCCGACTTCCGGCGGACGTTCAAGCGGCTCGACAAGGGCCTCGAGCCCGTCATGCCGGTCGCCGACGACATCTGCGCCCCGGGCATGGGTCTCGACGACGGGGGCAGCGACTACCGGAGCTGGCTCATCGCGCACGGGAAGGCGACGTACGACGCGCTGCTCGCCGACCCCGAGAGGCTGCGCGACTTCCCGCACGCGGAGCTGGGGTGCGGCCTCGGCGAGCCCTACCGGCAGGCCGCCTCCGGCCAGTTCATCGACGACGCCGGGCTGGAGGCGGTCGGCAGCGGGCTGCCGGTCGCCGAGCGCTGACCTCAGCCGACCACCGTGCGC
>NZ_JAUZVE010000066.1:0-35281 GCF_031844425.1 Microbacterium sp. ARD31
CCACCGAGACGCGGGCCAGGCCCGGCGTGAGGGCGTGCTGGGTCTCCTCGTCGCCGGAGAGGGTCACCCGGACCGAGGTCGCGCCGGGGACCAGGCGCTCGGCCCAGGCGGTGCCGACCGCTGCGGTGACGACCTCGTCGCCGGCAGCCGCGGAGACGGTCGCGGTGGCCGCGCCGCGCACGATCACCCGCGTGGTGTCGTCGCCGCGCGCGACGAGCGCGAAGTGGTCGAGGGAGGAGAGGCCGCCCGCGAGCAGGGCGTCGAGCACCTCGTCGGCGGCTGCGCCCGAGTCGGCGAGGTCCCACAGTCCGGCGACGCGGTCGCGGTGCTCCGGGGGGAGCAGCACGGTCACCTGCTCGCCGACGACGGCGTACCAGTCACCGGCCGCGAACCTGGCGTCTGCGCTCACTGTCGTCCCCCAAGCTTCGATTCGAGACTCTCCAGCTGGCGCTGGGAGTCGTAACTGGCGTCCTTCACCAATCCCACCACATCGACGACGACCGCCGTCGCGTTGTCGCGGCCGCCGGCCGCCACTGCTGCCCGGACCAGCCGGTCGGCCGCGTCACGCGGGTCGGCCACCGACTCGAGGATCTCCTCGATCTCCTTGTCCTCGATCATCCCGGTGACGCCGTCGCTGCACAGCAGCAGGCGCTCGACCGAGCCGAGGGGCAGCAGGAAGAAGTCGGGGTGGATGCCCTCGGGGCTGCCGAGCGCACGGGTGATGACGTGGCGCTCGGGGTGGACCGCGGCCTCCTCGGCGGTGATCGCGCCGGCGTCGATGAGCTCCTGGACCACCGAGTGGTCGACGCTCACCTGCTCGAGGCGGCCGTCGGTGATCCGGTAGATGCGCGAGTCGCCGAGGTTGGCCAGCAGCCACTTCGTCACGCCGTCGTCGTCGACGAGCACCGCGACGACGGCGGTCGTGCCGGCGTGCCAGCCCGGGCTGATCGCGCGGTGCGCGTCGCCGTAGTCGATGATCCGCGCCTGCGCACGGCCGAACGCGTCGGCGACCTGCTCGGCGCCGCGCGCGGGGTCGTAGGACTCGGCGAGGCGCTGGAACTCCTCGACCACCATCTGGCTGGCGACGTCGCCGCCGGAGTGGCCGCCCATGCCGTCGGCGACGACGAAGACCGGAGGTGCCACGAGGTAGGAGTCCTCGTTGACCTTGCGCACCAGGCCGACGTCGCTCGCCGCGCCGTGGTGCAGGTCGACGTTCTTCATGCGCTGCCCTCTTCGATGCCCGCTGTCCAGAGGCCCGGCGGCGGTGCCGGTCCGGCGAGTAGCGTAAGAGGGATGTCCAGTTCAGGGCGGGCGACACCCGCGCGCACCCTCGCCGAGCAGCTCCGGGCCTGGCCCGACGAGCGCCTGGTGGCATTGCTGAGGGCCCGTCCCGATCTCGCCACGCCCGCCCCTCAGGATTCGTCGCAGCTGGCCTCCCGGGCCGCCACGCGTTCGTCTCTGCACCGCGCCCTCGACGGCCTGGACCGCCTCGAGCTTTCCGTCCTTGATGCCCTTCTGGTTGCAGGTCAAACCACCCCCGACGGGGTGATCTCGATCGTCCACGCCGACCCCGCGCGGACCGCGGCCGCCCTCCAGCGGCTGCTCGACCTGACCCTGGCCTGGGAGGCACCCGGCGGCATCCGCGCGCTCAGCGGCGTCGCCGACGCGATGCGCGGCATGCCGGGCGTGGTCAGCGGCCTGCGGCCCAGCAGCCCCGACCCCGCGGCCCCCGCTGAGATCACGGCTCGCCTCGCCGAGCTGAGCCCCGCGGCGGCCGCCCTGCTCCGCCACGTCGACGCCCACGGCGGCGAGGGCACGACCGGCTCGGCACGGCGCACGGTCTCCCCCGCCGACGCCAGGTCGCCGGCCGAGGAGCTGATCAGCCGACGGCTGCTGGTGCCCCGCGAGGGCGACTCGGTGGTCCTGCCGGGCGAGGTCGGTCTCGCGCTGCGCGGCGGTCGCACGACCACCGAGCCGGTCGACGACGTGCCGGCCCTGGCCACGTCGGCGCGCGACACCGCCCTGGTGGCCCGGACGGCGGCGGGTGCCGCCTTCGACGTCGTACGACGCGTGGAGCTGCTGCTGGACCACTGGGGGGTCGAGCCGCCGAGCGTGCTGCGCAGCGGCGGGCTCGCGGTGCGCGACCTCAAGGCGGTGGCCCGCGAGCTGCACGTCGACGAGCCGGGCGCCGCGCTGATCGTCGAGGTGGCGATGGCGGCCGGCCTCGTCGCCGAGGGCACCGAGCCCGACGGCTCCCCCGCCTGGCTGCCGACCGACGAGTTCGACGTCTGGTCGGGCCGCCCGATCGCGGAGCGGTGGGCGCGGCTGGTCGGCGGCTGGCTGGCCAGCAGCCGCGTGCCGTCGCTCATCGGCCGGCGCGACCCGGCCGGCAAGACGTGGAACGCCCTGGCCCCCGAGCTCTCGAGCGGGCTCGCCGAGGAGGCGCGGCGACTCGCCCTGGCCGTGCTCGCCGAGGTGCCCGAGGGCGAGGTGCTCGCGGCCGGGACCGGCATCCCATCGCTGGTGCAGCGGGTGGGCTGGCTGCGCCCGCGGCGCCCCACGATCTTCACCGACCTCGTCGCGGCCGCGCTGTCGGAGGCCGCGGTGCTGGGCGTCAGCGGGGCCGGCGGGCTGCCGCCCAGCGGTCGCCTGGTGGCCGCGGGCGACCTGCCCGGCGCCGCCGCCGCGATCGACCCCCACCTCCCGCACCCGGTCGAGAAGGTGCTGCTCCAGGCCGACCTGACCGCCGTCGCACCCGGCCCGCTCGAGACCGAGGTGGCACGCCGCCTGCACCTGCTCGCCGACGTCGAGTCGCGCGGCGGCGCCACGGTCTACCGCTTCACCTCGGGCTCGCTGCGCCGCGGCTTCGACGCCGGCTGGTCCGCGCTCGAGGTGCGCGACTTCCTCACCTCGGTCTCGCAGACCCCGGTCCCCCAGCCCCTCGAGTTCCTCGTCGACGACGTGGCCCGGACGTTCGGCTCGGTGCGCGTCGGCCACGCCGAGGCGTTCCTGCGCGCCGACGACGAGGCGGCGCTGGCCGCGCTGGTCCACGACCCGCGCGCGCGCACCCTCGGCCTGCGGCTGCTCGCCCCCACGGTCGCGATCGCCACCTCACCGCTCGACGTCCTCCTGCCGCGGCTGCGCGAGCTCGGCGCCGCGCCCGTGGTCGAGGCGGCCGACGGCACGGTCCGGGTGAGCCGACCCGACCTGCAGCGCGCCCGCGGCCGTCGCGGGCGCCGCCCCGCGGGTGCGGTCGAGGCCCGCCTGGCGGCGCAGGTGCAGGCGGTCGCGACGGCGATCCGTGCGGGCGACCGGGCCGAGTCCTCGCGCCCACCCACGACCGCCACCACCACGCCGTCCGGCGCACTGGCGGCGCTCCGCGAGGCCATCGAGGGCGGCACCACGGTGGTCATCGGCTACGTCGACAACCACGGCGCCACCGGCGAGCGCGTCGTCGAGCCGCGACGGCTCGACGGCGGGCGGCTGTCGGCGTACGACCACCGCGCGGACGACGTCCGGGAGTTCGCCGTGCACCGGATCACCGGGGTGCGCCAGGCCTGAGCGCCGCGGAGGGTCCCGTCGGTAAGGGGCATCTCCGTAGGATGGGTCTGTGGACTTCATCCGTTACGCCGAGCGGGCCGCCGCGCTCGTGAACGCCGAGCTGCCCGACGAGGACGCCGTGCGCGAGCACCTCGCGGACCGCTCGTGGCTGCACCGCTCGCTCGCGGCAGGCGACGTGACGTCGCTGCAGGCCTTCCAGGCCGAGCTCCGACCGGTCTTCGAGGCCTCCGACGTCGACGACGTACGGCTCGTGGTGAGCTCGCTCAACGACCTGCTCGCCCGGCACCCGGTGACGCCGATGATCTCCGACCACGACCCCGACAACCTCCACATGCACGTCACCAACCGCGCCTCGTCGGTGGCCGAGCTGCTCGTCGCCGAGGCGCTGATGGGCCTGGCCAACCTCGTGTGCGACCTCGGTGCGACGCGGCTGGGGATCTGCTCCGAGCCGCGGTGCGAGAACGTGTTCGTGGACACCTCGCCGAACCAGTCGCGGCGCTACTGCTCCGACCGCTGCTCCTCGCGCGCCAACGTGGCGGCCTTCCGGGCGCGGCAGAAGGCGGCGGCCCGGTGAACGACGGGCCGCTGATCGTCCAGTCCGACAAGACCCTCCTGCTCGAGGTCGACCACCCCTCCGCCCCCGAGGCCCGCAAGGCCATCGCGCCGTTCGCGGAGCTCGAGCGCTCCCCGGAGCACATCCACACCTACCGCCTCACGCCCCTCGGCCTCTGGAACGCCCGTGCTGCCGGGCACGACGCCGAGCAGGTCGTCGACGCGCTGCTCACCTGGAGCCGGTACGCCGTCCCGCACGCGCTGCTGGTCGACGTCGCCGAGACGATGGGCCGCTACGGCCGGCTCCGGCTCGAGAAGCACCCGGTCCACGGCCTGGTCCTCTCCTCGACCGACCGCCCGGTCCTCGAGGAGGTGCTGCGCGCGAAGAAGATCGCCGGCATGGTCGGCGCGCGGCTCGACGACGACACCGTCGCCGTGCACCCCAGCGAGCGCGGCAACCTCAAGCAGGCGCTGCTCAAGCTCGGCTGGCCGGCCGAGGACTTCGCGGGCTACGTCGACGGCGAGGCCCACGCGATCGACCTCGCCGAGGACGGCTGGACCCTGCGCCCCTACCAGCGCGAGGCCGCCGAGTCCTTCTGGGACGGCGGGTCCGGCGTGGTCGTGCTGCCGTGCGGGGCCGGCAAGACGATCGTCGGCGCCGCCTCGATGGCCCACGCTCGCGCGACGACGCTGATCCTCGTCACCAACACGGTGAGCGCGCGGCAGTGGAAGGACGAGCTCGTCGCCCGCACGTCGCTGACCCCTGACGAGATCGGCGAGTACTCCGGCGCGGTCAAGGAGATCCGGCCCGTCACCATCGCGACCTACCAGGTGCTGACGACGAAGCGGAAGGGCGTCTACCCGCACCTCGAGCTCCTCGACGCTCGCGACTGGGGCCTCATCGTGTACGACGAGGTGCACCTGCTGCCGGCACCGATCTTCCGGATGACCGCCGACCTCCAGGCCCGCCGCCGCCTCGGCCTGACCGCCACCCTGGTCCGCGAGGACGGTCGCGAGGGCGAGGTGTTCTCGCTCATCGGGCCCAAGCGCTACGACGCGCCGTGGAAGGACATCGAGGCCCAGGGCTACATCGCGCCCGCCGACTGCGTCGAGGTGCGGGTGACCCTGCCCGACGGCGAGCGACTGGCGTACGCCACCAGCGACCCCGACACCCGTTACCGGCTCGCGTCCTGCACGCACGCCAAGATCGACGTCGTGCGCGACCTGGTGAAGCAGCACGCCGGGCAGCCGACGCTGGTCATCGGGCAGTACATCGACCAGCTCGACGAGATCGGCGAGATGCTCGACGCCCCCGTCATCAAGGGCGAGACGACGGTCAAGGAGCGGCAGCGGCTCTTCAACGCCTTCCGCTCCGGCGAGGTCGGGCTGCTCGTGGTCAGCAAGGTCGCCAACTTCTCCATCGACCTGCCCTCGGCCGAGGTGGCCATCCAGGTCAGCGGCTCGTTCGGCTCGCGCCAGGAGGAGGCCCAGCGCCTCGGCCGGCTGCTGCGACCCAAGACCGAGGGACGCAGCGCGCACTTCTACACGATCGTCTCGCGCGACACCGTCGACGCCGACTTCGCGCAGAACCGCCAGCGCTTCCTCGCCGAGCAGGGCTACGCCTACCGCATCATCGACGCCGGCGACCTGCCCGCCGAGGCCTGAGCGGTCCGTGGCGCGCGAACCCGGGGGACCACGACCGGTCGTGTTCCTGCACGGTGCCGGGCGGGCCGGCGCAGAGGGCTGGCCGCTGCACGGGCCCGAGCCGCGACCGGAGTGGGTCTTCCTCGACAGGACGGCCGAGGGCGACGACCCGGAGCGTGACGCCGCGACGATCGTCGACACGCTGTCCCAGCGGGGCTGCGGCCACGTGGTGGCGTCGTCGTACGGCGCCTGCGCGGGCGTCCTCGCGGCCCAGCGGCGTCCGGACCTGGTGAGGTCCCTCGCGCTGTGCGAGCCGGCGTGCTTCGACCTCGCCCGCGGTCGCCCGGCGGTCGAGGAGCACATCGTCGCGATGGAGCCGGTCTACGCCGTGGCCGGCGACCCCTCGATCTCGGCGCGCGAGTTCTCCGATCTCTTCGCAGCGGCGATGGGGTCGGAGCCGCTGCAGCTCCCCGACGACGTGCTCGAGCGCGAGGTCGCCCGGCTGCGACGGCTGCGACCCCCGTGGGAGACGGGGATCGACCCCGACAGCGGACTCCCGGTGCGGACGCTCGTGGTCACCGGCGGCTGGAGCCCGCTGTACGACGGGACGGCCGAGGCGCTCGCCACGCTCGGGGCAGACACCGTCGAGCTGCCCGGGGCGGGTCACGGCGTCCACCGCGATCCCCGGATCCTGCCCCTGCTCGATGAGCTGTGGGGCACCTGACGGCTGACCGTGGTAGGTCCGGGTCACCCTGTGGCACGGATCTTCCACGATCGGGCAGAGCGTGACCGGGCTGTGGCTACGCTCGGCAGCGTGAGCATCCGCGACCGCATCGGCTCCGAGCTGTTTCGCAAGGTGGCCGGTCCGGACGGGCCGCGGCAGCGCCATCGCGTGCACGGCACCACGGGCCCGCGGTGGTTCGAGCCGGGCGCGCCGATCTGCCGGGTCCACGGCGACGCGTCGATGTTCGTCGGCGGGATCCGCGCGATCATGCTGCAGTCCTTGCACCCGGCGGCCATGCAGGGCGTGGCCGACCACTCCGGCTACCGCGGCGACATGTGGGGCCGACTGGCGCAGGTGTCGACCTACATCGCCATGACGACCTTCGGCACCGAGCGCGACGCGCTCCAGGTCATCCGCGCCGTCCAGCGCGCGCACGAGTCCGTGACGGGCACGATGCCCGACGGGACGCCCTACGCGGCGTCGGACCCTCACCTCCTCGGCTGGGTGCACGCCGCCGAGATCCACAGCTTCCTGCTCGCGCACGACCGGTTCGGCCACCGGCCCCTGGTCGGCGCCGAGCGCGACGAGTACGTCGCCCAGACCTCCGTCGCAGCCGGTCACCTGGGCGTCCTCGACCCGCCGCGGACGGAGCACGAGCTGCGCGCCACGCTGGCGGCGTACGCACCCGAGCTGCGCGGCACCGACGCCGCCCGCGACGCCATCCGCTTCCTCGTGTGGCACCCCGACCTGCCGATCGCGGCGCGGCCGGCCTACCTCGCGCTCGTCGGGGCCGCCGTGTCGCTGACCCCGGAGTCCGCGCGCCGCGAGCTCGGCCTTCCGCACCCGCCCGTCCTCGACGCCGCGCTCGACCGGACGGTCGGCCGGGCGCTCGGCAGGATGTCGACCGGCGCGATCCGCTGGGCGATGGCCTCCGGCCATGCCCAGGCCCGGGCGCTGCAGGACGCGCGGACGTGAGCCTGCAGACGGATCTGGCGGACCGCTGGCCGCTGCCCGACCACCATGACCTCCGCGACGAGCTCCTGTCCGCGTGGGACCGCGACGGCTACCACGACCTCACCCACCTGCATGAGGTGCTCGAGCGCCTCGAGGAGCTGGGCGTCGACCCGACGACCGTCGCGCTGGCCGCGTGGTTCCACGACGCGGTCTACGACGGCGCGGACGACGACGAGGAGCGGTCGGCACAGTGGGCCGAGCGCGCGCTCCCGGCGGCGTACGCCGACGAGGTGGCGCGGCTGGTGCGGATGACCGTCCACCACCGGCCCGCCGCCGACGACCCCACAGGCTGTGCGCTCAGCGACGCCGACCTCGCCATCCTGGCCGCCGACCCCGAGCGCTACGCGGACTACGTCGCCGGGGTGCGCGCCGACTTCGCCCACGTCGCCGACGCGGACTTCCGGGCCGGGCGGCTCGCGGTGCTGCGCGACCTCACGGCGAGGCCGTCGCTCTTCCACTCCGCCCGCGCTCGCGAGCTGTGGGAGGAGCGGGCGCGGGCCAACCTCGAGCGCGAGATCGCGGAGCTGTCCGGCGCCTGACCCGGGAACCGGTCAGCGGTCGGCGAGCTGGAGGTAGACGGTGAAGCGGTCGTGGCGGTAGCAGGTGCGGGAGACCTCGACGATGCGGCCGTCGGAGACCGCCCGGCGCGAGTGGCGCAGGACCGGGTCGCCCTCGGCGATCTCGAGGACGGCCGCCTCCTCCGCGCTGGCGCGGTCGGCGGCGATGGAGTCCTCGACCGCGGTGGGCCGCAGCCCGCGCGAGGCGAGGGCTTCGTAGAGGCTGGTGGGGGTGCCGTGCTGGAGGAAGCCCGGGAGCAGCACCTCGTTGAGGTAGGCGTCCTCGACGCACACGACCTCCTGGTCGGCACGGCGCAGCCGGCGCCAGTGCAGCACGGGGTCGCCGGGCGAGATGTCGAGGGCGCGGGCCACGCCGGGCCCGGCCTGCTCGACCCGGGCCAGCAGCGTCTGCGACTCGGGCAGCATGCCGCGGCGGCGGATCTCCTCGGTGAAGGAGGTGAGGCGTCCCGCCGTCTTGGGCGGCTGGGCGACGAAGGTGCCCCGGCCGGGGATCCGCTCGAGGAGACCCTCGGCGACCAGGGCGTCGAGCGCCTGGCGTACGGTCATCCGGGCCACGCCGAAGCGTGCGACGAGCTCGCGCTCGGACGGGGCGGCGGAGCCGGGCGGCTGTGCTTCGATGAGACCGCGGACGTGTTCGCGGACCTGGACGTGCTTCAGCGCCCGCTGACGCGGGACGACGAGGTCCACAGGTTCCATGGCAGACAGGCTAGGACTGGGCTGGACCGGCGTCACTGAATTGACGGAGCCTGTGGTCATCCCTTGACGAATTCTTAATGTTCGAACGGGTGTTCGACATCCGGTGTACCATGGGTCCCGTGGACTTCCAGACGTCCCTCTTCGCGGACCCCGACGTCGCCGCCACGGTGCTGGCTCCGGAGCGCCGCGAGCTCACCCACGGGGCCTGGGTGGACGTCCAGCGCAGCTGGCTGGCCGACCCCGACGAGGTGTTCGCCGCGCTCGTCGAGCGGGTCCCCTGGCGCGCCGAGCGCCGCGAGATGTACGACAGCGTGGTCGACGTCCCGCGCCTGCTGCACACCTACCTCGCCGGCGAGGCCCTGCCGCACCCCGCGCTCACGCAGGCGCGCGAGGAGCTCACCGCCCACTACCTCCCCGAGCTCGGCGAGCCGTTCGTCACGGCCGGGTGCTGCTACTACCGCGACGGTCGCGACTCCGTCGCCTGGCACGGTGACACCATCGGGCGCGGCCGGACCCAGGACACGATGGTCGCCATCGTCAGCGTCGGCGACCCGCGCCGGCTCCTGCTCCGCCCGCGTGGCGGCGGCACGTCGATCGCGCTGACGATGGGCCACGGCGACCTGGTCGTCATGGGCGGCTCGTGCCAGCGCACCTGGGAGCACGCCGTGCCCAAGGTGGCCCACTCGGGGCCGCGCCTGTCGGTGCAGTTCCGGCCGGCCCACGTGTTCTGAGACCGGCCCCGTCACCCTCGCCGGAGCAGCCGGCGCAACAGCACCACGCCGACGACCGCCGCGAGCGCCTGCTTCCAGTAGGACCGCGCCAGCACGGGGAGCACCGCGCTCCCCAGGTCGAGCGCCTCCGTCTGCTGCGGCGGAGGTGGTGGCGGGGGTGGCGGCGGAGGAGGTGGCGGCGGCGGTGGCGCCGCGGCGCCGTCCGGCCCGGGTGGCGGTGAGTCCGCCGCCAGGGGCGCGGGGGACGCATCGGCCGACTCACCGCCCAACGGCTCGTCGGGTGCGGCGAGCCGCTGCTCCAGGCAGGTCACGAACTGGCCGAGGAGCTTGTCGGAGACGTCCTGCATCACGCCGCGGCCGAACTGCGCCGGCTTGCCGGTGATGGCGAGGTCGGTCTCGACGGCGACGTCGGTGGAGCCGCCGGAGTCGGTCATCGACACCGTCACCTTCGCCCCCGCCGTACCGTTGCCGCGCTTGTCCTTGCCCTTGGCGTCCACGACGAAGCGGTGCGCCTCGTGGTCCTTCTCCACGAAGGTGCCGCTGCCGTTGTACTGCAGCGCGATCGGGCCCAGCTTGACCTTCACCGACCCCGCGAAGGAGTCGGCGTCGGCCTCGGTGACCTGGGCGCCGGGGAAGCACTCGGCCACGGAGGCGATGTCGTTGAAGTGCGCCCAGGTCTCCTCGACCCCGATCGGGACGGTGAAGGAGTGGCTCAGCTCCATCTACTCCCCCGCCCCCGCAGCCTCGAGGACCGCGCGACGCGTCAGGACGCGGGCGAGGTGCTGGCGGTAGTCCGCGGCGCCGTTGAGGTCCGAGGGCGGGTGCGTGCCCTCGGCGGCGAGGTCGGCTGCAGCGCGTACGCCGTCCTCCGTCGCGCTCGCGCCGGCGAGAGCCTGCTCCGTCGCGGTCGCCCGCAGCGGCGTCGAGCCCATGTTGGTGAGGCCGACCCTCGCCTCGTCGATCGAGCCCTTGACCGTGGCGGCCACGGCGACGATCGGCCACTGGTGGGCCACCCGCACGAACTTCTCGTAGTGGGCGCCCCAGCCGGTGTGCTTGGGGATCCGCACCTCGGTCAGGATCTCGTCGTCGCCGATCGCGGTCTCGAACAGGTCGACGAAGAAGTCCGCCGCCTCGACCGTCCGGGTGCCGCCCGCGCCAGCGATGACGAACTGCGCGCCGAGGGCGAGCGCCGGGGCGCCGAGGTCGCCCGCCGGGTCGGCGTGCGCGAGGGCACCGCCGAAGGTGCCGCGGTGCCGGATCTGCGAGTCGGCCACCTCGGCCGCGGCCTTGGAGATCAGCAGCGCGTGCTCCTTCACGAGGGCGTGGTCGCGCACGTCGTGGTGCGTGGTCATCGCGCCGATCACGATCGCGTCCCCGTCGTCGCGGATGCCGCGCAACGACGCGATGCCGCCGAGGTCGATGAGCACCTCGGGGGCGTTGAGCCGCATCCGCAGGACCGGCAGCAGGCTCTGCCCGCCGGCCATGATCTTCGCGTCGTCGCCGTGCTCGCCGAGCGCGGCGAGCGCCTCCTCGACCGACGTCGGGGCGAGGTAGTCGAACTGCACCGGGATCACTGGCCCGCTCCTTCGTCCTGGTTGAGGGCGCCTTCCTGGAAGTGGGGCATGGCATCCGCGGGCGTCGCCGCGTCGCCGTCGTCGGCATGGATGGCCCGCCACACGCGCTCCGGCGTGCAGGGCATCTGGATGTCGCTGACCCCCAGGTGGCGTACGGCGTCGACGACCGCGTTGACGACCGCCGGCGTCGAGGCGATGGTGCCGGCCTCGCCCACGCCCTTGGTGCCGAGCGTGTTGGTGGTGCAGATGCTCGGGTCGTCGGTGTGCACGACGTCGAAGGAGATCGTGTCGGCCGTCGTCGGCAGCAGGTAGTCGACGAACGAGCCGCTCACGAGCGTGCCGGACTCGTCGTGCACGGCCTCCTCCCAGAGCGCCTGCGCGATGCCCTGCACGAGGCCGCCGTGGACCTGGCCGGCGACGATCAACGGGTTGATGATCGTGCCGATGTCGTCGCAGCAGGTGTACTTGCGCATCTTCACCGCGCCGGTCTCGGTGTCGACCTCCATGGCGCACAGGTGCGTGCCGTGGGGGTAGTTGAAGTTCACCGGGTCGTAGGTGGCGTCGGCGTCGAGGTTGAGCTCCATCCCCTCGGGGTAGTCGTGCCCGGCGAACGTCGCCGTGGCGAGCTCCTGGATGGCGACGCCCTGGTCGGTGCCACGGACGCTGAACCTGCCACCGGCGTACTCGAGGTCGTCCTCGCTGGCCTCGAGCAGGTGCGCGGCGAGCACCTTGGCCTTGTCGACGACCTTGTCGACCGCCCGGACGAGCGCCTCGCCGCCGACGACGAGCGATCGCGAGCCGTAGGTGTCGAGGCCCTTCGGGGCGACCTGGGTGTCGCCGTGGAGCACCTCGACGTCCTCGAACGGCACGCCGAGCCGCTCGGCGACGATCTGGCTGAACGCCGTCTCGTGGCCCTGGCCGTGGGCGCTGGCTCCGGTGACCACCTCGACCTTGCCGAGCGGGGTCATCCGCACGCTCGCGTGCTCCCAGCCGCCGGCACCGTAGTCGAGGCTGCCGAGGACCCGGCTGGGGGCGAGGCCGCACATCTCGGTGAAGGTCGAGACGCCGATGCCGAGCTGGACCCGGTCGCCGCGCTCGCGGCGCTCCCTCTGCTCGGCGCGCAGGGCGTCGTAGCCGAAGGACTCCTTGGCCTTCGCGGTGGCGGCCTCGTAGTTGCCGGTGTCGTACTCGAGACCGGCGACGGTGGTGAAGGGGAACTCCTCGTGGGTGATCCAGTTGCGCTCGCGGATCTCGAGGGGGTCGACCCCGACCTCGGCGGCGAGCTCGTCCATCATCCGCTCGACGGCGTAGGTCGCCTCGGGCCGCCCGGCGCCGCGGTAGGCATCGGTCCAGGTGCTGTTGGTCAGGACGGTCTGGCACTCGAAGCGGTAGGCGGGGAACTTGTAGATGGCGTTGAACATGAAGGCGCCGAGCACCGGCACACCCCCACCCACGATGGCGACGTAGGCACCGAGGTCGGCGTCGAGGTGCACCTTGAAGCCGGTGACGTTGCCGTCCTTGTCGGCCGCCAGCGTGAGCGTCTGGACCTGGTCGCGGCCGTGGTGGGCCGACATCAGGCTCTCGCTGCGGGTCTCGGTGTACTTGACCGGCTTGCCGAGCCGCCGGGCCACGGCCCAGGCGATCCATTCCTCCGGCGTGGTCTGCAGCTTGCCACCGAACCCGCCGCCGACGTCGGGCGCGATGACCCGGATCTTCGACTCGGGGACGCCAGTGGTCGCGGCGAGCGCGAATCGCAGGATGTGCGGGATCTGCGTGGCCGACCACATGGTGATCTGCTCCCCGGTCGGGTCGACGACGACGCTGCGCGGCTCCATGAACGCCGGGATCAGGCGCTGCTGGCGGAACTCGCGCTCGATGAGGATGCCGTCGGAGCGGGCCTGCTCGATGGCCGCCTCGACGTCAGTGCCGGTGCCGGCCTCGGCGGAGTCGAAGACCCAGAGCGCGGACTTGTTGGTGCCGAGGTCGGGGTGCGCCAGGACGGTGTCCTCGAGCGCCTTCTTGATGCCGATGACGGCCGGCAGCTCGTCGTAGTCGACGTCGACCAGCTCGGCGGCGTCGCGCGCCTCGGCGGCGCTGCGGGCGACCACCACGGCGACGACCTCGCCGGCGAAGGCGACCCGCTCGGCGGGCATCGGTGAGTGGCCGGGCGTCTTCTGGTCGGGGGTGATCGGCCAGGCGTTGATGTTGACGCCGAGCTCCTCACCGAAGTCCTTGCCGGTCAGCACCGCGACCACGTTGGGCGACGCCTTCGCGGCCGCGGTGTCGATCGAGGCGATGGTGGCGTGGGCGAAGGGGCTGCGCACCATCGCGAGGTGGAGCATGCCCGGGAGGGTGATGTTGTCGGTCCAGCGCGTGCGGCCGGTGATCAGGCGCTGGTCCTCCTTGCGGCGGCGGTCCTTGCCGATCTCCTTGTTCGCCTCGTCGGCCGGGCGGTCCTGGGTGGCGGTCACTTCGCACCCCCCGCCGCGTGGAGCACGCTCTTGACGATGTTGTGGTAGCCGGTGCAGCGGCAGAGGTTGCCCTCCATGCCGAGGCGGACCTCCTCCTCGGTCGGGTCCGGGTTCTCCGCGAGCAGGTCGACGGCCTGCATGATCATGCCCGGCGTGCAGAAGCCGCACTGGAGGCCGTGGCACTCCCGGAAGGCCTCCTGGACCGGGTGCAGCTCACCCTCGGCGGTGTCGGCGAGGCCCTCGATCGTGGTCACCGTGCGGCCGTTGGCCTGCACGGCGAGGACGTTGCAGGACTTCACGCTCGTCCCGTCGAGGTGCACGGTGCACGCCCCGCAGTTCGAGGTGTCGCAGCCAATCACGGTGCCGGTCTTGCCGAGCTTCTCGCGGAGGTACTGCACCAGCAGCATCCGCGGCTCGACGTCGTCGGAGACCGCGGCCCCGTCGACGGTGAGTTCGATCTTCGTCATGTGGCGCCTCCGGGCGTGTGAGGTGGATCACTCTCGCCCGACGCTAGGCCGCGACGGTTGGTCGATGGTTGGACCGACCCCGCACGCCCGGAGGCTGGCTCGCAGCAGCGGTCAGTACTTCAGGATCATCCCCTTGGGCGGGTCGGAGAGGACGTTGGCGGAGACCAGGAGGTCGCCGTCGGCCCACTCGACCGCGGCCGGCATCGCCACCTCGGCGTACGTCCTGAGGTCGGTCGTGCCGTGCTTGATCCGCGAGACCTGCATGCCGAACAGCTGGGCGACGTAGACGTCACCGTTGTCGGCCACGGCGACACCGGTGGCCCCGGCGAGGCCGGTGGCGACGGTGCGCACCTTGCCGGTCTTCGCCTTGACCTTCACCACCATGCCGTTGGCACCCGTGCTGCCGTCCTCGGGTCCTCCGGGCAGCAGGCTGACGTAGAGCCAACCGCCCTTGCCGACCTCGACGTCGGTCGGCACCGGCTCGAAGTTGTAGGCGTGGCCGACGGTGCACGCCGGGAGCTTGTTGGCGGCCGCGGCCTCGGCGGTGACCGTCACCGGCACCGGCGGGAGCACGGCGACGGTCGAGACGTCGCCGTCGGCGTCGACGGCGAAGATCGCATTGGCCGCCGCGTCGGCGACGTACGTCGTCCCGCGGCGGACCACGGAGCCGTATGGGTGCGACTCCTTGATGCCCGTGTAGGCGCCGGGGACCTCCGGCGGCATCTGCGCGAGGCAGGCGGCGTCGAGGTCGGTGAACCCGTAGGCCTGCTCGGCGTCGGGGTTCTCGGTCTTCTCGTACTTCCACAGGTTGGCGAGCTTCTTCGGCGCACCGCCGGGACGCATCGTCCACAGCGCGGTCTTCTTGCCGGCGGTGGTGGCCAGGCGGACGACGCCGCCGGACTCCGACAGGGCGCCCACCTCGGTGCCCTTCGGCGCCTTGAAGACCACCTGCGGCTTGCGCCCCGGCTCGATCGCGGTGAGCAGGCCGGCGAAGTTCTGGGCGACGTAGAGCGTGCCGTCGCCGGCGGCGACCATGCTGAGCGGCGAGACGAGCTTCTTCGCCACCTTCGTCGGCTCCGGCGCCACCGCCGCTCCCGCCAGGGGGCTGGCGAGCAGGCTGCCTGCGAGGACGGCGACCGCACCGGCAGCCGTCCAGCGTCGTGTTGTGAGCATGCGTTCTCCCTCGTTGAGGCCGCGCGTCCCTCCGTGCGGCGCTCACGGAAGCATTCGCCTCGGTGTCGACGAGAGGAAGAGCCCTTGCCGATTTCCCCAACATTGGGTCCGGGTCAGCGCGCGGCGGCCAGCCGTCCCTTCAGCAACGGCGCCACCGGGTGGTGCACGGGCAGTGCGGCGAGGCACGCCTCCACGACCGCGGTGTCGTACGGGGCGAGGTCGCTGTAGCGCAGCACGGCGTCGGGATCGGGCTTGGCGAGCAGGGCCTCGCGCACGCTCACCGCGAGGTAGTCGCCCATCTGGACGAGCGCCGGCGACTCGGTGCCGGGCAGCAGGTCGCCGCCGTAGGCCTGCACCGCGGCGCGGACGTCACCGCGGCGGAGCAGCCGCTGGACCTCCTCCACGTCGGTCGCGACCGGCATGGTGAGCCGGTAGGGCCGCGAGGACAGCTGGCCGGCGAGCGCGGCCCGCAGGTGCGACACCTCGGCCTTGAGCGTCGAGGTGGTCACGGCGGCATCGCCGTAGAGCAGCGAGTGGAGGTGCTCGACGGACAACCCGGCTGGGTGCAGGGCCAGCAGCGCCAGGATCTCGGTCTGGCGACGGTTGAGCAGCAGCCGCTTGCCGTCGAGCCAGACCTCCGCCGTGCCGAGCAGGGTCAGCACGAGCCCCGGCTCGTCGGGGCCGTCGGCGCCGCCGACCACCCGGCGGCGGTCGGTCGGGAGGGCGCCCTCGATGAGCCGGGCCATGACCCGCGCGGTCGCCAGGCCGATCGGGTGCGTGCGGTCCCACGTCGTCGACAGGTCGATGACCCCGAGGGAGCGGCCCGTCACCGGGTCGAAGACCGGGGCGGCCCAGCACACCCAGTTGTGCACGACCTCGGCGTAGTGCTCGGCGCTGAACACCATCGACGGCGCAGCGGTCCGCCCGGCGATGGCCAGCGCGTTGGTGCCGACGCTGCGCTCGTCCCAGCGACCGCCCGGCACGAAGTTCACGGTCTCGGCCTTGCGGCGCATCACTCGGCCGCCGTAGGTCCACAGGATCCGGGTCTGCTCGTCGGTGACCGCGATGACCAGGTCGCCGTCCTCGGCGGTCCGGCGCAGCTCGTCCTGCACCCGCATCACCGCGGTCTGCAGCGGCGAGGCGTTCCAGAAGTCAGCCGTCGCGCCCTCGTCGTCGAGAGGGGCCTGGGTGACGGCGGGCGAGACCACGCCCGAGAGCTGCCAGCTGCTGAGGATCTCCGGGCGCACCGCCTCGGCCTGCTCGTCGCCGTCGGCGACGAAGCGGGTCCAGGCACGTACGGCGTCCACGCGGCGTGCGTGCAGGTCTTCGCTGGTCATGGCGGCTCCGGGTCCCGGGGATCGCCGCCAACCTAGCCCGGGTGTGACGCTCGCAACAGGGAAACCACGTCAAGGTTCGCCGCAGGCGGACTCAGCGACGTCGGACGAAGGTGCCCACGACGCCGGGGTGGTCGGTGACGAGGTCGGTGTAGGACCGGTAGGTCTTGATCCGGTAGGGCTCACCGCGCTCGGCCAGGACGTAGTCGATCCCCGAGCCGGGCCCACGGCCCTTGACGGCGTAGTTGGACTTCAGGCCCAGCGGCTTGATGATCCGGCCCTTCAGGAGGGCGTCGGTGGTGTCCCGGTCGGCGGTGACGTTGCAGTCGCACATGGCGACGAACTGGTGGTCCTCCGGAGCGTTCTGCCCCAGCGCCCGGATCCGGTGGGCCATCCGCCACATCGCCTGCACGCCGCCGCGGTTGGCGTAGTTGGGGCCGCCCGTGCGGCGGTTGTGGAGGTGGTTGGGCAGGTGGAAGCTCACCGCGCGGATCGTGTGGCCGGTCTTCCGGTGCCGCAGCACCGCGACCACGCCGTACTGGTCGTGGGCGATGCGGCCGCTCTGGCGCCGCCAGGTCGTGCCGGTCAGCAGGGCGGACCAGGTCTTCTGGAGCTTCCAGACGCGCTTGTCGAAGGCGATCGGGTTGTCATCGGTGCCGGTCGGGCCGCTCGGCATCAGGAGGGTCCACGACTTCGGCAGGGCCGCGCGCAGCGCGGGCCGGCTGAAGAGCCGCTCCTGGAACCCGATGACCGAGGGCCGCCCCTCGAGCACCCGCCCGATGTCGTGGCGCATGCCCGCGACCCGCATGCCCTTCTTCAGGTTGAGCGTCGCGACGCTGAAGCGCGCACCCGAGGCGTACGCCGCCGCCGGCTTGCTGGACCGGTCGCCCGCCTGGGCCGGGGTGGTCGACCACGTCAGCCCCGCGACCAGCAGGAGCGCGGCGATGACGGAGACGAGGGGACGGACGAGGACACGGGGCGGCACGGCGAGCGAAAACATCCCGAAGACCATAGGCGAGACCCGCCCGAGCGCCCAATTCGAGGGCGTGGTAGGAGATCCGCGGAGGTCAGTCGTCGTGGTGGATGCGGCCCTCGGTGGTCGCCAGCCGCTCCCCCGACCCGCCCCACTGCCGCGCCACGATCTCGGCCGCGATGGAGATCGCGGTCTCCTCCGGCGTCCGCGCGCCGAGGTCGAGCCCGATCGGCGAGGACAGCAGCGCGATCTCCGCCTCGGACAGGCCGGCCTCGACGAGACGGTCCAGGCGCTCGTCGTGGGTGCGTCGCGATCCCATCGCCCCGATGTAGGCAGGACGTACGTCGTCGGGCAGGCGCAGTGCGACCTCGAGCAGGGGTACGTCGAACTTGGGGTCGTGGGTCAGCACGGTCAGCACGGTGCGGCGGTCGATCCGCCCGGCGTCCAGCTCGGCCCGGAGGTAGCGGTGGGGCCAGTCCACGACCACCTCGTCGGCGCCGGGGAACCGCGACGTGGTGGCGAACACCGGACGGGCGTCGCACACCGTGACGTGGTAGCCGAGGAACGAGCCCACCTTGGCCACGGCCGCCGCGAAGTCGATCGCCCCGAAGACCAGCATCCGCGGCTTGGGCGCGAAGCCCCACACGAACACCCGCATCCCCTCGCCGCGACGCTCGCCATCGGGACCGTAGGTGAGCGTGGCGTTGGAGCCGGCGGCGAGCAGGCCGAGCACGTCGTCGTGGACCGCCGCATCAGCACGCTCGGACCCCAGGCTGCCCTCCGCGGGGACGTCCGGGCGCACGACCATCCGCCGGCCCAGCCGGGCCGGGTCGGGGTGCTCGATCACCGTCGCCAGCGCGACCGGCCGGCCGGCCTCCACGTCGGCGGCGATGTCGCCGAGCTCGGGGAACGTGTCCCGCGAGACCCGTTCCACGAACACGTCGAGGATCCCGCCGCACGTCAGCCCGACCGCGAACGCGTCGTCGTCGGAGACGCCGTACCGCTCGAGGACGGGCTCGCCGGAGGCGACCACCGACTGGGCGAGGTCGTAGACCGCGCCCTCGACGCACCCGCCGGACACGGACCCGACCGCGGTCTCGTCGGGCCCGACGAGCATCGAGGCGCCGGCCGGCCGGGGCGCGGAGCGGAACGTGGCCACCACGGTGCCCACGCCGACGGTCTCGCCGGCCTCCCACCACGCCATCAGCTCGGGCAGCACGTCACGCACGTGCGATCACCTCCGTCAGGTCGGCGAACGTCGCCAGCGAGTGGCCGGCGAGGAAGTCGTCACAGTGGGGCAGCGCCGCCACCACGCCGCCCTGGAGCGGCTCGTAGCCCGCCTTGCCGCGGTGCGGGTTCACCCAGATGACGCGGTGCGCGACCCGCCGCAGGCGGGCCATCTGCTCACCCAGCAGGCCGGCGTCACCGCGCTCCCAGCCGTCGCTGAACACCACGACGACGGCGCCGCGCGCCATCCCCCGCTGTCCCCAGCGGTCGAGGAACACCCGCAGCGTCTCCCCCAGCCGCGTGCCGCCCGACCAGTCGGGCACGACCTCGCCCGCGGCGACGATCGCCCGGTCGGCGTCGGGCGAGCGCAGCGCGCGGGTGACGTGGGTGAGCCGGGTGCCGACGGTGAAGGTCTCGACGCTCGCACCGGTGGCGCGCCCACACTGGGTCAGGCGGTGGGCCAGGCGCAGGAGGGCGTCGGCGTACGCGCTCATCGACCCGCTCACGTCGACCAGGAGCACCACCCGCCGGGGGCGCACGCCCCGGCGACGCCACGCGATCTCGGCGGGCTCGCCCAGCTGGCGCAGGGACGCGCGCAGGGTGCGCGAGGCGTCGAGCCGTCCGCGGTGCCACCTCCGGTGCCGTGCCGTACGACGACCCGGCGGGCGCAGCGACAGCCGCGCGAACATCGCGTCCAGGCGTCGCTTCTCCGCGGCGTCCAGGGTGGCCACGTCGCGGTGGCGGAGCACCTCCGTCGCCGAGGCCGCGGCACGCACCACGTCCTCCTCGCCGTCGCCCTCGCCACCGGCGCCCTCGGCGTCGGGCAGCAGGTGTGCCGTGGCCGGGCGCGGGGTCGCCCGCGGCCGGGCCCGCGGCAGGCCGTCGCGGGGGTCGAACCACGCCGCGAACACCTGGTCGTAGCGGGCCAGGTCGTCGGGCGAGCCGCACAGGGTCGCGCGGCCGGCCCAGTAGGTCGCCTGCCGGTCGTCGAGGCCGACCGTCGCGACCGCGGTCAGGAAGCCGTGTGCGCGGTCCTGGGTGACCGGCACCCCTGCGGCCCGCAGCGCCCGCGTGAAGGCGAGCAGCACCTCGTCGGCGGACCGATCGCCGCTCCTCGTCGCGGGGTGGTTCATCGCGACATCATCCGGTCGAGCGCGGCCCGCACCCGGTCGGCGTCCTCGCGGTACTTCAGCAGCGCGCCGAGGGTCGCCGCGGCGGAGGCGAGGTCGAGCTCGGTGGTGCCGAGATAGGTCAGCGCCCGCGCCCAGTCGAGCGTCTCGGCCACCCCGGGCGGCTTGAGCAGGTCGTCGCGGCTGCGCAGCTGCTGGACCAGCCCGACCACCTGCCGGGCCAGGGCCTCGCTGACCTCCGGCGCCCGCGAGCGGACGATCTCGACCTCGCGCTCGAGGCCCGGGTGGTCGATCCAGTGGTAGAGACAGCGGCGCTTGAGGGCGTCGTGGAGCTCGCGGGTGCGGTTGGAGGTCAGCACCACGAGCGGCGGCTCGGGTGCGGTGACGGTGCCGAACTCCGGGATGGTCACCTGCCACGTCGAGAGCACCTCGAGCAGGAACGCCTCGAACTCGTCGTCGGCACGGTCGACCTCGTCCACGAGCAGCACGGCCGGCGCCTGGCGCAGCGCCGCGAGCACCGGCCGCGAGAGCAGGAAGCGCTCGTCGTAGAGGCTCTTCTCGGCCTCGTCGGAGTCGACGTCCCCGGCCGCCTCGAGGGCACGCAGGTGGAGGATCTGGCGCGGGAAGTCCCAGTCGTAGAGCGCCTGGCTGGCGTCGATGCCCTCGTAGCACTGCAGCCGCACGAGCGGCAGCCCGAGGCTCTGGGCGAGGGCCTCGGCGAGCGCGGTCTTGCCGGTGCCCGGCTCGCCCTCGAGCAGCAGCGGCCGCTGCATGCGCGCGGCGAGGAACACGACCGTGGCGAGCTCGTCGTCGGCGAGGTATCCGGTCGCGCCCAGCCGGGCGGCCACGTCAGCGGCGGAGTCCATGCCCCAGAGGCTACGACCCACCACGTTGGCCGGACGTTGGGTCACCTTGCGTCGACGTCGGCGCCGGTGGCGAGGTCGCCGCACTCGACCAGCGCGACCTCGTTGGCGGCGAGGTAGTCACGCGCACCGCGGTCGCCGACAGCGGTCGCGACGACCCCGTCCCAGTGGTCGCGTCCGAGCAGCACCGGGTGCCCCGGGACGCCGTCGTACGCCGCCCGGGCGAGGACGTCGCTCCCGGAGCCGTGGCCCAGCAGCCGGGCGACCACGGCCGCGTCGACGTCGGGCAGGTCGACGAGCGAGACGAGCGCCGCGTCGTGGCCGGTGGGTCCTAGCGCCTCCAGCCCGGCGCGCAGCGAGGCACCCATCCCGTCGGCCCAGTCCTCGGCACGCACGCGCACGACCGACATCGGCAGCAGCGCTGCCGCCTGCTCGGCCTCGGCGCCCAGGACCACCACGATCTCCGCGCACGGGCGCAGCGCCTGCACGGACCGCAGCAGCCAGGAGGTGCCGTCGTCGTCCCGGGCGAGCGCCTTCGGGCCGCCGAACCGCTCACCGGCACCGGCAGCGAGGAGGAGCCCGACCGTCATGGCCCCAGCCTCTCAGGCCCGGGTGGCCACCGTGAGCAGCACGACCGCGTCGGTGCGTGCGACGAGGTCGTGGCGCTGCGGCGGGATGACGCCGTGCTCCCCCGCCCGCAGGTCGTGGGCCTCGTCGCCGGCGTGCAGCGTCACCTCGCCCTCGAGCACCTGCAAGGTGGCCTCGCCGGGCGACTCGTGCTCGCCGAGCCGGGTGCCGGCGGTCATCGCGATGAGGGTCTGTCGCAGGTCGTGCTCGCGACCGCCGTGGACGGTGACGGCCGACCGGCCGGCGCTGGCCGCGCGGGCGACCTCGAGCTGCGCGGCGGCGAGGGCGGTCAGGGACGTGGTCTGCATGGGTCCTCCCGGGCCTCAGTCGACGGCGATGGTGCGGCCGGGGTGGGCCCGCTCCCAGGCCGCGATGGCGAGGTCCCACTCGGGTCCGTTGAACTCGACGAGGGTGACGGGGAAGATCCCGTCCTCCTCCTTGGAGATGTGCACCTTCAGCTCGTCCACCTCCTCGCGCAGCCGCACCCGGTCGTCGGCGCGGGTCAGGTCGAGGCGAGCCAGGAGCGCGTCGAGCTCGCGGTGCTCCGCGATCAGCGGGTCGATGTGCTGGCGGTAGAGCTCGTCGCCGCGCATCAGGGCGAACACGCCCTCCTCCTCGCCCTGCCAGTGCGAGAGCAGCTCGGCCCGCATCTCGGCGACGGTGGCCTGGGCGTCGTCGAGCGCGCCCCGGCCGGCCTCCTCCAAGGCCCGGTTGCCGAGGTCGAGGACGAGCTCGTGCTCGGCAATGTAGTCGCGGATCAGCGGGATCTGCCGACAGCCGCAGTAGTGGCACACGGCTCAGCCGACCCGGTCCCACCCACGACGCGTGGCGGCGTTGCCCAGCGGGCGGTCGTCGCGGGAGCGGTAGACGACGTACGGACGGGTGAGGTAGCCGACGGGCGCGGAGAACACGTGCACCAGGCGGGTGAACGGCCACAGCGCGAACAGCCCGAAGGCGACGAGCGCGTGCAGCTGGAAGCCGATCGGCGCCTCGGCCATCAGGTCGGCGTCGGGCTGGAAGGCGAGGAAGGAGCGGTACCAGACCGAGACGCCCTCGCGGTAGTTGTACTCCCCGCCCAGGCTGAAGATCGAGCCGGCGATGGTGTTCCACATGCCCAGCACGATGGCGGCGCCGAGGAAGGCGTACATCACCTTGTCCATCGGCGTGGTCGCGGAGAAGACCGGGCCGACGGTGCGCCGGCGGTAGACCAGGATCGACATGCCCACGAGGGCCATCACGCCGGCGACGAGGCCGCCGATGACGGCGGCGTAGTGGTAGAGGTGGTCGTCGACCCCCACCGCCTCGGTCCACGAGCGCGGGACCAGCAGGCCGATGACGTGACCGCCGACGACGCCCAGCATCCCGAAGTGGAACAGGGGCGAGCCGAGCCGGAGCAGCCGGTTCTCGTAGAGCTGCGAGGAGCGGGTCGTCCAGCCGAACTTGTCGTAGCGGTAGCGCCAGACGTGCCCGACCACGAAGACCGCGAGGCAGAGGTAGGGCACGATCACCCACAGGAAGACGTTCATCGTGGTGCTCCTACGGGGATCGAGGCGGAGGCGATGAGGGCGGGGCCGGTGTCCAGGGCCGGGTCGGCGCCGTAGCCCGACAGGCCGACCTCCTCGGCCGGCGGGCCCTGCTCGACCAGGCGGCGTACGGCGTCGGCCTCGGCGCCCTCGAGCACGGGCAGGGTGCCGCAGACGGCGAGCAGCGCCGCCGCCCAGGGAGAACCGGTCGTGCCGTCGTCGTTGCGCCAGCCGGTGAGCGCGAGGCGGAGCATCTCGACACCGGCGCGGTGCTCGGTGAGCAGCTGCCACGTCGTGCCGGGGTCCACGGTCGCGCCGAGCTGGAGCACGCCGCAGAGGTGGTCGGGCAGCTCGCCTTCGTCGGCCCACTCGACGCCGGCGGCCCGGTAGGCCTCCTTGAAGCGCACCAGCGCCGCCCCACGGCGGCGGGTGTCGCCGTAGGCGAAGTACGTCAGGTAGAGCGCGCACTTGCGCGTGTGGTCGAAGGTCGCGACGTAGTCCTGCTGGAGCTGCTCGAGCGGGGTGGACCGCAGGTGCGCGAGCAGGGCCGGCAGGTGCGGGTCGTCGGGCACGAGCGCCTCGAGGTCGTCCACCGCCGACACCAGCTCGGCGGTGGGGTAGTCCAGCACCGCGGAGCAGACCGCCCACACGCGGCGGGCCTGCTCGTCGGGCCCGGAGCGGGCGCGTCGTCGGAACATCACCGCTCCCCTCCTTCGTGGCGCGGCGGGAACAGGCCCTCGGGCGTGCCCTTGCCGTCCCAGTTGAGCAGGTTGACGCGGCTGGCCTTGTCGTCCGGTGCCGCCACGGTGTCGGAGGTCTGCCGGTCCTGGAGCATCCGGAAGTTCTCCACCGCGACGGGCGTCGGGTAGCCGGCACCCTCGCCGAGCAGCGCCTGGTCGTAGTACGAGCCGGCCGCGTCGAAGTCGACGGCGCAGTCGGTCGCCAGCTCCTCGAGGGCGTGCGCCTGCTCGGCGTGTGCCGGCGGGATGACGTAGCGCTCGTTGTACTTCGCGATCGCGAGCAGCCGGAACATCTCGTAGATCTCCTCCCCGCTCATCCCGACCGCCGCCGGGATCGACTCGTCGGGGTCGCGACCGAGGTTGATGTCGCGCATGTAGGAGCGCATCGCCGCGAGCCGCTTGAGCACCTTGTCGACCGGGGCGGTGTCGCCCGCGGTGAAGAGGTTGGCGAGGTACTCGACCGGGATCCGCAGGGTGTCGATGGCGGCGAAGAGGTTGCCGCGGTCCTCGGCGTCCTCGCCCGTCTCCTGCACGACGTCGACCACCGGCGAGAGCGGCGGGATGTACCAGACCATCGGCATCGTGCGGTACTCCGGGTGCAGCGGCAGCGCGACCTCGTAGCGGTTGATCAGCGCCCACACCGGCGACTTCTTGGCCGCCTCGACCCAGTCACCGGGGATGCCGGCCTGCTCGGCCGCCCGCTGGACGGCCGGGTCCTCCGGGTCGAGGAAGCACGCCCGCTGGGCGTCGTACAACGCGTGCTCGTCCTCGATCGCCGCGGCCTCGAGCACCTTGTCGGCGTCGTAGAGGACCAGGCCGATGTAGCGCAGCCGGCCCACGCAGGTCTCCGAGCACACCGTCGGGATCCCCACCTCGACGCGCGGGTAGCAGAAGGTGCACTTCTCGGCCTTGCCCGTCTTGTGGTTGAAGTAGACCTTCTTGTACGGGCAGCCCGAGACGCACATGCGCCAGCCGCGGCAGCGGTCCTGGTCGACCAGCACGATGCCGTCCTCGGCGCGCTTGTAGATCGCGCCGCTGGGGCACGACGCGGCGCACGACGGGTTGAGGCAGTGCTCGCAGATGCGGGGCAGGTAGAACATGAAGGTCTGCTCGAACTCGAGCTTCACCTTGTCCTCGATGCCCTTGAGCATCACGTCGCGCGCGGCGTGCTCCTGGGAGCCGCCGAGGTCGTCGTCCCAGTTGGCCGACCACTCGACGTTCATGTCCTCGCCGGAGATGAGGCTCTTGGGCCGCGCCACGGGGAAGGTGTCGGTCTGCGGCGAGCTGGTGAGCGTCTCGTAGTCGTAGGTCCACGGCTCGTAGTAGTCGTCGATCGAGGGCAGCTTGGGGTTGGAGAAGATGCTCAGCAGCTTCTTCACCCGCCCGCCGGCGCGCAGTGCCAGCCGGCCGTTGGGCTTGCGGACCCAGCCGCCCTGCCACTCCTCCTGGTCCTCGTAGGTCCGGGGGTAGCCGAGCCCGGGCCGGGTCTCGACGTTGTTGAACCAGACGTACTCGGTGCCGGTGCGGTTGGTCCACGCCTGCTTGCAGGTCACCGAGCAGGTGTGGCAACCGATGCACTTGTCGAGGTTCATGACCATCGCCATCTGGGCCATCACGCGCATGTCAGTCTCTCCTCTCCTGCTCAGTACTCGACCGGGGCGGTCCGCTTGCGGATCATCGTGACCTCGTCGCGGTTGTTGCCGATCGGGCCTATGTAGTTGAAGAAGTAGGCGAGCTGGGCGTAGCCGCCGACGATGTGGTTGGGCTTGAGCAGCACCCGCGTGAGGCTGTTGTGGATGCCCCCGCGCTTGCCGTCGCGCTCGGTGAGGGGTACGTCGATGAGCCGGTCCTGGGCGTGGTGCATGTAGACCGTGCCCTCCGGCATCCGGTGGCTGACGATCGCGCGTGCCGCCACGACGCCGTTGCGGTTGACCATCTCGATCCAGTCGTTGTCGCGGATCCCGACCTTCGCGGCGTCGCGGTCGGAGATCCACACCGACTGCCCGCCGCGCGAGAGCGAGAGCATGAACAGGTTGTCCTGGTACTCGGAGTGGATCGACCACTTGTTGTGGGGCGTCAGGTAGCGGACCGAGACACCCAGCTCGTTCTGCTCACCGATCGGCCGCTCGCCGAACAGGGCGGTCATGTCGAGCGGTGGGCGGTAGACCGGGAGCATCTCGCCCATCCCGAGGAACCAGTCGTGGTCGACGTAGAACTGCTGGCGGCCGGTGAGGGTGTGGAACGGCTTCTTGCGCTCGATGTTGATCGTGAACGGGCTGTAGCGCCGCCCTCCGGACTCCGAGCCCGACCACTCCGGTGAGGTGATGACCGGCACGGGCTGCGCCTGCGTGTCGGCGAAGGTGATCTGCTTGCCCTCGTGCTCGGCGGCGAGGTCGGCGAGCTCCGTGCCGGTGCGCTTCTCCAGGAAGCGGAAGCCCTGGGTGGCGAGGTGACCGTTGGAGACGCCCGCCAGGTGCAGGATCGCGTCGGCCATCTGGACGTCGGTCTCGACCCTGGGCTGGCCGTCGCCGGCGCCGCCGCGGGCCACGCCGTTGCGGGTGCGCAGCACGTCGATCTCCCGCTTCACGTCGTAGGCCACGCCCTTGGTGAGCATGCCGACCTTCTCCATCAGCGGACCGATCGACGTCATCTTGTCGTAGATGGCGGTGTAGTCGCGCTCGGCCACCGCGATCACCGGCATGGTCTTGCCCGGGACGGGGTCGACCTCGCCGGTCTTCCAGTCCTTGACCACCCCGTGCTCGGTGGCCATCGCCTCCGGGGTGTCGTGCCACAGCGGCTTGGCGACGACGTCCTTGCGGGTGCCGAGGTGGGTCTCGGCGAGCTCGGAGAACTTCTTCGCGATGACCTTCCAGGTGTCCCAGTCCGACTTCGTCTGCCACGGCGGCGCGATCGCGGGGTTGAAGGAGTGGACGAAGGGGTGCATGTCGGTGGTGGAGAGGTCGTGCTTCTCGTACCAGGTGGCCGCCGGCAGCACGACGTCGCTGAAGATCGTCGAGGAGGTCATCCGGAAGTCGATCGTCGTGAGCAGGTCGAGCCTGCCCTCGGCCGCCTTCTCTGCCCAGACCACGTCCGTCGGTCGCTTGTCCGGCGGCGCCTCGACGGCCGTGGCCGAGGAGTCGGTGCCGAGCAGGTGGCGCAGGAAGTACTCGTTGCCCTTCGCCGACGAGCCGAGCAGGTTGGAGCGCCACAGCGACAGCACCCGAGGGTGGTTGTCCTCGTGCTCGGGGTCCTCGACCGCGAACCGGAGGCTGCCCTCCTTGAGCTGCTGCGCGACATAGGCCGGGACCTCCATGCCGGCCGCCTCGGCGTCGTCGGCCAGCTGCAGGCTGCTGCGGTCGAACGTGGGGTACGACGGCGACCACCCGAGCCGGACCGACTGGGCCAGCAGGTCCATGACCGTCTTCCCGGCGAAGACACCCGTCCCGGCGTCGAGGTCGTCGGCGGAGAAGGTGTCGTAGCGGTACTGCGAGGTGTTCACGTACCAGTACGCCGTCTGGTTCATGTGCCGCGGCGGGCGGTGCCAGTCCAGGGCGAAGGCCATGTGCTGGAAGCCCATGATCGGGCGGATCTTCTCCTGCCCGACGTAGTGGGCCCACCCGCCGCCGTTGCGCCCCTGGGTGCCCGTGATCGTGGTGAGCAGCAGGATGGCGCGGTAGATCTGGTCGGAGTGGAACCAGTGGTTCACGCCCGCCCCGAGCAGGATCATGCCGCGACCCTCGGTGTCGACGGCGTTCTGCGCCCACTCCCGGGCCAGCCGCACGACCTGCGCGGCCGGCACCCCGGTGTGCTGCTCCTGCCAGGCCGGGGTGGCCGGGACCTCGGGGTCGTCGTAGCCGCGAGGGTCGGCGTCGTCGGTGCGCGGCCACACGCCCGGCAGCCCGGGGCGCCCGACGCCGTACTGGGCGAGGAGCAGGTCGAACACGGTCGTGACGACACGGTCGCCGACGCGGGCGACAGGCACCCCGCGGCGCTCGTGGACGACCTTGCCGCCCGGCGCGTCGAAGCGGGGCAGCGCGACCTCGACGGACTCGCGCGTGCCGCCCTCGTGGTCGGTGTACATGCTGAGGGCGGGGTCGATGTCGCCGAGGTCGAGGTTCCAGTGGCCCAGGCCCTCGTCGCCGTACCGGTCGCCGATGGAGCCGTGCGGGATGCGAACCTCCCCGGTGCCGGCGTCGATGACGGCCGGCTTCCACATCGCGTTCTCGCTGGTGCCGCCGAGGTCGCCCTCGACGAGGAACTTGCCGGGACGGTAGGCCCCGTCCTCCCCCGGCTCGAGGCACACCAGGTGCGGCAGGTCGGTGTACTGCTTGTCGTAGGCCTCGAAGAACGGCGTGGTGCGGTCGACGAAGAACTCCTTGAGCACGACGTGGCCCATGGCCATGGCCAGCGCGCCGTCCGTGCCGGGCGCCGGGCTGACCCACTCGTCGGCGAACTTCACGTTCTCCGCGTAGTCGGGTGCGACCGCGACCACCTTCTGCCCGCGGTAGCGCGCCTCGGTCATCCAGTGGGCGTCCGGCGTGCGGGTCATCGGGACGTTGGAGCCCCACATCATCAGGTAGCCGGCGTCCCACCAGTCCCCCGACTCGGGGACGTCGGTCTGGTCGCCGAACATCTGCGGCGACGCGTTCGGCAGGTCGGCGTACCAGTCGTAGAAGGAGAGCATCGGCGCGCCGATGAGCTCGAGGAAGCGCGCGCCGGACGTGTAGGAGACCGGCGACATGGCCGGGATCGGCGAGAAGCCGGCGATGCGGTCGGGACCCCACCGCTTGACGGTGTAGACGTGCGCCGCCGCGACGATCTCGGCCACCTCGTCCCAGGTCGCCCGCACCAGGCCACCCTTGCCCCGCGCCTTCTTGTACAGCCGGGCCTTCTCCTCGTCCTGCACGATCGAGCCCCAGGCCACCACCGGGTCGCCGTACTGCTGCTTGGCGGCACGGAACATCTCCAGCAGCACGCCCCGGACGTAGGGGTAGCGCACGCGGGTAGGGCTGTAGGTGTACCAACTGAACGCCGCACCGCGCGGGCAGCCGCGCGGCTCGTACTCCGGGCGGTCGGGGCCGGCGCTGGGGTAGTCGGTCTGCTGCGCCTCCCAGGTGATGATGCCGTCCTTGACGTAGACCTTCCACGAGCACGACCCCGTGCAGTTCACGCCGTGGGTGGAGCGCACGACCTTGTCGTGGCTCCAGCGCTCGCGGTAGAACACGTCGCCCTCGCGACCGCCCGACTTGTGCAGGGTCCGGAGGTCGTCGCTCACCTCCGCCTTGGTGAAGAACCGGCGACTGCCGATCAGTGCCGACGTGAGGGAGCTTTCGAGGGTCATGCGGTGGCCTCCGGGCGTTGGTTCGTGGGAACGCAGGGCAGTCCGACGAGCCTGACCATAGACAGGAGCCGCGACCGATTGCCACCATCGACAGCCCGAAGCGGCACAAGGTCACCAAGGTCGGGACTTAGGTCCCTACTTGGTCCCTACTTGGTCCCGCGGACCTGCACAACGCCGTCCAGATCCCTCAGAGTCTTCCTGGTGGGGACCGCGCACGACGGTCCCGGAGGAGTCGAGATGAGCGAGCACCAGCCCGGTCGCAACCGGGTGCTCTGGCTGTCCACCGTGGCGTTCACCCTGATGTTCGCCGTGTGGCTGATGTTCGGGATCCTGGGCAAGCCGATCCAGGAGGAGTTCGGGCTCACCGAGGTCCAGCTGTCGTGGATCGTGGCAGCCGCCGCCCTCAACGGATCGCTCTGGCGCCTGCCGGCAGGCATGGTCACCGACCGGATCGGCGGCCGCAAGGTGATGACCGCCCTGCTGCTCGCGACGGCCGTCCCGGCGTTCCTCGTCTCGCGTGTCGAGTCCTACGGCGCGCTCCTCGTGCTCGCCTTCCTGGTCGGCTTCGCCGGCAACGCCTTCTCGGCCGGCATTGCGTGGAACTCCGCATGGCAGCCGCGCGAGCACCAGGGCTTCGCCCTCGGCCTGTTCGGCGCCGGCAACGTCGGCGCGTCGGTCACCAAGTTCATCGGCCCGCCCCTCATCGCCGGCACGGCCGGCGCGAGCTACTTCGGCGTGGTCGACGGCGGCTGGCGGCTCGTGCCCGTGGTGTACGCCGTGCTGCTCGTGCTGATGGCCGCACTGGTCTGGTTCGGCACGCCGAGCAACGACATCGCCCCCGGCACGGGACAGCCGCTGCGCGAGCAGGTGCGTCCCCTGCGCAGCATCCGGGTGTGGCGCTTCAGCCTCTACTACGTCGCGGTATTCGGTGCCTACGTCGCCCTGGCCGCGTGGCTGCCGACCTACTACATGGACAACTTCGACGTGTCGCTCCAGACCGCGGCGCTGCTGACGGCGACGTACATCTTCCCGGCCAGCCTCCTGCGGCCCTACGGCGGACACCTGTCCGACCGCTTCGGCGCCCGGCGCGTCATGTACTGGACGTTCGGCGCGATGCTGCTGGTGACGGGCATCTTGATGATGCCCAACGGGCACATCGTCATCAGCCACCCCGACGGTTCCCAGAGCGAGCACCTCGCCTACAGCATCGGCCTCGCGCCCTTCGCGCTCCTCGTCTTCGCGCTGGGCTGCGCGATGGGGGTCGGCAAGGCTGCGGTCTTCAAGCACATCCCGGAGTACTTCCCCCACAACGTGGGCGCCGTCGGTGGCCTGGTGGGGATGCTCGGCGGCCTCGGGGGGTTCTTCCTGCCGCCGCTGTTCGCCTACACCAAGGCGTGGTCGGGCTTCCCCTCCAGCACCTTCTTCGTCCTCTTCGTGCTGACCCTGGTGTGCGCGGTCTGGATGCACTGGACCGTGGTCCACATGCTCAACACCGAGTCCCCGGAGCTCGCGCACCGGCTCGAGAGCCCGCACGACGACCACCGGCTCGCGCCGGCCCCGACCCACGAACGACTGCCTGAGGAGGCACGCGCATGACGACCGACGCACAGCCGCGCAGGAGCGGCGAGTGGCTGGAGGCCTGGGACCCCGAGAACGAGGAGACCTGGGACTCCCCCCTGGCGTGGCGCACCCTCTGGGTCACCACCTTCGCCCTCACCCTGGCCTTCGTCGCCTGGTTCCTGCCGAGCGCCCTCATCCCCAAGCTGAACCCCCTCGGCTACTCCTTCTCCACCACGCAGCTGTACTGGATGGCGGCGATGCCGGGCCTGTCGGCCGGCCTGTTCCGGCTCGTGTGGATGGTGCTCCCGCCCATCCTGGGGACGCGCAAGATGGTCACCCTCACGACGCTGCTGCTGATCTTCTCGACCCTGGGCTGGGGAGTGCGGGTCCAGGAGCCGACGGCCCCGTACTGGGAGCTTATGACGCTGGCCTTCCTGGCCGGTGTCGGTGGTGGCGCCTTCTCCGGCTTCATGCCGAGCACGTCGTACTTCTTCCCCAAGTCCAAGCAGGGCACGGCACTCGGCCTGCAGGCCGGCCTCGGGAACTTCGGGGTCTCGCTCGTCCAGCTGCTCACGCCCTACCTCATCGGCTTCTCGTGGCTCGCCTTCTTCGGCGGGAGCCAGACCATCACGATGCCCGGCAAGGAGCCGCAGGAGGTCTGGTACCAGAACGCCGCCTTCATCTGGATCCCGCTCATGGTGGTCTCCGCACTCCTCGCGTGGACGATGCTGAAGTCGGTCCCGATCAAGGCCAACGTGCGCCAGCAGTTCGACATCTTCGGCAACACCGACACGTGGCTGATGACGCTGCTCTACATCATGACCTTCGGCACCTTCTCCGGGCTGGCCGCACAGTTCGGCCTGCTGATGGCCAACCTCTACGGCATCGGCAACGGTGACATCGTGCAGGGCACGGGTGCCGACGCGACGGTGCTCATCGACGGCTACGCCGTCCCCGACGTGGTGAAGTACGTCTTCCTGGGGCCGCTGGTCGGCGCCGGTGCGCGCGTGGTGTTCGCTCCGCTCACCGACCGGATGGGTGGCGCGAAGTGGACGCTCGTGTCGGGTCTGGGGCTGATCGCGTCGATCGCCTACACGATCCCGGCGCTGACGCCCGACACCACCTCGGCCGCCACGCTGGAGGCCGGCTTCGACCAGTTCCTCTGGGGCATGCTGGCGATCTTCCTCTTCGCCGGGATCGGCAACGCCTCGACCTTCAAGCAGATGCCGATGATCTTCGAGCGCCGGCAGGCCGGTGGCGTGATCGGGTGGACGGCGGCGATCGCGGCGTTCGGCCCGTTCTTCTTCGGCGTCGGCGTGACGACCCTCGGTCCGACCGTGTTCTACTCGATCGGCGTGGCCTGGGCGGTCATGTGCGTGGCCATCACCTGGGTGCGCTACGCGCGCAAGGGCGCCCCGCGGCCGAGCTGACCACGCCTGCGACGGGGCGTCCGGCGGCGGGTCAGCCGGCGAACGCCTCGTCGTACAGCGCCTGCAGCTCCGGCGTGGTCTCGCCGGTGAAGCCGCACAGGGTCACCCGGCCGTCGGTCGCGCTGACCAGGTAGGACTTCCCCTTCTCGAAATCCACGGCCATCAGGAGCGCCGCGAGGTCCTGCTCCGGCGTGGCGACCGTCGCCGTGGCGGCGTCGCCGCCGGCGTACCACTCGTCGACCGCGAGCGTCGCGGTGCCGTCCTCGAGCGAGCTCACGGTGCCGGCGAAGGCGGTGTCGAAGGTGGACAGCGTCTCGGCCGAGGGGACCGCGCACTTGCCGGCCGCGGTCGCGTCGACGGTGAGCTCCACCGGCTCGGAGGACGCGTCCGGGGCCTCGGAGGTCGTCTCGGAGGTCGTCTCGGAGGTCGTGGCGGAGGTGGTCTCGGAGGTGTCGGCGGCGATCACGTCGGAGTCGTCGGAGCCGCACGCGGACATCCCCGCGAGGGCGAGGACGAGCACGGGGACGGCGAGGGCGCTGCGGGTTCGGCGGGTGTTCACGATTCCTCCTGGCGGGACCGGGCCGGTGGTCGTCCACCGTGCCACACCGTCTTGGACGCCGGCCGCGGGGGCCGGGTTCCACCGGAGCGGGTCAGCGGGTCGCCGCGTCGATCTCCTCGTCCTCCTCCTCCACGCGACGCTTGATCCTCCCGATGCCGGGGATCTTGCCGAGGATCTCGTTGAGCTCGCGGGAGACGTTGAGCAGGTCGTGGAGGTCGGGCGCCACCGACTCGAGGGTCTTCAGCACCGGCAGCAGGTCGCGCTCGACCTGGTCGGTGAGCGCGGGCAGGTGGTCGACGAGGGTCACGAGCGCGGCCACCTCGTCGGGATGGGTGGTGTCGGCCAGGACCCGGAGCGTCGGCTGGAGCTTGGTCAGGGACGGCTCGAGGTCGTCGATCAGCGCGGCGATGCGGGCGGTCCCGGTCGACGCGACGTCGACGACGGTGGCGACCCGCGCCGACTCCAGCACGGCCCCGTCCACGACCGCGGCCACGCGCTCGACCTCCCCGGCAGCGGCGTCGACGACGGCGCTGACACGGGCGACCTCCACGGCTGCGGCCTCCACCACGGCCTCGACGTTGCCGATGGTCGTCCCCGCGCGGCCGACCATGGTCTCGGCCCGGTCGAGCACCGCCTCTGCGCGATCGAGGAGCGCGAGCACGCGTGGCACGGCACCCAGGAGGGCCTCGACCTGCCCTCCGCCGCGCTCGAGCGCTGAGATCACGTCACGGGGACCGGGCACGGGCAGGCGCATGCGTCATTCCTACCAGCGGGGGCCCGAGCGACGCGGATGTCGATACGTGCTCGGGCATCCCGGCGTGCAGCCACACATGTCCGAGAAGTCGCCCCGGGATGGTCCGTGAAGGGCGACAGCTCGAACACGTGTGCGCACGTGCGGCGCTCATGGCCCCTCAGGCCGGTCGTCCGAGGGCCACCTCTGCCGCACGTGCGCGACTCGGGCTCACTGGGCGTACGACACGGGGGACCACCCCGGAAATGGAGCGAGGCCCCCGCCGGAGCGGGGGCCTCGCTGTGGTGCTGGGTGGTGCGGTGGATCAGAAGTCCATGCCGCCCATGCCGCCCATGTCGCCGCCGGGCATGGCCGGCGCCTTCTCGGGCTTGTCGGCCACGACGGCCTCGGTGGTGAGGAACAGCGCGGCGATCGACGCGGCGTTCTGCAGGGCCGAGCGGGTGACCTTGGCCGGGTCGATGATGCCCTCGGCGATCATGTCGACGTAGTCACCGGTCGCGGCGTTGAGGCCGTGACCCGCCTCGAGGTTGCGCACCTTCTCGGAGACGACGCCACCCTCGAGACCGGCGTTGACCGCGATCTGCTTGAGCGGGGCCTCGATGGCGACCTTGACGATGTTGGCACCGGTGGCCTCGTCGCCGGTCAGCTCCAGCTTGGCGAACGCCTCGGCACCGGCCTGGACGAGGGCGACGCCACCGCCGGCGACGATGCCCTCCTCGACCGCGGCCTTGGCGTTGCGGACGGCGTCCTCGATGCGGTGCTTGCGCTCCTTGAGCTCGACCTCGGTGGCCGCGCCGACCTTGATGACGGCCACGCCGCCGGCCAGCTTGGCGAGGCGCTCCTGCAGCTTCTCGCGGTCGTAGTCGGAGTCCGACTTCTCGATCTCGGCGCGGATCTGGTTGACCCGGCCCTCGATCTGGCCCTGGTCGCCGGCACCCTCGACGATGGTGGTCTCGTCCTTGGTGATGACGACCTTGCGGGCCTGGCCGAGCAGCTCGAGGCCGGCGGACTCGAGCTTGAGGCCGACCTCCTCGGAGATGACCTGGCCGCCGGTGAGGATCGCGATGTCCTGCAGCATGGCCTTGCGGCGGTCACCGAAGCCCGGAGCCTTGACGGCGACGGAGCGGAAGGTGCCCTTGATCTTGTTCACGACCAGGGTCGACAGCGCCTCGCCGTCGACGTCCTCGGCGATGATCAGCAGCGGCTTGCCGGACTGCATGACCTTCTCCAGCAGCGGGAGGAGGTCCTTGACCGTCGAGACCTTGGAGTTGGCGATGAGGACGTAGGGGTCCTCGAGCACGGCCTCCATGCGCTCGAGGTCGGTGGCGAAGTAGGCGGAGATGTAGCCCTTGTCGAACCGCATGCCCTCGGTCAGCTCGAGGTCCAGCCCGAAGGTGTTGGACTCCTCGACGGTGATGACGCCTTCCTTGCCGACCTTGTCCATCGCCTCGGCGATGATCTCGCCGACGGTGGTGTCGGCGGCGGAGATGGACGCGGTGGACGCGATCTGCTCCTTGGTCTCGACGTCCTTGGCCATGCTGAGCAGCTGCTCGGACACGGCGGCGACGGCGGACTCGATGCCGCGCTTGAGACCCATCGGGTTCGCGCCGGCCGCGACGTTGCGCAGGCCCTCGCGGACCATGGCCTGGGCCAGGACGGTGGCCGTCGTCGTGCCGTCACCGGCGACGTCGTCGGTCTTCTTGGCGACCTCCTTGACCAGCTCGGCGCCGATCTTCTCGTAGGGGTCCTCCAGCTCGATCTCCTTGGCGATCGAGACACCGTCGTTGGTGATCGTGGGGGCGCCCCACTTCTTCTCCAGGACGACGTTGCGGCCCTTGGGGCCCAGGGTGACCTTGACCGCGTCGGCGAGGGTGTTCATACCCCGCTCGAGGCCGCGGCGGGCCTCCTCGTTGAAAGCAATCAGCTTCGGCATAACTCTTCGCGATTCCTATCGACGTGAGTCTGGTGGTGTACGACGCCTGGTGGGCTGCCCGCGACGGACGACCCGCTCCCCCGGCGATCCATTCACGTCGGGTTC
>NZ_JAUZVE010000067.1:0-34944 GCF_031844425.1 Microbacterium sp. ARD31
CTGCCGCGCCCTGCCGTGCTGCCGGCGGACGCGCCACGTGCCGGCGCGGAGCCCGCGCTGCGCGACGTCGGGCTGCCGGCGGACCCGGCGGCGCGGGAGAGCGACCCGGCACTGGCCGCACGACCGGTGGACCCGATGGGCTTGATCGCGCCGGCGCCACGGGCGGGAGACGTCGGGACGGCACCCGGCCGGACCGCGCCGGCAGCCAGGCCGCCCGCGCCACCCGCGGCGCCGAACGCCGCCGCCGACGTCGCACCGGAGGCACCGCCCGTCCCGCCGGCAGGGACCGGAGAGGAGACCTGGGAGCCGGTCGGCTGGTAGGTGACGCCGTTCTGCGAGGTGCCCGTGACCGTGGTGCTCGGGGGCTCGGTGTGGATCCCGGTCGTGGTGGTCGGCGTGGTGGTGGTCGTGGTCGTCGTGGTCGTCGTGGTGGTGTTCGTGGTGTTGTTCGTGTTGTTCGTGTTGTTGTTGTTGTTGCCGTTGTTGTTCCCGTTGTTGTTGCCCTCCCACTCGACGAGCTCGAACTCGCCGCCGTTGTTGCCGCCACCGCCGTTGCCGCCGCCGCCGGTGACGGGCGGGGCCTGGGTGCCGGGGAGGTAGGGCCCCTGCGGGCCGGACGGGACGTTCGGCGGGGGCTCGGTCGGGTCCTCCTGGCCGTGGATCTCCTTCATCGGCGGGATGGCGCCGAGGAAGGCCGCGTCGAGGTCCTTGGTGAGCGCGAGCGACTTCGCCTCCTGCTTGTCGTACTGCGACTGCCACGCGCTGCGCTCGTTGGCCCGCGCCTGGGAGGCGTCGGCCTGCGCCTGGATCTCCTCGGGGGTGGGCTCCACGCCGGGGGTGCCGGGGGGCGCCTGGTAGGGGGCCGGCTTCGGACCGAGCTCGGCGAGCGTGTCGCGGGCGTCGCGGGCGTCGGACAGCTGCTGGCCGACCTGGCGCAGCGCCTCGCCGGCGACGCGGAGCTGCTCGGCCTTGGTGGTCATCGAGGTGGACGACTCCTCCATGGAGGCGCGCAGCGCCGGACCGGTGAGGGTCTGCTCGCCGATGCGCAGCTCGGCCTGGCTGGCGGCCTGCTTGAGCGCCTGGGCGAGGACGTCGAGGTCCTCGGACTTCTTCTTCCAGTCGCGACCGGCGTTCTTGACCAGTCCGTCGGACGCGGAGTCGAGGTAGGTGTCGAGGCGGAGGCGGTGGGGTCCCTTGGTCACGGCTCAGTCCTGGGTGTCGGTGGGCAGCGAGCAGGTGTTGGAGCTGAAGGTGGGCGCGGCGACGCACTCGGTGGAGGCCTGGATCAGGTTCATCGTCGCCTGGGTCTGCTCGGTCGTGCGCTCCATGTCCCGGCCGAAGGCCTCGACCGAGCTGCTCATGCCGCGCAGGCCGGCAGCCATCTTCTTCAGCTCCTCGGCGACGGCCTGGTGCGCCATCTCCACGTTGGTGCCGAGCCGGTAGCCACCGGTGTAGGAGTCGCCGAACGCCGAGCTGGTCACCGGCGTGACCGTGTCGGTCTCGACACCCTCGGCGGCCTTGTCGAAGGACGACATCAGCGACGAGATGGTGTCGGCGTCGATGTTGAGCCCCACCATCGTCTGGGTGAGCAGTTCCCTGTCTTCGAGCGGCAGCATGCTCTGTCCTTTCCCCCTGGTCACAGAACCGAAACCCACTCTAGGCAGTTCGTCGGGGAGCGGCAGCATCTCCGCGGTACGCGAGGGGCGAAGGGCGCCGGATAGGGTCGGACCATGACTTCTCGGGGACCTCGTCACCGCCGGTTCGCGCCCGTGCTGGGCATCGCCGCCCTCGTCCTGACCGCCGGCTGCCAGGACGGCTCGGACGCCTCCGGCGCGGACCCCTCCGACCCCTCGAGCAGCAGCCCGTCGTCCCCGACGTCCTCGGTCGCCGTGCCCGAGCCGACCGAGTCGGTCCCGACCTTCGAGGTCGCCGAGAACAAGACGATCAAGGTCCCGGGCGCCAGCATGCACCCGCTGGCCACCTACAAGCACCTCACCGACTACGGCATCGTCCAGGGCTGGAACGACGGGCAGAGCGCGGTCACCTTCGCTCCCGAGGTCAACCGGGCGCCCTCCCTCGACGCCATGGCCCGCAGCTGGATCAGGCGCAACGGGGGCCCGAAGGTGCAGGTGCGCCAGGACGACGCGATCGCCGGTGGCAAGTACAGCGCCTGGCACGTCCTGGACACCACCTCCGACCCCGTGCAGGAGAAGCACACCTTCGGCATCCTGTTCCTGGACTCGGCCTGGCTGATCGAGATCACGATCTACGAGGACGGCACCCCGGAGCCGCTCACCGACGAGGAGGCCGAGGGCGTGATCGCCAGCCTCCTCGGGACCTTCAAGACCGACCTCGACTGAGGCGCCGAGGACCTCTAGCTCGGCACCGCCACCGACAGGCCGGACGCCCCGGAGCTCGGGATGTCGATGCGCCGCACGGTCCCGTCCAGGCCGAGCCGCATCATGAAGCTGTCCTCGCCGGTGAAGAGCCGCACCACGAGCGCGTCGTCGCCCTCCCAGGCGACCTGGGTCCAGAACCCGCCGACGGTGCGGCGCGGCAGGGCGGCTTCGTAGGTGACGACCTCCTCGCCGGTGGCCGCGTCGAGCACCGTGATGGTCGGTGAGCCGTACCCGTCCGCCTCCGGGTCGAGGCCGATGACGTACCGACCCCCGGGGCTGAACGGACCGAGCGCGTGGTCGCACGTCTCCCACAGCGTGGTGCCGGTGTCGGCCACGCCCTGCACGACGGCGGAGCAGGGCCGGTCGTCGCCCGCCACGAGACCGGCGACGACCCCACCCGTGGGGGACGCCGAGCGTCCGTCGATCGGCCCCGGCAGTGCGCCGGGCGAGTCCCCGCCCCCGACGAAGGTGGAGACGAGCCCCCTGCCGTCGCTCTGGGTGGCGGCGACGACGACGTCCGACACGAACCCGATCGGTGCGACCTGGTGGTCCTCGGGGCTGGGCGGGAACTCCAGGTGGTCCGTCACCGGGCCGCCCGCGGCGTCGGCCAGCTTGACCCGCCAGCGCGTGCCGTCGTACTCCGACCATGCGATGCGCGAGCCGTCCGGGCTGACCACGAGCCCTCCGGTGGGGACCGGCCCCTCCTCGACCTCGAGGTCGGACGTGAGGATCTCGAGGGTGTGCCACGGCACTCCGGGCGCGTCGTTGACGGCGACGCCGATCCAGCCGTCCCCGTAGGGGGTGAGCTCGTCGTAGACCCTCGGCAGGTCGATCGTGCCGTCGGGCGTGATGAGGCTCGGGCCGTCCATGTCCATCAGCGGGACGGTGGTGCGGTCTGTCGTCGCCGCACTGCGCGCGTCCACGACGACCGTGCCCGACGCGACCGTGGGTGCCGGGGTGTTCGTCGCGGGAGGGACGTCGCCGCGCTGCGCGGGGCTGCCGAGGCCGATCCCGACCGGGACGGCGACGGCGAGCGCCGCGGCGACGGTCGCGCCGGCGGCGGCACGGCGGCGGCGCCGGATGCTGCCGGCGCGACGGCGTACGTCGGTCACCGTGAGCGGCGCGTGCTGCAGGGGGTCGACGAGGCCGTGCAGGGCGTCGTGGACCTGGTCCTCGAGGGGCGTGTGGTTCATCGCGCATCGTCTCCGGACTCGTGGGGGTGGGGGCCGTTCGGGTCGAGCGACCGGGGGGCGCGGGCGCGCAGCCCGGCGAGGGCGCGGCTGGCCTGCGACTTGACCGTCCCGGCCGAGATCCCGAGGACGTCGGCGATCTCGGCCTCGCTGAGCTGCTCGTAGTAGCGCAGCACGATGACCGAGCGCTGCTTGGGCGGCAGGGTCTGCACGAACGACCAGAGCACCCCGCCCATGCCGTCGTCGTACTCGTCGTGGACGCCCGCGTCGGGCATCGAGTCGGTGGAGTGCTCGCGTCGCTTCCAGGCACGGCGCCACAGGGAGTTGTGCTCGTTGACCATGACGCGGCGGACGTAGCCGTCGAGGGCGCCGTGGTCGCGGACCTTGTCCCAGGAGAGGTAGAGCTTCGCGAAGGCGTTCTGCAGGAGGTCCTCGGCGCCGGCGTGGTCGCCGACGAGGAGGTACGCCGTCCGGTACAGGGCGGTCTGGCGCGCGGACATGTACGCCGAGAACTCCGCGTCCTTGTCGGCCCGGCGGTCCTGCGCACCCATGTCGACGAGTGTCGTGCTCACCCTTCACCCCCGTTCGTCTTTCGTGCGGTGTGTCCTGGTCGTCCATCGCCCGGACTGCACTGAGGACGCGGTCGCACGGGGCGGGGTTGCATCTATTTGGGGCCGGTTGGAAGGCTCGCCCGGAAGGGGTCACCCGCACTCCCTCGACACAGGAGGCAATCGATGCAGCAGGTCAAGGCCGTCGTCGCGCTCGCCAAGGGCGAGCCGGTGCAGCTCACCACCATCAACGTGCCGGACCCGGGTCCGGGTGAGGCGGTGGTGAAGGTGCAGGCCTGCGGGGTCTGCCACACCGACCTGCACTACCGCGAGGGCGGGATCAACGACGACTTCCCGTTCCTGCTCGGCCACGAGGCCGCCGGAGTGGTCGAGTCGGTCGGGCCGGACGTCACCGGGCTGGAGCCGGGCGACTTCGTCGTGCTGAACTGGCGCGCGGTGTGCGGCGACTGCCGGGCCTGCAACCGGGGCGAGCCGTGGTACTGCTTCGCCACCCACAACGCCACGCAGAAGATGACGCTGGCCGAGGGCGACCTCGCCGGCACGGAGCTCTCCCCGGCGCTGGGGATCGGCGCGTTCGCGGAGAAGACCCTCGTCGCGGCCGGGCAGTGCACCAAGGTCGACCCGTCGGCGCGCGCGGCCGCTGTCGGCCTGCTCGGCTGCGGGGTGATGGCCGGTCTCGGCGCCGCCATCAACACCGGCAACGTCGGTCGCGGCTCGACCGTCGCGGTGATCGGCTGCGGCGGTGTCGGCGCGGCCGCCATCGCCGGCGCGGCACTGGCCGGCGCGGCGAAGATCATCGCGGTCGACATCGACGACCGGAAGCTCGAGACCGCCCGCTCGCTCGGCGCGACCCACACCGTCAACTCCTCGGAGGTCGACGCGGTCGAGGCGATCCGCGGGCTGACGCCGCCGGCGGACGGCACCGGCCACGAGGGCGGTGCCGACGTCGTCATCGACGCGGTCGGGCGGCCGGAGACGTGGAAGCAGGCCTTCTACGCCCGCGACCTGGCCGGCACGGTCGTGCTGGTCGGCGTGCCGACCCCGGACATGAAGGTGCCCGACATCCCGCTGATCGACGTCTTCGGCCGCGGCGGGTCGCTGAAGTCGTCGTGGTACGGCGACTGCCTCCCCTCGCGGGACTTCCCGATGCTCGTCGACCTCTACCAGCAGGGTCGGCTCGACCTGGATGCGTTCGTCACCGAGGAGATCGGGATCTCCGACGTGGAGGCGGCCTTCGAGAAGATGCACCACGGGGACGTGCTCCGCTCGGTGGTGGTCCTGTGAGCGTGCGCGTGGACCACGCCGTCGTGTCGGGCACCTTCAGCCTCGACGGGGAGACCTACGACGTCGACAACAACGTGTGGGTGGTCGGGGACGACGAGCAGTGCCTGGTCATCGATGCCCCGCACGACGTCAACGCGATCCTCGAGGTCGTCGCCGGCCGCACGGTGAAGGCGATCGTGTGCACCCACGCCCACGACGACCACGTCCGTGTCGCTCCGGCCCTGCGCGTCGCCACCGGCGCACCGATCCTGCTCCACCCGGACGACCGGCCCCTCTGGGAGCTGACCCACGGTGGTGACGAGGAGGGTGCCGAGCTCTGGGACGTGGACCTCTCCGACGGGCAGTCGCTCACCATCGGTGGCGCGGCGGTGACCGTGATCCACACCCCGGGCCACGCTCCGGGCGCCGTCTGCCTCTACGTCCACGACCTCGGCTGCGTGTTCACGGGCGACACCCTGTTCGAGGGCGGGCCGGGCGCGACGGGACGCTCCTACAGCGACGCCGACCTCATCAAGGAGTCGATCCGCTCGCGGCTCCTCGACCTCCCGGACGAGACGGTCGTGCACACCGGCCACGGGCCGGACACCACGATCGGGGCCGAGAGGGCCAACGTCTGACCGCATTCCGGGGTCGTTGGGAAGCCGTCCGGCGGCCGTGTCAGGCGGTCAGCAGGCCGTGAGGAGGGCGTGGCGGCGTCGGCGACCCCGGCCGGGCGGCGAGAGCCAGCCGGCGCCGTTCCTCGCGCACCTCGTCGAGGTGGTGGGCCTCGGCGACCAGCTGGTGGTGCGCCGGGTGGTCGACCGGGGTGCCGCGGACCCGGCGCAGGACGTACTTCCACGTGCGGTGGTAGCGCACGTACGGCACCTGCCACCGTCTCGACCGCGCCCGCCAGCGGAGGTGCTGACCCGACATCATGGCGTCGCGCGGCACCCACCACCCCGTGACCACCAGGTCCACGTGGGCGGGGTAGCGGCGCTTGGCCCGGTCGCGACCGCCGTCGTCGCGCATCGGCTCGACCAGCGCGCCGGTCTCGCGGTGGCGGAGGTCGATCCGCACCTGGGCCAGCCGCAGCATCTCCACCACCATGGCGGCTCGAGGACTCGTCCGCCTCGTCTCCCACCGGGCCACCTGCGACTGCGAGATCCCGAGGAGCGCGGCCAGCCCCCGTTGGGACACGTCCAGGATCCGCCGGACCCGCCGCACCAGCCCCGGGATCCCGCCGTCGAACGGACCCATCAGGTAGACGTCGACCTCGGCCTCCGTCCACTCCGCCATCTCCTCCGGATCGACGCGCTGCTGCGTGATCGCCATGCCTGCCTCCCGTGTGATCGATGTCGTCCTCCGATCCCACTCCGTCGTACCGACAACCCGCCGTCCTTCCTCCACAGCCCCGCGTCCTCCACAGCCCGCCGGGTGGTTCGGGGTCACTTCCCTTCGGTCACTGGCACCTGAGTCGCCCAGCGACTCAGCTCCCATACCCATGAGGGCCGGGGAGATCGGGGGCAGGGAAATCGGAGGCGGGGCGGGGGAGCGCGGGGCTACGGTCGGGGGATGAGCAGCGACGCGTTCGTGCCTGCCGACTTCGAGCCGCCTCGGTCGCTGGTGACCGACGACTTCCGGCTCGAGCCGCTCGGGCCGCAGCACAACGACTCCGACCTCGCCGCATGGTCGTCCAGCATCGACCACATCCGTGCCACTCCCGGCTACCCGGACGGCAGCTGGCCGCCCCCGGGCGGGATGTCGCCGGAGGACAACCTCGCCGACCTGACCCGGCACGCGGCCGATTTCGAGGCGCGGCGCGGCTTCACGTTCACCGTCCTCGACCCTCGCAGCGACGACGTCATCGGGTGCGTCTACCTCTACCCGAGCAGGTCGGCCGAGCACGACGTTGAGGTCCAGTCGTGGGTCACGCAGGACCGCAGCGAGCTGGACGGCCCGCTGGCCGACGCGGTCGCGGGGTGGCTGGCGGCCGCGTGGCCGTGGGAGCGGCCGGACCGGCGCGGACGGTGAGGCGGCGGTCCGGGGCACCGTGCCACGATGAGCCGGTGCGACGGAGGCGGGGGACCGGGAGGACGTGGAGGAGCGGGGGGACCGCGCTCGCGACCCTCGCGCTCGTCGCCTCGCTCGCCGCCTGCCAGGGCGAGGACGACGACCCCGAGCAGCGCGGGCCGGGCGAGGCGGCCGCCAGCGCGACCCCGACCGTGCCGCCCACCCCGTCGGAGGAGCTCGGGCTCGCCGAGGGCTGGGGACCGGACCGGGGCGAGCTCGACCGGGCGGCGGAGGCCGTGCGTCGGATGAGGCTCCCCGCGCTGGCGGGCCAGGTCATCGTGGCGGAGTGGTCGGGGACGGCGGCACCCGTCGACCTGGTGCGCAGGCTGCACCTCGGAGGTGTGATCGCCTTCGACTCCAACGTCGTCTCCGCCGAGCAGGTCCGGGCGGTCAACACCCGGCTGACCCGCCGGGTGGGCCGGAAGTGGCCGCTGTTCCTGGGCGTCGACCAGGAGGGTGGCGTGGTCGAGCGGCTGAGGGGCGCCGCGACCCGGTTCCCCACGTTCATGAGCGCCGGCGCCGCCGGCGACGTGGCGTTGACCGAGCGGGCCTACGCCGCCAGCGGCGCCGAGCTCCGCGGCCTCGGTTTCACCGTCGACTTCGCTCCCGACGCGGACGTCACCTCCGGGCCCGGCGACCCCACCATCGGCTCGCGGGCCGCGTCGTCGTACCCCAGCACGGTCGCCGAGCACGTCGTCGCCGCCGCGACGGGGTTCGCCGCCTCCGGGGTGCTGCCCGTCGTGAAGCACTTCCCCGGCCACGGCTCGGTCCCGGGCGACAGCCACCTGACCCTGCCGGTGCAGGCGAAGTCGCGCAAGGAGCTCGAGGCGACCGACCTCGTCCCCTTCCGCGGCGCCGTCGAGGCGGGGCTGCCCGCGGTGATGATCGGCCACCTCGACGTCCGGGCGGTCGACCCGGGCGTGCCCTCGTCGCTCTCCCGGAAGGTCGTCACCGGGCTGCTGCGGCAGGACCTCGGTTTCGGCGGCCTCGTCGTCACCGACGCGCTGGACATGGCCGGTGTCACGCGGGGCCGGGACCCGGGACGTACGGCGGTGCAGGCACTGCGGGCCGGTTCCGACGTCCTGCTGATGCCTCCGTCACCGGCCGTCGCCCGCGCCGCCGTCGTCCGGGCGGTGCGCTCCGGCGCGCTGCCGCGCCGGCGCCTCGAGCAGGCCGCGGCGCGCCAGGTCGCGCTGCTCACGCACCTCGACGGCCGGGCGGGAGCGCCCGTCGGCACGGCACGCGGGGCCTCGCGCAGCCTGTCGGCCGCCGCGGTGACGATGGTCGCCGGCGAGTGCGCCGGACGGCTGGTCGGCGACCAGGTCCACGCCTACGGCGACCCCGGCGCGGTCTCGGTCTTCGCCGCGGCCGCCGGTCGGGCGGGTCTGGGCGTCCTGCTGCGCAAGGCCACCCCGACCCGGCTCGCACGAGCCGTGCCCCAGCCCGAGCGCCGCAAGGGGGAGCGCCGCAAGGCGTACCAGAAGCGCAAGCGCGCCTGGCGCAGGGCCGAGGCCCGGCGTGAGGAGCGGCTCGCCGCCTGGGTCGCCCGCGAGGACGCCCGCCTCGCCGCCGGTACGCCGGTCGGGTTCACGGGCTTCCGCGACGCGCCCGTCGACGGGGACGTCGCCGTCGCGACGGACAGCCCGTGGGTCCTGGGCCGGGTGTCGGCGCCCACCCGCATCGCGACCTACGGCGACACCCCGGCGGCGATGGACGTCCTGGTCGAGGTGCTGCTCGGCCGGGCGCCGGCTCCGGGGCGGCTCCCGGTGCGGGTCGGCGGCGTCGAGCGCAGCGGCTGCCGCGCCTAGAACGGCTCCACGAGCAGCGCCGTGCCGTGCCCGGCGGCACGGGTCAGCACCAGCGTCGCCTCGTCGTCGCCCCGGAGCGCCAGCCGCTTGCGCAGGTCCTCCGGCACGACCTGGACGCCCCGCTTCTTGATCGTGAGCCGGCCGATGCCGCGCTCGTGCAGGGCGGCCTTGAGCTGCTTCTCCCGGTAGGGGAGGTGCTCGCGCACGCGGTAGCCACGGGCGAACGGCGTCCGGAACGACTGGTCGCTCGTCACGTAGGCGATGTGCGGGTCGACGAGCCCGCCCCCCACGCCGGCGGCGACAGCGGTGACCAGGCCGGCCCGGATGACCGCGCCGTCCGGCTCGTAGAGGAAGGCACCCACCTCGCGCACGTCGGACCCCGCCTCGCCCGGGGCCGGGACGTCCTCGTCGGTGAGCGTCGCCAGCCCGCCGTCACCGATCACCGTGGCGCGCCGGTCGGTCGTGGAGAGGTCGGGCGACCACAGGACCGCCTCCTTGACCTCGCCGCCGTCGCTGACCCATTCCGCCTCGACGCCCGGCGGCACGAGGTCGTGGCCGATGCCGGGAGCGACCTTGACGAGCGAGCGCCGGGCCAGCAGGTCCAGCACCCACGGCCACGGCGGGGTCCAGCCCTCGACGTCGAACACGCGTCCGCGACCGCCGCGGCGGGCCGGGTCGGCGAAGGCCGCGTCGAAGCCGGACGGGTCGACGGTGGTGGCGTCGCCGGCCCGCACGGCCCCCGGCAGCCCGAGGGCGGCGAGGTTGGCCCGGGCCATCGCGGCCCGGACGGGGTCCTGGTCGACCCCGGCGGCGATCAGCCCGGCGCGCGCGAACGCGAGCAGGTCGCCGCCGATCCCGCAGCCGAGGTCGATCACGCTGCCGCCCGGGACCGCCGCCGCGAGTCGCGCGGCGCGGTGGTCCGCGACCCGCGCCCGGGTGGCCTGCTCGAGCGCGTCGGGGGTGAAGAACATCAGGTGGGCGTCGTCGCCGAACTTGGCGACGCCCCGCTCGCGCAGCTGCGCCTGGGTCGTGGCCGCGGCAGCCTTCTCCGCGTCGGGCTCGAGACGGCGTACGACGCTCGCGACCCGCACCGGGTCGCCGGGGTGGTCCGACCAGGCCTGGGCAGCGTGGACCAGCAGGCGCCCACCCTCGGTCGTCTGCAGCCACTCCAGCGTCTCGATCTCCACGAGAGCATCCTGTCAGGCGGCGGTGACCGGGCTGCGCTAGCACTCGGTTGGGCAGAGTGCTAGCGTTGCGTTGGCACTCTCACCCTGAGAGCGCCAACGCTCGTGAGCCTGGCACGACCCCCGCGACGGCGTGCCGCCCCGGACCGCGAGCCCACGTCCTGGGAGCCCAGAGATGGTCTCCTGAAGAATCTCGTGAAGAGAAAGTGGAGGTTGATCCGAAGTGTCGGTCAACATCAAGCCCCTCGAGGACCGCATCGTCGTCCAGACGCTCGAAGCCGAGCAGACCACCGCCTCCGGCCTGGTCATCCCGGACACCGCCAAGGAGAAGCCCCAGGAGGGCGAGGTCGTGGCGATCGGTCCCGGTCGCGTCGACGACAACGGCAACCGCGTCCCGATCGACGTCGCGGTGGGTGACAAGGTCATCTACAGCAAGTACGGCGGCACCGAGGTCAAGTACGCCGGCCAGGAGTACCTCATCCTGAGCGCGCGCGACGTCCTCGCGGTCGTTTCCTGATCCCCTTCGCCCGGATCGTCATGGCCGCGGGTCGCTGCGTCGACCACCGGCCATGACGTCCGGGCGAACCCCTTTCACCCGTTCCTAGGAGCACAGCCAGATGCCCAAGATCCTGGAGTTCGACGAGAACGCCCGCCGCGCCCTCGAGCGCGGCGTCGACGCCCTCGCCAACGCCGTCAAGGTGACGCTCGGCCCGAAGGGTCGCTACGTCGTCCTCGACAAGAAGTGGGGCGCCCCCACCATCACCAACGACGGCGTGACCGTCGCCCGCGAGGTCGAGCTCGACGACCCGTTCGAGAACCTCGGTGCCCAGCTCACCAAGGAGGTGGCCACCAAGACCAACGACATCGCCGGTGACGGCACCACCACCGCCACGGTGCTGGCCCAGGCCATGGTCCACGAGGGCCTGCGTGCCGTCGCGGCCGGCGCCAACCCGATGGGGCTCAAGCGCGGCATGGACGCCGCGGCCGAGGCCGTCGGCGACGCGCTGCGCGAGGCCGCCCGTGAGGTCGAGTCGCGCGAGGACATGGCCTCGGTGGCCACGATCTCCAGCCGCGACAGCCACATCGGCGACCTGCTCGCCGAGGCCTTCGACAAGGTCGGCAAGGACGGCGTGATCACGGTCGAGGAGTCCAACACCATGGGCACCGAGCTCGAGTTCACCGAGGGCATGCAGTTCGACAAGGGCTACATCTCGGCGTACTTCGTCACCGACCCGGAGTCGATGGAGACCGTCCTCGACGACCCCTACATCCTGCTCCACCAGGGCAAGATCTCCTCGATCCAGGAGCTCCTGCCGGTGCTGGAGAAGGTCATCGCCACCGGCAAGCCGCTCTTCATCCTCGCCGAGGACGTCGAGGGCGAGGCGCTGTCGACGCTGGTCGTCAACAAGATCCGCGGCACCTTCAACGTCGCCGCGGTCAAGAGCCCGGCGTTCGGTGACCGCCGCAAGGCGATGATGCAGGACATCGCGACCCTCACCGGCGGCCAGGTCGTCGCCCCCGAGGTCGGCCTCAAGCTCGACCAGGTGGGCCTCGAGGTGCTCGGCCAGGCGCGTCGCGTGGTGATCACCAAGGACACCACCACGATCGTCGACGGTGCCGGCGACGCCGCTGCCGTCGAGGGCCGCGTCAACCAGATCAAGGCCGAGATCGAGAACACCGACTCCGACTGGGACCGCGAGAAGCTCCAGGAGCGCCTCGCCAAGCTCGCCGGCGGCGTGTGCGTGATCAAGGTCGGCGCCGCCACCGAGGTGGAGCTGAAGGAGAAGAAGCACCGCATCGAGGACGCCGTCTCCGCGACGCGCGCCGCGATCGAGGAGGGCATCGTCCCCGGCGGCGGCTCGGCGCTCATCCACGCCGTCTCCGTGCTCGACGACAACCTCGGCCTCACCGGTGACGAGGCCGCCGGCGTCCGCGTGGTCCGCAAGGCGGCCGACGAGCCGCTGCGCTGGATCGCCGAGAACGGCGGCGAGAACGGCTACGTCGTGACCGCCAAGGTCCGCGAGCTCGGCGTCGGCAACGGCTACAACGCCGCGACCGAGGAGTACGGCGACCTGGTGGCCCAGGGCGTCCTCGACCCGGTCAAGGTCACCCGCTCGGCGCTGGTCAACGCGACCTCCATCGCGGCCATGCTGCTCACGACCGAGACGCTGGTCGTGGACAAGCCCGAGGAGGAGGAGCCCGCGGCCGCCGGCCACGGGCACGGCCACGGTCACTGACCCCGGTCGCTGATCCCTGCGAGCCCCGGAACCCGGCCACGACGGCCGGTTCCGGGGCTCGTGCGTTCCTGCTTGGAGCTCGCCCGGGCGGGCCCCTAGGGTCGGAGCGCCGCATGCCCCGGGAGGACCCATGGCCGACATCGTCTGGCGCGACGACTTCGATGGCCCGGCCGGAGCCGCACCCGACCCGTCGGTCTGGCGTCACGAGACCGGTGCCGGCGGGTGGGGCAACGACGAGCTCCAGCGCTACACCGACTCCCGCGACAACGCCGCCCTCGACGGCGCGGGCCACCTGGTGATCACCGCCCGCCGCGAGCCGGACGGCTCCTTCACCTCCGCCCGCCTCGTCACGCAGGGCCTGCTCGAGGTGCGCCACGGCAGGGTCGAGGCACGCATCCGCGTCCCGAGCGGGCGCGGCGTCTGGCCCGCCTTCTGGATGCTCGGCGCCGCGCTCGGCCCGGTGCCGTGGCCCGACTGCGGCGAGATCGACGTCATGGAGGTCCTGGGCCACGAGCCGCACGTCGTGCACGGCACGGTGCACTGTCCGGGCTACGCCGGTGCGTCCGGCATCACCGCCAGCCACGCGCACGACGCCTCGCTCGCGGACGCGTTCCACGTGTACGCCGTCGACTGGGCGCCCGGACGGATCACGTGGTCGGTGGACGGCACCTCCTACCACCAGGTCACCCGCGACGGCGTCGGGGCGGACCGCTGGGTCTTCGACCGGCCGTTCTTCCTCCTGCTCAACGTCGCCGTCGGCGGCGGCTGGCCCGGTGCCCCCGACGGGTCGACCGCGTTCCCGCAGCAGATGGTCGTCGACCACGTCCGGGTCCACGGCCGTCCCTGAGAGACCCCTCAGCGGATCACCTCGCCGAGGTGCACGGTCGCGCCGCTGCGCCCGAACATCGGCACCTTCCGCCCGGCGGGCTCGGTCCACATGAGCTGGTCGCCCGGCGTCGGGCCGGCTCCCACGACCCACGACGAGGTCCCCTCGGACAGCCGCAGCAGCCGCCCCCGGTCGAAGTCGTAGACGTAGGCGCCGCCGGTCGCCCGGTCGTACGCCATCAGGCTGAGGAAGTCCCCGCCGCCGACCAGCAGACCCCCCTCGACGCCGTTGTCCTGGACCGTGACGACCTGCTCGCCGTCGGTGGTGACGACCTGCACCCGGTCGTCGCGGACGCCGTCGTCGTAGGTGCCGCAGTACTGCGACATCGCGATCCGCCCGCCCTCGGCGTCGAAGCCGAGGAGGTTGCACCGCTCCCCGAGGCGCGGGTCGAAGGAGGTCACCTCGCCGGTGCCGAGGTCCTGGACGTGGACGTCGCCGGCGGCACCGTTGGAGGAGTCGGTCCACACCAGGAGGTCGTCGTCGAAGTCGAACGACCCCACCTGCTTTCCCTCGTCGCGCACGTCGGCCGGGTCGGTGAGCGACATCGACCACAGCTGCCGCACGTCGCCCTCGGCGTCGGCGTCGTCGGCCTCGCCGTCGGGACCCATGGGCCAGCCGCCCTCGGGGACGTCCCCCGGGTCGGTGACGAGCGCGGTGTAGGCCCGGCCGTCGGGGCCGATCGACACGTGGGACGGGCTGTCGGAGGCCGGCAGGCCCGGCCACGAGATCGTGCGCCACGTGCGCGTGCCGCGGTCGAAGACGTCGAGGGCGGGCCGGCGCAGCAGGCCGTCGCCCGCGGCCGCCTCGTACCGCATCAGCACGAGGCGCTCGGTGCCGAGCTCGACCGCCCACCACTGCTCGTCGGGGGCGGGCGGCTGGGGCAGCCAGTCCTCCTCCCCGGTCGCCGGGTCCATCAGGGCCAGGCGCTGCTCGGGGCGCGTCATCGTCTGGCCCTGGCGGAACAGCACCAGGCCGTCGTCGGTGACGCCGTCGAAGTAGTCGCCGTTGTCGGACTCGAGGTCGTCGTTGGTGTACGACGCCAGCTCGCGGTAGTCGGTGCCCTCGGCGGCCGGCCGCGCCTCGGCCAGCCGGATCGTCGGCCCGTCCGGGCGCGGGACGCCGGCGGCGGCCAGGTCGGCCGGCGCCGGGTTCCACCAGGACATCGACGCCACCCCGATCGCGCCCGCGGCGAGGGCCGTGCCGCCGACGGTCGCGGCGCGGCGCAGCCGCACGCGGCGCCGACCGGCCCGCAGCACCTGGGCCAGGTCGCCCGACTCGTGCGGCGGCCGGTCGGTCGCCTCGCGCAGCACGTCACGCAGCTCGTTCACCATGAGACCGCTCCCTCGGTCGGCTCGCCGGACGGCGAGTCCTCGAACGTGGACCGGAGCGAGAACAGCGCGCGCGAGGTCTGGCTCTTCACCGTGCCCTCCGTGCAGCCCAGCAGCGCGGCGGTGTCGGCGACGGTGAGGTCCTCGAAGTACCGCAGCACCACGCACGCGCGCTGGCGCGGCGGCAGCCCCGCGAGCGCGGCCATCAGCGCCTCCCGCGTCACCACGGCGTGCGCGACGTCCTCGTCCGAGGCGAGCGTGAGGTCCGCCTCGGTCGGGGTCTCGGTGCTGGACCGCCGCCGCACGTGGTCGAGGTAGGCGCTGACGACGGCCTTGCGGGCGTACGCCGCCTCGCCGCCGCGACGCACCAGCCGCGGCCACCGGACGTACACCCGGACCAGGCCCTCCTGCACGAAGTCCGACGCCTGGTCCCAGTCGCCGCACAGCAGGTACGCCGTGCGCCGCAGCCGGTCGCGAACGGATGCGGCGAACTCGACGAACGCCGCCTCGTCACGCACTGTTCTGCTCCATGCCTGTCCGAACGCAGTGAGGTGGGCACGAGGTTGCACGCGACAGCGTCATCGCCCCCAGATGGTGCGGTACGGCGTGCTGCAGTCGACGTCGAGGTCGATCGTCTCGACCGAGTTGAGGTGGTAGATCCGGTATCGGTCGCAGGCCGTGCGGATGAACTCGTACTTCCGGATCAGCGAGCGCTCGATCGGGCGGGTGCCCAGCTCGCTCCACGTGTTGATGTAGGTCGCCTCGACGAACCAGGTCGGCGGGTTGGTGCCGGTGAGCACCCGGCGGAGGTCGTCGAGGTCGGGGTCCAGCGTGCGCATCGGCAGTGACCAGAGGAAGGGGTACGGCGACCCGGCGCGGCTGGCCCACTGGATGTCGGCGCGGCCGCCGTAGACGAGCACCCGGTCCCCGGGGCGCGCGGCGGCCGCGATCGCCTGCCCGGTACGCACCTCCACCGGCACCCGTCCGGCGGCCCACGACCCGGTCCAGGCGACGAGGGAGACGACGCTCGAGACGACGAGCAGCGCGACCGTGCCCGCGACGACCCGGCGCCGGGCGAGCCGGAGGTGGTCGTGGGCGGCGAGGGCGGCGAGCGCGAGGGACAGGGGCGGCACGAGCACGAACAGGTAGGGCAGCCAGAAGCTCCCGCTGAGCGCCACGCCCAGCAGGTCCACGCCCACCATCGCCAGGACCGCCACGACCGGCACCGCGTCGTGCCGCAGGAGGGTCGGCACCCGGGCCAGGAAGCAGGCGAGCACGAGCAGCATCCCGACCCCGACGAACACCGCCAGCAGGAGCCCGATGCGGCTCTGTGCCCCCTCCGCGCTCTGCGACGCGATGACGCGGCTGGCGTCGGACCGGAAGGACACCGAGGCGTACCAGAGGGTGTCCAGCCGGGACCCCGACGCGAGCGTCCACCCGAGGACCGCCGCGACCGGTACGGCGCCACCGGCGGCGGCGGCGAGCGCGAACCGGCCGGCCGTGCGCCACGGCAGGTGGCGGGCGAGCGCGGACCCGGCCAGCAGCACCACGCCGAAGACGATCCCGCCGAGGATGCTCTGCTTGAGGCCGAGCGCCAGGACGGCGAGCGCGCCGGCCCAGAAGGCGTCGACGGCGGCGAGTCGTCGTACGGCCCGCAGGGCGAGCCAGCAGGAGGCCAGCACCAGCGGGATCCCGAGGATCTCGCCCTTCGCGGCGACCGGGTCGATCTGGGCGTTGCCGACCATCGCCGCGGTCCCGACGGCGACCCACCCGGCGAGCCGGCGCACGGCCAGCGGGTCGAGCACCCCGGCGCGGACGGCCACCTCACGGGTCGCGGCCGCCGCGGCCAGCACCAGCAGGGCGCAGGCGAGCGCACCGACCAGGCGGTGGGTGTAGGCGCCGCCGACCCAGTCGGTGGCCCGCACCAGCCAGATCACCGGCGGCGGCCGGTCGACCCAGTAGCGGCCGTAGAGCGAGTCGGGCTCAGGGTCCAGGGCACGCGCGACGAGCAGGAAGCCCGCCTCGTCCGGCCGGAGCGGCCACAGCAGCCCGGGGAACCGCGCGACGAAGGCGGCGAGCGCGGCCAGCCACACCGTGCGCCCCCAGCCCACCGCGTCCCCGCGCGCCCCGGCCCCCATGGCGACACCCTCTCAGAGCACCCACCGGCCGCCCGTAGGATGAGGTCGTGGAGATCCCCGAGAAGTTCGCTGCGCTGGGCCTCACCTACGACGACGTGCTGCTGCTGCCGGGCGAGTCCGACCTCGCCCCGAGCGACATCGACACCACGACGCGCCTCACGCGCGAGATCTCGATCCGCGTGCCGCTGATCAGCGCGGCGATGGACACCGTGACCGAGTCGCGAATGGCGATCGCCATGGCGCGCGAGGGCGGCATCGGCGTGCTCCACCGCAACCTCTCGATCGAGGACCAGGCCCGCCAGGTCGACCTGGTGAAGCGCACCCAGACCGGCATCATCTCCAACCCGGTGACCATCGGGCCCGACGCGACGCTCGAGGAGCTCGACCGCCTCTGCGGCGAGTACCGCGTCTCCGGCCTCCCGGTGGTCGACCTCGACAACCGCCTCCTCGGCATCATCACCAACCGCGACCTGCGCTTCACGCCGGTCGCCGAGTGGGCCACCACCAAGGTCGACGAGGTGATGACGAGCGAGGGCCTGATCACCGGTCCGGTCGGCATCTCGCGCGACGAGGCCACCTCCCTGCTGCGCGCCCACAAGCGCGAGCGGCTGCCGCTGGTCGACGAGGAGGGCCGCCTGGGCGGCCTCATCACCGTCAAGGACTTCGTCAAGGGCGAGCAGTTCCCGCACGCGTCGTACGACGCCGACGGTCGGCTGCTCGTCGGCGCCGCCATCGGCTACTTCGGCGACGCCTGGGAGCGCGCCACCACGCTCGTCGACGCCGGCGTCGACGTGCTGGTCGCCGACACCGCGCACGGCCACGTCCACCTGCTGCTCGACATGGTCCGGCGCCTCAAGTCCGACCCGGCCACCCGTCACGTGCAGGTCATCGGCGGCAACGTGGCGACCCGCGAGGGCGCCCAGGCGTTCGTCGACGCCGGTGCCGACGCGGTCAAGGTCGGCGTGGGGCCGGGCTCCATCTGCACCACCCGGGTGGTCACGGGCGTCGGCGTGCCGCAGGTGACCGCGGTCTACGAGGCCTCGCTCGCCACGAAGCCGGCCGGCGTCCCGCTGATCGCCGACGGCGGCATGAAGCACTCCGGCGAGATCGCCAAGGCGCTCGTCGCCGGTGCCGACGCGGTGATGGTCGGCTCGATGCTCGCCGGCTGCGAGGAGTCTCCCGGCGAGGTCGTCTTCGTCAACGGCAAGCAGTTCAAGTCCTACCGCGGGATGGGCTCGCTCGGTGCGATGAGCAGCCGCGGCAAGAAGTCCTACTCCAAGGACCGCTACTTCCAGGCCGAGGTCGCCAGCGACGACAAGATCGTGCCGGAGGGCATCGAGGGCCAGGTCGCCTACCGCGGTCCGCTCTCCGCCGTCGCCCACCAGCTCGTCGGCGGCCTCAACCAGTCGATGTTCTACGTCGGCGCCCGCACCATCCCCGAGCTGCAGGAGAAGGGCCGGTTCGTGCGGATCACCTCCGCCTCGCTCAAGGAGAGCCACCCCCACGGCGTGCAGATGACCGTCGAGGCCCCCAACTACAGCGGCTCCTGACCTGCTACTTACGTCTCTTCCCCAACCCGGCGGTAACGCCTACGTTGACGAGAGTCAGGGGATCGGGCCCCGCGACGGTGTGATCCATCGGCACGAGGTGCTCGGTCCCGATTTCTCTCGGGAGGAGCGCTTCAGTGCGCAGAAACATCCTGGTCGCGACCGGCTGTGCCGGTCTGCTGGCCGTCGTCACCCCAGCCCTGTCCACCGCCGCACCATCCGGTGACGACAGCGTCACGCCGTCGCAGCAGACGGCACTCGACCTGGGCTTCCAGGTCGCGCCGAAGGAGGAGGACGCCGCCTCGCTGACGGCGAAGGCCAACCCCAACCCCTACCTCGCGAACCTGCCGTCGATCACCGACGCCAACTACTTCGCCTGGAACAAGCTGATGCACGCCAAGGCGGAGCAGCGCGCGGACTCCAAGCGGCTCGCGGCCAACCGCCGTGCGGCCCTCGGCGCCGGCCGCACGGGCGTGTCGTCGCGGGCGGTGCTGACGCCGTTCGTCCACGACGAGGAGGAGCCCGACGGCCTCGCCGGCTCCAACGACTCGCACCTCGACGCCGAGCCGATCCCGGAGTTCGGGACCGCGGCGGCGAGGATGCCCGCCGTGCGGATCCTCGGCAGCCTGGCCGCCCCGCCGACCACCACCGTGCGCACCGTCACCACGACCGAGGACCAGGGTGCGATCCCGCTGGCCACGGCGACCGGGATCACCGGGAGCGGCTCGACGGTCACCAACTCGGTGCTGGGTGACGGTCCGCACGGCCCGGCGCCGGCGGGTGACGGCACCAACGACTTCGACTTCTACGCCGTCGACGTCGCCGCGGGCCTCACCCTGACGGCCAACACCGAGGGCAGCGCCACCACCACCGACACCATCCTCGTGGTCTACGCCGCCGACGGCACGCCCGTGGCAGCCGACGACGACAGCGGCACGGGCCTCCTCAGCAGCCTGAGCTTCAAGCCCGAGACGGCCGGCACCTACTACGTCATGGTCGGCGGCTACGCCCTCGACCCGCTGCCCGGCGACCCGTTCGACTCCGGCAGCGGCGCCGGTGGCGCCGACACCGGCAACTACCGCCTCTCGCTCGCCACCCAGGAGCTCGACGCGGACTTCTACTCGGTGCGACTGCGTCCCGGTGACACCATCGGCTCGACCGGCACCGGTTCTGCGACCGGCCTGACGGTCCGCACGCCGTCCGGCGAGGAGCGCGTGGGCGGCATCGGGACCGACGCCACCTTCCTCTACCCGCCGACGTCCCCGCTGCCCGGCGGCGGCAACACCGCGATCGCGTACGTCGCGGAGGAGGCGGGCTGGTACTCCGTGCAGGTGTCCGGCGGCACCGGCGCCTACGACGTCCTGGTCGAGGGCTACCGCCCCGGCACCCAGGGCGACCGCGGCCGCCGGCAGACCGTGCTGCTCGACTTCGCGCCGGGCCGGGTCAACACCGGCACCTGGGGCGGGCCCGGTCAGCGCAACGTGTCGCCGTTCGCGGCCTTCGTGCCCCAGTGGGGCATCGCCCGCGCCGACGCCCGCAAGGTCGAGAACCGCATCCTGAACCAGGTGCGGCGCAACATTCAGGCCGAGCTCTCGGGCACCAACCCGGCGGTCAACGTCGACGTGCTCAACGCCCGGACCAACCCGGAGCTGATCGGCCAGGAGAACGTCTCGCGCATCTACATCGCGGGCACGATCGCCGAGACCGGCATCAGCACCATCGGCATCGCGCAGTACATCGACCCGGGCAACTTCGGCCACCAGGACGAGGCCATCGTGCTGCTCGACGTGCTGAGCGCGCCCGCCGGTCCGGCGTCCTCGCTCAACACCTACCTGAACGCCACCAGTGACCGGATCGCGTTCGTGTCGAACGCGGTGGCCAACGTGACCGCCCACGAGATCGGGCACACGATCGGCAACTACCACACCGACAACGCCGACGAGATCCACAACATGATGGACTCCGGCGGCGCCAACTTCGGCCAGAACCTGTACGGCGTCGGGCCGGACAACGTCGGCGGCACCGCCGACGACGAGAACATCGAGTTCGTCACCGACACCTACTCGCCCGCCGAGGGCTTCACGGGACTGGAGGACACCGAGAACGTCTCGTCGTGGGCCTACGCGGGCCGCTGACCTGACACGCGACGCGGCCACCCCTCGCCGGGGGTGGCCGCGTCGTCGTACGTCCGGCAGCGTGCGGTCAGGGCGTGAAGCCGCCCCGCGTCGGCGAGGTGTCGCCGCTGAGCGCCGACGCGGGTCGGGTCAGCAGGCGGGCGTGCGGGGCCCGGCCGGGGTCGACGGACACCACGAAGACACCACCGTTGCGCCGGGTGACCAGGCCCGGGGATCGCGTCGGGTCGCCGACGGACCTCGGCCCGGGCGCCAGGCGCGAGCGCTGCCCGTCGACGGCGGCGCGCAGGCGCAGGGTCCCGGCCCGGTCGACGGCCGCGACCACGAGACGGCCGGCGACCTCGCTGACGGCAGGGGAGGAGTAGGGCGACCAGTCGCCGCCGAGGGCGCTCGGCCGGCTCCAGCGGCGCCCCCGCAGCGTGCGGACGGTGAGCCGGCCGTCGGTGCCGACCTGGTGCAGCCGGGTGGTGCCTGTCGACACGGAGAGGGCGGGCGTCGAGGTGACGGAACCGGCGGGACCGGACAGTCGGACCAGCCGGCCGTTCTCCAGCCACTTCGCGTACGTCGCCCCGCCGGCGCCCACGGCCACCAGCCACGTGCGACCGGTGGCGTCCGCACCGAGCACCGGTGCGGTGTGGGTCGCCCACGCGCCGGGACCGCCGACGCGCACGGGCCGGCTCCACCGACCCCGCTCGGTGAAGCGCCGGGTGACCAGGGTGCCCACCGTCGACACGGCGGCAACCACGGGCCGGCCGGTGCGGGAGAGCGCGAGCGCGGGGCTCGACGTCGGGGCGGCCGTGCCGATCGCCCGCAGCGCGAACCGGGCGCCACGGGTCGTGCCGGCCAGGACCGTCCTGGTGCGGGTGGTCGCGGCGACCCACGGTCGACCGCGGCGGTCCAGCGTCAGCGCCGGTGCCACCACCGGCGAGAAGGCGCCGCGGGGGCCCACCACGCGCGCCCGGCGACCCGGGTGCGCGACGCGCAGGGTGCCGCCGTCGTCGACCCGGGCGGTCCACGACTCGCCCAGGCCGTCCGGCACGGAGACCACCGGGCGGTCCGAGCCGACCAGCGGGGACGGGGCGACGTCGTCGAGGTGGAGGTAGCGGAAGTCGCCGACCGGGACGGTCCGGGTGCCGTAACCGCCCGGGAGCGAGTGGTTGTACTCCTCGATCGTCACCGTGCCCGGTCCGATCGCGCTGACCCAGGCGACGTGGCCGACCCGGCCCGCGTCGGTCTGCGCCACCGCGCCGATGGCCGGGACGGAGTCGACCCGGTAGCCGAGGGCGCGGGCGGCGTCGTCCCAGTGCTCGGCGTTGCCCCAGTGCTGGCCGCCGAAGGAGTTGCTGAAGCCGGCCATCCGGTTGCGCTCCTGCATGCGCCACGCCACGAAGCTCGTGCAGTTGCGCCACACGAAGCCCCACGGGTCGCCGAGGGAGCCGTTGACCGACCACACCCACTTCGCGCACGTCGGCCGCGGGCCGCGCGGGTCGTAGAGGTGGCCGCTGACCGGGTCGAGCACCGGCTCGGGGGGCGGCGGAGGGGTCGCGACGGCAGGGTCGGGCTGCGCGCCGGCCTTGCCGCCGTCCTCGCCGCCGTCCGCGCCGCCCTGCTGGGGCGCCGGCGACGGGGTGGGCGTCGGGGCGGGCGTCGGCACCGGCTCCACGACCGGTTCCTGCGGCACGATCGGGCACTGGCCCTGCCAGGCCCACGGGTAGTCGTCCTCGGCGTGCGCGGCAGGCGCGGTGAGGCCGAGCAGGCCGCCGGCCACGCAGACGGACGCGAGCGTGCGTGCGATCATTCGCTGCGGCCGCGTGGCGGGCCGCTTCCCCAGGTTCCCCACGGGTGCCACGGTAGGAACGGCGCCGGGGCCGCGTGGTGTCTTTGCCAACATGTGCACCACCTGTTGCCGAGGCGCCGGCGTGTCGGGACGGCACCTGTCCTCGGCGGGCGGCGGCTGCCACGATGGAGCGTGACCTCCGCCAAGATCGCCATCGTCGGTGCCGGCGCCGTCGGCTCGACCCTCGCCTACGCGTGCCTCGTGCGCGGCGTCGCCACCACCGTCGCCCTCCACGACGTCGACGCCGCCAAGGTGCGCGCCGAGGAGCTCGACCTGCGTCAGGGCCTGCAGTTCCTGCCGACCGCCCACGTCGAGGGCTCGGCCGACGTGTCGGTCTGCGCGGGGGCGCAGGTCGTCGCGGTGACTGCGGGTGCCAAGCAGCAGCCCGGGCAGACCAGGCTCGACCTCGCCGCCTCCACCACGAGCATGCTCCGCTCCCTCATGCCCGCGCTCGTCGAGGCGGCGCCCGACGCACGCTTCGTGATGGTCACCAACCCCGTCGACGTGGTGACCTACGCCGCCCAGAAGCTGACCGGGCTCGGCACCGAGCAGCTCTTCGGCTCCGGCACCGTGCTCGACTCGGCGCGGCTGCGCGGGCTGGTCGCCGCCCGCTGCGGCGTGGCGGTGCAGAACGTCCACGCCTACGTGGTCGGCGAGCACGGCGACAGCGAGATCCCGCTGTGGAGCAGTGCGAGCATCGGCGGCGTGCCGGTCACCGAGCTGCTGCCCACCGACGAGCGGGACGCGATGGCCGCCGAGGTCGTGGGCGCCGCCTACGAGATCATCAAGGGCAAGGGTGCCACCAACTACGCGATCGGCGTCTCCGGCAGCCGGATCATCGAGGCGGTGCTGCGCGACGAGAAGCGGGTGCTGCCGGTCTCCACCCTCCTCGACGACTACCACGGCATCGGCGACGTCTGCCTCTCCGTGCCGACGGTCGTCGGCGCGGACGGGGCCGAGCGCCGCCTCGAGGTGCCGATGAGCGACACGGAGCTCGCCGGGCTGCGCGCCAGCGCCGACCGGATCCGCACCACCGCCCGCGACCTCGGCTTCTGACCCGGCGCCGATAGGCTCTCGACCATGACCGAGATCGAGATCGGGCGCGCCAAGCGCGGCCGTCGGGCGTACTCCTTCGACGACATCGCGATCGTGCCCTCACGGCGCACCCGCGACCCCGAGGAGGTCAGCACCGCCTGGCAGATCGACGCCTACCGCTTCGACATCCCGGTGGTGGCGGCGCCGATGGACTCGGTCATGTCGCCGTCCACCGCGATCGCGCTCGGCCAGATGGGCGGGCTCGGCGTGCTGAACCTCGAGGGCCTCTGGACCCGGTACGACGACCCGACCGGCCTGCTGGAGGAGGTCGCCGGGCTCACCGGCGCCGAGGCGACCCGCCGGATGCAGGAGATCTACACCGAGCCGATCAAGCCCGAGCTGATCACCGCCCGGCTCAAGGAGATGCGTGCGGCCGGGGTCACGGTCGCCGGCTCGCTCTCCCCCCAGCGCACCAAGGACCACGTCAAGGCGGTCGTCGACGCCGGCGTCGACATGTTCGTCATCCGCGGCACGACCGTGAGCGCCGAGCACGTCAGCACCCAGTCCGAGCCGCTGAACCTCAAGGAGTTCATCTACGAGCTCGACGTCCCCGTGATCGTCGGCGGCTGCGCGACCTACCAGGCCGCCCTCCACCTCATGCGCACCGGCGCGGCCGGCGTGCTCGTCGGCTTCGGTGGCGGAGCGGCCCACACGACCCGCACCGTGCTGGGCGTCGCCGTACCCATGGCCAGTGCCGTCGCCGACGTCGCCGCCGCCCGCCGCGACTACCTCGACGAGTCCGGCGGGCGCTACGTCCACGTGATCGCCGACGGCTCCATCGGCAGCTCCGGCGACATCGCCAAGGCGATCGCCTGCGGCGCCGACGCGGTGATGATCGGCTCGCCCCTGGCCCGCGCCACCGAGGCCCCGGGGCGCGGCTTCCACTGGGGCAGCGAGGCCACGCACTCCGAGCTGCCGCGCGGCGAGCGCGTCGAGTTCGCGCCCGTCGGCACGCTGCACGAGATCATGTTCGGCCCCTCCACCGTCGCCGACGGCACCATGAACCTCGTCGGCGCGCTCCGTCGCGCGATGGCCACCACCGGCTACACCGAGGTCAAGGAGTTCCAGCGCATCGAGGTCGTCGTCCAGCACTGAGCCGCGCGGTCGTCGGCCGCTTCGCCCGGCTGGGAGGATGGCCCCATGACGCTTGCCAGGGCCCTCGACGCCGACCAGCGGGCTGACGCCCTCCAGCAGCTCGGCTCCGGCGAGCTCGACGTCCTCGTCGTCGGCGGCGGGATCGTGGGCGCGGGCGCCGCGCTGGACGCGGTGACCCGGGGCCTGAAGGTCGGCCTGGTCGAGCAGCGCGACCTCGCCTCCGGCACGTCCTCGCGCTCCTCCAAGCTGGTCCACGGTGGCCTGCGCTACCTCGAGATGCTCGACTTCGCGCTGGTCAAGGAGGCGCTGGAGGAGCGCGGCCTGCTGCTCACCCGGCTCGCGCCCCACCTCGTCCGCCCCGTGCCGTTCCTCTACCCGCTCCAGCACGCGTGGGAGCGGCCCTACGTCGGCGCGGGCATCGCCCTCTACGACGGCATGGCGATGACCGGCAAGTTCGACATGGGCGTGCCCAAGCACAAGCACGTCTTCCGCAAGCAGCTCGCCCGCATGGCCCCCGACATCAGGACCGACGGCCTGCACGGCGCGATCCGCTACTACGACTGCCAGGTCGACGACGCCCGCCTGGTGATGACCATCGCCCGCACGGCCGCCAACAACGGGGCCCACGTCGCCACCCGCACCAAGGTCACCGGGTTCCTGCGCGAGGGCGACCGGGTCGTGGGTGTCAACGCGCGCGACCTCGAGGGCCAGCGCGACCTCGAGATCCGCGCGCGCGTGGTCATCAACGCCGCCGGGGTGTGGACCGACGAGGTCCAGGAGCTGGTCGGCGGCGAGGCGCAGCTCGACGTCGACGCCAGCAAGGGCATCCACGTCGTGGTGCCGCGCGATCGGATCAGGTCGGAGTGCGGCTTCATCACCAAGACCGAGAAGTCGGTCCTGTTCGTGATCCCGTGGGGCCAGTTCTGGATCATCGGCACCACCGACACGCCCTGGGACCTCGACCTCGCCCACCCCGCGGCCAGCCGGACCGACATCGACTACCTCCTCGGCCACGTCAACCAGCTGCTCAAGGACCCGCTCGACCACCGCGACGTCGTCGGCGTGTACGCCGGCCTCCGCCCGCTGCTCAAGGCGGTGAAGAAGCAGGGCGAGAACAACGGCGGGGAGACCACCAAGCTCTCCCGTGAGCACACCGTCGCCAACCCCGTGCCCGGCCTCGTGCTGGTCGCCGGCGGCAAGCTGACGACGTACCGGGTCATGGCGAAGGACGCGGTCGACCACGCGCTCCGCGACGTGGAGCACGCGCCGGCCTCCATCACCGACCGGGTGCCGCTGATGGGGGCATGGGGCTTCGAGGCGCGCACCAACCAGCGGGTCGCGCTGAGCCGCTCGTCCGGCCTCGACATCGGAGTGGTCGACCACCTGCTCGGCCGCTACGGCGGCCTCGTCGACGAGGTGCTCGCGCTGATCCACCGGCGCCCCGAGCTCGGCGAGCCGCTGCCCGGCGCCGAGCACTACCTGCGTGCCGAGGTGCTCTACGCCGTCACCCACGAGGGCGCCCGCCACCTCGACGACGTCCTGGCCAGGCGCACGCGCGTGTCGATCGAGACCCCCGACCGCGGCATCACCGCGGCGCGCCCCGCCGCCGAGCTGATGGCCGAGGCGCTCGGGTGGGACGACGCGCAGCGCGACGACGAGGTCGACCACTACCTGCGCCGGGTCGAGGCCGAGCGCCAGAGCCAGCTGATGCCGACCGACCAGGAGGCCGACGAGGCGAGGGTGAAGGCCCCGGACATCGTCCAGGCGTGAGGGCCCTCGCCCACGGGGTTGGACAAATCCGGCCCGAATGTCGAATGCTGGGATGAAGTGACCAACCGGTAGCAACGGCGGTGACGGCGACCTACGCTGCGAGGATGAGCGAGCAGACCCCCACCTCCGGTCCCGTCACCGACGGACCCGCGGACCCCGAGCACGACGCCACGGCCACCTACGGCCTCGACCGCTCGTACGTCGCCGGGCTGACGCGGCGCGTGGTCAGCACGACCGGTGAGACGCACGCCGTGTCGTCCCCGATCGGCGGCACCCCGCTCGCGCACGTCCCCCAGTCGGGCCCGGCCGACGTGGCCGAGGCGTTCGCGCGGGCCCGTCGTGCGCAGTCCGCCTGGGCCGCGACCCCGCTCGACGAGCGCGCCGCCGCGCTGCTCCGCCTCCACGACCTGCTGCTCGACCGCCAGGACGAGCTCATCGACCTCGTCGTCTGGGAGTCCGGCAAGGCGCGCAAGGACGCCTACCTCGAGGTCGCCCACGTCGCGCTGACCGCGCGCTACTACGCTCGCACCGCCCACGAGCACCTCGACACCCAGCGGGTCGGCGGCATGTTCCCGGTCCTCACCCGGGCCGAGGTCCACCGGGTGCCCAAGGGCGTCGTCGGGATCATCTCGCCGTGGAACTACCCGCTCACCATGGCGCTGTGCGACGGGCTCCCCGCCCTCCTCGCCGGCAACGCGGTCGTCGCCAAGCCCGACGCGCAGACGATGCTCACCGCGCTGCTCGCGGCCCAGCTGCTCGACGAGGCGGGCTTCCCGCCCGAGCTCTGGCAGGTGGTCGCCGGTCCCGGGCCCGAGGTCGGTGGCGCCATCGTCGCGCACGCCGACTACGTCTGCTTCACCGGCTCGACGGCCACCGGCCGCACGATCGCCCGCGGCTGCGCCGACCGCCTGATCGGCTGCTCCCTCGAGCTGGGCGGGAAGAACCCGATGCTCGTCCTGCGCGACGCCGACGTGCACCGCGCGGCGGAGGGCGCCGTACGAGCCGTGTTCTCCAACGCTGGCCAGCTCTGCGTGTCGATGGAGCGCCTATTCATCGCCGACCAGGTCTACGACCGGTTCGTCGACGCGTTCGTCTCGCGCACGCAGGCCATGACGCTGGGGGCGAGCCACGACTGGTCGGTCGACATGGGCTCGCTCATCTCGCAGGCGCAGCTCGACACGGTCACCGCGCACGTCGAGGACGCCGTGGCGAAGGGTGCGACCGTGCTGACGGGCGGCAAGCACCGCCCCGACCTCGGCCCGTTCGTCTTCGAGCCGACGATCCTCGAGGGCGTCTCGGCCGACATGGAGTGCTTCGGCAAGGAGACCTTCGGTCCGGTCGTCTCGCTCTACCGCTTCCACAGCGAGGACGAGGCCGTCGAGCGCGCCAACGACGGCCAGTACGGCCTCAACGCCTCGATCTACACCCGCGACGCGGCACGCGGGCGCGCCCTCGCCCGCCGCGTCCGGTGCGGCACGGTCAACGTCAACGAGGCCTACGGCGCCACGTTCGGCTCGCTCGGCGCCCCGATGGGCGGCATGCGCGAGTCGGGCATGGGCCGACGGCAGGGCGCGGAGGGCATCCACCGCTACACCGAGGCGCAGTCGGTCGCGACCCAGCGCCTGGTGCCGATCGCCCCGATGTTCGGGATGTCGGAGGAGACCAACGCGAAGGTGCTCACCGCCTCGCTGCGGCTGCTCAACAAGCTCGGCCGGGCCTGACATGGGCACCCACTACGACGTGCTGGTCATCGGCTCCGGCTTCGGTGGCTCGGTGTCGGCGCTGCGCCTGACCGAGAAGGGCTACACCGTGGGAGTGCTCGAGGCGGGCGCACGCTTCGATGACGGCGACTTCCCGGCGACGTCGTTCGACGCCAAGCGGTGGCTGTTCGCGCCGGCCGCGGGCATGTACGGCATCCAGCGCATCGACATGGTCAAGGACTGCGTGATCCTCGCCGGGGCCGGCGTCGGCGGTGGGTCGCTCGTCTACGCCAACACCCTCTACGAGCCGCTCGACGCGTTCTACCGCGACCCGTCGTGGGCCCGGATCACCGACTGGAAGAGCGAGCTCGCGCCCTACTACGACCAGGCCAAGCGGATGCTCGGCGTCGTCCAGAACCCGCTCCACACGCCGTCCGACGAGGTGATGAAGCAGGTCGCCGAGGACATGGGCGTCGGCGACACCTTCCACCCCACGCCCGTCGGGGTCTTCTTCGGCGGTCCCGACGCGCAGGGCGGTGAGCGGGTCGAGGACCCCTTCTTCGGGGGTGTCGGCCCGGCCCGCAACGCCTGCCTCAACTGTGGCGAGTGCATGACCGGGTGCCGTCACAACGCCAAGAACACCCTGGTCAAGAACTACCTCCACCTCGCCGAGCAGGCCGGCGCGGTCGTCCACCCGCTCACCACCGTCACGCGCGTGCGACCCCGCGCCGGCGGCGGCTACGAGGTGACCGCGCGCTGGACCAAGGCCAAGCTGTCGCGCCGCACGGCCACGAAGACCTTCACCGCCGACCAGGTCGTGTTCTCCGCGGCGGCGCTCGGCACGCAGAAGCTGCTCCACCAGCTCAAGGGCGAGGGCGACCTGCCCCACGTCAGCGACCGGCTCGGCGTGCTGACCCGCACCAACTCCGAGGCGATCCTCGGCGCCGTGGCGGGGGACCGGTCCGTCGACTACACCCGCGGCGTGGCGATCACCTCCTCCTTCCACCCCGACGACGTCACCCACGTCGAGCCGGTCCGCTACGGCAAGGGCTCCAACGCGATGGCGCTGCTGCAGACCGTGCTGGCCGACGACGTGCCCGGCACCTCGCGGGTCCGCACGTGGCTGCGCGAGCTGTGGGGCCAGCGGCGCGCGGCGCTCAGCCTCTACGACCTCAAGCACTGGTCCGAGCGCGCGGTCATCGCGCTGGTGATGCAGACGCTCGACAACTCGATCACCACCGTCGGCGTGCGCGGCCGGTTCGGGTGGCGGATGACCAGCAAGCAGGGACACGGCGCGCCCAACCCGACGTACATCCCCATCGCGTACGACGCGGTGCGCCGCGTCGCAGCCCACATCGGCGGCGTCCCGGGCGGCACGATCGGTGAGCCGTTCAACCGGCCGATGACCGCCCACTTCATCGGCGGCTGCACGATCGGCGACTCCCCGGAGACCGGCGTCGTCGACCCGTGGCAGCGCCTCTACGGCCACGAGGGCCTGCACGTCGTGGACGGGTCCGCCATCTCGGCCAACCTCGGCGTGAACCCGTCGCTGACGATCACCGCCCAGGCCGAGCGGGCCATGGCCTTCTGGCCCAACAAGGGGGAGGCCGACCCGCGGCCGGCGCTGGGCTCGGCCTACCGCCGGCTGGCCCCGGTCGAGCCGAAGAACCCGGTCGTGCCCGACGCTGCGCCCGGCGCGCTCCGGCTGCCGATCGTCGAGGTCGGCTGACCCGCGAAATTCACCCCCACGGGCCGTAACCACCCCCCACAGGGTTCGTTGGGCCGGGTGAGGGGTCCGGCAGTCATGCTCCCTCCCAAGGGTCGGGCTCCTCTTTCTCGGACGCTGCTCGCAGCGGCTGGGATGTCCAAGCATCAGGGCCCGGTCAACCCTCCCTCCCCGACCGGGCCCTGGTGCGTTTCCGGGGTCGAAGCGCTCGATAGACTCCGCTCGTGACGCAGCCTGCAGAGCACGACCTGGTCCTCGTCGTCGACTTCGGCGCGCAGTACGCCCAGCTGATCGCGCGGCGCGTGCGCGAGGCGCGGGTCTACTCCGAGATCGTGCCGCACACGATGCCGGTCGCGGACATGCTGGCGCGCAACCCGAAGGCGATCATCCTGTCCGGTGGCCCCTCGAGCGTGTACGCCGAGGGCGCGCCCGGCATCGACGACCACGTCTTCACGGCCGGGGTGCCGGTCTTCGGCATGTGCTACGGCTTCCAGCTGATGGCGGCCGGGATGGGGGGCGAGGTCGCCCACACCGGCGCCCGGGAGTACGGCCGCACGCCGGTCACCGTCTCCGAGCCGGGCACCCTCCTCCAGGGGATCCCCGCCGAGCACCGCGTGTGGATGTCCCACGGCGACTCCGTCGCCAAGGCCCCGGAGGGCTTCACGGTCCTCGCCTCGACCGAGGACACCCCGGTCGCGGCGTTCGAGGACGTGGGGCGCGGCCTCGCCGGCGTGCAGTGGCACCCCGAGGTGCTGCACTCCGAGCACGGGCAGAAGGTGCTCGAGCACTTCCTGCACCACATCGCCGGTGCCCGCCAGACCTGGACGATGCTCAACATCGCCGAGGAGCAGATCGAGCGGGTGCGCGACCAGATCGGTGACAGCGGCCTGGCCATCTGTGGGCTGTCGGGCGGCGTCGACTCCGCGGTCGCGGCCGCCATCGTGCAGCGCGCGATCGGCGACCGGCTGCACTGCGTCTTCGTCGACCACGGCCTGCTGCGCGAGGGCGAGGCCGAGCAGGTCGAGCGCGACTTCGTCGCCGCGACGGGCGTGAACCTCCACGTCTACGACGCCCGCGACACCTTCCTCGCCGCGCTGTCCGGGGTGAGCGACCCGGAGGAGAAGCGCAAGATCATCGGGCGCGAGTTCATCCGCGCCTTCGAGGCCGCCGAGGTCGAGGTGCTGGGCGAGGCAGCCGACCAGGGCGAGAAGGTCGGCTTCCTGGTGCAGGGCACGCTCTACCCCGACGTCGTGGAGTCCGGCGGTGGTGCCGGCACCTCCAACATCAAGTCGCACCACAACGTCGGCGGCCTGCCGGAGGACCTCGAGTTCGAGCTCGTGGAGCCGCTGCGCACGCTCTTCAAGGACGAGGTGCGCCTCGTCGGCGAGCAGCTCGGCCTGCCGGCCGAGATGGTGTGGCGCCAGCCGTTCCCCGGCCCGGGCCTCGGCATCCGGATCATCGGCGAGGTGACCGCGGACCGGCTCGACATCCTGCGCCGCGCCGACGCCATCGCGCGCCAGGAGCTCACCCGTGCCGGGCTGGACCGCGACATCTGGCAGATGCCGGTGGTGCTGCTCGCCGACGTCCGCTCCGTCGGCGTCCAGGGCGACGGGCGGACCTACGGCCACCCCGTCGTGATCCGTCCGGTCACCTCCGAGGACGCGATGACCGCCGACTGGGCGCGGCTGCCGTACGACGTGATGGAGCGGATCTCGACCCGCATCACCAACGAGGTGGCCGAGGTCAACCGGGTCACCCTCGACATCACCTCGAAGCCGCCGGGCACGATCGAGTGGGAGTGAGCACCCACGACCTGCTGCTCGCCAAGTTCGAGGCGGCTGCCTCGAGCGCGGCAGCGGCACGGCCCGAGGTCGACCCCGAGACCGCGCGCGAGCTCATGCGCGAGGCCGCGACCATGCTGCACGACAGCCTGGCGCTCGACGCGTTGTCCGACGCGGACGCCGCGGTCGTCGTACGTCGCCTCGCTGCCGACCTGACCGACGTCGACCCCGCGGCCGCGCTGAGGGCCAGCTCGGTCGCCGCGACCGAGGACCCGTCGGGGCTGGAGGAGCCGGACGTGGTCGCCCGGACCTACCTCGTGTGCGCGACGGTCCTCGGGCTCTGAGCCGCTAGCCGGACGACCCGAGCTCGAGCTCCTCGATGCGGGCACGGAGGCTGCTCTCGGCCTGGCGCCACAGCGTCGCCGAGTGCGCGTGCAGGTGGTGCACACCCGTGCCCGGACGCGCGCGGTCGCGGAAGAGCTCCTGGGCCAGGGCGCGCGCGGCGAAGTCGTCGGCGATGCTCCCCAGCACGCTGACCCACGGCGCTCGTTCGACCTGGACCCCTGTCATGGTCCGAGGGTGCGCCGAGGCCGCGGGAGAATGTGCGGTCGTGCCGTGGATCTGCCCGATTTTGGGCGGTCACAGCAGGCCGGTGGCCCTGAAGATGCGGTCGTAGATGTCGCGCACGATGGGCTCCTTGATGGCGTTGTAGCGCATCCCGAAGCCGAGCGCGCCGTGGTCGTCGCCCGTCGCCTCCATGCTCGCGAGCGCGGATCGCTTGGCGGCGGCGTACGTCTCCCGGTCCTCCGGGTGGTCGACCAGCCAGTCGCGGAACAGCCGGTGCCGGACCATCTCGGGGCAGTCCGGACCGAAGACGTGCACGTGCACGCGCGGCTCGGCCAGGAGCTTGAACAGCCGGTGCTGGTGCCAGTCGGGCTCGGTGAGCCAGTGCACGAGGCCGATCGACTCCAGCGCCGGGGCGTACGCCGCCTCGTCCACGGGGTCGGCAACGGCGACGTCGACGTCGATGATCGGCTTCGCCGGGAGACCCGGCACCGACGTCGAGCCGATGTGCTGGATGGCGAGGAGCCGCTCGCCCAGCACCGAGGAGATCTGGCGCTCGAGCTCGGCGTAGCGCTGCGACCAGGTCGGGTCGTGCTCGACGATTCGCATGACGTAGCCGGTCGGGTGGGCGCCGACGTGGACCACCTCGCCGGCGTCGTGGTGGCGGACGATCTCCTCGGGCGACGGCACGTGCAGATCACACCACAGGTGCCGTCCCGGTGCGGCGTCCCGTCAGGAGGTGCGCCGCGCCAGGGTCTCGCGCGGGTTCTCGCCGAACATCCGGCGGTACTCGGAGGCGAAGCGACCGGGGTTGAAGAAGCCGAAGCGGGTGGCCGCCTCGCCCACCGTCGGCTCCGAGCCGTCGGTCAGGACCTGGTGCACCAGGTCGAGCCGGACCTGCTTGAGGTAGTCGCTGGGCGTGCAGTCGAGGTGCCGGCGGAAGGCGTACTGCAGCGCGCGCGGCGTGACCGCGCACTCGCGCGCGAGGTCGGACATCGAGAGGTCGTCGTGGGCGCGGTCGTCGATCACGTGCTGGGCGCGCCGCACGGTGGCGTGGGTGGCGTCGCGTGTGTCGGCCGCGCGGCTCGCCTGCCCGCGGACGATGTTGTTGTCGAAGGTGGTGAGCAAGGTGTGCGCGAGGAGCCGGGACAGCTCTGCGTCCGCCATCCCGTGGTCGTCCACGTCGGGGAGGGCATCGAGCTGGTCGACGACGGCGCGCCACTGGGCGGCGGCGGCGCGCGAGCGCGGCACGAAGCTGGAGAAGCTCACGTCGGCAGCGGTCCTGTCCGGGTCGAGGTCGGCGATCGCGGCCGTCAACGCCTCGACGGTGATGCTGGTGTTCCGCACGTCATAGCCGTTGCCGCCCCCGGTGAACGGCATGCCCCACCCGGAGGCCAGCACCGTGCTGCCGCGGCGTGCACGGTCGTTGATGGACCTGCGCGTGTACTCCACCTCGCCGGCCAGCACGTCGACGACCACCAGGGTCGGCATGGCCTCCGCGTCGAACCTGACCGGCGACTCGATGCGCAGCCGGTCGAAGGCCACCGCGCCGCGGGTACGCCGGTGGTGGCGGACGGTGCCCATCTCGCCGTTCAGGCCGAGCGACGTGCCGTACGACGTGTCGAGCCACTCACGCGCGTCGTCGCCGTCGCCCTCGAAGTCGAAGCCGTCGACCGGGCGACCTCGGGAGACCCTGTGGGGCACGAGCACCTCGCAAAGGGAGAGTGCGGACGACCCGACGTCTTGAGTCTCCGTCGACTGTAACCCAGATCGGGGCATCTGCCCTCGTTCGCGACCGCAAACGGTCAGCGGGCCCGAGGCCGCCGATGGTCGAACGTGCGCCGCGACAGCCAGGTGTGGTTCAGGCGCGACGCCGGTCACCGTGGGTCATCGGCTGGGCGTGGCACGACGCCTGGCTACGCCTTTGCGCCCGTGGCGTGGCTGTGGCCCCGCCGTCGTGGGGACTGGCGGGGTGTGGGGCGGGGTCATGGTCGCCCGGGTGGCGGGGCCGCGTCGATCGGGCTGGTGCCGGTGTGGTCGCGTCGGTAGTGGTGGCCGTGCGGGCTGGTCCACTCGAACACCCCGGGTGTGAGCATCCGGTAGTGCCAGGCGGTGTGGGTCTTCAACCGGTGATGGCTGCGGCACAGGCACGCCAGGTTCGATGTCGCCGTTGGGCCGGGTTGTGGTCGGCCCTCGGCGTCGGCGTGGTGGTCGTACTTCACGATGTGGTCGACGTCGGCTCGTCTGGCGGGTCGACTGCACCACGGGAACACGCACGTGCGATCGCGCAGGATCACCTGTTCGCGGATCCGGTCGGGGATGGCGTAGCCGGGTGCGGTCTGCTCGGCGTTGAGGTCGATGACGGGCTTGATGGTCACCTTGGTGTGGGTGTCGCCGCACCAGGCCTGCACCTGGTCGAGCAGGACCAGCCGCTGGCCCTCCTCCATCCAGCCCGTCGGACCGAACACCGTCGTGTCGCTGATCGTTGCTGCGTCGAAGTGGGCGTGGATCACCACCTCGCGGGCGGCCGGCAGGTTGCCCGAGCGGTCCGGTGCCGGACCCCCGGTCAGGAGGTCGAGGGCGGTCTGGGTGCGGGCCAGGTCACCCAGCGCCTTGGCCCGGCGC
>NZ_JAUZVE010000068.1:0-34891 GCF_031844425.1 Microbacterium sp. ARD31
AGATCGCGTCGGCGCTGCCGAGGTACCAGCGCTTGCCGACGCGCTGCTGGGCCGGCACCGGCGTGACGTAGTTGCCGAGCAGCTGGGACATCCGCCAGGTGGTGGTGACGTGGCGGTCGAGGCTGTGCGACTTGTACTGCGTGAGCACCACGACCTTGAGGTAGCCGGAGTTCACGACGTTGGACAGCGCGAAGTCGATCAGCCGGTAGATGCCCCCGAAGGGCACCGCCGGCTTGGCGCGGTCGGCGGTGAGCGGCATCAGCCGCTTGCCCTCACCACCGGCGAGGACGACGGCGAGGACCTTCTTGCGCGGGGGCGTGATGGCCATGCGTCGAAACTAGCCGTCCGCGGGGGCGCGGTCGACCTCCCTCGGGTCCGCGTTTCGGACTAGGTTCGACTCCATGCGGATCGACGTCCTCAGCAAGGAGTACCCGCCCGAGGTCTACGGCGGGGCCGGTGTCCACGTGGCCGAGCTGGTCCGGGCGCTGCGGGTCCTGCCCGACGTCGACGCCCGCGTGCGGTGCTTCGGCGCCCCGCGGTCCGAGCCGGGCACGACGGCGTACGCCGAGCCGGACTCGCTCGCCGCTGCCAACCCGGCCATCCGCACGCTCGGCGTCGACCTCGCGATGGTCGACGACTGCGCCGGAGCGGACCTCGTCCACTCCCACACCTGGTACGCCAACATGGCCGGCCACCTCGCCGGGCTGATGCACGGCGTCCCGCACGTCGTCAGCGCCCACTCCCTCGAGCCGATGCGGCCGTGGAAGGCCGAGCAGCTCGGCGGTGGCTACGCCCTGTCGAGCTGGGCCGAGCGGACGGCGTACGAGGGCGCGGCGGGGATCGTCGCCGTCAGCGCCGCCATGCGTGACGACGTGCTCCGCAGCTACCCGTCCGTCGACCCCGACCGGGTGCACGTCGTCCACAACGGCATCGACACCACGCTCTGGTCGCCCGTCACCGACCCCGACCGGGTGCGCGAGCTCGGGGTCGACCCCGACCGGCCGAGCGTGATCTTCGTCGGCCGGATCACCCGGCAGAAGGGTCTGCCGCTCTTCCTGCGCGCCGCCGCCGCACTGCCGCCCGAGGTCCAGCTGGTGTTGTGCGCCGGCGCTCCGGACACCCCGGAGATCGAGGCCGAGGTGCGCGGGCTGGTCGACGACCTCGCTGCCACCCGCTCCGGCGTCGTGTGGATCGCGGAGATGCTGCCCCGCGCCGACGTCGTCGCGCTGCTGACCGCGGCGACCGTGTTCGCCTGCCCGTCGATCTACGAGCCGCTCGGCATCGTCAACCTCGAGGCGATGGCCTGCGAGACCGCTGTCGTCGCCACCGCCACGGGCGGCATCCCCGAGGTCGTCGTCGACCCTTCGACAGGCTCAGGACAAGCGGCGACCGGCTGGCTGGTCCCCATCGAGCAGGCCACCGACGGCACCGGCACGCCCCTCGACCCGGAGCAGTACGTCGCCGACCTCGCCGCCGCGCTCACCGACGCGGTCAGCGACCCCGACCGCGCCCGCGCCTACGGCGCCGCCGGCCGCCGCCGCGCCGAGGAGTCCTTCAGCTGGGGCTCGATCGCCACCCGCACCCTCGACCTCTACCGCTCCCTGACCTGACCGAGGTCCGCTCCCCAGGTGGCGGCAGACCGCAGCTCCGACCGCCTCTCGGATGCGATGTGCCGCCACCCCGGGACGTACGACGCCGCGACGCCCCGGACCGACGACGATCCGGGGCGTCGCGCGCGCGGCGTCAGTGGGTGGCGGCCGGCTCGGCCTCGCGGGAGGCGGGGACGGCGGGGGCCGGGTGGTGGTCGTCGACCATCGTGGCCTCGTCGAACTCGTCCTCGCCGGCAAGCACCCGGTCGAGCTGGGCACGGTCGAGGGTGCCGGTCCAGTGCCCGATGAGGACCGTGGCGACCGAGTTGCCGGCGAAGTTGGTGACCGCGCGGGCCTCGGACATGAAGCGGTCGATGCCGACGATCAGGCCGACGCCGTCGAGCAGCTCGGGACGGTGCGACGACAGGCCGCCGGCGAGGGTGGCCAGGCCGGCACCGGTGACGCCGGCGGCGCCCTTGGAGGCGATGACCATGAACAGCAGGAGCGAGACCTGCTCGCCGATCGAGAGCGGCTTGTCGAGCGCGTCCGCGATGAAGATCGAGGCCATCGTCAGGTAGATCGCCGTGCCGTCGAGGTTGAAGGAGTAGCCGGTGGGGACGACGACGCCGACGGTGGTCTGCTCGACGCCGGCGTGGTCCATCTTCGCGATGAGGCGCGGCAGCGCCGACTCGGAGGAGGAGGTCGAGACGATCAGCAGGAACTCCCGGCCGAGGTACTTCAGCAGGCTGAAGATGTTGACGCCGGTCGCCAGCTTGAGGATCGCGCCGAGCACGCCGAAGACGAAGACGAAGCAGGTGAGGTAGAACGCGACCATGATCGTGGCGAGGCTCTTGAGCGCGTCGATGCCGGTCTCGCCGACGACGGCGGCGATCGCGGCGAAGGCGCCGACCGGGGCAGCCCACATGATCATCGCGAGCACCCGGAACACCAGGCGCTGGATGTGGCCGATGCCGGTCAGGATCGGCTCGCCGGAGCGGCCCATCGCCTGCAGCGCGAAGCCGACCAGCAGCGCGACCAGCAGCGTCTGCAGCACCTCGCCGGAGGTCAGGGAGGACAGCAGCGAGTCGGGCACGATGCCGGTGATGAACTCGGTCGTCGAGCCGTGCGCCTCTGCGGCCTGCTCCTTGCCGATGCCGGCGACGTCGTCCGAGAGGTTGAGCCCCTCGCCCGGGTCGAGCAGGTTGCCGACCACCATGCCGATCGCCAGTGCGACCGTCGACATCGACAGGAAGTACGCCAGCGCCAGCCCGCCGACCTTCCCGACGCTGGCCGCGCTGCGCACCGAGCCCACGCCCAGCACCAGCGTGCAGAAGATGACCGGCTGGATCATCATCTTGATGAGGGCCACGAACGTGGTCCCGATCCACTTCAGCCCCACGGCGAAGTCCGGGAGGACGAGGCCCACTGCGGCCCCGAGGACCACCGCGATGATCACTGCGATGTAGAGGTAGTGCGTGCGGTCGCGCCGCCGCTCGGGCGCCGCCGGGTGCGTGGTGCTCATCTGGTCCTCCTGCGATCCGGGTGCCGGCGATCGCCGGCCCGTCCGCAAGCGTCATCGAGCCTGTGAGCCCCGTCACCGTTCTGTTCGTTGTGTTCGCCGTCACAGGTGCCCGGCCCCGTGCGGCACAATGCGCGGCATGACGCGTCGCGCCCGGGGCGAGAGCCCGGTGGCTCGCCAGATCCTGCTGCTGCAGGTCGGCGTCGTCGTCGTACTCGTCGTCACCGCGGTCGCGCTCGCCGCCCTCGACGCCCGACGGGACTCCCGCGAGGCAGCGCGCGAGCAGGCGACGGCCGTCGCGCAGTCGGTCGCCGACTCCCCCTTCGTCCGGCAGGAGGTGACGGCCGCCGACCCCACCACGGCGCTCCAGCCGTTCGCGGAGGAGGTCCGTCGCGACACCGGCACCGACTTCGTGGTCGTCATGAGCACCGACCGCATCCGCTGGACCCACCCGGACCCCGCCCGGATCGGCGGCACCTTCGTCGGCGAGGTCGGACGGGCGCCTGAGGGCCAGGTCTTCACGCAGGAGTACGTCGGCACGCTGGGGCCGTCCGTCCGGGCGGTCGTGCCGGTGACCAGCGACGGCAGCGCCGAGCAGGTGGTCGCCCTGGTGGCGGTCGGCATCACCGTCGAGCGGCTCGACCGCCAACTGGTCGACGACCTGCCCGGGATCGGTCTGGCGGCCGGCGCGACGATGCTGGCGGGGCTGGCCGGGGCGTGGCTCATCGCGCGTCGCCTGCGCCGGCAGACCCACGGCCTCGGCGAGCGCGAGATCACCCGGATGTACGAGTACTACCGGGCCGTGCTCGGCGCGGTGCGCGAGGGTCTGGTGCTCGTCGACTCGGACCTGCGGGTCCAGCTCGTCAACGACGAGGCGGTGCGCCTGCTCGCGCTGCCCGACGACGTCGAGGGACGTCCGCTCGCCGAGCTCGGCCTCCCGCCCGGCCTGGTCGCCGCGGTCCAGGCGCGCACGACGGTCGCCGACCAGACCTACGTCCTCGGCCAGCAGGTGCTCGTCCTCAGCACCTCCCCCGCCTACTGGCACCAGGACGAGGTCGGGGCCGTGGTCACGGTCCGCGACCGCACCGAGCTCCAGGCCGTCACCGGCGAGCTGGACCTGGTGCGCGGGCTCACCGAGTCCCTGCGGGCGCAGAACCACGAGTCCGCGAACCGGCTCCACACCATCGTCTCGCTGGTGGAGATGGGCCGCCCGGAGCAGGCGGTCGAGTTCGCGACCCAGGAGCTCCAGGTCGCCCAGGGCCTCGCCGACGAGGTCGTGACCGCCGTCGAGGAGCCCGTGCTGGCCGCGCTGCTGCTCGGCAAGACCGCCCAGGCGGCCGAGCGCGGCATCGACCTCGACATCGACGGCCGGCTGCCCGCCGAGCTGCCGATCGCCCCGCGCGACCTGGTGGCGCTGGTCGGCAACCTCGTCGACAACGCCTTCGACGCCGTGGCCGAGACCCGGGCCGAGCGGGCCCAGCAGGTGCGCGTCGGCCTCGACGGCGACGCCCGGCGGCTCCGGATCGAGGTCGACGACTCCGGGCCCGGCATCGCGCCCGAGGACCGGGCCCACGTGCTGGACCGCGGCTGGTCGAGCAAGGCCGACGAGGGACGTGGCCTCGGTCTCGCGATCGTCTTCCAGGTCGTGTCGCGCCACGGCGGCCGGCTCGAGGTCACCGACTCGCCGCTCGGCGGCGCGCGCTTCGCGCTCACCGTCGACGCCTCGGCTCCCGGGGGCGGACGATGACGGTCCGCGTGCTCGTCGTCGAGGACGAGGAGGTCGCCGCGGAGGCGCACGCGACGTACGTCGGCCGGGTGCCGGGGTTCGAGCTCGCCGGAGTCGCGCGCTCCGCCGGAGAGGCCGTGCGCGTGCTCGCCCGGGAGGAGGTCGACCTGATCCTGCTCGACATGCACCTGCCCGACGGGCACGGCCTGGGCCTGCTGCAGCGGCTGCGCGCCGAGGGCCGCACCGTCGACGTGATCGCGGTGACGTCCGCGCGCGACACCGACGTCGTACGACGAGCGGTGTCGCAGGGCGTGGTGCTCTACCTGCTCAAGCCGTTCACCTTCGCCGCCTTCCGCAGCAAGCTCGAGCAGTACGCCGAGTTCCGCGCGCGGCTGGAGAGCGCACCCGGCGACGTGGTGCAGGACGACGTCGACCAGCTCTTCGGCGCCCTCCGGAGCCGGCCGACCGGCGACACCCTGCCCAAGGGGATGAGCCTGGACTCGCTGCGCGCGGTCGTGGTGGCGCTGCGCCAGCGGCCCGAGGGCCTCTCCGCCGCCGAGACCGGTGCGGAGATCGGGGTGTCGCGGGTGACCGCGCGCCGCTACCTCGAGCACCTCGCGGACGAGGGCCGTGTCACCCGCCAGCCGCGCTACGGCGGTGCCGGCCGCCCGGAGGTCGGCTACGTCTGGACCGGCGCCGACCCCGGCTGAGCGGGGTCAGCCGAGGACGAGGCCGGGGTAGAGCGGGTGCTTGTCGAGCATCTCCGCCGACTGGGACTTCACGCGGTCGGCGACCCCGTCGCCCAGGACGTACGACGCCTTGCTGGGCTCGCCCGCCTTGGTGGTGCCGGCCCCGGTGTTGGCGAGCACGTCGACGATGAGCTCGGCGACCTTGTCGAACTCGTCGTGGCCGAACCCGCGGGTCGTGAGCGCGGGGGTGCCGAGCCGGATCCCGGAGGTGTACCAGGCACCGTTGGGGTCGGACGGGACCGAGTTGCGGTTGGTGACCACGCCGGCGTCGAGCAGGGCCGACTCGGCCTGCCGACCGGTGAGCCCGAAGGACGACACGTCGAGCAGCACGATGTGGTTGTCGGTGCCGCCGGTGACGAGGGTGGCTCCGCGGGTGAGGAAGCCCTCGGCGAGGGACTTCGCGTTGTCGGCGACCTGCTGGGCGTAGGCCTGGAACTCGGAGGTGCGCGCCTCGGCCAGCGCGACCGCCTTGGCGGCCATCACGTGCGACAGCGGGCCACCGAGCACCATCGGGCAGCCGCGGTCGACGTCGGCGGCGAACTCCTCCTGGGCGAGCACCATGCCGCCGCGCGGGCCGCGCAGCGACTTGTGGGTGGTGGTCGTGGTGAGGTGGGCGTGCGGGACCGGGTCCTCGTCGCCGGTGAAGACCTTGCCGGCCACGAGTCCGGCGAAGTGGGCCATGTCGACCATCAGGACGGCGCCGACCTCGTCGGCGATCTCGCGCATCTTCGCGAAGTTCACCCGGCGGGGGTAGGCGGAGTAGCCGGCGACCAGGACGAGCGGCTTGAACTCGCGGGCCTTGGCCGCGACGGCGTCGTAGTCGAGCAGCCCGGTCTCGGGGTCGGTGCCGTACTGCTGCTGGTGGAACATCTTGCCGCTGATGTTGGGGCGGAAGCCGTGGGTCAGGTGGCCCCCGGCGTCGAGGGACATGCCCAGCAGTCGCTGGTTGCCGAACTCGTGGCGCAGCGTCTCCCAGTCGGCCTCGGTGAGCTCGTTGACGTTCTTCGCCTGCATCTTCTGCAGGTAGGGCGTCTCGACCCGGTTGGCGAGGATGGACCAGAAGGCGACGAGGTTGGCGTCGATCCCGGAGTGGGGCTGGACGTAGGCGTAGGGGGCGCCGAACAGCTCGCGCGCGTGCTCGGCGGCCAGCGACTCCACGGTGTCGACGTTCTGGCAGCCGGCGTAGAACCGGTGGCCGACGGTGCCCTCGGCGTACTTGTCGCTGAACCAGGTGCCCATCGTGAGCAGGACGGCCGGCGAGGCGTAGTTCTCCGAGGCGATCAGCTTGAGGGAGCCACGCTGGTCGGTGAGCTCCTGGCGGGTGGCCTCCGCGATGCGGGGCTCGACCCGGCCGATGACCTCGAGGGCCTGGGTGTACGCGCTGCTGATGAGGGAGTCCGTCATGGCGGACAGCCTAGGGGTCCGGGAGGGCGCTCCGCTCACAGGCTCTGGCACCGACCAGAACGTCGGGGACCACCGAGGCGATGGTGTGACCTGGACCGCACTGACCCCCGTCGCTGCGCCTGTACCGGCGGGTAGCGTCTCATCATGTGGCACCTCATCCCACATGACGAGATTTCGTCTTGTGGAAGGCGAGTCCACTCCCTGAGACTTCTTGACATGGTCACCGCCTCCACCCACACGCACCTGGTGGTTCGACGTCACGTCGACCTCATGCGCGTGGGCAGCGCGACCTGTTGGCATCGCTGACGCCGCCAGAAGTCCCCTCCGCGCTCAACGTCGCGCGCGGCACTACCTCAGCGAACAGGACCTTCCTGACCATGCCCGACCTCCGGTTCCAGCCCCAGGCCGCCCAGCACACCGAGATCCCGCGTCCCAAGCGCGCCGAGGGCCAGTGGGCGCTCGGCTACACCGAGCCGCTCAACAAGAACGAGCAGTCCAAGAAGGACGACGACCCGCTCAACGTCCGGGCACGCATCGTCCACACCTACTCCCGTCGCGGCTTCGACTCGATCGACCCGGCGGACCTGCGCGGCCGCTTCCGCTGGATGGGCCTCTACACGCAGCGCGCTCCCGGCTTCGACGGCGGCAAGACCGCGCAGCTCGAGGAGGAGGAGCTCGACGACCGCTTCTTCATGATGCGCGTGCGCACCGACGGCGCGATCCTCGACGCCGCGGCCCTGCGCACGCTCGGCGAGGTCTCCACGACCTACGCCCGCAACACCGCGGACATCACCGACCGCAACAACATCCAGTACCACTGGATCGAGATCGAGAGCGTCCCGGCCATCTGGGAGCGCCTCGAGTCGGTCGGGCTGAGCACGCTGGAGGCCTGCGGCGACGGACCGCGCCCCTTCCTCGGCTCCCCCGTCGCCGGCATCGCAAAGGACGAGATCATCGACGGCAGCGAGGCGCTGGCCGAGATCAAGCGCCGCGCCCTCGACAACCCGGCCTTCTCCAACCTGCCGCGCAAGTTCAAGACCGCGCTGACCGGGCACCCGAGCCACGACGTCGCGCCCGAGGTCAACGACGTGGCCTTCGTCGGCACCGTCCACCCCGAGCACGGCCCCGGCTTCGACCTCTGGGTCGGCGGTGGGCTCTCCACCAACCCGATGCTCGCCCACAAGCTCGGCGTCTGGATCCCCCTCGACGAGGTGGCCGACGCGTGGGAGGGCGTGGCCGGCATCTTCCGCGACTACGGCTACCGACGGCTCCGCTCCAAGGCCCGGCTGAAGTTCCTGCTGGCCGACTGGGGCAAGGAGAAGTTCCGCGAGGTGCTCGAGAAGGAGTACCTCCACCGCGCGCTCGTGGACAACCCCTCCCCCGAGGCTCCCGTCGTCCAGGGCGACCACATCGGCATCCACGAGCAGAAGGACGGCCGCTTCTACGTCGGTGCCGCGCCGGTCGTGGGACGCATCGACGGCACCACGCTCAGCGCCCTCGGCGACCTCGTCGAGCAGTACGGCGCCACGGGGGCCCGGCTGACCGCCTACCAGAAGCTGGTGGTGCTCGGCATCGCGGCCGAGGACACCGAGGCGTTCGCCGACGACCTGGAGAAGATCGGGCTGACCGCGCGACCGAGCAACTGGCGCCGGTCCACCATGGCCTGCACCGGCATCGAGTTCTGCAAGCTCGCCATCGTCGACACCAAGGAGCGCGCCCGCCGCCTGGTGACCGAGCTGGAGAAGCGCTTCCCCGACCTCGACACCGACATCTCGGTGAACGTCAACGGCTGCCCGAACGCCTGCGCCCGCACCCAGGTCGCCGACATCGGACTGAAGGGCCAGCTCGTCATGGACGAGGAGGGCCGGCAGGTCGAGGGCTTCCAGGTCCACCTGGGCGGCGCCCTCGGGCTGCACCACGCCATGGGGCGCAAGCTGCGCGCGCACAAGGTCACCAGCGCCGGCCTCGACGACTACGTCACCCGCGTCGTGTCGGCGTACCTCGGCGACCGCACCGAGGGCGAGCGGTTCGCCGCCTGGGTGGCTCGCGCCGACGAGCGGTTGCTGCGCGGCGAAGCAGAGCCGGCGCTGACATGAGCGAGCGCGCAGTGCCCTTCCACTGCCCCTACTGCGGGGACGAGAACCTGTTCCCCCAGGAGGGCGCAGGTGCCTGGGAGTGCCGCTCGTGCCTGCGCGCCTTCACCGTCCGGATGACCGGCATGATCCGTCCACCGTCGGCAGGAGGTGCCTGATGAGCCTCTCCACGCAGGCCGCCCGCGCCTTCAAGGGCACGCACACCGCAGGACGCACGCCCGAGGAGCTGCGCGAGCTCGTCTCGCACGTCGGCGCCGAGCTCGAGCTCGCCCCGGCCGAGGTGATCATCGAGTGGGCCGTCGCCACGTTCGGCGACCGGTTCGCGGTGACCTCGTCGATGGGCGACGCCGTGCTCGCCCACCTCGCCTCCACGGTCGCCCCCGGCATCGACGTCGTCTTCCTCGACACCGGCTACCACTTCGTCGAGACCATCGGCACCCGCGACGCCGTCGAGGCGACCCTCCCGGTCACCCTGCGCACCGTCCGTCCGGAGCAGACCGTCGAGGAGCAGGACGCGACCCACGGCAAGGACCTCTACAGGACCGACCCCGACCTGTGCTGCGCGCTGCGCAAGGTCAAGCCCCTCAACGACACCCTCGCCGAGTACGACGCCTGGGCCACCGGGCTGCGCCGGGCCGAGACCCACAACCGGGTCATCGCGCCGGTCATCGGCTGGGACGCGCGCAAGGGCAAGGTCAAGGTCTCCCCCCTCGCCCGCTGGAGCGACGAGCAGGTCGAGCGCTACATCGCCGAGAACGGCGTGCTGGTCAACCCGCTCGTCCACGACGGCTACCCCAGCATCGGCTGCTGGCCCTGCACCCGCCGCGTGGCACCGGGCGACGACCCGCGCAGCGGCCGCTGGGCCGGCACATCCAAGACCGAGTGCGGCATCCACGCATGAGGCCGCCCCACGACGTACCCCACCGGGACGACAGCGCCGTCGTACCCGCACCCCCGAAGAAGCACCACCGCACCACCACACACGATCGGAGGCACCCCTGATGGCTGCTCCTGCTCTGGTTGCCCTGGCCCACGGAAGCCGGGACCCGCGTTCGGCCGCGACGATCAAGGCGCTCGTCGCCGAGGTCAAGGCGATGCGTCCCGACCTCCGCATCGAGACGGCCTTCCTCGATCTCTCCAAGCCGACGTTCGACACGGTCGTCGACCGGCTGGTCAAGGCCGGCCACGACGAGATCGTCGTGGTGCCGCTGCTGCTCACCGAGGCCTACCACGCCAAGGTCGACGTCCCCGAGGCGATCGCCGCCGCGATGGCCCGCCACGAGGGCCTCAAGATCCAGGCCAGCCGCATCCTCGGCATGGAGGCCGCCTTCCTCGAGGTGCTCGACGTCCGCCTGCGCGACGCGCTCAAGCAGGCCCGGGTGCGCGAGCTCGACGCCCTCGTCCTCGCCGCCGCCGGCTCCTCGGACCCGCTCGCCAACCAGGCCGTGGCCCGCATCGCCCGCACGTGGGGCGCCCGGCACCGCCTCCCGGTCACCGCGGCGTTCGCCTCGGCCGCGCCGCCGGCCGCCGGCGAGGCCGTGCGCGCCTTCCGGGCGGAGGGCAAGCGCCACATCGCGGTCGCGTCGTTCTTCCTCGCGCCCGGCAGGCTGCCCGACCGGGCCACCGAGCTCGCCCTCGAGGCCGGCGCCGTGGCGGTGTCCGACCCGCTGGGTGCCCACCCCGCCGTGGCCCGGGCGATCCTGGCCCGCTACGCCGTCGGCGCCGTCGAGCTCGTCCCGGTCTGAGCCCACTCACGCGAGGTGCTTGAGCGCCTCACGGCGGGACAGCCCGCTGAGCCGGTCGGAGTGGGTCCGGACGAACGCCCGGACCCACTCCGGGTCGGTGCGGGCGTGCTGGCGCAACGCCCACCCGAGCGCCTTGCGGACGAAGAACTCCCCGCCGTAGCGGGTGTCGTCGAGGTTGGCGACCAGGACCCGCTCGAGGAGGTCGGTGTCGGTCCGCTCGGCGTGGCCGAGCTGCGCGATCATCGCCGTGCGCCGGACCCAGAGGCTGTCGTCGTCCACGGACCAGGTGTCCACCACCGGGGTGACGTCGGCGCGGTGGCCGAGCAGCACGTCGCCCACCGGGTGGGTGGCGGTCTCGTCGACGACGTCCCACCAGGCGCCCGTCCGCACCAGGTGCTCGAGCAGCGGGAGCAGGTCGGGGTCGAGCCACTGCCGGTAGGCGCGGTGCCGCAGCAGGGCGAGGGCGGCGTACCACTCCTCGCGGTGCGTCGCGTCGTCCCACAGCTCGAGGACCGCCGCCTCCCACGAGCCCCGGTCGATGAACCGCTCCTCGGCCAGGAGCGGCCGCAGCAGTGACCGCAGCTGCGGGGCGGTCAGCCCGACGTAGGGCAGCGCGGACTTCATGTAGGCCTGCTGCTGGGCGGCCCTGGCCGGGTCCCCCACCCCGGCCAGCGCCGCCCGCACCGCCCCCACGTAGGTCATGGCTGCATGGTGGCAGCCACCTCCGACACGCGCGACCGGGTCAGGGCCGTGCCTCGTAGACGTGGTTGAACGGCGTCTCGGCGACCTTGCGGAACCGGGTGAACCCGGCGTCGGTCACGACCTGGCGGATCGCCGCCGGCCCGGCCTGGGCACCGAGCGCGTAGCCGCCCGGCTGCGAGACCGCGTTGGGGACGCACAGGAAGGTCGAGAAGCCGTAGAACACCCGGCCCACCGGGTTGAGGTTCGCCGCCACGGTGTCACCGGCGGCCGGCTCGACGATCATCCAGGTGCCGTCGGGGGCCAGCGAGCGTCGGACGTGCTGGGCCGCGCCGAGGGGGTCGCCCATGTCGTGCAGGCAGTCGAAGGTGGTCACCAGGTCGAGGTCGTGCTCGTCGAGCGCCTGCGCGCCGGCGACCTCGAAGCGCACCCGGTCACCCAGTCCCGCGGCGGCGGCGCGCTCGCGGGCGGCCTCGATCGATCCCTCGTGGTAGTCGGAGCCGACGAACGTGCTCGCCGGGAACGCCTCGGCCATCAGCACCGTCGAGGCGCCGTGGCCGCAGCCGAGGTCCGCGACCCGGGCACCCCGCTCGAGCTTCGCCGGCACCCCGTCCAGCGCCGGCACCCACTCGGGGAGCAGGTGCATCAGGTAGCCGGGACGGAAGAAGCGCTCACAGCCCGTGAACACCATCTCGTCGTGCTGGTGCCAGCCGTAGCCGGCACCGGTGCGGAAGGCCTGCTCGATCTCGTCGGACGCCTTGAGGGCACCCAGCGCCAGCTCGAAGGCGCCGGGCAGGAAGACGGGCCCCGACGGGTCGGTGAGGGCGAAGGCCTGCTCGGGCGTCATCGAGTACGTCGCGCTGCCGGCGTCGTACTGCACGTAGCCGCCGGCGGCCTGGCCGCGCAGCCACTCGTCGACGTAGCGCGGGTCGGTGCCCGTCCTCGTCGCGAGCTCGCGGGCGTCCGCGGGGCCTGTCGCGAGGGCGCGGTAGAGGCCGAGTCGCTCGCCGAGCAGCACGTTGCCGGCGCCCATCGTGGCGCCGAGGTCGCCGACGAAGCTGCCGACGAGCTGCATCAGGGCGTCCATGTCGACCGCGGGTGCCTCCCCGGTCGTGTCCTGGGTCGTGTCCTGGGTCGTGTCCTGGGTCGAGTCCTGGGTCGAGTCCTGGGTGGTGTCGTCGACGGTGGTCATCTGGGTCTCCCTCGTGTGGGCATCCCGGGTGGATGCTGGTGGTCAGACGGTCGTACGACGCGGTTGCGGGGCGGTTGCAACGCCGCTGCAACCTCGTCGGCGGAGGGTGCACGGTGGGAGGTGGTGCACGTGAGGGCACGTGATCAGGACAGCGCCGGGCACGTCGAGGTAGACGGGGTGCGCCTGGCGTGGGAGTCCTTCAACGACCGCGCGGACACGACGGTGCTGTTCGTCCCGATCGACACGTGCGTCGACAGTCGCGCGTGGAAGGCGCAGGTGCCCTACCTCGCCCAGCACCACCGCGTCGTCACGGTCGACCCGCCCGGGAACGGACGCTCGGGGCGCTCGCTCGACCCTGCTGCGTACGGCGACCTCGCCCTCGTTGCCGACACCCTGGCGGTGATGGACCACCTCGGCGTCGAGCGGGCCGTGCTCGTCGGCATCTGCGTGAGCGCGTGGCAGGCGCTGCTCGCCGCTGCCCTGCACCCGGACCGCGTGCAGGGCGTGGTCGCGGTGGCGCCGTGGGCGCGCGACCGGACCCCGCCGTTCGAGGTGCGGCTGGAGGCGGCGGAGCACTTCGACGAGGAGCGCGACGACTACTCCGGGTGGCGGGGCAACAACCGGCACCACCTGCCGGAGCACTGGCCGGAGTACGCGGAGTTCTTCTTCGACCAGATGCTGCCCGAGCCGCACTCCACCAAGCAGCTCGAGGACATCGTCGGGTTCACCCGGCAGACCACCGGGGCGGTGATCATCGCCGAGGGCGAGGGACCACGGTTCCCGGACACCGCCGAGGAGGCCGAGCGGCTGCTGCGCGGGATCACCGCGCCGGTGCTGGTCGTGCAGGGCACCGCCGACCTGTGCCAGCCGCAGGGCCGTGGGCGCAGCGTCGTGGAGTGGACCGGGGCGGAGCACCTCGTGCTCGAGGGCTCCGGCCACCTCCCGATGGCCCGCCACCCCGTGGTCGTCAACCGCGCCATCAAGGCGCTGGTCGACCGGGCGGTGGGCGTCCCTCACCCGTCCCCCGTCCCCCGCCGGTCGTCCGGGCACCGACCGCGGGTGCTCTACCTCTCCTCCCCGATCGGCCTCGGGCACGTGCGCCGTGACCTCGCCGTCGCCGACGCCATGCGGGAGCAGCGCCCCGACCTCGAGGTGGAGTGGCTCACCCAGTCACCCGTGGCGGAGTTCCTGGAGGCCCGCGGCGAGTCGGTCCACCCGGCGTCGCGGCACCTGGCGAGCGAGTCCGGGCACTTCGAGGCGGAGTCCGGCGAGCACGACCTGCACGCCTTCGACGCCGTACGCCGCATGGACGAGGTGCTGGTCAACAACTTCATGGTGTTCGACGACCTGGTCGAGCGGGAGTCCTTCGACCTGTGGGTCGGCGACGAGGCGTGGGACCTCGACCACTTCCTCCACGAGCACCCCTCGCTCAAGCGGGCGCCGTTCGTCTGGATGACCGACTTCGTCGGGTGGGTGCCGATGCCGGACGGCGGCGAGCGCGAGGCGTTCCTGACGGCCGACTACAACGCGGAGATGGTCGAGCACGTGGACCGCTCCCCCGGGCTGCGCGACCGCTCGATCTTCGTCGGCGACCGCGAGGACGTGGTGGACCTGCCGCTCGGGCCCGGCCTGCCGACCGCCCGCGCGTGGACCGAGCAGCACTTCGACTTCGCGGGCTACGTCATGGGCGAGCGGCCCGACCCGGAGCGCCGCGCGGAGCTGCGCGCCCGCCTCGGCTACCGGCCCGACGAGGTGGTGTGCGTGGTCTCGGTGGGCGGCTCCGGCGTGGGCCACCACCTGCTGCGCCGGGTCGCGGCGGCGTACGGCCCGGCGTCGGCGCGCGTCCCCGGGCTGCGGATGGTCCTGGTGACGGGGCCGCGCATCGAGCGGGAGGCCCTGGCGGTCCCCGACGGGGTCGAGGTGCACGGCTTCCTGCCCGACCTCGACCTGCACCACGCGGCCTGTGACGTGGCGGTGGTGCAGGGCGGGCTCAGCACCACCATGGAGCTGACGGCCGCGCGCCGCCCGTTCCTCTACGTGCCGCTGGAGCACCACTTCGAGCAGCAGGTGCACGTGCGGCACCGCCTCGACCGGCACCGCGCCGGGCGCCACCTGCCGTACGCCGACACCGACCCGGACCGGATCGCCGAGGAGCTCGTCGCCGCCCTGGCGCAGCCCGTCGACTACCTGCCCGTGCCGTCCGACGGCGCGGCGCGGGCGGCGCGCCTCGCGCTCGAGGCGCTCTGACCGGCCCCTGCGGTGATCGCCTCGACCCGTCGGCGCAGGGCCGTCCACGACCCCGCCGTCGCGGCCTCCAGCGGCGCCAGCAGCCGGAGGGCCTCCGCGTCGTCCCCCCGCGCCCGGGCGGCGCCGGCGAGCAGGAGGTAGGCGTCGGCGCCCACCACCCACGCGCGACCGGGCGGGCAGTCGACCTCGTCGAGCGCCGCGGTCGCGCCCCGGGTCAGCTCGCCGGTCGCGGCGGCGAGGGCCGAGGCGCAGAGCAAGCGGCCCGGCCGTGCCGTCCCGCTCACCGCCGCCAGCCCGGCCCGCGCGACCGACTCGGCCCCGCCGGTGTCGCCGCACTCGACGAGGGTGGCGGCCAGCAGCCCGGCCGCCCACGAGTGCCACCACGGATGGTCCACGGCCGACGTCTCCTCGACGGACCGGCGGCCGAGGCGCCGGGCCTCGTCGAGGTCGCCGGCGAGCCGCGCCAGCCAGCCGTCGTAGGCGAGGAGGTAGCCGGCGTAGGCCGGGAAGCCGCTGCGGCGGTTGAGGTCGAGGGCGTCGTGCACGGTGCCGCGCGCGGTGTCCCAGTCGTCGCGGGCGGCGGGCACGAACGCCGACTCGAAGACCACCCACTGGAGCAGCCAGGCGTCGCGGCGCTCTCGCAGCAGCGGCTCCAGCTCCGCCACCACGGCGGCCAGCGCGGGTGCGTCGCCGAGGTGCCACGCGACCGTCTTGAGGCCGTCGAGCGCCAGGACCACGCCGTCCTGCGACCCGGACCGGCGGGCCCGGGCCAGTGCCTCCGCGGCGCGCTCGCCGGCGTCGGCCAGGCGCAGCCGGCTGGCCTCGAGCACCGTGAGACGGCTCGCGAAGTCGGCCTCGGCCCTCCGGTCCCCGAGCTCGGCCGCGAGCCGTACGCCGTCCTCGAGGGGGCCCAGCAGCTCGTCGGCCGACAGCTGCGCGCCGACCGCGGCGTCCCCACCGCGGGCGCGCAGCGCGGCCAGCTCGAGGCGGCGCTCGCCGATGCTCCGGGCCCATGCCAGCGCGGCGTCCACGTCCTGGATCGCCGCCGCCCAGCTCGTCGCCGCCTCGTGCACCCGGGCGCGCACCAGCAGCGCCCGGGCCCGGGTCTCCCCCGCCAGGTCGGGGACGGCGAGGCAGCGCTCGACGAGGGTGCGCGCGTCCTCGACGGCGGCCCTGCGCAGCGCCTCCTCGCCCGCGAGCAGCCAGCCCCGGGCGGCACGGGCGTCGTCGCCGACGGCGTGCGCGTGGGCGGCCATCACCTCCGGCCGGTCGCTGGTGAGGTCGGCGGCGCGGCGGTGGTAGGCGGCCGCCACGGCCTCGGGCAGGGCGGCGTACACGCACTCCTGGAAGAGGTCGTTGGCGAACTCGTAGACGGCACCGCTGCGCGCGAAGAGCCCGGCGCGGGTCAGCTCCTCGCCGTGGCGCGTCGCCACGACCTCGGAGACCTCCGCCAGGCCGGCCAGCAGCCGCGGGTCGAGGCGGCGGCGCAGGACGGCGCCGGCCTCGACGACCGAGCGGCACTCCGGGCCGAGGCGGTCGACGCGCGCCAGCACGCCCTGGGCAAGCGAGGCGGGGACACCGGTGTCCCCGCTGCCGAGCGCGCGGAGGTACTCCACGACGCTCAGGGTGTGGCCGGCGGTGCGCGCCATCACCTGGTCCCCGTGCGTGCCGAGCCCCGCGGCCGCGGCGAGGGTGCTGACCGCCTCGGGTCCGAGCGGGCCGAGCTGCACCCTCCGGGCGCGGTCGCCGAGTCGCTCCGCGACGGTCGCGTCCTCGCTGCGCACCGCGCCGACCAGCAGCACCCGTGCGGCGGCGAGCCGGCGACCGAGGTACCCCAGCAGGTCGACGGTCGCCGCACCCGCGTCCTGCAGGTCGTCGAGCACGAGGACGAGAGGTCGCCCGCTCGCGAGGCGCCGCAGCGCCACCGCCACGGCGTCGTACGTCGCCCGGCGGTGGAGGTCGCGGTCCGCCGGCGGTGCCGGCGCACCGGGCAGCACCGCGGCCAGGTCGGGCACGAGGGAGACCCATGCGCCCTCGTGGTCGCGCACCGTGGCGGCCAGCTGGTCACGCTGGAGCCCGGCGAGGACCGGGGCGAGGGCGTCGACGAAGGGCTGGAGGAACAGCGAGCGCTCGGCCGGGTGGCACCGCCCGCGCAGGACCTGGCCGCCCGTCGCGACGCCGAGGTCGGCCACCGCCTCGACGAGCCGGGTCTTGCCGATCCCGCCCTCGCCGACGACCAGCACCAGCTCGGGCCCGTCCCCGGCCACGACGGACTCCCACGCCTCGCGGCACGCCACCAGCTCGGCGTCGCGGCCGACCAGGACCGCAGCGGCCTCCCGGCGCGGCCGCGGCGGGACCGGCGCGACGGCCGCGTCCGGCACGGACTCACGGAGCAGCGCGACCTGCAGCTGGACGGTGGCGCGGTCCGGGTCGGTGCCGAGCTCCTCGCGCAGCGTCCGGGCGAGACGGTCGTACGCCGCCAGGGCGGCCGCGGCCCGTCCGTCCGCGGCGAGGGCCCGCATCAGGTCGCGCACCGCGCGCTCGTCGTAGGCGTCCGCAGCCGTTGCCTCGGTGGCGACCCCGACCGCGGCCGCGGGGTCGAGCGCCAGGAGCGCGGCGACGCGGTGGTGTCGCGCCGCCCGTCGCAGCGCGTCGACGGTGTCGCGCACCTCCAGCACCCAGGCGTCGTCCGCCTCGTCGAGCAGCGCGGTCCCCCCGCCGAGCACGTCGAGCGCGGCGGCCGCGGCCGCCTCCGCCAACGCGTGCTCGCCGGCTGCGAGGCGGCTCGCCGCCTCCGCGACCAGCTGCTCGGCCTCGACCAGGTCCAGCGACCACGCGCCGGCCAGGGCGTAGGCGCCGGGCCGTCCGGCCACGAGGTCGGTGCCCAGCGTCCGGCGCACCCGGCTCACGAGCGTCGCCACGTTGGCCGCCGGGTCGGCCGGCGGCGCGGCGCCCCACAGCGCCTCCACGATCCGGTCCGTCGCCACCGGTCGCCCGCGCCCCGAGGCCAGCAGCGCGAGGAGCGTGCGGGCCTTCCTGCTCCCGAGCTCACGCCCCGAGCGCGCGCCGTCGCCCGCGTCCACCTCGAGGGTGGACGACAGCCGGAGCCGGACGACGCCACCGGGCGGGTTCACCCGACGAGTATCCGCCCGGACCCGCCCGCAAGGAACGCGCGCGACGGGCCGGCCGACGGTCGGCCGACCGGTCAGCCGACGAGGCGCTCGCGCAGGTGCTCGAGCTGGCGGGCCGGGTCGTCGGTCACGCCGCCGTGCACCGGACCGGGCTGCAGCACCGTGCTGCGTGGGGCCTTGAGGAAGCCGAAGCGCTGGCCGAGCGACTGGCGCGCGGCCTCTCCGGCCCGCTCGTCGCCGCGGCAGACGCGGGCGATGAACGTCAGCGAGTCGCAGACCTGGTCGACGTCGATGCCGGCGTCGAGCGCCCGCAGGCGGTCGGCGTCGACGGTCCACGCCACGTCGAGGAAGTCGGCGGACTGGCAGTGCAGCACGACCCCGACGTTGAGGAACTCCTCGCGCTCCGGGCGCGGCACGCACCGCAGCACGACGTACTGGTAGGCCATCCTGGTCGGCGCGCTCACTGCGGACCTCCGGGCAGCCACTGCCGCGTGCCGAGGCGGGCGTCGAGGAAGTCGACGTACGCCGCGCGGAGGGCGTCGGGCCCCAGCGGCTCGCCGCCGTCGGCGTCGGGCACGGGCTCCAGCCACACGTCGGGCACGGCGGCGAGCACCTCGGTGAACACCTCGCGGTCGAGCACGGCGGAGATCTCGGCGTCGAGCTCGCGGGTCCGGTCGGCGCACGACTCGAAGACGTGCCCGCTCACGTCCCACGGCTGCGCGGCGAACTTCGCCGGGTCGGTGGGGCCCGAGCGCCAGCCGTGGTGGAAGTAGAGCGAGGCACCGTGGTCGATGACCCAGAGGTCGCCGTGCCAGACCAGCAGGTTGGGGTTGCGCCACGAGCGGTCGACGTTGGCGGTGAACGCGTCGAGCCACAGCACGCGTGCGCCCTCGTCGTCGGCCGCGCTCACCTGCCCGTCCACGCCGAACGCGCCCGGCAGGAAGTCGATGCCGAGGTTGCGCCCGGCGCTGGCGTTGAGCAGGTCCTGCACCTCCTCGTCGGCCTCGTAGCGGGCGAGCTCGGGGTCGAGGTCGAGGACCACGAGGCGCGGCGTGCGCAGCCCGAGCCGGGTGGCCAGCTCGCTGACGACCACCTCGGCGACCAGGACCTTGGCGCCCTGGCCCGCGCCACGGAACTTGCAGACGTAGGTGCCGAGGTCGTCGCCCTCGACGACGCCGGGCAGGCTGCCGCCCTCGCGCAGCGGCGTGACGTAGCGCGTGACGGTCACGAGCGGGAGAGCCGTGGACGTCACCGGACGGGGGCCTCCGCGGCCAGCCGCTCCTGCTCCGCAGCGACGTCGAAGTCGGCCTCGGGCCAGGTCAGGTCGAGACCCCGGAGGGTGTCGAGCAGCAGCTGGCCGATGGCGAGGTTGCGGAACCACTTCTTGTCCGACGGCACGACGTGCCACGGTGCCGCGTCGGTGTTCGTGCGCTCGAGCGCGATCTCGTACGCCTCGCGGTAGTCGGCCCAGCGCGCGCGCTCGTCGAGGTCTCCGGGGTTGTACTTCCAGTGCTTCTCCGGGTCGGCCAGCCGCGCGGCGAGCCGCTCCTTCTGCTCCTCGGGGCTGATGTGCAGCATGCACTTGATGATCGAGAAGCCCTGGTCGGCCAGCCTGGCCTCGAAGTCGTTGATGGCGCCGTAGCGACGCTCGATCTCCTCCGGATCGGCGAACCCGCGGACCCGCGCGATCAGCACGTCCTCGTAGTGCGAGCGGTCGAAGACACCGAGGTAGCCGGCAGCCGGAAGGCCCTTCTCGATGCGCCAGAGGAAGTCGTGGGAACGCTCCTCCTCGGTGGGCGCCTTGAAGCTCGTGATCCGCACGCCCTGCGGGTCGACCAGGCCGATGGTGTGGCGCAGCACGCCGCCCTTGCCGCTGGTGTCCATCCCCTGCAGCACGAGCAGCACGCGACGCTCGGAGCCGGCCGTGCGCTGGGCCCAGAGCCGCTCCTGCAGGTCCGCCAGCTCCTCGCCCATGGCGAGCAGGGTCGCCTTGCCGTCCGCCTTGTCGCCGGCGAAGCCCGGGGCGGCGTCGGTCTCGATCGCGGCGAGGTCGACCGGCCCCGCGGGCAGGCGCAGGTGGTCGGCGATCGGCGAGATCGCATGGGTCGTCATGGGCACATCATGGCGCACCCGGCGCCTCGGCCGGTCCGAGGACGCGGGGCACGTCGAGCGTGCAGCCGATCGCCGTCGAGGTGGTGCCGTCGCGCTGCGGCTCGTCGAACCAGGTGCCCCGGGTGAAGCCCACCTTGTCCAGGACCCGCAACGACGCGTGGTTGGTGTGCTCCGGGGCCGCGAAGTACGCCGTCGCCTCCGGGTGGCGGTGCCGCGCGCCGAGCATCCATGACCACAGCACACGCGCACCCAGGCCCCGACCGGCCCACTGGGGCTCGCCGATCGCGTAGTCGAGCCCGAGCGCGTCGGGGTCCGGCGTGAGCAGCGCGAAGCCGGGGTAGTCGCGGACCAGGTAGTCCTGGACGAAGCCGACCGAGCGGCCGTTGACCTCGACCACCCACATCCGCGTCGGGGTGCGGCCGTCGATGCGCGGGCCGTAGCGCGCCTCGACCGCCTCCCGCGTCGGCTCGCCGTCGTTGCGCCACCACCGGCGCACGTGCGGCGCCTGCAGCCAGCGCGTGAGGCCCGGCAGGTCGCCGTACGTCATGGCCCTCAGGTCGATGCGCTGGTCGGGGTCCGCGACGAACAGCAGGTCCCCGCCCGAGAGGTCCTCGGCCACGGGCGTGACGCCGGTCGTCGCTGCGACCCGGGCCGCCGCGGCGGCCCACGACTCCCCCGGCAGCACCGTCCCGGTCAGCTCGCGCCCTCCGTGGCGTACGACGACGCGCGGGGCCCCCGGACCACCTGGCTCAGGCACGGGCACGTCAGTGGGCGAGGGCGTCCGGGTCGACCACCGGCGGCAGCACGGACCACGGGAAGTCGATCCACCGCTCGGTCAGCCGCCACGCGTAGTCGGGCTTGATGACCGACTGCGGCTTCTCGTAGATGACCACCGTGCGTGCCTCGGCGACCGTGCCGGCGCAGAACTCGTGGACCAGCTCGAGGGTGCGGCCGGTGTCGGCGACGTCGTCGGCGATCAGGACCGTGAGGCCCGACAGGTCGACGGCCGCGGGTGTCGGCGGCAGCATGATCGGGACGTCGAGGCGCTGGTCGACACCGGTGTAGAACTCGACGTTGATCACCGAGAGGTTCTTCACCGCCAGCGCGTAGCCCAGCCCCATCCCGAGGCCGAGCCCGCCGCGGGCGATGGAGAGGATCATGTCGGGCCGGAAGCCCGAGTCGGCGACCATCTGCGCCAGCTCGCGCGTGGCCGTGCCGAACAGCTCGTAGGTGAGGACCTCGCGCTCGTTGCTCACGGGGACATCCCACCAGAGACCGGCCGCATGACGGAAGGCGCCGCCGACCGAGGTGGTCGCGGTCAGAAGTCCGGGTGGTCCCCGAGGTCGTCGTCCGCGCCGGCCTCGGCGAGCGCCTCGCGGACGACGGAGAAGGCCAGGCCGGAGGCGTACCCCTTGCGGGCCAGCAGCCCGGCGAGCCGTCGGGTGGCGACCTGCGGGTCGAGCCCGCGCATCGAGCGGAGCTTCCGGTCGACCAGGACACGCGCCGCCTGCCGCTGGTCGGCCTCGTCGATCTGCTCGAGGGCCTCGGCCGCGTCGTCGTCGCCGACGCCCTTGCGCCGCAGCTCCTGCTTGAGGGCGCGCGGTGCGAGGCCGCGGCTGCGGTGCCGGCTCTCCACCCACTGCCGGGCGAACGCGGCGTCGTCGATCAGCCCGACCTCGGTGAACCGGTCGAGCAGCGACGCCGCGAGCTCGTCGGGGACCCCGCGCCTGGCCAGCTTGTCGGCGAGCTCCTGGCGAGTGCGGGCCTGACCGGTCAGCGTGTCGAGCAGGATCTTGCGGGCCACCGACTCCGGGTCGGCCTCGACCTCCGCGGCCGCCGCCTCCTCGCGGGCGATCCGGGCGGCCTCTCGCTCCTCCCAGGTGCGGGTGCGCCCGCGGCCGCCCTTGCGGGACGAGCCGCGGGAACGGCGCTCCGGCCCCGGTTCCTCCGGGCTGCGAGCACCGCCCGGCCGCGACCCGGTCGGCGTGGATGGGGCGTCCCCCACCCACGCCTGCACACCGAGGCCGACGTCACCGACCCAGTCGGGGGCCGGACGCGTCTCGCGCTCAGAAGTCATTGACCCCGATGGGCTCGTCGCTCAGGTCGTCGGCGGGCTTGTCGACGGCAGGCGTGACGCCCAGCTTCTCCAGGATCAGCTTCTCGATCTCGTTGGCGAGGTCGGGGTTGTCGCGCAGGAAGTTGCGGGAGTTCTCCTTGCCCTGGCCGAGCTGGTCGCCCTCGTAGGTGTACCAGGCGCCGGCCTTGCGGATGATGCCCGCCTCGACGCCGACGTCGATCAGGCCGCCCTCGCGGCTGATGCCCTTGCCGTACATGATGTCGAACTCGGCCTGCTTGAACGGCGGGGCCACCTTGTTCTTGACGACCTTGACCCGGGTGCGGTTGCCGACCATGTCGGTGCCGTCCTTGAGCGTCTCGATGCGGCGCACGTCGAGGCGCACCGAGGAGTAGAACTTCAGCGCGCGACCACCGGTCGTGGTCTCGGGCGAGCCGAACATCACGCCGATCTTCTCGCGGAGCTGGTTGATGAAGATCGCCGTCGTGCCGGAGTTGTTGAGCGCACCGGTCATCTTGCGGAGTGCCTGGCTCATCAGGCGGGCCTGGAGGCCGACGTGGCTGTCGCCCATCTCGCCCTCGATCTCGGCGCGGGGCACCAGTGCGGCGACGGAGTCGATGACGATCAGCGACAGCGCCCCGGAACGGATCAGCATGTCGGCGATCTCGAGCGCCTGCTCGCCGGAGTCGGGCTGGGAGACCAGGAGGGCGTCGGTGTCGACACCGAGGGCCTTGGCGTAGTCGGGGTCGAGCGCGTGCTCGGCGTCGATGAAGGCGACGATGCCGCCGGCCGCCTGGGCGCTGGCCACCGCGTGGAGGGCGACCGTCGTCTTTCCGGAGGACTCCGGACCGTAGATCTCGACCACCCGGCCGCGCGGCAGGCCGCCCAGGCCGAGGGCCACGTCGAGGGCGATCGACCCGGTGGGGATCACCTCGAGCGGGGCACGCGTCTCGTCGCCCAGTCGCATGACCGAGCCCTTGCCGAACTGCTTCTCCACCTGTGCGAGCGCGGCGTCGAGGGCCTTCTCGCGGTCTGCACCAGCCATTGCTGTGTCCCGTCTTCTCGTCGTGTCGTGAGGTACTTCTGCGACGTTAGGGCGAGCCACCGACAGTCCCTGATCAGGACCGTCGCACGCTGTGGACGACCTCGCCCCTCGTCGTACCTGTGGAGGAACAGTAGCCCGAACAGGTGTTCGACGGGAGGTTCTCGCGCGGCGTGTCGCGCCGCGATTCAGGAGACCGGGTCGGTGCCCGCAGCCGGGGCGCCGGTGAAGCGTCCGGCCACCACGACCGTGCCGGCGAGGAGCGCGGCGAACGCCGCGAGGACGGGGTAGCCGAGCGCGCCGACGATGACCCCGGCCAGGGCGCCGCCGCCAGCAGCGGTGAGCGACATCGCCATGTCGGAGGTGCCCTGGACGTCGGTCCGCGCCTCGATCGGGGTGCGGTCGGCGATAATCGTCGACGCCGACACGGTGGCGAAGGACCAGCCGAGGCCGAGCAGGAACAGCCCGGCGAAGATCTGCCACGAGCTGCCCTCCGGCGAGAGCCCGCACAGCGCCAGCGAGACCAGCAGCACCACTCCCCCGGCGACCAGCACCGGGCTCCGCCCGAGCCGGTCGGCGGCCCACCCGACCACGGGCGAGAACGCGAACATGCCGAGCACGTGGATCGAGATCACGAACCCGATGACGTCGAGGTGCGCGCCGCCGTGCTCCATGTGCAGCGGCGTCATGATCATCACCGTCACCATCGCCGCGTGGGCGCACGCCATCGCGACGACGGCCGCACCGACCGCGGGCACGTCGCGGGCGACCTCGAGGAAGCGGCCCCAGGACCGCCCGTGCGGCTCGTCGCCCCCACCCGGTCGGATCCCGGCCGCCTGCTGGGCCAGCAGGAGCGGGTCGGGCCGCAGCCGCAGCCACACCCAGCCGGCGGCCAGCACCAGCACGACCGAGCCGATGGCGAACCCGCCCGTCAGCTCGGGGATCCCCGCCCGCCGGGCGACCGCGCCGCCGACGCCGACGAGGTTGGGACCGGCCACGGCGCCGATCGTCGTGGCCCAGACCACGACCGACAGCGCCCGGGCCCGGTGCTCGGGGGTGGCGAGGTCGGTGGCGGCGTAGCGGGACCCGTTGTTGACCGCGGTGGTCGCGCCCAGCAGCACGGCACCGACGAGCAGGACCAGCATCGAGTCGACGACGCCGGCGACCACGGCGAGCACCGCCCCCGTGGCGCCGAGGAGGTAGCCCGTGACGAGGCCGACCCGACGTCCGCGTCGACGCATCACCCGGGCCAGGCCGTAGGCCGCCGCGGCGGTGCCGAGCACCTGGAAGGTCTGCGCGAGGCCGGCCATCGTCTCGCTGCCGGAGATGTCGCGCGCGAGCAGCGAGGCCGTCGCGACGCCGATGGTCACCCCGACCGCCCCGACCGCCTGGGAGACCACGAGGGTGCGGACTGTGCGGCGCTGGACGTCGGCGACGTCGTGGACGCCCTGGCCGGCGTCGGCCGGGGCACTCACCGCTCGGTGTCCGGCAGCTCGAGCTGGCGCCACACGGCGGCCCACACCTGCTTGGGCGGCACGCCGGCGTCGAGCGCCTCCTGGGTGGTGCGCCCGTCGAGGTCGCGCACCACGGTGAGCTCGGCCCAGGTGCGGGAGTAGTCACGTCCCAGCGCGTGGTCCAGCCGTGCCCAGAACTCCGTGTGCCTCATCCGAGCATCGAACCACGGACCGCCGACACCTCGAGCCAGGCCTCCCCCCGCGACCCCGGCACCCCCGACCGGACCTCGAGGTCGGACCAGCCGGCGCTCGCCAGCGCGTCCGCGAGCGCGTCGGCCCGCCAGTAGGTGAAGTGGCGCGCCCGGCTGATCGAGCCGTGGGTCGACCACCCCTCGCCGTCGCCCTCCTTGAGGGAGGCGCGGAGGACTCCGCCCTCACGGGTCACCGCGGCGAGCCGCGACAGCACCGTCGGGAGGTCGGCGCGCGCGACGTGGAGCAGCGAGGCGTTCGCCCACACGGCATCGTACGACCCCTCCGGCGAGGAGAGGTCGTCCACGAGCGGGTCGAGCAGGTCCGCCGCGAGACCCTGCTCCCTCAGCAGCGCGACGAAGGCTGGCGTGACGTCCGTACGCCGGACCCGCAGGCCGAGCCCCTCCAGGAGCCGGGCGTCCCGGCCGCCGCCCGACCCGATCTCGAGCACCCGGGCGCCCGGTCCGAGACGGTCGGCGAGGGCAGCCATGTCGGCGCGCACCGAGGCCGGCGCCGGCGGGGAGGCCTCCGCGTAGGCGACGGCGTCGAGGTCGTAGGCCCGCACCGTCTCGTCGCGGGTGTCGCTCACGAGTCGCGGGCCCCGACGTCGTGCAGGTGGTGGACCACGTCGTGCAGGTGGTAGCTGCCGAGCGACTCGACGGTGAACTCGTCGCCGTTCGACCGGGTGCCACGGCGCGCACGCGTCGCGTCGGTGACCGACGCGTAGATGCCGGCGACGGCGCCCGCGCCCTCGACCAGCGCCACGGCGACCTCCCCGGGGTCCTGGCCGGGGTAGTCGCGCTCGAGCGCAGTGGCGTCCTGGTCCCAGTTGGCGAAGGTCGGCGCGTCCTCGTCGAGCATGAGGCGCAGCCGCTGGGCGAACAGCTCGTGCACGTCGCGCACGTGGCAGGCGTACTCCAGCGGCGACCAGACACCGGGTGCCGGGCGCTCGCGGACGTCGGCCCGGGCGCAGACCTCGGACCACGTCATGGCCGTGTCGTGGAAGAGCCGCGGGAGGTCCTCCAGCCCCTGGGCGGCCGGGTCGAAGCCGCACTCCGGGCACGTGCGCTCGAGGACCCAGGTCCAGTCCTTGGTGTCCGGAGTGATGCCGTCGGGCGCTGTGCTCATGCCGGTCATCCAACCAGTCCACGCGCCGGGGACAATGCGGGGAATGGACATCCGCCGCGCACTTCCCGCCGACCTGCCTGCCGTGGCGGAGATCTACGGGCGAGAGGCCCGGGAGGGCCACGCCACCTTCGACCTCGAGCCGAGGCCGATGCGGCTCTGGGAGGAGAGGCTGGCGGCCGACGACCACTTCCTCGTCGCCGCCCACGACGGCGTGGTCATCGGCTACGCCACGTCCTCCCCGTTCCGGCCCAAGCCTGCCTACGGCCACACCCGCGAGAGCACGGTGTACGTCGCGCCCGGCCACCAGGGCCTCGGCACCGGACGCGCCCTGTACGACGCCCTGCTGGCGCGGCTGGCCGACGACGGCGTGCACCTCGTCGTCGCCGCCGTCGCCCTGCCCAACCCGGCGAGCCTCTCGCTGCACCGCGCGTGCGGCTTCGAGGAGGTCGGCACCATGCGCGAGGTCGGCCGCAAGCACGACCGGTGGGTCGACGTCATGTGGCTGCAGAAGCTGCTCGGCCGGGACCCGGGCTAGGACAGCCCGAGGCGCTCTGCGGCCACCTGGCGCATCTCGACCTTGCGGACCTTGCCGGTGACGGTCATCGGGAACTCGTCGACCACCATGACGTAGCGCGGGATCTTGTAGTGCGCCAGCTTGCCGGTCGCGAACGCGCGGACCGCGTCGGCGTCGAGCGGCTCGGCCCCCGGACGCATCCGCACCCAGGCGCACAGCTCCTCGCCGTACTTCGCGTCCGGGACGCCGACCACCTGCACGTCCTCGACGTCGGGATGGGTGTAGAGGAACTCCTCGATCTCGCGGGGGTAGATGTTCTCCCCGCCGCGGATGACCATGTCCTTGATCCGGCCGGTGATCCGGACGTACCCGTCGTCGTCCATCACGCCGAGGTCGCCGGTGTGCATCCACCCGTCGGCGTCGACGGCCTCGCGGGTCTTCTCGTCGTCGTCCCAGTAGCCGAGCATCACCGAGTAGCCGCGGGTGCAGAACTCGCCGGCCTCTCCTCGCGGCACCGTGTCCCCCGTGACCGGGTCGACGATCTTCACCTCGAGGTGCGGGCAGACCCGGCCGACCGTACCCACCTTGCGCTCGAGCGAGTCGTCGCGACGCGTCTGCGTCGACACGGGCGAGGTCTCGGTCATGCCGTAGCAGATCGTCATCTCGTCGATGCCCGCACTGATGAGCTTCTTCATCATCTCCTCGGGGCACGGCGACCCGGCCATGATCCCGGTGCGCACCGACGACAGGTCGTAGGACGCGAGGTCCGGCAGCGCCCACTCGGCGATGAACATCGTCGGCACGCCGTAGAGCGAGGTGCAGCGCTCGTCGGACACGGCCTGCAGCGTCAGCGCCGGGTCGAAGCCCGGCGCCGGGATGACCATCGTGGCGCCGTGGGTGGTGCACGCGACGTTGCCCATGACCATGCCGAAGCAGTGGTAGAAGGGCACGGGGATGCAGACCCGGTCGGCCTCGGTGTAGCCGCACACCTCGCCGACGAGGTAGCCGTTGTTGAGGATGTTGCGGTGGCTGAGGGTCGCGCCCTTCGGGAAGCCGGTCGTGCCCGAGGTGTACTGGATGTTGATCGGGTCGTCCGGCTCCAGCGAGGCAGCGCGTGCAGCGAGGTCGTCCGCACTGATCCCTTCGCCGTCGGCGAGCAGCGCCGACCAGCTCGCCTCGTCGTCGAGGTAGACCACCCGCTCCAGGGCGTGGTTGCCGGAGGCGGTCTCCTCGACCATTCCGCGATAGTCACTCGTCTTGTACGACGTCGCGCAGACCAGCAGGCGCATGCCCGACTGGTTGGCGACGTAGGCGAACTCGTGCGTCCGGTAGGCCGGGTTGACGTTGACGAGGATTGCCCCGATGCGGGCCGTGGCGAGCTGGACGAGCGTCCACTCGGCGCTGTTCGGCCCCCAGATGCCGACCCGGTCGCCCTTCTGCACACCCGCGCCCATCAGTCCGCGTGCGACGCGGTCGACGTCGGCATCGAGCTCGGCCCACGTCCACCGGCGTCCGCTCGTGCACTCCACCAGCGCCTCGCGGTCGGCGTGTGCCGCCACCGTCCGCGCCAGGTTGGCCCCGATCGTCTCCTCCAGCAGCTCCGGAGCCGACTCGCCCTTCGCGTATGAGTCCATGACCCGAACCTAGACCCGGACCCGTGTCAGGTCAGCAGCAGCCGGTCGAGCCGGCGCCGTACGACGAGCAGGCCGGCGACGCCCATCGCGACGAGGTAGACGACCGAGACCCCCGACTCCCAGGTCACGACGCCCGTGGTGAGCTCGCGGCAGAGCACCACCCCGCGGTAGAGCGGCGACGCCTCGACGAGCCACCGCAGCACGCCGTCGCCGAACGCCTCGACGGGGAAGAAGGTCGCCGAGAAGAGGAACAGCGGCATCTGGGCCAGCGTGATCTTGTCGAAGTCCTGCCAGGACGTCATCCACGTCGTCAGCGCCATGCAGACGGCCGAGAACGCGAAGGCGATCAGGATCGCGGCCGGCAGCGCCAGCACCGCCCACCACGAGTCGACCAGGCCCATCGCGAGCATCACGAGGAGGAAGGCCGCGGAGTAGACGGACCCGCGGATCAGGCCCCACGCGATCTCGCCGCGCGCGATGTCGCCGGTGGTCAGCGGGGTGGCGAGCATCTGGTCGTAGAGCTTCTCGTACTTGAGCTTGAAGAACACGTTGAAGGTGGAGTCGAGCAGCGCCCCGTTGAAGGCCGAGGTGGCGAGCATGGCGGGGGCGACGAAGGTGGCGTAGGGCACCTGCTCGCCGTGGAACTCGAACGTGTCGATGAGCTGCCCGACGCCGATGCCGATCGAGAACAGGTAGAGCACCGGCTCGAGGAAGCCGGTCAGGAAGAGCTTCCAGGCCGACCGGTAGACGATGAAGTTCCGCAGGACCAGCAGCCGCGCGGCACTGGCCGGCGTCAGCGCCGCGGGGATCGCGGTCCGGGTGAGGGTCGCCACCTCACACCTCCAGCCGCTTGTCGAGGCCGGACACGGCCCACCACCAGCCGAGGACCGAGAGCGTGACCAGCACACCGAGGTTGATCGCGGCCAGCGACCAGTCGACGGTGTCGAGGCAGAACATCCGCGACAGCGAGACGCCGTGCCAGAGCGGGGTCAGCCGCGCCACCCACTCCAGCACGGGGCCGAGGTTGGAGATCGGGAAGAACGCGCCGGAGAACAGCGTCAGGGGCAGCACGCCGAGCCGGAAGAGCAGCCCGAAGCCCTCCTCCGACCTCAGCCGGGCGGAGTAGCCGAACGTCAGGAACGCGAACGCCGTGCCCACCAGCACCTGCGAGAGCCAGGCCAGCACCGGGCCCCACCAGCTCTCGAACACCCCGAACGGCGCGAGCACGAGCATGAAGACCGCGCACGCGGAGGCGACCCGGAAGACCACGAATCCGACGAAGGCGTTCACCAGGTCACGCACCGCCAGCGGCGTGGCGAGCTGGGCGAAGAACGTCTTGTGCCACTTGATGGCACCCATGACGGGGTACGTCGACTCGCTCACCGCGATCGTCATCGCGTGGGCCGCGACGAGACCCGGCACGATGAACGCGAGGTAGGAGGTCGCCCCCTCGAGCGTGTCGGGGTCGCCGTCGATGAAGCCGCCGAGGAGCACGCCCATCGCGACGACGTAGAACAGCGGGGTGGCGAACGAGCTGACCACTCCCCCGCGCCAGGTGCGCTTGTAGACGGTCAGCCAGTAGTCGTACTGGCGGGCCATCCCCTCGAGCGGGCGCAACGAGCCCTGCAGCTGCGTGGCCATCAGTCGGCCAGGCTCCGGCCGGTGAGGCGCAGGAAGACGTCCTCGAGGGTGGAGCGGCGCACCAGCGTCGCGATCGGGTGCAGGCCGCGCTCGAGGACGGCGGTGACCACGTCCTCGCCGTGGTCGCTGTAGACCAGCAGGCGGTCGGGCAGCACCTCGACGCGGTCGCCGAGGTCGTCGACCTTCCCAGCCAGTGCCTCGTGCTCCCCCACGCCGAAGCGGAGCTCGGCGACCTCCCGGGTGGAGTGCGCCGCGATCAGCTCCCGCGGCGAGCCCTCGGCGGCGATGAGGCCCTTGTCCATCACGACCAGCCGGTCGCACAGCTGCTCGGCCTCGTCCATGTAGTGGGTGGTGATCACCAGCGTCACCCCGGCCTGCTTGAGCCGGAACAGCTGGTCCCACAGCACGTGGCGCGCCTGCGGGTCGAGGCCGGTGGTCGGCTCGTCGAGGAGCAGCACGTCGGGGTCGTTGATCAGGCTGCGCGCGATGGTGAGCCGGCGCTTCATGCCGCCGGAGAGGTCCTCGACCTTGGACCTGGCCTTGTCGGTGATCTGCGCGAACTCGAGCAGCTCCTGCGCCCGGTCGCGGCAGGTGGCGCGGTCGAGGCCGAAGTAGCGGCCGTAGATGTAGAGGTTGTCGAAGACGTTGAGCTCGTTGTCGAGCGTGTCCTCCTGCGGGCAGACGCCGAGTCGGCCGCGGATCGCGGGGCCGTCGGTCGCCGGGTCCATGCCGAGGATCCGCAGCTCGCCGGAGGTCACCGGGCTCACCGACGCGATCATCCGCATGGTGCTGGACTTGCCGGCGCCGTTGGGACCCAGGAAGCCGAACGCCTCCCCCTTGCGGACCTCGACGTCGATGCCCTTGACCGCCTCGAAGTCGCCGAAGGACTTGCGCAGCCCCCGCGCCGAGATCATGGATTCCGTCACGTGTCCCGACCCTAGTTGAGAGGACGCCGACTACCCGGCAGGGCGCGGTCCCCACATCTGCTCGAGCCGGTCGTGGTCGCGGCCGTGGTCGGGGTCGATCTGCAGGACCACCGAGTCGGGGAAGCCGCCGTCCGGGGTCTCGACCTGCACCGTGATGAGGTCGATCGGCGCGACCGTCGAGCGCCAGACGACCTCGGCGACCTGCTCCACGAGGTCGTCGACCACGACCGTGTCGTCGGCCTTCACGTGGACGTCGGCGGACGACGCGTTGGTCGGCGAGTCGGAGACGTAGGCGGAGCGCACCACGGCCTCCACCCCCGGCAACGCCGAGGCCTCCCGGGCGATGTCGCGCATCAGCTCGTGGCAGCCGTCCACCTCGCAGCCCTCGAGGTCGTCGTCATCCCCGGAGACGGGCGTCCACTCACTGCCGCTCGGGCGCTTGCCCCACCGCTCCTCGAAGGAGGCACGGTCGGCACCGAAGTCGTAGATCACGGTCTCGGCGTACCCGTTGCGGAGAGTGCCGCCGACGCTGAGCGTGTCGAGCGGATTGACGCCCGAGCTCCACGCCGCCTCCGCGACGGTGTCGAAGAGGGTGGCGAGGTCGGCCGAGACGACGTCCTTGCCGTCGAAGTCGACGCCCAGGCTGAGGTAGCCGCTGCTCGTCGTGGTGCGCTCGGCGCTGCGCACGGCGCGGACGCCGTCGGCCGACTCCAGCCCGGCGACGAGGTCGGCGACCTCGGAGGTGCACTCGCCGCAGCCGGTCGGAACCTGCGCCGACGACGGCTCCGTGTCGAGCGGGTTGGTGCAGCCCGTGAGCACCACGAGCACGCAGACGACGGCGGCCGAGACGTTCCACCTCATGACCGCAGCCTGCCAGACCGCCGGGTCAACGGGTGACCTGGTAGGACACCACCGGGCCCGAGGTGCCGCTGCCGAGGTAGCCGTCGTCGTGCATCCGGGTGATCTGGTCCTGGATCGAGCCGTTGCTGGACGCGTCGGCCGCGGCGGCACCGTGGGCGTAGTGGTCGAGACCGTGGTTGTCGCCGATGTCGCTGCTGCCCTCGTCGAACTTCACGGTCGTCCGGTTGGGCTCGTCGGGGTTGTCCTCCCCGTCGAGCAGCGGCACGGCGTCGCCGCGGTTCTCGAAGTGGATGGCGTGGGTGCTGTCGGGCAGGTCGGTCACCTGTGCGGTCGGCGAGCCGGCCGTCACGACGTGCTCGACGTTGAAGTGGCGGGTGAACTCGGGGTCCGCGGCCAGCGACGTCGACACCATCCCACCCTGCGAGTGGCCGACCAGCATGACGTCCTTGCCCTCGAGGCCGGCGTCGATCATCGCCTGCTGGATGCCGCGCCCGTAGGCGCTGTCCACCCCGCCGATGAGCTGGTAGTTGGTCTCCATGTCGCGGGCGTGCTCGCCGTCCTGCGGGATCGGGCTCATGTCGTCGGTGCCGGGGATGTAGACGATGTACTTGTCGCCGACCTGCTGGATCTGGATGGCACCGTGCTTGCCCGGGTCGTCCTGGTCGATGCGGTTGGTGGCGTCGAGCTGCGTCATCAACGCGCTCAGGCTGTCGGGCACCTCGGCGTTCGCCCCGCCGCTGACGACGTCGATCGGCCTCACCTGGTAGTCGGTGTCGTTGCCGAGCAGCAGGGCGAGCAGTCGGGCCGCGTCGTTGGTGGTCGCCTGGTCGATCGGGCCGTCGCCCGGGTTGAGGAGCCCGAGGCCGGGCACGAGGTTCTGCAGGAGCCCGCCTCCGCCGTTGATGAGGTGCTGGGCGAGCTCGGGGTGGTCGTGGAGCAGCTGGCCGAGGTCCTCGGCGAGCTGCGCCTTCAGCGCCTCCTGCTCCTCCGGCGAGAGCGTGGAGTAGTAGGCGTAGCTGATCCCACCGGCAGCCAGGAGCGTCGGCAGCGCCACGACCGTCCCGGCCAGCAGCAGCTGTCCCAGGGCGTTGTCGAGCATCTCCATCGCGTGCCGCGACAGCGAGTCGCTGGCCTGGAACGCGGCGATCACCGCCCGGACGCCGAGCGCGTCGGCCTCGATGCCGATGGCGCGCACCGTCAGGCCGTTGGCGCCCGTGGTCGCGTCGAGGACCTGGACCTCGGCGTCGCCGAACGTGATCGGCGACAGGATCGCCGACTCCAGCAGGTCGCCGTTGGCCATGACCCGGGCGCCGAGACCGGCCATCTCGACGAAGTCGCCGGCCTGCCGCTCGTAGCGCTCGGCGAGCGCGAGCATCTGCTCGTAGCCGGCCTCCACGCCGTGGGAGCCACCCGAGACGGACTCGATGGGAGGAAGGGTCCCGCTGCTCACGACGTCACCTCCGCCGCGAGGACCGCGAGGGCGCGGGGCAGGTCGGTGGGCTCCCGGCGCTCGATGCGGACCATGTTCCAGCCGTCGCGCCGGAACGGCGTCAACGACCTCCAGCCGTCGTGGAAGAGCACCCACTCGACGATCCCCGCGCCAGCGCGACCGCGTTCGCTGCGGCCCATCACGGCGGCGTGCAGGCGACCTCGCGCGGAGCTCTCGAGCTGCTCGTGCCAGCGGCGTACGTCAGCGTCGTCGGCGGTCTCGAGCGACCCGGTGTCCGGGCCGGCCAGCGTCATCCCGGTGTAGTCGGAGACCATCTGGTCGAGCAGCTCGAACCGGCGCCGCTGCACGGCCTCGCCCGTCGCGAGGAGGAGGTCCCACGAGGTCTCGACGACATCGGGCAGCGGCTCGACGTCGGGGGCGGCGCTGAGCGTGCGCGTGTCGACCCAGGCGGCGCGGCCCAGCTCCAGCCACCAGTCCTCGGCCGCGAGCCAGCTGAGCTCGAAGGTGGCGCCGTCCGCGGTGGACAGGCACACCACCCAGTCGTCGAGGTTGCGGTGCCAGCTGCGCACCCGGACGCGGCCGCGGGCGAGGGTGACCAGCATCTCGAGCTCGACGGCCAGCACGGGCGAGTGCCACACGGTGAGCACCGCCCCGCCCTCCTCGGTCGGGGTGTCGCCGTCGAGGAGCCCGGCGGCGACGAGCAGGTCGTCCGTCTGCTCGGGCGCGACGGGCGCGGCCGGGTCGGCGGGCTCCTGCGACGGTGCCGTGCCGGCACCGCCGAGGCGGTCGCCGAGGCCGTCGAGCGACCCTGATGAGGACACCATCTGCGCGGCCGGGGAGGGCACGCCGGACAGCTCGGCGAGCCGGTCGAGGGCGGCGCGGGGCAGGCGGACCCGGCGCGGGACCACACGCTGCGGCTCGACCTCGTTGCCGTCGGCGTCGAGCACCACCGCGCTCATCGGCCGGCTCCCGGGATCTGGTCGGGCACGTCGAGCCAGTCCTTGTGCCCATCGGGTGGTGGCTGGAAGGACGCCAGCATCTCGTCGATCGGGTCGGGCGTGACCTTCTTGATCAGGTCGAGCGCCTTGTCGGCGAGGTCCGCCAGGCGCGACCTCGCACCCTCGATGAGACCACGCACGCGGTTGGCGATCTCACGGATCAGGTCCTTGAGGCGGTCGACCTCGTCGGCGTGGTGGCGCAACGCCTGCGCCGCGTCGTCGTGCTCGTCGGCGGTGGCGCGCAGCGCGACGGCCCGCTCGGCCATCCGCTCCCGCATCGCCTGGGCGGCGCGGCCCTCCCACACCACGAGCTGGGACGCGTTGACCAGCTGGTCGGCGTCGCGGCGGATCTCGGCGCCCTGCTCGCTCATCTGCTGCGCCAGCCTGCGGATGACCGCGGTGTCTCCGTACATCTGCGTCTCCTCAGGAGTGGGCCGGGAGTGGGCCGGCGGCTGCTGACCCGTCCATGCCCCGCCACGACCGCGGGCAAACCCGCGGGAGCGAGCCTGGGGAGAAGGCCGCCGGGCGCCGACGTACCCGATGCTGGGCTGGCGCGCGCGATGTCCGGGTCGCAGACTCACCAGCAGGGCGGGACGAGGAGGTGTGGTGGGCCTGGTGCTGGTGCGGGTCTGGACGGCCGCGGCGCTGGTCGCCTCGGGCGTCCTGATGTACGTCGCCTCGTGGCAGCGGTGGTCCGGGCCGTGCCCGTGGGGC
>NZ_JAUZVE010000069.1:0-32948 GCF_031844425.1 Microbacterium sp. ARD31
GAGCTCGGCCTCGAGGTCCTTGACCTTGCGGTCGTCGCCCGCGGCCGCGGCCTTGTCGAGGCGGGCCTGCGTCTCCGCGATGCCGGCCTCGAGCTTGCCGATCATGTCGTCGGCGCGGGCGGACTTCTCGGGGTCGCTGCGGCTCCATTGCTCGTCCTCGACCGCGCGGATGGCCTGCTCGACCTTGCGCATGCGCCCCTCGAGCTCCTTCATCCGGTCACGGGGGACCTTGCCGGCGGCGTCCCAGCGGTCGGCGAGGTCGCGGAAGGTCTTCTTGGCGGAGTCGAGGTCCGTGACCGGGACGAGCGCCTCGGCCTCCACCAGGATCTGCTCCTTCACCTCGGCGTTGGCCGCGAACTCCTGGTCGAGCGCCGCGTTGGCGGCGTCGCGGGCGCCGAAGAAGGTGTCCTGCGCGCCGCGGAACCGCTGCCAGAGCTGGTCGTCGACCTCCCGCGGGGCGGGGCCGGCGGCCTTCCACTCGCGCATCAGGTCGCGGTAGCGCCCGGCGGTGGGTCCCCACTCGGTGGAGGTGGCCAGCGCCTCGGCCTCGCTGGCGAGGCGCTCCTTGATGACGCGCGCGGCGTCGCGGCGCTCGTGCTCCTCGGCGAAGTGCGCCTTGCGGTGGCGCGTGTACGTCGTCCGCGCGGTGGAGAAGCGCCGCCACAGCGCGTCGTCGGTGGCCCGGTCGAGGCGCGGGAGCTCCTTCCACGTCGCGAGCAGCTCACGCAGCCGGTTGGCGCCGTTGCGCCAGTCGGTGCCCTCGGCGAGGCGCTCGGCCTCGGCGACGAGCTTCTCCTTCTCCGCCTTCGACTCCGCGCTCTTCTGCGCGCGCTCCTCGCGGCGCGCGGCACGCTGGGCCGCGATGACCGGCGCGAGGGCGTCGAGGCGCGCGGCGAGGGAGACGAGGTCACCGACCGCGTGGGCGTCGACCACCTGCTCGCGCAGCGACTTGATCGAGGAGGCCGCCTCCTCGGGGGCCAGCCGGCCGGAGGCGACCCGCTGCTCCAGCAGGTGGACCTTGCCCTCCAGCTCGTCGAAGCGCTTGGTGAAGAACTCCAGGGCCTCGGCCGGCGTGCCGGCCTCGTAGGACCCGACGGAGCGTTCGCCATCGGCGGTGCGGACGTAGACGGTGCCGTCCTCGGCCACCCGGCCCCAGGGCATCTCTGCCGGGGCCGAGTCGTCTCGGGACTGCTTGTCGGCGCTCATGGTCGCCCATCGTAGTCATGGCGAGGAGGCCCCTCGGTAGGCTTCCCACCGGCACGACGCACGACGCGCGCGCCGACGAGCAGCCAGCAGCACCGACCAGCAACGACAAGCAAGGACTGACGCCAGTGTTCATCGCCGGCTTCCCCGCCGGGCCGTGGGGGACCAACTGCTATGTCGTGGCGACCGGTCCGGGGTCCGAGTGCGTGGTCATCGATCCCGGCAAGGACGCGGCCGCCGGCGTCGACCAGGTGGTGCGCGAGCACCGCCTCAAGCCGGTCAGCGTGCTGGTCACCCACGGCCACGTCGACCACATGTGGTGCGTCGCCCCCGTGGCCGGCACCTACGACGCCACGGCCTGGATCCACCCCAGCGACCGGCACCTGCTCACCGACCCGATGGCCGGGATGAGCCGGGAGACCACCCAGATGCTCCTCGGCGGCGCCTACGAGTGGGCCGAGCCCGACGACGTGCGCGAGCTGTCCGACCTCGCCGAGCTCGAGCTCGCCGGGTTGCGGTTCGTCGTCGACCACACGCCGGGCCACACCGAGGGCTCGGTCACCTTCCGTACGCCGTACGCCCAGCAGGACGTGTCGGAGGTGATGTTCTCCGGCGACCTGCTCTTCGCGGGCTCGATCGGGCGCACCGACCTCCCCGGCGGCGACCACGCCACGATGCTGCGCAGCCTCACCGACAAGGTGCTGCCGCTGGCCGACGACATCGTGGTCCTCCCGGGGCACGGCGAGCAGACCTCCATCGGCCGCGAGCGCGCCACCAACCCCTACCTCCTCGACCTCACCCAGGACGTCTGATGAGCAAGATCAGCCCGCTGAGCGGGTTCCCCGAGCTGCTGCCTGCGCAGCGCGTCGTCGAGCAGCAGGTGATCGACACCCTGCGCAGCACCTTCGAGCTGCACGGGTTCGCCGGCATCGAGACGCGCGCCGTGGAGCCGCTCGACCAGCTGCTGCGCAAGGGAGACACGTCCAAGGAGGTCTACCTCCTGCGCCGGCTCCACGAGGAGTCCGCGGAGGGGCACGCCGGTCTCGGCCTGCACTTCGACCTCACCGTGCCGTTCGCCCGTTACGTCCTCGAGAACGCCGGTCGGCTCGAGTTCCCGTTCCGGCGCTACCAGATCCAGAAGGCGTGGCGCGGCGAGCGCCCGCAGGAGGGTCGGTTCCGCGAGTTCACCCAGGCGGACATCGACATCGTGGGTCGCGACACCCTCGCCTTCCACCACGACGTCGAGGTCACCCGGGTGATGGTCGATGCCATGACCCGGCTCGACTTCCTGCCCGCGTTCCGGCTCCAGGTCAACAACCGCAAGCTGATCCAGGGCTTCTACGCCGGGCTCGGGATCGCCGACGCCGACGAGGTCATGCGCCTGGTCGACAAGCTCGACAAGCTGCCGGTGGAGCGGGTGCGCCAGATGCTGCTCGACGAGGCCGGGCTGTCCGCCGCGGACGCCGACCGGGTCCTGCAGCTGGCCACGATCCGCTCCGACGACGACGGCTTCGTCGCCGCCGTGCGTGCCCTGGGCGTCGAGCACGAGCTCCTCGACGAGGGGCTCGCCGAGCTGGGCGAGCTGGTTCGGGGCTGCGCCGACCTGGTCTCCGACCGCGTGCGCGTCACCGCGGACCTCTCGATCGCGCGTGGGCTCGACTACTACACGGGCACCGTGTTCGAGACCCGGCTCGACGGCTACGAGTCGATGGGGTCGATCTGCTCGGGCGGGCGATACGACGCGCTGGCCAGCGACGGGCGCACGACCTATCCCGGCGTCGGAATCTCTCTCGGCGTGAGCCGGGTCGTCGTACCCCTGCTCGCCCGCACCGGCCTCGTCGCGTCGCGGTCCGTGCCCAGCGCCGTCCTGGTCGCCGTGACCGACGAGGACTCCCGCACCGCGAGCGCGGCAGTGGCCGCCGAGCTGCGCGCCCGCGACATCGCCTGCGAGGTCGCGCCCAGCGCTGCGAAGTTCGGCAAGCAGATCCGCTTCGCCGAGCGCCGCGGCATCCCCTACGTGTGGTTCGTCCAGGCCGACGGCACCAGCCAGGTCAAGGACATCCGCACCGGCGACCAGGTCGAGGCCGACCCGGCCACCTGGACCCCGCCCGAGGCCGACCTGCGGCCCCGCATCGTCAGCACCGTCGGTCCCGAGGCTCGCACCTCAACCACCGAGAACACCAACGAGGAGACCCCGTGATCCGCACCCATGACGCCGGCGCCCTGCGCGCCGAGCACGTCGGCCAGACCGTCACGCTCGCCGGGTGGGTGGCGCGGCGACGCGACCACGGCGGCGTCGCGTTCCTGGACCTCCGCGAGGCCAGCGGCGTCGTGCAGGTCGTCGTCCGCGACGAGGAGGTCGCCCACAGCCTCCGCAGCGAGTACTGCCTCAAGGTCACCGGCGAGGTCGTCGCCCGCAAGGCCGGCAACGAGAACCCCAACCTCGCCACCGGTGAGATCGAGGTCGTCGCCGCCGACGTCGAGGTGCTCTCGGCGGCGGCGCCGCTCCCGTTCCCGATCGACGACCACATCGAGGTGGGGGAGGAGGCGCGGCTCAAGCACCGCTACCTCGACCTGCGCCGCTCGGGGCCCAATGCCGCCCTGCGCCTGCGCAGCAGGATCAACAAGGCCGCCCGCGACGTGCTCGACGAGCGCGGCTTCGTCGAGGTCGAGACCCCGACCCTGACCCGGTCGACGCCCGAGGGTGCCCGCGACTTCCTGGTGCCGGCCCGCCTGGCGCCGGGCAGCTGGTACGCCCTGCCGCAGAGCCCGCAGCTGTTCAAGCAGCTGCTGATGGTCGGCGGCATGGAGCGCTACTACCAGATCGCCCGCTGCTACCGCGACGAGGACTTCCGCGCCGACCGCCAGCCCGAGTTCACCCAGCTCGACATCGAGATGAGCTTCGTGGACCAGGAGGACGTCATCACGCTGATGGAGGACGTCCTGGAGGCGATGTGGGCACAGGCCGGCCACACCATCCAGCGCCCCCTGCCGCGGATGACGTACGCCGACGCGATGGCGAAGTACGGCTCCGACAAGCCCGACCTCCGCATGGGCCTCGAGCTCGTCGAGTGCACCGACTACTTCAAGGACACCACCTTCCGGGTCTTCCAGGCCGACTACGTCGGCGCGGTCGTGATGCCCGGTGGCGGCAGCCAGCCGCGCCGCCAGTTCGACGCGTGGCAGGACTGGGCCAAGCAGCGCGGCGCCAAGGGCCTCGCCTACGTCACGATCGGCGAGGACGGCGAGCTCGGGGGACCGGTTGCGAAGAACCTCACCGACGCCGAGCGCGACGGCCTGGCCGCCCACGTCGGCGCGAACCCGGGCGACTGCATCTTCTTCGCCGCCGGGCCCGTCAAGAGCAGCCGGGCGCTGCTCGGTGCCGCCCGCCTCGAGATCGGGCGTCGCGGCGGCCTCCTCGACGACTCCGAGTTCGCCTTCACCTGGGTCGTCGACGCGCCGCTGTTCGAGCCGAGCTCCGACGCGGTCGCGAGCGGCGACGTCGCGGTCGGTGCCGGTGCCTGGACCGCGGTCCACCACGCCTTCACCAGCCCGAAGCCCGAGTTCCTCGACACCTTCGACACCGACCCGGGCAGCGCGCTGGCCTATGCCTACGACATCGTGTGCAACGGCAACGAGCTGGGCGGCGGGTCCATCCGTATCCACCGCGGCGACGTCCAGACGCGGGTGTTCAAGGTGATGGGTCTCGACGAGGACGAGGCGCAGGAGAAGTTCGGCTTCCTGCTCGACGCCTTCAAGTACGGCGCGCCCCCGCACGGCGGCATCGCAGTCGGCATGGACCGGATCGTTGCGCTGCTCGCAGGGACCGACTCGATCCGCGACGTGATCGCCTTCCCGAAGTCCGGAGGGGGCTACGACCCCCTCACGGCGGCGCCCGCCCCCATCACGCCCGAGCAGCGCAAGGAAGCCGGTGTCGACGCCGTACCTGCGAAGGACCTTCCGCGCGAGGAGTGATCCTCGGGAGGTTTGCCGCCACAGGTTGGTTAACCGGTCGTAACTGGATCGTTACGCGTCAGTGATCGTGCCTGCGTCGCGGGTCACATAGAGTCCCGTCTCGGCGCCGCCCCCGGGGGATCCCCGGAGCGCGCCGGACAGTTCCCGAACCAGATGGGGAGAGCATGTCGGCAGAGACCGCAGGACCGGAGACGCTCGGCTCGCTGAGCAACGAGCCGGACCGCCAGGATCCCAACAGCCAGCAGGCCAAGGAGATCGCCGGCAAGTCCCCGATCCGGATCGCGCTCGGCCGTCTGGTCCGCGACAAGATCGCCGTCGTCTGCGCGGTGGTGGTCCTGTTCTTCATCATCTGCGCGGTCTTCGCCGGCCCGATCAGCTCCCTCTTCGGGGTCAGCCTCGAGACGCCGCTCGCCAGCGAGCGCGTGGACGGCCTCAACAACGGCCTGCCCAAGCCCGAGATGGGCCCCCCGAACGGTCCGTTCACGTGGGACCACCCGATGGGTGTGGCACCGCGGACCGGTGAGGACAACCTCGCCTACTGGCTCCACGGCTGCCGGGTGTCGCTGATCATCGCGACCACGGCCACCGCCTTCGCCAGCATCCTGGGCACCATCGTCGGCCTGCTCGCGGGCTTCCTCGGCGGCACCGTCGACAAGGTGCTGTCGTTCTTCATCGACGCGTTCCTGACGATCCCCTACCTCCTCGCCGCGCTGACCCTGGCGCCGATCATCAACGAGCGGTTCTCCCTCTCCGACAACTACGGGACGATCCAGAAGACCAGCCTGATCATCGTGCTGGCGACGCTCGGCTGGATGGGCACCGCCCGCCTGATCCGCGGTGAGGTGCTCGCTCTGCGCGAGCGCGAGTTCGTCCAGGCGGCCCGGGTCATGGGCATGCCCACCTCCCGCATCCTCTTCAAGGAGCTGCTGCCCAACCTGGCGGCCCCGATCATCATCAGCGTCTCGCTGATGCTCCCGGCGTTCGTCGCCGCCGAGGCCGGCCTGGCCTACCTCGGCATCGGCGTCACCGACGGCGTCAGCTGGGGCCAGACCATCCTCAAGGGCACGAACCTCACGTTCTTCCGCGAGTACCCCCAGTACCTGTGGCAGCCGCTGCTCGGCGTCGTCGCGCTCGTGCTCGCCCTCAACCTCCTCGGTGACGCGCTCCGCGACGCCCTGGACCCGAAGACCCGTCGCTGAGCGCACGCACAGCACGCGGTCGATCGAATGTCGCCGGAGACGCCGTCCTCGGTGAGAAACACAAAGAAAGGCTGGACAGCATGAAGCGGAACAAGCCGCTTGCACTCGTTGCTGGAGCCGCTCTTCTGACGCTCGCTGCCTGTGGCGGCGGATCGTCGGACGACGGTGAAGGCGGGAGTGGCACGGACAGGAAGTTCGGCGGTCAGGAGGGGGGCACCAAGGACGCTGAGCGTCAGGGCCCCGCTGCGGACGTCGAGGGCGCGACGGCCGGCGGCACCATCACGGTGTACCTCCCGGGCGACCCCGGTCCCGACACGCTCGACCCGACCGGCGGCTGGTCCGTCACGGGCAACTCCATCCAGCAGGCGCTCACGAGCCGCTCGCTGACCCAGTACGCCCGCGACGAGGAGGGCCAGCCCGTCCTGGTCCCCGACCTGGCGACCGACCTGGGCACGCCCAACGAGGACTTCACGGAGTGGAAGTTCACCATCCGTGACGACGCGACGTGGGAGGACGGCAAGCCCGTCACCGCCGAAGAGGTCGCGTTCGGCATCTGCCGCTCGCTCGACTCCGAGGCGTTCCCGTCCGGTCCCGGCACCGAGTACTCGAAGTCCTACTTCGCGGGCGCCGAGGACTACGAGGGCCCCTACACCGGCAAGGACCCGAAGTGCGCCAACTGGGACGGCGTCACCGTCGAGGGCCAGGACATCACCATCAAGATGTCCAAGCCGTTCCCGGACATGGACTACTGGGGCGCCTTCATGGCGATGGGCCCGGCCCCGCTCGGCAACGCCTCCAAGCCGCCGAACTACGGCCAGAAGCCGCTCTCGAACGGCCCCTACAAGGTCGAGAGCTACAAGCCCAACGAGGAGCTCGTCCTCGTGAAGAACGACCAGTGGGCTGCTGAGTCCGACCCGGCGCGTCACCAGTACGCCGACGAGTTCGTCTTCAAGTTCAACCAGGACCAGGCCAAGGTCGACGAGATCATGCTCTCGGGCAACTCCGACAGCCAGACCGCCGTGTCCACCGCCCTGGGCTCGGACAAGTACAACGACGCGAACGGCCAGCTCGGTGAGCGCCTGGTGCAGCAGACGTCCCAGTGCGTCTCGATGCTGACGCCCGACTACACCAAGATCACCGACATCAACGTCCGCAAGGCGCTCGCCTACGCGTACCCCTACGAGGACGTCTGGATCGCGAGCGGCGAGGTCCCGGGCGTGACCCGCATCCCCGCCAACTCGGTGATGCCCCCCGGCATGGCCGGCAAGAAGGAGTTCCAGGTCGACGGTGAGCAGATCACCTACGACCCGGAGAAGTCCAAGGAGCTCCTGGCCGAGGCCGGTTACGGCGACAAGCCGTACCCGATCACCATGGTGTTCTACGAGGTCGACCCGCTGGCCAAGGCCGCTCAGGACCAGATCACCAAGGGCTTCGAGGCCGGTGGCTTCAAGGTCAAGTCGATCCCGGTCCAGGAGTCGCCGTACAACGTGTGGCTCGACCCCGACAACAAGGTCAACAAGACCCTGAACCTGCGTGGCGTCAACTGGTGCTCGGACTGGCCGTCGGGCTCCACGATGATCCCGTCGCTGCTGCGCACCGGTGCCGTCTACAACACCGCGCAGTTCTCGGAGCCGTCCATCGACGACGAGATGACCGCCATCGCCACCATGCCGATCGAGGAGCAGGCCGACGCCTGGGGTGCGCTGGACGAGAAGATCATGACGGAGTACTTCCCGATCATCCCGACCGCGTTCCGCAACGACCTCTTCGTCTTCGGCGAGAAGATCGGCAACCCGACGGGTGACGGATCCATCGGCGCCCCGAACTACAAGGACCTGTACGTGCTGCAGTGATCCCGGCGTGACAGCAGAGGGGGCTCCCGGTCGGGAGCCCCCTCTGTGCGTGTCAGCCGGCCGAGCGCGCCCACGGGTCGGTGACGGTGCCCTCGTCCGGACCGCCGCGCCAGCGTGGCAGCGGGGCGGCGCCCGTGGCGACGGCGACGGCCGCGTCGGCCAGCAGCTGCGTCGCGTCGAGCAGCGGCAGCGGGGAGCTCGCCGGGCTCACGAGCGCAGCGAGCTCGGGGCACCCGACGACGACCGCCTCGCACCCCTCCCCCTGCAGGTCCTCCACGAGGGCCAGCACGGTGTCGCGCGACTCCAGCGAGAACCGGCCGCGCACGAGCTCGTCGAAGACGATGGAGTGCAGCGTGGTCTGGTCCCACAGGGGCAGCGCCACCGCCGAGAGCCCCATCGGTTCGAGCTCGTCGGCGTAGCGTCCCGCGTCGAGCGTCCACCGCGTGCCGAGCACCCCGACCCGGGCGAAGCCCTGTCGTTGGGCCGCAGCCGCGACGACGCCGGCGACGTGGATCCCGGGCAGCGCGAGGTCGAGGCCCGGATCGTCGAGCAGGGCGTACGCCGTGTCGTCGGGGCACACGAAGAAGTGCGCGCCCGACTGGCGCAGGCGGACGCAGCCCAGCGCGAGCTGGGTCCGGACGGTGTCCGGGTCGTTGCGCTGCCAGGCGTCCCACCGTCCCTCCACGGGCTGCCACACGAGGCTGACCTCGGGGCGCTGCAGGTCGGGCCCTAGGGCCGTCCCCGCCTCCTCGATCCGCCGCAGCACCTCGGCCGCAGCCGGCAGCCGGGGCGCGAGGACTCCGATGTGGAACACGGTCCCATCCTGACCCCGCTCGCTGGGGTCCGACTGGAGCCTCGAACGGCCCTGCCGGTGCCGTCGACCGGACTAGGATCTGGACGTGAACGACGTGCACGTGATCGCCTACTTCGCCGGCGACCCGACCCGGACCTACCAGCTCGCCCAGTGGCTCGAGGTCCTCGAGATCCTGCACGACGTCCACCCGGTCGCCGTGGTCCTGCGGGACGCCGCGTCGGCGGCCGTGGTCGAGCCGCGGACGCACCTGCCCGTGCTGACGGCTGCGACCTTCCCCGAGCTCACGGAGCTCTACGCCGACCTCGACGCGAAGGTCGTGCTCTACTGCAACAACTCGGTGCTCAACTTCGAGTCCCTGGTGGACGGCCGTCGGCTGCACGTGCACGTCAACCACGGCGAGAGCGACAAGCAGTCGATGGCGAGCAACAACGCGAAGGCCTACGACCGGGTCTTCGTCGCCGGGGGCGCCGCGGTCGAGCGCTACCTCACCGGGTTGCTGGACTTCGACGCCCACCGGCTCGTCCGTGTCGGACGCCCCCAGCTCGACCTCCCCCGCACGCCCCTCCTCGCGCCGAGCGATCGTCGTACCGTCCTCTACGCGCCGACCTGGGAGGGCGACGCGGACTACAACGACTACACCTCCGTCGACACGCTCGGGACTGCGATCGTGCGGGCGATCCTCGCGGTCCCCGACGTCCGCCTGGTCTACAAGCCCCACCCCAAGGTCACGACGAGCACCACCCCGGCCATCGCCGCGGCGCACCACGAGATCCGGCGCATCGTGGACGACGCCGCGCGGGTCGATCCCGCCGCCGGGCACGCGCAGGTCCTCGAGGGCGACATCCTCGCCGTCATGCCGGGCTGTGACGCCATGGTCACCGACGTGTCGTCGGTGGGGCTGGACTGGCTCTACCTCCACACCGACAAGCCGATCTTCCTGACCGACCGCCACGGCGACGCCGAGGTCCTCCGGCAGGAGGTCCCGATCAGCCGGTGCGCCGACGTCGTCGACGAGTCCGACGTGGCCGCGCTGACATCCCTCCTCGCCGACCGGCTCGCCCACGACGAGCACCACCTCGCCCGCGTCGCCATGCGGCACCACTACTTCGACGACCTCCACGTCGGCGACAGCACGGCCCGCTTCCTCGAGGCCGTGACCGAGCTCGTGGAGCTCCGCGACCGGCTCGTCGCCGGCGGGGTCTCCGACACCGAGATCGCCTAAGCCGTCCCGGCCACGGTCACGACGCGTCCTCCCCGCCGTGGACGGTCGCGCCGAGCGTCAGGAGCTCCGGCGGCTTCGCCGCGAAGCGCTCGCGCACGTCGCGGCTGATCCGCATCGAGCAGAACTTCGGGCCGCACATCGAGCAGAAGTGCGCGGTCTTGGCACCCTCGGCGGGCAGCGTCTCGTCGTGGAAGGCCTCGGCGGTGTGCGGGTCGAGCGAGAGGGCGAACTGGTCGTGCCAGCGGAACTCGAAGCGGGCGCGGCTCAGCGCGTCGTCCCAGTCGCGGGCACCGGGGTGGCCCTTGGCGACGTCGGCGGCGTGGGCGGCGAGCTTGTAGGTGATGACGCCGGTCTTCACGTCGTCGCGGTCGGGCAGGCCGAGGTGCTCCTTGGGCGTGACGTAGCAGAGCATCGCGGTCCCGTGCATCGCGATCGCGGCCGCGCCGATGGCGCTGGTGATGTGGTCGTAGCCAGGCGCGACGTCGGTGGCGAGCGGGCCGAGCGTGTAGAACGGAGCGCCGTGGCACCACTCCTGCTGGAGGCGGACGTTCTCCTCGACGAGGTCGAGCGGGACGTGGCCGGGACCCTCGACCATGACCTGCACGTCGTGCTCCCACGCCCGCTGCGTGAGCTCGGCGAGGGTGCGCAGCTCGGCGAGCTGGGCGGCGTCGTTGGCGTCGGCGACCGATCCCGGGCGCAGCCCGTCGCCCAGCGAGAAGGCGACGTCGTGGGCCGCGAAGATCTCGCAGAGCTCGTCGAAGTGCGTGAAGAGGAAGTTCTCCTCGTGGTGGGCCAGGCACCAGCCCGCCATGATCGAGCCGCCGCGCGAGACGATGCCGGTCACGCGGTTCGCCGTCAGCGGGACGTGGCGCAGCAGCACGCCGGCGTGGACGGTCATGTAGTCCACGCCCTGCTCGCACTGCTCGACCACGGTGTCGCGGAAGACCTCCCACGTCAGCCGCTCCGCCTGCCCGTCGACCTTCTCCAGCGCCTGGTAGAGCGGGACCGTGCCGATCGGCACGGGTGAGCTGCGCAGGATCCACTCGCGAGTGGTGTGGATGTCGTCACCGGTCGAGAGGTCCATGACGGTGTCGGCGCCCCAGGTGACGGCCCAGGTGAGCTTGTCGACCTCCTCGGCGATGCTGCTGGTGACGGCCGAGTTGCCGATGTTGGCGTTGACCTTCACCAGGAACCGCCGCCCGATGATCATCGGCTCGGACTCCGGGTGGTTGACGTTGGCCGGGATGATCGCCCGGCCGGCGGCGACCTCGCTGCGCACCAGCTCGACGTCGCAGCCCTCGCGTGCGGCGACGTACTCCATCTCGGGTGTCACGATCCCCTGGCGGGCGTAGTGCAGCTGGGTGACCGTACGACCGGGGAGGGCACGCCGCGGCGCCCGGCGCTCGCCCGGCCACTCCTCGCGCGCGGCGCCACGCCGGACGGCCGAGCGGCCGTTGTCGGCCAGCCGGGCCTCGCGACCGGGGTGCTCCTCGGTGTCCCCGCGCTCCGCGATCCACTCCGCGCGCAGCGCCGGCAGCCCGGCGGCCGGGTCGGAGCCGGGGCCCGCGGTGCAGTAGCGGTCGAAGGTCTCGCCGTTGGTGAGGTGGACCCTCGTCACGGGCACGTCCAACGGGCCGGTGAGGACGCGCTCGTGGGCGGGGTGGGTGGGGTGGGCGGTCATGCGGGGTCCTCCTGGTGGACGCGATGGGTGGGTGCGAGGTGGGAGACGGGACCCCGGCCGCGGCCGAGGTGCCAGGTGCTGCTGTCGGTGAGCCGGGACGCGACGTACGCCGCCGCGTCCGCGGCTGCCTCGGCGAGGGGCGCGCGGTGGGCGAGGTGGGCGGCGAGGGCGCTGGCGTAGGTGCACCCGGTGCCGTGGTCGGCGGTGGTGGGGACGGCCGGGTGCCGCATCGCGACCGGGGTGCCGCCCGGCTCGCAGAGCCAGTCGGTGCAGGTGCCGACGGCCCTGCCCGGTCGCCAGTCCGGTCCCCCGGTGAGGATGACGGCGCAGCCGAGGTCCGCGAGGCGGGCCGCGAGGTCGCGGGCTGCGGCGTCGACAGCGGTGAGGGCCCGGGCCTCGGCGAGGTTGGGGGTCGCCACCGTCGCGACCGGCAGCAGCACGTCGCAGTACGCCCGGCGCACGGCGTCGTCGCCGAGGACCGCCCCGCTCGTGGCGACCAGCACCGGGTCGACGACCAGCGGCAGGTCCCGCGTGCGCTCCGCGACGAGCCGGACCGCTCCGGGTGACCCGAGCATGCCGGTCTTCACCGCGGCGACCGGCAGGTCGTCGAGGACGGCGTCGAGCTGGGCGGCCAGCACCGGTGGCGGGACCTGGTGCACCGCGTGCACGCCCGTGGTGTCCTGCGCGGTGACCGCCGTGACCGCGCACGCGGCGTGGCAGCCGAGGTGGCCGAGGGTGGCCACGTCGGCGGCCAGCCCCGCGGCACCACCGCTGTCGGTGCCGCCGATGGCGAGGACCACCGGTGGGGCGCTCATGCCAGCGCCTCCAGCAGCCCGGCCACCACGGCCGCGGGGTCGGCGGCGCGCATCACGGCACCCATCACCGCGACGCCGTGCGCGCCCGCGGACCGGGCGGCGGCCGCGTTGCGGGCGTCGATCCCGGCCAGGGCGAGCACCGGGACGCGATGGCCGGCGTAGGCGCCGGGCGGCAGGGCGGGACCGTGGCCCGGCTTGCTCGCGCTGACGGCGTACGGCGACAGGGTGACCCAGGACGCGCCCTCGTCCGCCGCACGGTCGGCCTCGGCGCGCGAGTGGCACGACCGGCCCCAGCGACCGGCGGAAGGCGGCGCGCCCTGCTGCGCCGCGCAGTGCAGGCCGTGGGCTCGCGGATCCGGGATGCGAGAGGAGATCACCGTCAGGCCGGGAACCGACACCAGCTCCTCGACGAGCGCCGATCGGGCCGACGGCGCGAGGTCGTGCTCGCGCACCACGACCGCCGACAGTCCCGCATCGGCGCACTCGCGGACGGTGCGGACCAGCCCCCGGCCCAGCCGCAGCTGGGCACGGTCGGTCAGCACGACGAGCCGCGGGATCACGCGATCCTCCCGTCCAGCGGGCTCGCCGAGCGCGCCACGGTCCGGCGCGGGATCCGGCCGGCCCGCCGTGCGGCGGCGCCTGCGTCGACGGCCGCCCGCAGTGCGCCGGCCATCGCGACCGGGTCCGCGGCCCGCGTCACCGCACTCGCCGCCAGGACCGCGTCGCACCCGAGCTCCATGGCCAGCGCCGCGTCGGAGGCCGTGCCGATGCCGGCGTCGAGCACCACCGGCACGTCGACCGCGGCCACGACCGACTCGATGAGGTGGGGGTTGAGGATCCCGAGGCCGGAGCCGATCGGCGAGCCGAGCGGCATCACCGCCGCGCAGCCGACGTCCGCGAGGCGGCGGGCGAGCACCGGGTCGTCGGTCGTGTAGGGCAGGACCGTGAAGCCGCGCGCGACGAGCTCCGCCGCTGCCGCGACCAGCTCGACGGCGTCGGGCAGCAGGCTCACCTCGTCGCCGATCACCTCCAGCTTCACCCAGTCCGTGGCCAGCGCCTCGCGCGCCGTCTCGGCGGTCAGCACGGCCTCGCGGGCCGACAGGCAGCCGGCGGTGTTCGGCAACACCGGGACCCCGCGGTCGCAGAGCGCCGCGAGGAGCCCGCCCGGTGCGGTGCTCGACGTCCGCCGCACGCTGACGGTCACCACTCCGGGCCGGGCCGCGTCGAGGACCGGGTCGACCAAGTCCGGTCGCGGCAGGCCCCCAGTGCCGAGCAACAGCCGCGACGACAGGGTGCGCCCGCCGATCACGAGGTCGCTCGTCCGCTCGGTCATCCGCCGGCCACCGCCGTGACGAGCTCGACGACGTCGCCGTCGGCGAGCAGCCTGCTGGCGTGCTCGGCGCGCGGCACGACCTCGTGGTTGACGACGGCTGCGTGCCCGCTCGGGAGGGGGCCGAGCAGGTCCTGCAGGGTCCGGGCGTCGGCGTCCAGGGGGACGCCGTTGAGGGTCAGGCGCATGGCATGCCTCCGGTGGTCGTGGTGGTGGGGTGGTTAGCGGTCAGGAACCGTCGGGGGTCGACGGCCGGGTCGGGGGCCGCGCCCTCGAGGGCGTCGGCGAGGAGCCGGGCCGTCAGCGGGGCGAGCAGGACTCCGTGGCGGAAGTGGCCGGCCGCGAGCCAGGTGCGCGGGTCGTCAGTCGGGCCGACCAGGGGCAGGTGGTCGCGCGTCGCCGGCCGGTCCCGGGCCTCGCACGCGAGCACCTCGGCCCGGTCGAGCGCGGGCAGCAGCACGCGTGCGGGGCGGAGCAGCCGGAGGACGCCGCCCGCGGTCGCCGCCGGCGGCTCGTCGTGCTCCTCGACCGTGGCCCCGACCACCACCTCCCCGTCCGCGCGCGGCACGAGGTAGACCGGCTCGCCCGCGACCCAGCCCCGGACCACGTGGCGCGGCGGCACGGTGGTCCGGAGCCGGACGACCTCCCCGCGCACGCCTCGGACCAGACCGGTCCACGGCTCGGGAAGCAAGGCTCCGGTGGCGACCACCGTCGCGTCCGGACGTGCCGCCGGCAGGCGGTCCCGGACCCGGCCGCGCAGCCGGGCGAGCAGGCTGGCGACCACCGCCCGGGGGTCGACCGCCCGGTCGTCGAGCCGGATCCCGCGTGACGTGCGTCCGATCCCCGGCTCGAGGCCGCGGACCTCCGCGTGCCCCAGCAGGTCGACCGGGATGCCGTGCCGCGCCAGCACCTCGGCGTGCCGCTCGACGTCCTGGCCGTCACCGGCGTCGTACCCGACCACGAGGGTCCCGTGCTCGTGGAGGGTCACGCCCAGCCCGGCGGCGTACGCCGGCCAGAGGGCCGCGCTGGCCAGCCCGAGCCCCAGCACGTCGGCCTCTCCGAACCAGGCCTCCCCCGCCGGTGACAGCATCCCGGCGGCGACGGCCGAGGCACCGCTCCCAGGTGCCGGGTCGACGACGGTGACGTCGTGGCCGCGGGCGAGCAGCTCGTCGGCGCAGGCGAGGCCGACGATGCCGGCGCCGAGGACGTGGACGCGCATCAGCCGAGCTCCTGCACCAGCTCCTTCGCTGCGGCGACGGGATCAGGTGCGCGCCAGATGGCACCGATCACCGCCACGCCGTGGGCACCCGCGTCGACCACCGGACGCACCCGGCCGGTCTCGATGCCGCCGATGGCCACCAGCGGCAGCACGCCGCTCGCAGCGGCGACGGCGGGCACCCCGAGCGCGGGCGGGAGCCCGGCCTTGCTGGACGTGGCGAACACGGGTCCGAACCCGGCGTACGCCGCCCCTGCCGCGGCGGCCCGCTCGACGTCGCCGCGGTCGCGACAGGTCGCTCCGACGAGCAGGTGCGGCGCGGCCGCGACGGCCAGCGCGACCGGGAGGTCGTCGGCCCCGAGGTGGACCCCGTCGGCCTCCGTCGCCAGGGCGACGTCCAGCCGGTCGTCGACGACGACGGTGGCGCCGAACGGGCGGACCGCGCCGATCACGACCCGCGTGAGCTCGACGAGCTCACGGGTGGTGGCCACCTTGTCGCGGACCTGGAACCCGTCGATCCCGGCCTCGGCCAGGTCGCCGAGCAGGGACAGGTCGTCGGTCGAGGAGACCAGGCAGAAGATGCGCGTCGACAACACGTGGAATCACTTCCTTCGCCGGCATGACCCGGATCAGGTACGACGGTCGGAGCGGCTCCAGCTCCCTCTCAGCCCGCTGCCGCGGACTCCCGTGTGGACGGCGACGACGCTAGCAGAGGTCGTCGGCCGAGGTCGCGCTGGTGCCGTCGAGGCAGGCGACCGGGTGTGCGGCGTGCGTAGGGTGGGCGCGTGGCCGACAACGTGCTGTGGATCGTCACCGACGACCAGATGCGCTCGACCCTGCGGTCGATGGACCGCACGTGGAGGCGGCTGGTCCGCAAGGGGGTGCACTTCCGTCGCGGCTACAGCGCGATGCCGCTGTGCGGGCCGGCGCGCGCCTCGATCCTCACCAGCCGCTACCCCCACAACCACGGCTGCGACAGCAACATGACCCACCAGCCCTTCGTCGGGCAGGGGCACGACCGGGACACCGCGGCGACCAGGCTGCAGGGCGCCGGCTACAGCACCGGCTACTTCGGGAAGTACATGAACGGCCTCGGCCTGGACCCGACCTACGTCGCCCCCGGCTGGGACCGCTGGGTGGCGCTGCTCGACGGCATGATCGACGACCCACGCGTCAACGTCGACGGCACGGTCCGGCGCGTCGAGTCGCAGCGGGGGTTCGACCAGTTCGCCGGCAAGCGGCTGCGCCGCTTCATCCGTCGCCACCAGGACACCGGGCCGTGGTTCGCGGTGTACTCCCCCACCGCCCCGCACGGCCCCTACACGCCGAGCCCCGAGCACGCCGACGACTTCGACGACGTCGAGTGGGACCCGCCGGCGTTCAACGAGGCCGACATGAGCGACAAGCCCACGTGGCTGCGCGACCTGCCGAAGCAGGAGCGTCGCCGGATGCGCAAGATCTACGAGGGCAAGCTCGAGGAGCTCCAGGACGTCGACGACCAGGTCGGTCGGATCCTCGACGTGCTGCGACGGACCGGCCAGCTCCGCAGGACGTGGATCTTCTTCGTCTCCGACAACGGCTACCTCCTCGGCGAGCACCGGCTGCTCCACAAGTCGCAGCCCTACGAGGAGGCGGCCGGCATCCCCTTCGCCGCGCGCGGACCCGGCGTCGAGCCGCGCACGGTCGACGCGCTGGTCTCCCAGGTCGACCTCATGCCCACCACCCTCGACATCGCCGGCCTGGACCCGGACGACGGACGCGAGCTCGACGGCCGCTCGATGCTCGGCCCTCTCCGGTCCGGCGACTGGTCCAGCTGGCGGCGCCGCCTGATCATCGAGAACACCAACCTCGACTGGGCGCTGCTCCGCGAGGGCTCCCGTGCCTACATCGAGCACGCCGGCACCGGGGAGTGGGAGCTGTACGACCTCGAGCGCGACCCGCACCAGCTCACCAGCCTGCGCGACGTGGATGTCACCGAGCTGTCGCGGAAGACCGCGGAGCTCGCGGGTGCGCAGGGGCGCGCGTTCCGCAGGTTCGAGCAGTAGGAAGTCTCAGCGAGGTGCGGGCCCGGCGACGGGGCGCCCGGCCCGCTCGCGGGTGACCTCGGCCCACGGACTCCACCGGAACCACGTGGGAAGGGCTACGGTCAGGCGGGGTGGCCCGGCGACCTCGATCCGTCCGGCGTCCACCGCCTCGGACCAGCGCTGGTAGCCCTGGAAGACGTCGGCGAAGGCCGCGGTGTCGGCTGAGGCGAGGACGTCGGTCTCGAAGCCCGGGTGCTGGAGGCACACGGAGGCCTGGCCGTGGTCGAGGACCATCCAGATCGTCTGCGGCTCCGGGGCGGTGTGCCGGAACTCGATGACGGTGCGCAGCGGCGGGAACCGGGACGGGTCGACCCTCCGGTGCATCCACCACATCAGCGTGGCAGGCGGCACGTCGTGCGGACGGAAGTCGTCGAAGAGCCACTCCACCGCCCAGCGCCCCAGGCTGTCGATGACGCGCTCGAGGTCCCGCCCGGCCGGCGTGAGGTGGTACTCGCTCCCCCGGCCCGTCGCGGCGGGCCACGTCTCGACGACGCCCGTCTTCTCCAGGTGCCGGAGCCGCTGGACGAGCAGCGAACGGGAGATCCCCGGCATGCCTCTGGCGATGTCGTTGAACCGGGTGTTGCCCAGCACCAGCTCCCGGATGATGAGCGGGTTCCACCGGTCGGCGATGACCTCGCTGGCCATCGCGACCGGACAGTAGCTCCCGTAGTCGGGCATGACTCATCCTCGCAGGGCTCGACGGCGGGTGGTAGTCCAGAACCTGGACCAGTGGGGTCACGATCGTGCACTGGATGCCGCTCGCGGCCACGCCGATGCTCGACGCATGACGACATCCACCCAGCCCCGCGCCGAGAGCGCGCAGTCCGACACCCGTTCCGACCACCACGCCACCGGCACCTCCGGCTCGCTCGTCGAGCGCGCGAGGGCCATCGGCCCACGGCTCGCCCGGCACGCTGCCCGGCACGACGTCGACGGCACGTTCGTCGGCGAGGCCTACGACGCCCTCCGCGACGTCGGCCTGCTCACGGCGGCCGTCCCTGCCGAGCTCGGCGGCGAGGGCGCCACGATCAGCGAGCTCACCGCCCTCCAGCGCGAGCTCGCACACCACTGCGGCGCGACCGCGCTGGCGAGCTCCATGCACCAGCACGTGGTCGCCTTCACGGCGTGGCGCTACCGCCGGGGGATGCCGGGGGCCGAGGCGACCCTGCGCAGGGTCGCCGAGGACGGGCTCCTCCTCGTCTCGACGGGCGGAGGCGACTTCACCCATCCCCGGGGCGAGGCGGTCCCGGCCGAGGGCGGCTATCGGGTCTCGGGCCGCAAGCGGTTCGCCAGCCAGTCGCGTCACGGGTCGGTCATGTCGACGATGTTCGTCCTCGACGATCCCGAGCAGGGTCGCCGGGTGCTCAACATGGCGGTGCCCCTCTCGGCGCCGGGCGTGACGGTGGTCGACACCTGGGACACCCTCGGCATGCGCGGCACGGCCAGCCACGACATCCTCCTCGAGGACGTGTTCGTGCCGGACGACAAGGTGCTCGCGAACCGGCCGTACGGCGTGGTCGACCCGCCACTTCAGGTCATCGCGAGCGTCGCCTTCCCGATCATCTCGGGCGTCTACCTCGGCGTCGCCGAGGCGGCGTACGCGGAAGCGCTGGCGTCCGCCGCGGCCCGGGCCGACGACCCGCTCGTGCAGCGCACCGTCGGGGTGATGCGGCACAGGCTGCAGGTGGCGGAGTGGGCGCTGGACGGAGCGCTCGCTGCCGTCGGCGACGACCCGACGCCGTCGCACGAGCGGTTCCTCGCGGTGATGACCGCGAAGGCCGAGGTCGCCCAGGCGGGCGTCGAGGTCGTCGACCTGGCGATGGACGTCGCGGGTGGCCAGGCCTTCTTCAAGGGGTCGGTCATCGAGCGCGCCTACCGGGACGTCCGGGCCGCGAAGTTCCACCCGCTGACGCCCGAGGCCACGCTCGTGGAGTCGGGACGCCAGGCGCTCGGCGTGCCCGGCCTGCTCCAGTAGGGATGGGACAGGTCGTGGACGGCACGCCGACCCTGGAGCCGTTGCACCTGCGGCACTGCCTGTCGCGGTTCGCCACGGGTGTGTCGGTGGTGAGCTACCGAGGCGAGGGAGTCACGCGCGGGGTGACCGTGAGCTCGTTCACGTCCGTCTCGCTCGACCCGCCGCTGGTGCTGGTGTCCGTGGCCCGCTCGGCGAGCGCTGCCGGCCACCTCGGGCGCGTGCCGTTCACCGTCAACGTCCTCGACGCCACGCAGCTGGACCTCGCACTCCACTTCGCCGGCCGGCGGCGTGCGCCTTCGGGGGTCGGCTGGCAGTCGACGGGCGACCACCTGGCGCCGACCCTCGACGGTGCGCTCGCGTCGTACCGCTGCGAGGCGTGGCAGTCGTACGACGGCGGCGACCACCGGCTGCACCTCGGACGTGTCGTGAAGGTCGCCGTTCGCGCTGACGGCGAGCCTCTGCTGTTCGACCGAGGACGATTCTGGGGCGGACCGGGCGTCGAGCTCGACTCCGAAGCCGTCAGCGCCGCCTGACCGCGGGTCAGCGACGTACCTCGCACTGCCGTCGTTCCTCGCCGCTGATGCACCGGTCCCTGCCCGCACCACCGACGAGCTGGTCGCGACCCGGGCCACCGTCGAGGAGGTCGCCGCGTGAGCCGCCCACCAGGATGTCGGCCCCGCGCCGGCCGTACGCCCTCACCTGCATCCCGTTGGTCACGGACAGGCGGTCGCGCTTCGAGCCGCCCACGTAGGTCAGGCGACCGGGACGCCCGGAGAACCTGAGGTCCTCGACGCCCTCGTAGCGCGCCCGCTTCGCTCCGCCGACCGTCACGCGCTTGCGCGGCACGTCGACGACGTACCTCGAGCCCCGCGGGAACTCGGACTTCGGCGCCCGCATCCGCACGATGTCACGTCGGCCGCTGCCGGCATCCACCTCGATCCGCGTCCTGCGGATGAGGTCCGCCTCGATCTCGTCGTCGCCCCGTCCGCCGTGGACGTCGGCACCGTGGCGCGACACGAGGTAGTCGTCACCGTTCCCACCACCGATGGCGCTGCGCCGCCCGCTCGCCTCGGCGAAGTCCTGGCCGTCGTCGCCGTAGAACCGGTCGCGCCCCGTGTCCGGCGAGAACACGGCGTCGTCGCCGTCGCCGGCGCGCACCACGTCGTCCCCCCGCCCGGGCTCCAGCACGTCGTCACCGCCGAGCCCTCGGATCCGGTCGTCGCCGCGGCCGCCCTCGATGCGGTCCGGGACGTTCGCACCCGTCAGCACGTCGTCGTACGCCGAGCCCACGATCCCGCCCGAGAAGGCCGGCACCGCGATGGTGTCGGTGCCCTCCCCTGACGCCCTCCCGGCCGCGAGGTCCACGGTGACCGGGCCGCGCGCGTCCTGGAAGACGACCTTGTCGTAGCGGGCCGGCTGGTCCACCTCGTCGACCGTCGCCGATGCCGGGTCGTCGCCGAGGTCGACGTGGTCGTTGCCCGGACCTGGTATGACGATGTCGCCGGAGTAGCCGTCGTCGGGGACGTAGAAGTCGTCGAGGCCGCCGAACAGCCGGTCGTCGCCCGGCCCGCCGACCAGCGTGTCCGCGTTGCCGAGCCCGCAGATGGTGTCGTTGCCGGCACCCCCGTCGACCCTGTCCTGGGCGAAGCTGCCGAGGATGACGTCGTCACCGGGCGTGCCGGTGGTCGCCTCGCCGGGGACGACGACGATCGTGGGCACCTTCCCGTCGCAGGTCGTCTCGGCCGCGGCGGGACCGGCGGTCAGGCCCACGACGCCGAACGGCGCCAGGGCGATCAACGAGACAGTGATGGACGTGCGTCGCATGGCTCTCCTCCGAGTGGGTCGGGGTCCCTCTGGGGGTCTTCCGAGTGTGACGCGTCGACCTGCCGAGGAGTTGTGGGGCGGCTCGTCCCAGGTTCCGCCGGCGGGCGGGACGAGGCACGTCACAGCATGACTCGATGTGCCGAAGCACGCCGGCACGGGGCGCAATGTCGCGCCCCGGACGGAAGTGACGCAGCCTCTGGTCACGGACAGAGATTGGGGCGTCGCCATATCAGTTACGTGACGCGGGAGGTCCTTGACGCCAGTGAGGCGCGGGGAGCACCTTTGATTTCAAAACGGGACACCCTCGGGGGCAGCCATGAACTTCATGCAAACCAAGCCGGGCAAGGTTCTGCTTATTTGGGTGCTGGCTCTCCTGGCTGCAGTCGTCTGCTTCGGGCTCCTCGAGTCTTCTGGAGTGATCGATAACGGCGTGGTGCAACTGGGAGGCGCCTTCGCTGGGTTCATCGCGACCCTCTACGTCCTGAACCGAGTTTGGGGCGAGGACGACCTTGAAGCCCGAGCCACAAGCATCGGGAGCCCCTTCCTGTACGACGAGGTTGTGAAGGCGCTGGACCTGCGGAACGGCCCACCTGACGCGCCGGATCAGTTGGTCCCTCTCACGGACTACTACCGAGTGAAGAAGCTAGGTCAGAAGAGTGAGCTGACCATGCACTACGCCACCACTTCTGAGATGAGTTGGCATGGGAGCTCGACTCACCCCGCTGCGAAGTGGGAGGAGCGCCCGCAGGTCTCCCACACCGGGATTGATGGCCAGGTTCTCAGGAACGAGTACCTAGTCACGGTGAATCTGGGCGAACTGGCCCGGGGTGAAGCGACACCGGTCATAAACAACGTGACGTACCTGAACGCGTTCAAGGGAGTCGACTCGGAATGGTTAGAGACCCATATGGAGAAACCCACCGGGCGACTAACGATGCTCATTCTCGCTCCAAGCGACTGGGAGTTTGTTTCAGCAACTGGTCACAAACGAATCGAACGAGACGATCCGGAGCTGAGTGATCAACAGCCTGCAGTGATAAGCGACGGTAGCGTCGTCTATTGGTCCGTCCATGAGCCGCAACAATCGGTTCGATATGGACTTAGGTGGACGTGGAGGCGTCGATAAGCGATGTGTGACGCATGAGCACGAGCAGCTCACGTCGGTGTACGACTATTAAGCAACGTGCTAGGCCCGCGTCTCTGTCGCGGCGAAAAGAGGGTCTGCTGCACGGATAGGTGACATCTGATCTGCGTCGATGTGAGTCGGCGCTGGAAGGATGTGCACCATGCCCAAGGCGTTTCCCAAAGAGTTCCGCGAGGACGTGATCCGGGTCTACCGGGACTCAGATGCCTCGATGGCCCAGGTCGCGAAGGACTTCGGCATCTCGCCGTCGTGTCTGAAGCGGTGGCTTGCGATCGACGAACGGAACTCGTCCAGGTCATCGGGTGGCTCGACGCCGGCGATTGAGTCCGATGCACTTCGTGAGGCGAACAAGCGGATCAAGCTCCTCGAGCAGGAGAACGAGGTCCTGCGCCGTGCCGCGGCCTACCTCTCGCAGGCGAACCTGCCGGGAAAATGATGTACCCGCTCGTCCGCGAGCTGGCCGCCAAGGACGCCCCGTTGCGGATGCCTGTGGCGGTGACGTGCCGGGTGCTCAAGATCACTCGCCAGCCCTACTACCGCTGGCTGAAGTGCCCGGTCACCAATGCCGAGCTGACCGAGGCCTATCGCGCGAACGCGCTGTTCGACGCCCACCAGGACGACCCCGAGTTCGGCTACCGGTTCCTCCTCGATGAAGCCCGCGACGCCGGCCAGCCAATGGCCGAGCGGACAGCCTGGAAGATCTGCTCGCAACTGGGCTGGTGGTCGGCGTTCGGGAAGAAACGCGGCCGCAACGGCAAGAAGGCAGGCCCGCCGGTCCATGACGACCTGGTGATGCGGGACTTCACCGCCGACGCGCCGAATGAGCTCTGGCTGGCCGACATCACCGAGCACTGGACCCGGGAAGGCAAGCTCTACCTCTGCGCGGTCAAGGACGTCTACTCCAACCGGATCGTCGGCTACTCCATCGACTCACGGATGAAGTCCCGGATCGCGGTCGCCGCGCTCGACAACGCCGTCGCCCGGCGCGGTGGTGTGGCCGGCTGCGTGCTGCACACCGACCGCGGGTCCCAGTTCAGGTCCAGAAAACTCGTCCACCAGCTCAACCGCCACCAGATCGTCGGCTCGATGGGACGTGTCGGCGCCGCCGGCGACAACGCCGCCATGGAGTCCTTCTTCAGCCTGCTGCAGAAGAACGTCCTCAACCGCCGGACCTGGAACACCGGCGAGGAGCTACGAATCGCGATCGTCACCTGGATCGAACGGACCTACCACCGCCGACGTCGGCAGGCCGCTCTCGGCCGATTGACCCCGGTCGAATACGAATTGATCATGACGACAACCGCCACCCGGGCGGCCTAACCCCGACTGTCACCCGTTCGTGCAGCAGACCCAGACGCATGTTCAACGGTCCCGATTGAAGATCCCGTTGTCGCGCACTCCGCGACCCGATGGCACTCCATCCTTTCCGGGAGCTGGGTTTCGGCTGTTGGCGCACCGACACCGGCCCGCGTCACCTCACGGCAGTGGCACCGAGATGACCTTCTGCCCCGCGTAGTCGAGCAGGAGTAGGCGCCCGCTGGCGACCTCAAGATCCGTTGGTTGTAATGCGTAGCTGGGACCGCGACCCAATGCCCAGATCGAGCGTTCCTGGCTCATTAGGCTCGAGGCGAGCTTGACAAGCTGACTCCCGGCCCGGTCGGCCACCCAAAGGTCCCCCTTGGGGTCGAATGCGACGCTGTATGGCTGGTAGAGCCCGACGGCCGAGGGCTCCCCGAGCTCCCTTGTCGGCGCAGTCTCACCAAGGTAGGCGCCGTCCGACAGCCTTAACAGCACGACGCTCGCATCACCCCGGTCGGCGACGGCCACCACGCCGGACGACGACACGGTGATCCCGCGCGGTATCTCCAGGTGTCCAGGAGAACCTGCTGGCGGACCGGGTATCACTCGCAGAAGGGATCCACTCGCGCTGAAGACCTGTAGACGCTTATTGCCCGCGTCGCACACCACCACCTCGCCGCTCGGTGTCACGGCGAGCCCCGACGGTTGATCGAACTCTCCGGGCGCCGCACCTGAGGTGCCCCACGAGGCCAGCATGGTCCCATCGGGCGCGAAGTGGACGACCTTGTCGCCATCGAAATCAGAAACATACATGTCCCCGGTCGGTCCGAGAGCGACATTGGTCGGGGTCGTCAACGGACCGCCCTCACCGCCGACCTCGACGGGCGGTCCCCCACCGACCGGGTATCGCACCACAGTCTGGGCTTCGGGATCGGCCACCGCCACGGAGCCGTCCGGAGCGACGGCGAAATCGGTAGCACCGACGAATGCTCCGTCACCCGGCGGCGCGACCAGTGTCGGTTCGACCGCGTACGTCGTATGGTGGACGGTCTCCGCGCAAGGCCTACGCACCCCGTCGGCGCCGCGAAGCAGTGTTCGCGCCAGCGTCTTGGAGTACAAGCCCCCTGACTTTGTCGAGCGCAACTTAGCCAGCTGCTCGCCGAACATATCGACATTTAGTTGAGGGTCGTCACAGGCACCGACCAGCCCATCGGCAGCCCCGCCGAGCCAAGCCTCGAGCGTGGACGCAACACCGTGACCCGACCACGCAGATGCCGGGTCGCTTCCGGCGCCGCGCAGCACAGAACCCGACGAATGCGGCAGCCGAGAGGTGCTCGCGAAGATCTTAGAGAGAGTCGCCGGGAGCTTTCGGGCGGACAAGTCGCGCGCAGCTCGTCTCACCGCAGCCTTCAGTGGCAGTCGCGCCCTCGCCACGGTCGTTCTTACCGACCTCGGCACGGTCTCCAAGTCCCGCAGCCGACGCAGCCACCGGCGGCGCTGGTCCAGCGAGAAGCGCATGTTCAGGGTCGAGTGGCTTGCAACCTTCGCCAACTTCGAAGCGACCGGTCGCCGCCGCTCCGACACCTCGGCATACCTGCCCACATAAGTTAGGAGAGCAGTGCGATGCATAGAGACGACCTCTTCACGGGCCTGCCCAGTCAGTCGACGGAAGGCATTGCCTTCGCGGTTAGCCGCGATGCCCGCGGCCAGCCCGAGCCAGGCCATCTCGCGCGTGTCGCGCAGCCAACGATGAAATAGCCTGTTGGCAAGCGAGCACCGGCGCATCGCCTCGCGGCCGCCGCTGGCGCACGAGAAGAGGCGCACCCTGCCGGGGTCGAAGCGTCTGGCCGAGAATCCTGACTCCACCATCTCGCGGAAGGCGGGATCGGGCGGGTCCAGCAGGCTGGCGGCCCCACTTCCCGCGCTGCCGATCAACAACCCCTTGCACAACTCGATCGCCGCTGGCTGCCGCGCGGCCGCAGCGATCGCGCAGGCGATGGCCGAACCGGCCGCCCCGCCCTTGGCGGCTGCCTCCAGATCATCACGCTGGCTGTCGTTGACGATTGAGTCCTTCGGCTTCACCGGAGGTTCAATGCTGACGACCTCAGTAAGCGGCGGGATGGTGACCGTCATCTCGCGCCACGCCTGCGCGCCGGGGCTCTGAAGCCCCTGGCACTGCGTGCCCCCCTCGGCAGTGACGAACAGCGGAACGGTGCTCTTGGCGAACCATGCCCCGACTACCACGGTTCCTGGCTCCGGCACCGCGATCAGACTGCCGCTCAGTCGGTTTCTCGGGACGCTGTCGGATAGGCCGTTCGGGACTGGCACGGCATAAGGGCTGCGCGTGATCTCTGCGAACACGTCGAGGCGATCACAGCCGCGGCCGGTGAACGTAAATTCTACGTACGCATTGGAGTTGCCGGGGCTCGACTTGATCCCGCCCTGCACCGAGACCCGAAGCTTGGCAAGGCCGGACCCCGCGTGCGCGGATGCAGGCAGACCCGAAACGACGAGCACCGTCAGCAATACGACCAGCAACAACTTCCTGCGCATGATGAGTGCTCCGATCACTCACTGCGGCCGGGGTCTGCCGCCACTAGGAGTGTGCGCCCCATTCAGTGTCACGGTCAATGAGACAACGCGGACCCATCAACTATGGAAGACGGCCTTCATCCCCCACTCCTGGGGCGACAGGCTGATCACCTGGAGGATGACCTCCGGTTCGCCGGTGGTCGCGGCTCGGTTGCATGTCCTGGCTGCGGCCGAGAAGGCAAGGACGGCCACCCGCAGTGGCGCCGCCAGCACCGCCGCGTGGGCGGCGACGCTGACGCAGTCGGACCCGCAGGCGGCAAACCGCGACGTAAGGCTCGCCACCGAGGTGGAGCGCTCCCCCGTTGTGCGGCAGTCGCTCCGAGCGGGTGACATCTCCCCCGCCCACGCCGCGGTCATCGTCGACGCCGACCGCAGACTCCCCACGACCGTGACGCCCGCCCAGCGCGAGGTCGTGCAGCAGGCGCTGGTCGCGAAGGCGCAGACCCTGTCGCCGAGCCGGCTCCGAAAGGTCGCCCGCCGCGCGCTCGCCGCGATCGAGCCCGACGAGCAGGTCGTCGACGCCCACGAGGACGCGCTCCTGCACGACGAGGAGACCAGCGCCCTCGCGCGGGCGTCGCTGACCTTCCACGACAACCACGACGGCACGGTCACCGGCCGGTTCACGATCCCGGTCATGCAGGGTCACCTGCTCCGCAGGGTCATCGAAGCGATGACGGCTCCGCGGCGGGGCCGGCTGGGTGCGTCGAAGGCGCAGACCGGCACGCCTGTCCAGACAGACTGGGACCACGCTCGCGGCGCCGCCTTCGTCGAGCTCATCGAGCACCTGCCGACCGACCACCTGCACCCGGCCACCGCCGCCACGATCCTGGTCACCCTCGACGAGGCGGTCCTGCGCGGGCAGCTGAAGGCCGCCGGGCTCGACACCGGCGACAAGATCTCGGCGGGCCAGGCCCGCCGCCTCGCCTGCAACGCCGGGCTGGTGCCGGTCGTGCTCGACAAGGCGTCGGTGCCGGTCGACCTCGGCCGCCGGTCCCGGCTCTTCACCGACACCCAGCGCACCGCCCTCGCCACCGGCCACGAGACCTGCGCCGCCGACGGGTGCGAGCGTCCCTATGCCTGGTGCGAGCTCCACCACTGGGACCCGTGGCAGCGCGGCGGCCGCAGCGACCTGCGCAACGCCGTGCCGATGTGCCACTTCCACCACCGACGGGTGCACGACACGGGCTTCGTCCATGCCCGACTGCCCGACGGCAGCGTCCGCTTCAGCAGGCGGACGTGAGGGCTGCCGTCCGCCCGCAGGGGCGGGGCCGGTGTCGTACCCCGATGACAGACTGCAGGGCATGACCGCCCTCGACCGCATCAGCGCGCCCACGCGTGCGTGGTTCGAGGCGTCCTTCGCGAGCCCCACGCCGGCACAGGAGGGCGCGTGGGAGTCCATCGCCGCCGGCAGGCACGCCCTCGTCGTGGCGCCGACCGGCAGCGGCAAGACGCTCAGCGCCTTCCTTCACGCCATCGACCGGCTGCTCAGCAGCGAGCGCCCCGACGACAAGTCGAAGCGCACCCGCGTCCTCTACATCTCCCCGCTCAAGGCGCTCGGCGTCGACGTCGAGCGCAACCTCCGCGCCCCGCTCACCGGCATCCGCAACACCGCCGAGCGGCTCGAGACCACCGTCCCCGACGTCACCGTGGGGCTGCGGTCCGGCGACACCAGCCCGGCCGACCGGCGCAAGCTCGGCACCACGCCGCCCGACATCCTCATCACCACGCCAGAGTCGCTCTTCCTCATGCTGACCAGCCAGGCGCGCGAGACCCTGCGCGGGGTCGACACGGTGATCATCGACGAGGTGCACGCCGTCGCCGGCACCAAGCGCGGCGCCCACCTCGGCCTCAGCCTCGAGCGGCTCGACGCCCTGCTCGAGAAGCCGGCCCAGCGCATCGGGCTCAGCGCCACCGTCCGACCGCTCGACGAGGTAGCCCGCTTCCTCGGCGGCACGCAGCCGGTCGAGATCGTCGCCCCGCCCAGCACCAAGGAGTGGGACCTCCGCGTCGTCGTGCCCGTCGAGGACATGACCATGCCCGAGGAGTACGACGAGGACTCCGGCGACCCCGGCCGGTCGACCAGCATCTGGCCCCACGTCGAGGAGCACGTGGTCGACCTCGTCGAGCAGCACCGCTCGACCATCGTCTTCGCCAACTCCCGCCGGCTGGCCGAGCGGCTCACCGCGCGGCTCAACGAGATCGCCACCGAGCGCGCCGAGCAGGCGGGCGAGGACGACACCGCGGGCAGGACGCCGGGCAAGCCGCCCGCCCAGGTGATGGCCCAGTCCGGCCAGAGCAGCGGCGCGGCGACCATCATCGCCAAGGCCCACCACGGCTCGGTCTCCAAGGAGCAGCGCGCCGTCATCGAGGACGACCTCAAGCGCGGGCGGCTCCCCTGCGTGGTCGCCACCAGCAGCCTCGAGCTCGGCATCGACATGGGTTCGGTCGACCTCGTCATCCAGATCGAGTCGCCACCGAGCGTCGCCAGCGCCCTCCAGCGCGTCGGCCGCGCCGGCCACCAAGTCGGCGAGACCAGTCGCGGCGTGCTGTTCCCCAAGCACCGCGGCGATCTCGCGCAGACCGCGGTCGCGGTCGAGCGGATGCGCAGCGGCGCCATCGAGAAGATGTCCGTCCCGGCCAACCCGCTCGACGTCCTCGCCCAGCAGGTGGTGGCCGCGCTCGCGATGGAGGAGTGGCAGGTCGACGAGCTGTTCGCGCTCGTGCAGCGCGCGGCGTCGTACTCCGGCCTCCCCCGCGCCGCCTTCGACGCCACCCTCGACCTGCTGAGCGGGCGCTACCCCAGCGACGAGTTCGCCGAGCTGCGCCCGCGCATCGTGTGGGACCGCGTCACCGGCACCCTCAGCGGCCGGCCCGGCGCCCAGCGCCTCGCAGTGACCAGCGGCGGCACGATCCCCGACCGCGGGCTGTTCGGCGTCTTCCTCGTCGGTGAGAAGGCGAGCCGGGTGGGCGAGCTCGACGAGGAGATGGTCTACGAGTCCCGGGTGGGCGACATCTTCGCGCTGGGCGCGACCAGCTGGCGGATCGAGGACATCACCCACGACCGGGTGCTCGTCACGCCGGCGCCGGGCATCCCCGGGAGACTGCCCTTCTGGAAGGGCGACGCCCTGGGCCGCCCCGCCGAGCTCGGCGCCGCCGTCGGCGCCTTCACCCGCGAGCTGGCCAGCGCGCCGCCCCAGAAGGCGATCGCCCAGGTGAAGGAGCGCGGCCTCGACGACTACGCCGCCACCAACCTCGTGACCTACCTCGGCGAGCAGCGCGAGGCAACCCAGGTCGTCCCGAGCGACACCCAGGTCGTCGTCGAGCGCTTCCGCGACGAGCTCGGCGACTGGCGCCTGGTCGTCCACTCCCCCTACGGCACGCCGGTGCACGCGCCGTGGGCGCTGGCGATCAACGCCCGGCTCCGCGAGCGCTTCGACGTCGACGGCCAGGCCGTGGCCTCCGACGACGGCATCGTGATCCGCATCCCCGACACCGACGCCGAGCCGCCGACCGGCGACGTGATCGTCTTCGAGCCCGAGGAGATCGAGCAGCTCGTCACCCAGGAGGTGGGCGGCTCCGCGCTGTTCGCCAGCCGCTTCCGCGAGTGCGCCGCCCGCGCGCTGCTGCTGCCGCGCCGCGACCCCGGCCGCCGCAGCCCGCTGTGGCAGCAGCGCCAACGCAGCGCGCAGCTGCTCGAGGTCGCCTCCCAGTACCCGTCCTTCCCGATCGTCCTCGAAGCCGTCCGCGAGTGCCTCCAGGACGTGTACGACCTCCCCGCGCTCGTCACGCTCCTCGGCCGGGTCCAGCGCCGCGAGGTCGCAGTGGTCGACGTCGCCACCACCTCCCCCAGCCCGTTCGCCCGCAGCCTGCTCTTCGGCTACGTCGCCCAGTTCGTCTACGAGGGCGACTCCCCCATCGCCGAGCGGCGCGCCGCGGCGCTCTCGCTCGACCAGGGCCTGCTCGCCGAGCTCCTCGGCCGCGCGGAGCTGCGTGAGCTGCTCGACCCCGAGGTGCTGGCCGAGGTCGAGGCCGAGCTGCAGTGGCTCGCCCCGGACCGCAAGGCGCGCGACGCCGAGGCGGTCGCCGACCTGCTCCGGCTGGTCGGACCGCTGTCCGTCGAGGAGATCCGCGCGCGCAGCGTCGAGGGCGCCGACGTCGAGGGCTGGTTGGGCCTGCTCGACCGGCGTGCCCTCCAGGTGCGCATGGCCGGCGAGGACCGCTGGACCGCCATCGAGGACATCGGCCGCCTGCGCGACGGTCTCGGCGTGCCCGTCCCCGTCGGCACGCCCGACGCCTTCCTCGAGCTCCCCGAGGACCCGCTCGCCGACCTCGTCTCCCGCTACGCCCGCAGCCACGGCCCGTTCACCACTGCCGAGGTGGCCCACCGCCTCGGGCTGGGCGAGGCCGTGGCCCGCCAGACCCTCCAGCGCCTCGCCCACCGCGGGCGGGTGCTCGACGGCGAGTTCCGGCCGTCGGGGGCCGGCAGCGAGTGGTGCGACGCCGAGGTGCTGCGCAAGCTGCGCCGCCGCTCCCTCGCACGGCTGCGCCAGGAGATCGAGCCCGTCGACCAGGCTGCGGTCGCCCGCTTCCTCCCCGCGTGGCAGCGGGTCGGCGGCAACCTGCGCGGGCTCGACGGCGTCATCGCCGCCATCGACCAGCTCGCCGGCTGCCCGGTGCCGGCCAGCGCGCTCGAGCCGCTGGTCCTCGCCGCGCGCGTGCGCGACTACGAGCCCTCCATGCTCGACGAGCTCACCGCCTCCGGCGAGGTCATCTGGACCGGCCACTCGCCCCTGCCCGGCAGCGACGGCTGGGTCAGCCTGCACCTCGCCGACCAGGCCCACCTCACCCTGCCCGAGGTCGAGGCCGACGAGCCCACCGGCGTGCAGCGGGCCGTCCTCGACCTCCTCGACGGCGGCGGGGCGTGGTTCTTCCGCCAGCTCGCCGACCGGGTGGGCTCGACGAGCGACGCCGAGCTGTCCGCCGCGCTGTGGGAGCTGGTCTGGCAGGGCCGCGTCACCAACGACACCCTCGCCCCGCTGCGTGCCCTCGTCCGCAGCGGCACGCCCTCCCACCGCACCCGTCGTACGCCGCCCCGGCTGGGGCGCACGACTGGCGGCCGGATGCCCGTCCGGACCGGCCCGCCCGAGACCGCGGGCCGCTGGGCGCTGCTCCCCGAGCGCGACGGCGACCCGACCCGCCGTGCCCACGCCCGCGCCGAGCACCTGCTCGAGCGCCACGGCGTGGTGACCCGCGGCGCGGTCGTCAGCGAGCGCGTCGCAGGCGGCTTCGCCGGCGTCTACAAGGTGCTGAGCGCCTTCGAGGACACCGGCCGCTGCCGTCGCGGCTACTTCATCGAGGGTCTCGGCGCGGCCCAGTTCGGCAGCGCCGGGGCGATCGACCGGCTGCGCACCTTCGCCGAGCCCGACAGCACCAAGGCGGGCGCCAAGCCCGCCGTGGTCGCGCTGGCCGCGACCGACCCGGCCAACCCGTTCGGTGCCGCCCTCCCCTGGCCCGAGGCCATCGGGGAGGCGGGCGGGCACCGACCCGGCCGCAAGGCCGGCGCCCTGGTCGTGGTGGTCGACGGCGCCCTCACCGTCTACGTCGAGCGGGGCGGTCGCACCCTCCTGACGTGGAGCGAGGAGCCCGACGACCTCACCCCCGCGATGGAGGCGCTGGCCGAGGCCGCCCGCCGGGGAGCCCTCGGCCGCCTGACGGTCGAGAAGGCCGACGGCCAGGCGCTGATCGGCGGGGGCGGGGACACCCCGATCAGGCAGGCGCTCTCCGCCGCCGGCTTCGTGGCGACCCCCAAGGGGCTGAGGCTGCGTGCCTGAGGGCGACACCGTCTACCGCGCCGCGGCGAAGCTCGACCGCGCCCTGAGCGGCCGCCGGCTGCTGGTGAGCGACTTCCGGGTCCCGGCCTACGCCACCCTGGACCTCACCGGCGCAACCGTGCGGCACAGCTTCTCCCGCGGCAAGCACCTGATCACCCGCATCGACCACGAGCGCGACTGGTCGCTGCACACCCACCTCAAGATGGAGGGGTCCTGGCACGTCTACCCGTCCGGGGAGAAGTGGCGGCGCCCCGCGGACCAGGCACGCGTCGTGCTCGGCGTCGAGGGCCGATCGGCGGTCGGCTTCTCGCTCGGCATCGTCGAGGTGGTGCCGCGCCACGAGGAGCACGCCCTCACCGCCCACCTCGGCCCCGACCTCCTCGGACCCGACTGGGACGAGGACGAGGCGCTGAGCCGGTTGCGCAGCCAGCCCGACCGGCCGATCGGCGAGGCCCTGCTCGACCAGCGCAACCTGGCCGGCGTCGGCAACATGTACATGGCCGAGCTCTGCTTCACCAGCGGCATCCACCCGACGACACCGGTGTCCGAGGTGGGCGACCGGCTCGCCCGCCTGGTCCGGCGGGCCCACCAGATGCTCGCGGTCAACAAGGAGCGTGCGATCCAGTCCACCACCGGCAACCTGCGCGAGCGCGAGCGCATGTGGGTCTACCGCCGCGACAAGTCTCCGTGCCGCAGGTGCCGCACCCCGATCGCGGTCGCGATGGTGGGCGAGCCCGGGCGGGAGCGGGCGGCGTACTGGTGCCCTAGCTGCCAGCCGGAGCGCTGACGCAGGCGCCGGGTCAGGCGGCGGAGGCGACCACGTCGCCGGCCGGGCGCGCCGCGGTGATGGTGGTGTCGACCATGCCGATCGCGACCTCCTCGAGCGCGACC
>NZ_JAUZVE010000070.1:0-32862 GCF_031844425.1 Microbacterium sp. ARD31
GCACGGCGCGGCGGCGCTGTCCCGTCGTCGCGGGCCCGATCGGACGGACCCGCCACCGAGGGGGGTCGCCGCGGTCGACGGCGGCGATCTCGACGGGGAGGGAGCGCAGCTCGTCGCGGCCGCGCCAGACGATCTCGAAGCGCTCGCCCACCGGCAGGGACACCCGTACGCCGTCACGCGTGCGGCCCACGGCGAGCACGATCTCCTCGTCGGTCGTCGCCTCCACGAAGCTGACCAGGGCTGTGCCCCGATCGTCGACGATCACGTCGACGACGTCCTTGACCTCGGGGACGTCGACTCCCGGGACACCCACGCACGTCCTCCTCACACGGTTCGGCGGCACGGCTTGCGTCCGAACGGGGGACCAGTATCACCGAGCACGGGCTCCGGGGTGCGCGAACGGCGTACACAGTCGGCCTAGGCTCTCGCCCCATGGCCGAGACCCTCTGGCGTGACGTGGCGAGCGACTACGACCGCAGCTTCGCGAGCCTGTGTGCCGGCAGCGGTCCGGCGCTGCTCGACCGGGTGCCGCCCCGCTCGGGGGTGGTCGACGTGGGCTCGGGATCCGGGCACCTGACGGCGGCGCTGGCGGCGGCCGGCCATCGCGTCATCGCCGTCGAGCCGGACCCCCAGATGCGCGCGCTGACCGGCTCCCGGGTGGGCGCGCCCGTGCTCGCCGGTGGCCTCCCGGACCTGCCGCTGGCCGCCGGCTCCGTGGACGTCGCCGTGGCCAACTTCGTGCTCAACCACGTCGACGACCCGCGCGCCGGCGCCCGCGGTCTGGCCCGGGTCACCGCGCCGGGCGGCAGGGTGCTGGCGACGATCTGGGGCAGCACCCCGCCCCCGCAGGCCGTGCTGTGGGGCGGCCTCCTCGACCGGGCAGGCGCCGAGCGGACCCCCGCGCCGCGCCTGCCGGCCGACCGCGACTTCGACCGGTCCCCGCGCGGGCTGGCGGGGATCCTGACCGAGGCCGGACTCGCCGTCACCCACCTCGGCACGGAGGCGTGGGAGTGGCGGGTGCGGGCCGAGGACCTGTGGGCCGGCCTCACCTCGGTCGGCAACTTCGGCATTGCCTGGCGGGCGCAGTCCGTCGAGGTGCAGCAGCGCGTGCGGGCCGCCTACGACACGGTCGGGGACGAGCTGGTCTTCGACGTCGAGTGCGTGCTGGTCGAGGCCAGGGTGCCGCGCGCCTAGATGCACGTTGGCGGGGCTTGATCTCAGGTGCACGTGAGCTCCTAGCGTCGCGGCCATGCCTGAGAAGACCGACATGACCCAGATGACGGAGATGACCGCGATCGTCCAGCGCACCTACGGCGGTCCCGAGGTGCTGGTGCCCGAGAGCCGGTTGCTGCCCGAGCCGGCGTCGACCCAGGTGCGGATCGCCGTGGCCGCGGCCGGCGTGCACCTGCTCGACACCGTCCTGAGGGAGGGAGAGACCGGTCCGTTCGGCCGCGCGGTGCTGCCGACGACTCCCGGACGGGAGGTCGCCGGGACGGTCGACGCCGTCGGTGACGATGTCCACGCGCACTGGCTCGGCCGACGGGTCGTCGCCCACCTGGGGCCGCTGAGCGGCGGGTACGCCAGCCACGCGCTGGCGCCGGTCTCGTCGCTCATCGAGCTCGCTGACCACCTCGACCCCGCCGAGGCGGTCGCGATGGTCGGCACGGGGCGCACCGCCCTCGGCATCCTCGAGGAGGCCGCCATCGGGCCGGGCGACACGGTGCTGGTCACCAGCGCCGCCGGCGGGTTGGGCGTGCTGCTCGTCCAGGCCGCGGTGCGTGCGGGCGCGACGGTGGTCGGGGTGGCGGGCGGTGCACGCAAGACGGCGCTGGTGGCGTCGTACGGCGCCGAGGCGGTCGACTACCTCGAGCCGTCGTGGGCCGGCAAGGTCGCGGCGGTGCTCGGCAGCGAGCGGCCCCTCACCGTGGTCCTCGACGGTGTGGGAGGCGCGGTCGGGCGTGCGGCCCTCGAGCTCGTGTCCCCGGGTGGCCGGCTGGTGATGTTCGGCTACACCTCGGGTGCGGTGGTCCCCCTCACCGCGCAGGACGTCCTCGAGCGTGGCGTCGCGGTGACCGCGGCGATCGGGGCGCGCATGTTCGCCCGCCCCGGTGGCATCCAGGCGCTCGCCGAGCAGGCGGTCGGGCGGCTCGCCGCGGGGGAGTGGCGCCCGGAGGTGACGACGTACCGCCTCGAGGAAGCCGCCGAGGCGCACCGGGCGCTCGCGGCGCGCGAGACCACCGGCAAGGTTGTCCTGCTGACGTGACGCCGAGCCGTAGAGTCGTCCCGTGCGCGCCTACCTCGACCTCCTGCAGCGGATCCTCGACGAGGGAGTGGAGAAGACCGACAGGACCGGCACCGGCACCCTGAGCGTGTTCGGCCACCAGATGCGCTTCGACCTCTCCGAGGGCTTCCCGCTGGTCACCACCAAGAAGGTCCACACCCGCTCGGTCTTCGGCGAGCTGCTGTGGTTCCTGCGCGGGGACACCAACGTGAAGTGGCTCCAGGACCGCGGCATCACGATCTGGGACGAGTGGGCCGACGACAACGGCGACCTCGGCCCGGTCTACGGCTACCAGTGGCGCTCGTGGCCCACGCCGGACGGCCGCCACGTCGACCAGGTCAGCCGCCTCGTCGAGGGCATCCGCGCCAACCCCGACTCGCGGCGCCACATCGTCTCGGCGTGGAACGTCGCCGACGTCGACGACATGGCGCTGCCGCCGTGCCACACGCTCTTCCAGTTCTACGTCGCCGACGGCAGGCTGTCGTGCCAGCTCTACCAGCGCTCGGCCGACACCTTCCTCGGCGTGCCGTTCAACATCGCGTCGTACGCCCTGCTGACGCACATGGTCGCGCAGGTGACGGGCCTCGAGGTGGGCGACTTCGTGCACACGATGGGCGACGCGCACCTCTACCTCAACCACGTCGAGCAGGCCCGGCTCCAGCTCTCGCGCGACCCGCGACCGCTGCCGCGCCTGATGCTGAACCCCGCCATCACCGAGATCGACGCCTTCGACCTCGAAGACATCGCGGTCGAGGGCTACGACCCGCACCCGGGCATCAAGGCACCCATTGCCGTCTGAGTCCGCACCCGGTGGTCGCCGCGTCGTCGCGGTCGCGGCCTACGCGCGCAACCGGGTGATCGGCGACCACGGCCGCATCCCGTGGCACATCCCGGAGGACTTCGCGCACTTCAAGCGCGAGACCATGGGCCTGACGATGGTGATGGGGCGCCTGACCTACGACTCCATCGGCCGCCCGCTGCCCGGACGCCGCACGATCGTCATCACCCGCAACCGGGACTGGCGCGTCGACGGTGTCGAGGTGGTCCACTCGCTGGAGGACGCGTTGGCCCTCGCCGACCCGAGCGCCGACCTGGTCGTCGCGGGCGGCGCCCAGGTCTACGCCGAGGCGATGCCGCTCCTCACCCACCAGGTCCTCACCGAGGTCGACCTCGACGTGCCGGGCGACGCCTTCTACCCCGAATTCGACCGCGCGGAGTGGCGGGAGACCCGCCGCGAGGTCGGGCCGGGCTGCGAGTGGGTGTGGTGGGAGCGTGCCTGAGCTGAGGGTCGACGTCGACGACACGTCCGGGGTGCCGCCGTTCGAGCAGGTCCGCGACGCGATCAAGGCGCAGGTCGACGACGGCACCCTCGCGCCGGGGTTCCGGCTCCCGCCGGTCCGGGCGCTGGCCACCTCGCTCGGCCTGGCCGCCAACACGGTCGCCCGCTCCTACAAGGAGCTCGAGGCCCTCGGTGTCGTCGAGACGCGCGGCCGCGCCGGCACCTTCGTCGCGGGCAGCGGGGTGGAGCGGTCGCTGCGCGAGGCGGCATCCTCGTACGCCGCCGCCGTCCGCGCGCTCGGCGCCTCCGAGGACGCCGCGCTCGACGCCGTACGCCGCGCGCTGTCGTAGTCCTTGCGTGCTGCTCCTCGCACACGTGCGGCGGATGTGGCCCTCGGATGGGTCAGCCGGGGGCCGTTTCTCGGACACGTGCGGCGGATGTGGCCCTGGATCGCCCCGTGATGGGAATGAATGTCCCGCCCGCCCCGTTGTGAGGGTCAGCTGACTCCGCATCATGCCCCCGGGCCTCACCACCTGCCGCTACGAGCGGCCATACGCCGAGAGGCGGCTGACGGATCAGCGAGCAGCACCACGCAGCCACCCGCGGGTAAGCCCCGGCCAGGGTGGCTGCGTGCTGTCCGGTGCAGGCATGGCAGGCTCGTCAGCATGGAGCCCGGCCGCGACGCGCACATCGTCGTGGCCGCCGTCGCCCTGGTGCGCGACGGCCGGGTGCTGACCGTGCGCAAGCGGGGGACCGAGCGGTTCATGCTCGTGGGCGGCAAGCTGGAGCCGGGGGAGTCGGCCCGGGACGCGGCGTTGCGCGAGACGCTCGAGGAGGTCGGTATCGCGGTCGACGAGGCCACGCTGATCGGCGAGTTCCACTCCGAGGCCGCCAACGAGCCGGGGCACACGCTCCACTCGACGGTCTTCTGGATCGAGTCGGACGCCGAGCCCGTCGCCGCGGGGGAGATCGCCGAGGTGCGGTGGACGCCCCTGGAGGACCACCCCGACGACCTCGCGCCGATGCTCGAGCACCACGTCCTGCCGGTGCTCCGCAACCGCTGAGGCCGGTCAGGAGAGGAGCGACAGCTCGTCGCCCCAGCCGTCGACCATGGCGGTCGTGCGGGTGTGCCCCCGCTCGGCGTCGTACGCGGCCAGCAACGGCCGCAGCCGCGCGAACGTCTCGCGGACGGCGGCGACGTCGCCGCGCAGGGTGCGCTCGACCAGCCCGAGCAGCTCGTCGGCGGGCCACCCGTCGAGCGGGTGGGTGCGCAGCTCCCACGGGAGGTACTTGTTGTAGGGGCGGACGCGGCCGGCCAGCGCGAAGACCACGTCGAGCAGCCATGGCACGGACTCGGCTGCGTCGAGCTGGGTCTCGAGCGGGCGGCCGTCGCGGTGGTTCTTCAGGGCGCGGTAGGCGAAGTTGAGCCAGCCGTCGAGCCGGTCGTGCTCGATGAGCACCTGGTCCGCCTCCTCGGGGTCGAGCGTGGCCTGGCGCCGCACGGCAGCGGCCAGCCCGCCCCCGGTGCGGTCGAGCAGCACCGGGGCCCAGGCGTAGGACCAGCGGAACCACCAGCCCTCGGTCCCGAACGGCGGCACCGTGATGAGCTCGGTCCAGGAGTCGATGGCCTCGTCGACCTCGGGGGAGTGCACCGTCGACCGGGTCGCCGCGGCCTCGTCGGTGAGCACCACGATGACGTCGAGGTCGGAGTGCTCCGTGGCGTAGCCGCGGCCGGCCGAGCCGCTCAGCACCAGGCCGAGCAGGTCGTCGCCGTGCGCCGCGTCGTTGCGCTCGGCCAGGCCCACCAACCTCGCTCGCTGCTCGTCGTCGAGCCAGTCGGGCGAGCCGGGCAGGTCCAGGTCGGGCACTACGTCTCCTTGGGTGGCAGGGTCCTCACGTAGGCCACGCCGCGGTCGACCCACAGCTGCAGCTGGTCGTCGTCGGCGAGCGCCTCGGGCGCGACGAGGAGCCACCCTGACATGGCCCGCCCCCGCATCTCCATCGGATTGACGGCCTCGCCGTCGACCCAGCCCTCCGCGTCGTCCGGGTCGGTCCGCACCATGAGCGAGCCCGTGCTGGCCGCGGCGACCGCCATGTGGCCGTCGAGCATGAAGCCCAGACCGCCGAACATCTTCTTCGACGTGAGCCCCGGCTCGCCGTCGAGCAGGTCGTGGATGCGCTGCGCCAGCGCCTCGTCGTACGCCATGCCCAGGAGTATGCGGCTCGGCGCCGACAACGGGGCGGAGCGGGAGCGATAACCTTCACGCATGAGCTCCACTGCCCCGTTCGGCCGCCTGCTCACGGCGATGGCCACCGCGTTCCACGAGGACGGCAGCGTCGACCTCGACGCGACGGCGCGGATCGCCGTGCACCTCGTCGACAACGGCAACGACGGCGTCGTCGTCAGCGGCACCACGGGGGAGAGCCCCACCACCTCGGTCGCCGAGGACGGGGAGATCCTGCGTGCCGTCCACGACGCCGTCGGCGACCGGGCAACGGTCATCGCCGGCGTCGGCACCAACGCCACCGCGCACTCGGTCGAGCTGGCCCAGCAGGCCGCCAAGATCGGCGTCGACGGCGTGCTGCTGGTGAGCCCCTACTACAACAAGCCCGGCCAGGCCGGCCTGCGCCACCACTTCGGCGCGGTCGTCGAGGCGACCGACCTCCCCGTGATGCTGTACGACGTCCCCGGCCGCACCGCGACCCTGATCGAGCTGCCCACCTACGAGGCGATGCGCGGCTACGACCACGTCGTCGCGGTCAAGGAGGCCTCGGGCCTGCTGCCGCGGACCGCGCAGCTGGTCGACATGGGCTACTCCGTCTACTCCGGCGACGACGTCGCCACCCTGGGCTACCTCGCCTACGGCGGGGTCGGCCTGGTCTCGGTCGTCGCCCACGCCGCGGGCCAGCAGCTCGCGGCCATGATCGACGCCTGGGAGCGCGGCGACCACGCCGAGGCGCTGCGCATCCACACCGGGCTGCTCCCGGCCTTCGACGCCGTGATGGGCGTCCCCAACTACGGAGCGACCACCGCGAAGGCAGCCCTGGAGCTGCTCGGGGTGATCGACAACCGCCGCGTCCGCGGACCCCTCGTCGCCCTCGACGACGACGAGGTCGCGGCGCTGCGCACCGGCCTGGCTGCCGCCGGCCTGATCTGAACCGACCCCCACCGAACCGAGGAAGTCCTTGAGTCATCCCCATCCCGACCTGAGCGCGCCCGCCCCCCTGCCCGAAGGAGGCCTCCGGGTCATCCCGCTCGGCGGCCTGGGCGAGGTGGGCCGCAACATGACCGTCTTCGAGTACGACGGCCGGCTGCTGCTCGTCGACTGCGGCGTGCTGTTCCCCGAGGACCACCACCCCGGCGTGGACCTGATCCTCCCCGACTTCGACCCGATCCGGGACCGCCTCGACGCCATCGAGGCCCTGGTGCTCACGCACGGCCACGAGGACCACATCGGCGCGACGCCGTACCTCCTGCGCGAGCGCGGCGACATCCCGCTGGTCGGCTCCAAGCTGACCCTCGCCCTCCTGGGCTCCAAGCTCCGTGAGCACCGCCTCAAGGAGACCGCCCAGTACGAGGTCGCCGAGGGCCAGACGATCACCTTCGGGCCGTTCGTGCTCGAGTTCGTCGCGGTCAACCACTCGATCCCCGACGCGCTCGCGGTCGTGATCCGCACGGGCGCCGGCGTCGTGCTGCACACCGGCGACTTCAAGATGGACCAGCTCCCGCTCGACGGCCGGATCACCGACCTCAACGAGTTCGCCCGCCTCGGCGACGAGGGCGTCGACCTGTTCCTCACCGACTCCACCAACGCCGAGGTCCCCGGCTTCACCACCTCGGAGAAGGAGATCTCGCCGGTCCTGGAGCGCGCCTTCGCCAAGAGCGAGAAGCGCATCATCGTGGCCTGCTTCGCCTCCCACGTGCACCGCGTCCAGCAGGTGCTCGACGCTGCCGTGGCCCACGGGCGCAAGGTCGGCTACGTCGGCCGGTCGATGGTGCGCAACATGGCGATCGCCCAGGAGCTCGGCTACCTCACCGTCCCGCCGGGCGTGATGGTCGACGCCAAGGAGCTCGCCGACCTGCCGCCGGAGAAGCAGGTGCTGATCTCCACCGGCTCGCAGGGCGAGCCGCTCTCGGCCCTGAGCCGCATCGCGCAGCGCAGCCACTCCTTCGTGCACCTCGAGGAGGGCGACACCGTCATCCTCGCCAGCTCGCTCATCCCGGGCAACGAGAACGCCGTCTACCGGGTGATCAACGGGCTCGCCCGCCTGGGCGCCAACGTGGTGCACAAGGGCAACGCGCTCGTGCACGTCTCCGGCCACGCCAGCGCCGGCGAGCTGCTGTACTGCTACAACATCGTCAAGCCGCGCAACGTGATGCCGGTGCACGGCGAGGTCCGCCACATGCGCGCCAACGCCGACCTCGCCCGGGCCACCGGCGTGCAGAACGTCGTGCTCGCCGAGGACGGCGTCGTCGTCGACCTCGTCGACGGCGTGGCCAAGGTCGTCGGCAAGGTCGACGTCGGCTACGTCTTCGTCGACGGCACCACGATCGGCGACATCTCCGAGGCGTCGATGAAGGACCGGCGGATCCTGGGCGAGGAGGGCTTCCTCTCGGTGATCGTGGTCGTGGACTCGGTGACCGGCAAGGTCGTGTCCGGGCCGGAGATCCACGCCCGCGGGTTCGCGGAGGACGAGACCACCTTCGCCGAGATCAAGCAGCCGATCATCGACGCGATCGACGCGGCCGTCGCCGACGGGACCAACGACAGCTACCAGCTGCAGCAGACCATACGACGTGTCGTGGGTCGCTGGGTCAACCGGGCACATCGACGGCGTCCCATGATCATTCCTGTGGTGATCGAGGCCTGACGCCCTAGACTCCCGGAAGATCTTCATCGTGGTGGGGAGGTGCGGATGCCGAGCCAAGGGGCACTGAGGCGCCTCGCGGAGCTGATGCGCCGCGTGAACTCCTCGACCGACACCGAGGTGATCCTCGAGGAGATCGCCCACGGGGTCGTCGACGTGCTCGGCTACGGCGTCGCCGCGATCGCCCGGCTCGAGGGCGACACGCTGGTCATGACCAACGTGGCCGGCCCGCCCGAGGTCGTCGCGCAGATCCTCAACCGTCGTACTCCTGCCGAGCAGATCCTCGACGAGTTCCGGCAGGCCGACCGGTGGGGCATCCTGCGGTTCGTGCCGGCCGGCCGGATGTCGGAGGAGCGGCTGCGCGCCGCGTGGATCCCCGAGCTCGACACCGACAGCGACGACCCCGAGGCGTGGCACCCCGAGCACGCCCTCTACGCGCCGCTCTACTCCGCCAGCGGCGAGCTGCTCGGCAACATGGCGGTCGACCTCCCGGCCGACAACCGGGTCCCGAGCATCGACGACCGCGAGCTGCTCGAGATGTTCGCGGTGCAGGCGGGCGTGGCGCTGTCGAACGCCCGCGAGCGCGAGCGGCTGACCGACCGCGTGCGCCTGGACCGGATGCTCACCACGGTGGCCGGGTCGGGCACCCAGCACGGCCTCGCCCAGGCACTCGGCACCGCCGTGACCGCCGTGGCCGAGTGCCTGGGGACCGCACAGGTCTGGGCGCGCACGTTCCCCAGCGACGCGCAGGGTCGCGAGCTCGGTGCCGCGACGCCGCGGCCCTTCTCGCCCGAGCTCGACGTGCCCGAGCTGCGCGAGGACCTGCGGCGCCTGGCCACGCTCCCGGTCCTCATCGAGCTCGGCGTGGACGACCAGGAGTCGGAGCACCTGCCGTTGAGCCGCGAGCCGCTGCAGGAGCGGATGCGGGCGATGCACGCCGACCGCACGGTCGTGTGCCCGCTGGTCTCGCAGGACGAGCTCGTCGGCTACGCCGTCCTCGGCTTCGCCCGCCGGTCCCGCGCCATGACCAGCGGTGAGGCCGACGCGGTGCTCGAGGTGGGCCGCCTGCTCGGCCAGATCGTGCGCGCCTCGCGCGTGCTCGAGACCGAGCAGCGGCTGGTGCAGGAGCTGCGCGAGCTGGCCCGCTACCGCAGCGAGCTGATCGCCACGATCAGCCACGAGCTCAAGACGCCGCTGACCGCGATCCTCGGCCACGCCGAGCTCATCGCCGACCGCCATCCAGACATGCGCTCGATCGACGCCATCATCCGCAACGCCCAGCGACTCGGCCTGCTGGTCTCCAACCTGCTCCACTACTCCCGCGTCCAGGGTCGCCGCGAGACCGTGCGCCGCGCGGTGGACCTCGCGGAGCTGTGCGAGGCCAGCGTCGACCTGCTCAGCATCCGTGCCAAGCAGGCCAACGTCAGCCTCGCTTTCACCACGCGCGAGCTCGGTCCGGTCGTCGTCTTCGGCGACCCCGAGGAGCTCGCCAGGGTGATCGACAACATGGTCGACAACGCCGTGAAGTACACCCCCGAGGACGGCTCGGTGACCGTCGCGATGGCGGTGTCGGAGCACGAGGTGAGCGTCGAGGTGACCGACACTGGCATCGGCATCTCGCCGGCCGACCAGGCGCACGTGTTCTCGGCGTTCCACCGCTCCACCAACCCCAACGCGCTGTCCATCCCCGGCACCGGGCTGGGCCTGCCGATCGCGCAGCGGATCGCGGAGTCGCACGGCGGCACGCTCGAGCTCACCTCCGAGCTCGGTCAGGGCAGCACGTTCCGGTTCACCCTGCCGCTGCGGACCTCGCGAGAGCAGGCCGGCTGACGGAGGCCGGTGCGCCGGCCTCGAGGTGCACGACGCGGTCCATGGACTCCAGTCCGACGGTGCCGTGGGTGATCCACACGATCGACCGGCCGGCGCGGGCCGCCGATCCGAGCATCTCGGTGGCCACCTCTCGCGCCGTCGGGCCGTCGAGGTGCGCGGTCGGCTCGTCGAGCACGAGGACCCGGGGATCGGCCAGCAGCGCGCGGGCGAGGGCCAGGCGGGCCCGCTCGCCACCGGACACCTCTCGGGCGCCGGTGCCGACATGGGTGTGCAGGCCCTCCGGCAGCGAGTCCACCCAGTCGCCCAGGCGGGCCCGGTCGAGCGCCGAGCGGACCTCGGCGTCCTCCGCGCCCGGCCGGGCCAGGCGGACGTTCTCGACCACCGTCGAGGCGAACACGTGCGGGTCGTCGTCGACCAGCCCCACCACGCCGCGCACGTCGTGCAGGGCCAGCTCGCGCAGGTCGGTGCCGCCGAGGCGTACGTCGCCCGCGACGGGGTCCACGAACCGCACCAGCGTGGCCGCGACCGTCGACTTGCCGGTCCCGGACGCGCCGGTGATGCCGAGGTGCTCGCCCGGGCGCACGACCAGCTCGTCGAGCGCGAGGACCCGGCGGTCGGTCCAGCCGAGGGACCCCCGCACGGAGAGGCCGTGGCCGTCGGGGACCGGGCGGGGGTCGGCCGGGTCGCTGACGGCCGGCTCGGTCGTCACCAGCCGGTCCAGGCGCTGCCGGGCGGCGCGCGAGCGCACGGACAGGGCGCCGGCGTCCGCCAGTCCGCCCGTCACGTCGGCGAGGGCGAGCGGCACGAGCAGCAGCAGGGCGAGCACGGCGGGGGAGACCGTGCCCGTGGGGACGACGGCTGCGACCGCCACGACGCCGAGGCCGGCGGCGGCGCTGGTCAAGGCGGTGCCGGCCGCGACCGCGCGGGCCGAGCGGCGTACGACCCGGGCGAGGCCGGTCGACTCCGCGCGCACGCCGGCCAGGGCGGCGTCGGTCGCGCCCCACTGCTCGAGCTCGCGCAGGCCGTGGGCGAGCTCTTCGACCCGGGTGCCGAGAGCCGCGCGCCGAGCGACCACGCCCTGTTCCGCGCGCGCGGCGCCGGCCCGCCCGAGCAGGAACGCGACGGCGCCCGCCGCGACGACGGCGAGCACCACCGCGCCCGCCGCCGGCGCCACGAGTGCGGTGAGCGCCACGGCGGCGCCACCGACCAGGGCCGCGGTCACGACGGGCTGGCGGACCCGGAGCCGCTCGTCGAGCAGCGCGTCGACGTCGTCGACCACGCGGGTGAGCAGGTCGCCGCGACGCGGGCCGAGCCGACCGGGCACCAGCGGGACCAGGTCCGCGTAGACCTGCGCGCGTCGCTCGGCCAGCTCGCGGAGGACGACGTCGTGGCTCAGGATGCGCTCGGCGTGCCGCAGGACGGGGCGGGCCAGGCCGAAGAGCCGCACCCCGACGATGGCGACCATCAGGTGGAGCACCGGCGGGTGCTCGCTGGCGCGGGTGATCAGCCACCCGGCCGTCGCGGTGAGGGCGACGCCGGAGGCGGTGGACAGGGCGCCCAGGACGGTGGCGGTCCGCAGGCCCCAGCGCGAGGGCTCGTCCGCAGGGTCGGCCGCAGGGTGGCGGCGCACGACGTCGTTCCTGGGCGTGACGGTGTGGTCTGCCGCCACCGTGGCGGCGGGAGCGTCGTGTGCCGCCACCGTCGCGGGCTCGGCGGCGGGCGCGAGGCGCACCACGCGGTCGGCGGCGGCGAGCACCGTGTCGCGGTGCGCGACGACGACCACCAGGCGGGTGCGGGCGAGCCGGGCGACGGTGTCGAGCAGGACCTGCTCGGTCTCGCGGTCGAGGTGGGCGCTGGGCTCGTCGAGCAGCACGACGGGCCGGTCGGCGAGGACCACGCGGGCCAGCGCGACCCGGGCCCGCTGGCCCGCGGACAGGCCGGCCCCGTCCTCGCCCAGCCGCGTGCCCAGGCCGTCGGGGAGAGCGCGGACCGCGTCCTCCAGGCCGACGCTGCGCAACGCCGCCCACACCTCGTCGTCGCTCGCGGTGGCCCGGCCGAGCCGGACGTTGGCGGCCACCGTGCCGGCGAGCAGCCAGGGGCGCTGCGGTGCCCACCCCACCCGCGCACGCCACCACGCCGGGTCGACCGACGCCAGGGGAGTGCCGCCGACCAGCACCTCGCCGCCGAGGGCGGGCAGCTCACCGCGCAGGGTGGCGAGGAGGGTGGACTTGCCGCAGCCGGACGGGCCGGCGACCGCGACCAGCCCGCGCGCGGGGAGGTCGAGGTCCAGTGGTGCGGCGAGCGGGGCGTCGTACCCGATCTCGAGGGCGCGGAGCGCGAGGGCGGCGGAGTCGGGCCGCGACGTTCCCGGGAGCCCGGTGGCCGCGCGCGCCAGGAGTACATCGGCCTCGGCCAGCGCGGCGGTGCCCTCCGCGGCGGCGTGGAACTCCGCGCCGACGCGCCGCAACGGCCAGTACGCCTCGGGGGCGAGCAGCAGCACGGTGAGCGCGACGCGGAAGTCCACCGCGTCGGAGGCGAGCCGGAGCCCGACGGTCACCGCGACCAGGGCGACGGAGAGGGTGGCCACGAGCTCGAGGACCGACGAGGACGCGAAGGCCACCTTGAGCGTGTCGACGGTGGCCCGGCGGTGGCGGTGCGTGACCGCCCGGATGGTGCCGACCTGGGCCTCGGCGCGGCGGTGCGCGACCAGGGTCGGCAGTCCGCGCACCACGTCGAGGAAGTGGCCCGACAGCGCCTCCAGGGCGCGCCACTGGCGCTGGGCGCGGTCGCGGGTGGTGAGCCCGACGAGGATCGCGAAGACCGGCACGAGCGGCAGCGTGAGCGCCACGACCAGGCCGGAGAGCGGGTCGAGCCAGGTGATCGCGGCGAGCGTGACGACGGGCAGGACGGCGGCGGGGACGAGCGCGGGGAGGTAGCGGGTGACGTAGGGCTCCACGCCGGTGACACCGCGCGTGGCCAGCACGGACAGGCGTGCCGGGGCCACGTCGTCGATGCGTCGCGCGGCGTCGAGCAGGCGGTCGCGCAGCGCTCCCGAGACGTCGCCGGCGGCCCGGACGGCAGCGCGCTGCCCGACGTACGACGCCGCCGTGCGCAGCAGGACCAGCCCGGCCAGCCACCACGCTGCCCGCGCCCAGTCACCCGGTCCGACCGCCGCGACCACGAGCGCGCCCAGCGCGAACGCCTGCGCGACCGTCGCCAGGCCGCCCACCACGCCGGTGGTGACGACCACGGCCAGTGGTCGTCCCGCGGGGCGGAGGTGGGTCAGCACCGCCGGGTCGAGGGGCTTCACCTCGAGGCGTCCGCGAGGACGGGGCTGGGGATGTGGTGGACCGAGATGCGCTTGCGGAACACCCAGTAGGTCCAGGCCTGGTAGCCCAGCACGATCGGGGTGAACACGACCGCCACCCACGTCATCACCTTGAGGGTGTACGCCGTCGCTGCCGCGTTGGTCGTGGTCAGCGAGTACGCCGGGTCGGTGGTCGAGGGCATCACGTCGGGGAAGAGGGCCAGGAACAGGCCGACCACCGCCAGCGCGATCGTGACGAACGTGCCGACGAAGGCCCAGCCCTCGCGGCCGACGCGTGCCGCGGCCAGGCCGGCCAGGAGCGCCACCGCGGCGACTGCGAAGACCACCGCGGTGAGGGCCGTCCCGGTCCTGACCTGGGTCCACACGAGGAACACGACGGCCAGGACGGCGGCGACCAGGCCGATGCGCACGGCGAGGTCGCGGGCCCGGTGGCGGATGTCGCCGTCGGTCTTCAGCGCCACGAACATCGCGCCGTGGGCGGCGAACAGCGTGAGCGTGACAAGCCCGCCGAGCAGGCCGAAGGGGTTGAGAAGGGTGAAGAGGTTGCCGGTGAACTCCTTGTCGGCGTCGATCGGGACGCCGGCGACGATGTTGGCGAACGCCACGCCCCACAGCAGCGCGGGGATGAACGAGCCGACGATGATCGCGAGGTCCCAGCGCTGCTTCCACGCCGACTCCTCGCGCTTGTGGCGGTACTCGAAGGCGAGGCCGCGCACGATGAGCCCGACGAGGATCAGCAGGAGCGGGAGGTAGAAGCCGCTGAAGAGCGTGGCGTACCACTCCGGGAACGCGGCGAACGTGGCACCGCCGGCGACGAGCACCCAGACCTCGTTGCCGTCCCAGACCGGGCCGATGGTGTTGATCATGACGCGGCGCTCGGTGTCGTCCTTGGCCAGGACCGGCAGCAGCATGCCGACGCCGAAGTCGAACCCCTCGAGGCAGAAGTAGCCGACCCACAGCACGGCGATGAGGGCGAACCAGACGGTGGTGAGTTCCATGTGTGTCTCTTCCGTGTCTCTTTCGGGGAGGGCGTCGCGGTCAGTAGGCGAACGTGAGGGGTGCGTCTTCGTCGTCGGAGCCGCCGACCTTGACCTTCGGTGGCTCCTCGAAGGGCTCCGCCCCCTTCTTGATGTAGGTCACCAGCAGCTTCACCTCGACGACGGCGAGAACGGCGTAGAGCGCGGTGAGCACGACGAGCGACGTGGCGGCCTCGAAAGTGCTGACGCCGGGGGAGACGCCGGACTCGGTCGTCATCAGGCCGAAGACCACCCACGGCTGGCGGCCCATCTCGGTGAAGATCCAGCCCCACGACGAGGCCAGCGTCGTGGCGATCGGCAGGCTGAGCCCGAGCACGCCGAGCCACCGCACGCCGGGCGTGCGGCCCTTGCGGGTCAGCCACAGGATCAGCGCGGCGCCGCCGGCGGCGAAGAAGCCGAGGCCCATCATGAAGCGGAACGACCAGTAGGTGACCGGGATGATCGGGACGTAGTCGCCGTCGCGCTGGGCCGGGTCGGCCGAGTCGAGCGTGCCGTAGGTCTCGGCGTACTCCTCCTTGAGCGGGTTGATGCCCTGCACGGTGCCGTCGAAGGAGCCGGTGCCGAGGAAGGACAGCAGGCAGGGCACGGTGATCGAGAACTTCTCCTCCGTGCCGTCGGGGGTGCCGACGGTGAAGACCGAGAACGGCGCGCAGCCCTCGCTGGTCTCGTAGAGGCCCTCGGCGGCGGCCATCTTCATCGGCTGCACCTCGGTCATCACCTTGCCCTGGAGGTCGCCGGTGATCGCGACGCCGAGGCCGGCGAGGAGGGTGACGACCGCGCCGATGCGGATCGCGCGGTGGTAGAGCGGGCGGTCGGCCTCGTGCTTCTTCTTCATGTAGAGGTACGCCGAGACGCCGAGCAGGAAGGCGCCCGCGGTCATGTACGCCGCGAAGACCACGTGCGGGAACGTCACCACCTGCACCTTGTTGAACATCACCGCCCAGAAGTCGGTCAGCTCGGCGCGGCCCGACTCGGGGTTGAAGCGGTAGCCCACGGGGTGCTGCATCCAGGAGTTCGCGGCCAGGATGAACCACGACGAGGCGAGGGTGCCGAGGTGGACCAGCCACATGCATCCGGCGTGCAGGCCGCGCGGGAGCTTGTCCCAGCCGAAGATCCAGAGGCCGAGGAAGGTCGACTCGAGGAAGAACGCGAGCAGGCCCTCCACCGCCAGGGGAGCGCCGAAGACGTCCCCGACGAAGCGGGAGTAGTCCGACCAGTTCATGCCGAACTGGAACTCCTGCACGATGCCGGTGACGACCCCGATGGCGAAGTTGATGAGGAAGAGCTTGCCGAAGAACTTGGTCAGCCGGAGGTAGTCCTCCTTGCCGGTGCGGACCCAGGCCGTCTCCAGTCCGGCGATCACGGCCGTGAGCCCGATCGTCAGCGGCACGAACAGGAAGTGGTACACGGTGATGATCCCGAACTGCCAGCGGGCGATGTCGAGCACGTCCATGGGCACACCTTTGCTTGGGGTCGGCGCTGCGGCGCAGAGTTACTACAGATCGTAGTAGATACTACGCCGTGTCGTACTTTCCCGGACAGGGCCCCTAGACTCCTGAGGCATGAGTCCAAGGTCCCGGATGGGTGAGCTCGAGCAGGCCGTCCTCGACGTGCTGTGGGACCTCGGGTCGGCCAGCGGCCGCGAGGTCCACGAGAGGCTCGCCGCCCGCGGTGGGCGCGAGCTCGCCTACACGACCGTCATGACGGTGCTCGACCGCCTGGCCCGCAAGGACGTCCTGGTCCGCGAGCGCGAGGGCCGGGCCTTCCGCTACGCCCCGCGCCGCTCGCGTGCCGCGATGACGGCCGAGGTGATGCGCGAGGCGCTCGACGAGACCGGGCCGGACCGCGACCAGGCGCTCGTGTCGTTCGTGGGCGAGGCCAGCGAGGCCGACCTCGCCGCCCTCCGGCGCGCGCTGGCCGACCTCTCCTGATCGATCCCCCGACCGCCGTGCCCACCCCTGTCGTGCTGGGGGTGCTCGCCGTGCTGCTCGCGGGGCCGGTGCCCTGGGCGCTGTCGCGGTGGCACCGGCTCCGGCGTACGCCCGCGGCCGCGATGCTGCTGTGGCAGGGCATCGCCCTCGCCGCGGTCCTCGCGGCCCTCGGCGCGGGGCTCTCGCTGGCCACCGACCGGCTCTGGGAGTCGCCGGTGGCCCGGGCCGACGTCGCTGTCGCCGTCCTCGCCGGCGCCGTCACGGCGGTGGTCGCCGCCCGGCTGCTGCGCAGCGGCCACCTCACCGGGACCGAGCTCCGGCGGATGCGGCGGGTGCACCGCGAGCGGGTGGACCTCGTGGCGAGCCTCGACCGGGGCGTCTCGGTGCTCGAGCACGACGTCCCGGTCGCCTACTGCGTGCCGGGCATGAGCGGCTCGCGCATCGTCGTCTCGCGGTCCACCCTGACCCGGCTCACGACCCCGGAGCTCACCGCGGTCCTCGAGCACGAGCGCTCCCACCTGCGGGCCCGGCACGACCTCGTCCTCGAGGCGTTCACCGTGCTGCACCGGGCCTTCCCGCGGTGGGTGGCCAGCGGCGCCGCCCGCGACGAGGTCGAGGTGCTGGTGGAGGTGCTCGCGGACCGGGCCGCCGTACGCCACGTGGACCGCCGCGCGCTGCTGTCCGCGCTGCTCACGCTGGCCGGCTCGTCCGCGCCCCGCGGTGCGCTGGGCTCGGCAGGCTCGTTGGCCGCGCGCGCCGAGGTGCTGCGCGACGAGGGCCGGCACCCGCTCCAGGCGGCCGTCGCGGTCACCCTCGCCGTCGCGGTCCTCTCCCTGCCGACCGTGCTCGTCGTGCTGCCCTGGCTCACCGGCCTGCGCTGAGCGCCCCTGCGTCGGACCCCGGGCACGGGAAGGGCCCCGGCGGATCTCTCCGCCGGGGCCCTCCCGTGATGTCGCTCAGCCGGTGATCAGCGCACCACGCGGAAGCGGATCCGCTGCTTGCTGCGGTCCACGGTGTCCGAGCCCTTGTACTTGGCCTGGACGACGTGCTTGCCGATCTTGTAGTCCCGCTTGATCTTGAACACGGCCTTGCCGTTCTTCACCTTGGCCTTGCCCATGAGCTTGCCGTCGATGCGGATGACGACCTTGCCCGTAGCGGTGGCGTCCTCCGCGGCGACCTTGACCACGATCGTGAAGTTCTCCCGGAAGGAGGGCTTCTTCGGCTTGATCATGGCCACGGTCTTCGACTCCGCCTTGCCGGCCTCGTCCGCGGCCTTGACGGTGACCACGACGGTGTCCGAGGACGGCTGGAAGCCGCCGTTGCCGGCGTACTTCACCTTCAGCGGGTGCGTGCCGACGGGCAGGTCGGCGGGCAGGGTGACCGAGGTCTTGCCGCCCGACAGCGTGCCGGAGCCGAGCTTGGTGCCGTCGGCCTTGAGCACGTCGACCGTGCCGGTCGGCGTGCCGCCGCCGGCCGCGGTCACCGTCACGTCGACCTTCGACGCGGTGCCGAAGACCGAGGGCTCCGGGACGTGCGCCGAGGTGGTCGTGGTGCCGTTGACCTCGCAGTCGACCAGCTGGACGTTGTCGACCGACCAGCCCAGGACACCGCCACAGCCGTCGCGGCCGATGTCGAAGCGCAGCTGGAAGGTGCTGCCGGTCTTCACGCCGAGAGCGGCGAGGTCGACCACGGACGTGCCCCAGCCGGACTCGAGGGTGCCACCGTCGGTGCCGGTGAAGCCCTCCTCGCCCTCGAGCGGGTTGGTGCTGCCCTCGCCGGACGTGGCGAGCTGGGTCGGCGCGTTGTAGAGGTACGCCGACGCCGGCACGGTGGTGAAGGCACCACCGTTGAGGCTCACCTTGAGGTTGCCGCCGTCGTAGCCCAGCTCGGTCGAGACCGAGTGGTCGAAGGTCAGCTTGGGTGCGCCCACCTTGCCGACCGCGATGACCGGGCTGGCGATCGAGTCGCGGCTGGAGAAGTCACCGGCGCCGTTGGTGCACTGACCCTGGTCGGGCGCGGGGCCGAAGGCCACCTTGCCCGGGTGGCCGTCGGCCGTCGCGGACTGCCACGGTGCGTTGAACCCACCGCTGAAGACCACCTCGTTGCTGGGCGTCCAGCCGGCGAGGCCGTCCTCGAAGTCCTCGCTCCAGACGGTCTTGCTCGTGAAGCCCTCGCCGCACAGCGACGGAGCCTTCGGGTCGAGCATCGGCTGGAAGTCGCACTGCACGGGCTCCGTGCGGAGCTCGGTGGCAGCGATGACCTTCGCGAGGTCGGCGCAGTCGGCCGCCGTGATCGGGGTCGCGGGCTCGACCTCGCCGTCGCCCAGGGTGACCTTGTTGATCGGCTGGCCGGTCAGGTCGACGCACGAGGCCTCGAGGCCGTCGGCCAGGTCGGCGAAGTCCGACGTCGGCGTCAGGTAGGCCGACTGGGCGCGCCACCAGATGTTCGACGCCTTGTCCAGGCCCATGCCGGTCATGGACTGACCGTTGTAGGCGCCGCCGTCGACGGCGAGCGCGTAGGCGTGGTTGGGCACACCGGAGTTGCTGTGCACGCCGCCACCGTCGTCGGTGCCACAGCGGTACTCGGCGTCCGAGACCTTGCCCGGGTCGCCGTAGCAGGTGGGCGTCCACATGTCGCGGATCGCGCCACCGAAGGCCGAGGACTTCTCGCTGAGGACCCAGCGGGCGTTGTCGTCCTTGGCCGCCTCGTCGATGTCCTTGACGGTCATCGTGACCGCGCCCACCGACTTGATGCGACCGGCGGCCTCGGCGTCGACCATCAGGCCGTAGATCGGGAAGTCGCCGCCCGCGGCAGCCGGGGCGCCGTTGGTGACGTTGCCGACCACGATGCCGGTGGCACCGGCGTCGACGGCGTTCTGGACCTTGTCGTTGAGGACGCAGGTGCCGCGGTCGAGGTAGACCCACTTGCCGGAGACGGCCGCGCCGTTGGTGAGGGGGGTGCAGCCGTCCGTGGTGGTCGGGCCCTCGTCGTTGGCCGCGTCGGTGCCGGCGACGACGTCAGCGGTGACGCCGGCCTTGTCGAACACGGGGCCGTGCTGGAACGGGACTGCCCACTCGCACTCGCCGGCGACGCTGGCGGGGGCGGTGATGGTCGCGCCGATCTCGCCGCGCGTGTAGCGCGAGCACAGTCCGGCGGTGCGCTCGACGCTGAGGTCGCCCTCGCCCTCGTCCTCACGGGAGTTGAGGATGTCGATGGTCTCGCCGAACACGTCGGACATGGACTCGTTGAGCGCGCCCGACTGCCACTGGTAGATCAGGCCCGAGGTGTACTCGGTGTAGGCGTGGCTCCACTCGTGGCCGACGGTGTCGTCGTCGTAGACGCCCGGGCAGAAGCTCGTGTACTGGCCGTTCCACGAGGCGTTGGGGCACCGGTCGGCGCGGTTGTGCACCAGGAACATGGTGCCGCCCTCGCCGTCGAAGGAGTCGCGGCCGAACATGTTGGCGTAGAGGTTGTAGGTCTCGCGCGTGGTCTCCAGCAGGTTCAGCTGGTCCTGGTCGAGGGTGCCCGGCAGCGGGTCGCCCTCGTTCCACAGGTTGGTGAAGGTGTCGTCGCTGGTGTCGTCGGGCGTGCCGCCGTCGTCGCTCACGGTGAAGAGGCTGCGGTCGAGCGCGTCGTGGATCCGCGAGTAGCGGTTGACGGGCTTGAGGCTGGTGCTGTCGAGCAGCAGCACGTCGTTGACGGTGCCGCTCTTCTCGGTCACGTTGGACACGTTGACCTGCCAGGCCAGGACGGCCTCGCCGGTCTCGCCCTTGACCGAGCCCTTGCGGTAGACCACGAGGTCCGCGCTGTCGGCGCGCAGGCCGGTGGTGTCGGCGGCCTTGTCGGCGCTGACCTTCGGGGGCGTGGCCCGGACGATGCCGAGGGCGACCTTCTTGGCGTCGGCGGCGCTGCGGCGCGGGGTCGTGCTGAGGTCCAGGGCGGGGGCGGCGTAGCCGCTGACCGAGGTGAGGTCGCCCTGCTTGTCGAGGTTGGCCTTGAGGGCCGAGCCGAAGACCGGGACGCCGTCGTAGGTCTGCGTGTAGGTGACGGTCCAGCCGAGCTTGTCCGAGTCGACCCGGACCTGCTTCAGCTCGCCGCTGCGCGCGCCGAGGACGGCGGCGTACTTGTCGAGGTAGGCATCGGCCTTGGCGACCGCGGACGCGGCGTCGGTCGCGGACCGGGCCGGGAGCAGGTCGCCGTTGGTGCGGACGAAGCCGGCCTTGCCGGTGGCCGCCTCCTTGCTGATGGCGACCGAGCCGTCGGCCTGGTCGCGAAGCTGCGAGAGCAGCGACTCTGCGGCCGTGGGCGCCGCAGTTGCTTGTGCCACGAGCAGGGGAGAGGCCGCCAAGCCTGCTCCCACCACCGCCAGCGCAAGCCCCCTGTTGAGGACCTTCACGTGAAATCCCTTCGATGACGACGTCACCCGAGACGGGTCGTTCGGGTGATCCGGGTCACCATATGGACTTGTTGCGGGCTGGCGGAAGATCAATCGAAAGCCTTTTCGTGACAATCGCCGATCGCGCTGCACCAGGACCCCCAGAAGGGTGGGGTCGCGTCCGGTCATCGGGCACGACACGCACGTGTGTGATCCGTGTGGCTGGTGTGACTTGGCCGTAGGGTCGGAGCATGGCGACCCGTACGTCTTCCCCGCCGGGGTCGCGGAGCTCGAGCACGTCCTCCTCGCGCAGCAGGAGCAAGGGTTCGAGCACCCGATCACGGAGTACCAGCAAGCGCCCCAGCCCCGCGAAGGGCCGGAGCCGGTCGAGCGCGTCCTCGCGCCGTCCGGCACCGCGTGCCGTGCGCAACGGGCCCGGTCCCGTCGCGCGTGGCTTCGGGGCGCTCGGCCGCGGGGTCGCCGCCGTCTGGCTCGGCATCGCCCACGCCGTGGGCGCGGTCGCCCGCTCGATCGGGCAGTCGGCCCGCGACCTGGACCCCGAGCACCGTCGCGACGGCGTCGGGCTGTTCCTCTTCGGGCTCGCCACCGTCGTCGCGGCCGCCGTGTGGTGGCAGCTGCCCGGGGGAGTGATGGACTTCGCCCGCTCGGTGACGGCCGGTGCCGTCGGCAAGGTCGGCTGGTTCGTCCCGCTGTTCCTCGTCTACGCCGGCTGGCGGACGCTGCGCGACCCCGAGCGCAACGGGCCCGCCGGGCGCCAGGTGATCGGCTGGTCGGCCTTCACCCTCGGCCTGCTCGGCATCGTCCACATCGCCAACGGCAACCCGCAGCCGGTGCTCGGCGACGCCACCAACCTGCAGTCCGCGGGCGGCGCCGTCGGCTACGTCACCTCGAGCCTGCTGCTCGACCTGATGCAGACGTCGTACGTCGTCGTGCCGTTGCTGGTCCTGCTCGCCGCCTTCGGCGTCCTCATCATCACCGCGACGCCGGTCTACCAGATCCCGGTCAAGCTGGGAGCGCTGCGCGACAAGGCCCTGGGCCGTACGCCGGTCGACGAGGCCGCCGACGAGGAGCCCACCAAGCCGGTCCGCACCCGCCGCCGCTCGATGCTCGACGACGACATCGACCCGGAGATGGGCGACCCCGCCTACGACAGCCCGGTCCTCGCGGACCGTGAGCTCAGGAAGCGCCGCAAGAAGAAGGACGCGGAGCCGGTCGAGGACTACGGCATCGACCTGTTCGCCGACCCGATCGACCCCGCCGCCGCCGACGCGCCGACCGAGGTCACCCCCGCCGTCGCCGTCACGGGCGGCAAGGACGACACCGGCACGCTCGAGCCGCCGCCGCACACGCCGCTGCCGGCCCGCGTCGAGCAGCTCGCGCTCTCGGGCGACATCACCTACTCGCTGCCCGACAACTCCTCGCTCAAGCCCGGCTCGCCCCACAAGGCGCGGTCCAAGGCCAGCGACGCGGTCGTCGAGCGCCTGATGCAGGTCATGGACGAGTTCGGCATCGACGCGACCGTCACGGGCTACACCCGCGGCCCGACCGTCACCCGCTACGAGGTCGAGCTCGGCCCCGCGGTCAAGGTCGAGAAGGTCACGGCGCTGTCGAAGAACATCGCCTACGCGGTCGCCTCGGCCGACGTGCGCATCCTCAGCCCGATCCCGGGCAAGTCGGCCATCGGCATCGAGATCCCCAACACCGACAAGGAGATCGTCTCCCTCGGCGACGTGCTCCGATCCACCACGGCCCGCTCGGACCACCACCCGATGGTGGCCGGCCTCGGCAAGGACGTCGAGGGCGGCTTCGTCGTGGCCAACATGGCGAAGATGCCGCACCTTCTGGTCGCGGGTGCCACCGGCTCCGGAAAGTCGTCGTTCATCAACTCGCTGATCACCTCGATCCTGATGCGGGCGACGCCCGACGAGGTCCGGATGATCATGGTCGACCCCAAGCGGGTGGAGCTCAACGCCTACGAGGGCGTGCCGCACCTGATCACGCCGATCATCACCAACCCGAAGAAGGCCGCCGAGGCGCTGGCCTGGGTCGTGCGCGAGATGGACATGCGCTACGACGACCTGGCCAACTTCGGCTTCCGCCACATCGACGACTTCAACAAGGCGGTCCGGGCCGGCAAGGTCGAGGTGCCCGCGGGCAGCGAGCGCACCCTCACGCCGTACCCGTACCTCCTGGTCATCGTCGACGAGCTCGCGGACCTGATGATGGTCGCCCCGCGTGACGTCGAGGACTCGGTCGTGCGCATCACGCAGCTCGCGCGTGCGGCCGGCATCCACCTCGTGCTCGCCACGCAGCGCCCCTCCGTCGACGTGGTCACCGGCCTGATCAAGGCCAACGTGCCGTCGCGCCTCGCCTTCGCGACGAGCTCGCTGGGCGACAGCCGCGTCATCCTCGACCAGCCCGGCGCCGAGAAGCTGGTGGGTCAGGGTGACGGCCTGTTCCTGCCGATGGGCGCCTCCAAGCCGGTGCGCGTCCAGGGCTCGTGGGTCACCGAGGCCGAGATCCACCAGGTCGTCAAGCACTGCAAGGACCAGCTGGAGCCGACCTACGTCGAGGACGTCACGGCGCCCAAGGAGTCCAAGCGCGAGCTCGACGACGACATCGGCGACGACATGGAGCTCGTGGTGCAGGCCATCGAGCTCGTCGTCTCCACGCAGTTCGGCTCGACGTCGATGCTGCAGCGCAAGCTGCGCGTCGGCTTCGCCAAGGCCGGCCGGCTGATGGACATCCTGGAGAGCCGCGGGGTCGTCGGACCCAGCGAGGGCTCCAAGGCGCGTGACGTCCTGGTCAAGCCGGACGAGCTCGATTCCGTGATCGCCACGTTGGAGGGGGGAGCCTGATGAGCACGGCACTGAACGAGGACGAGGTCCTCGACGACCACACCGCGGGACCCGGGCCGGCCGTCGTCCCGGACCACGTCGAGGTACGCCGCCACGCGGGGATCGCCGCCGGCGTCGGGCTGACCGCCTCGGCGGTCGCCATCGCCTACCTCGGCCGGGCCACCCAGACCGGCGCCGTCCTGGACTGGGCGTTCGCGATCGGCATGGGCCTGCTGGGGGCCTACTGGCTCGCCGGCCTCGTCGACGCGCGCACCCCGCTCCTGGTCGCCGACGCGCAGGGCATCCGGATCCGGCTGGGCCGCGCCTGGCGCGGGCTGCCCTGGACGGCGGTCCACCACGTCGAGCACACCCCGCGCCGCGGCCTGCTCCGCGACGGGCGCCTGGTCGTGGTGCCGCACAACCTCGAGCTGATCGAGGCCGAGCTCACCGGTGCCGGCAAGCGGCACACCAGTTTCTCGCGGCTGCTCCACGGCGCCCCCTTCGCCGTGCCGCTGGGTCTGTCGACGCGTGTCGTCGGCGCCGACGGCGACCTGTCCGAGGCACTCGGCCGGGTGGCGCGCGACGCCAGCCAGATCGTCGTCCTCGAGCCCGAGGTGGCGGACGCGCCCATCGACGAGGTCGACGACGTCCGGGACGACGTCGACGGCGGCGCCGAGGCCGAGTCCGGTGCCCGGCCCGAGGTCGCCGAGACCGTCGTCGCCAGCCCGACGCCGGCCGCACTGCGCCAGTCGACGGCCGCCCGCCGCTCGGAGGTGCGGCGTGACTTCGTGGAGCCCGAGGACCTCGACGAGCTCGAGGGCCGCGAGCTGCGCCGCCCCGGCCGGGTGAGCCTGGTCGAGGAGAAGGAGACCTGGGGCGACCGCGTGCGCGCGATCGCGCGTCCCGGGGAGCCGGTCGAGCCGCTGGTGCTCGACGACTTCGAGGTCGAGCCCGCGGAGGACCCGGTCATCGGTCCCGAGCTGGCCGCCGCCCGCACCCGGCTCGGCCTGACGGTCGACCAGCTCGCCGAGCGCACCCGGATCCGCCCGCACGTGATCGAGGCCGTCGAGGTCGACGACTTCGAGCCGTGCGGCGGCGACTTCTACGCCCGCGGGCACCTGCGCACCCTGGCCCGGGTGCTCGGCGTCGACGTGAGCCCGCTGCTGGCGTCGTACGACGAGCGCTACGCCCACGCCCCGATCAACCCGCGCCGCGTCTTCGAGGCGGAGCTCGCGACCGGCGCGCACGGCTCGATCCGCGGCACCCGCGGCGGGCCGAACTGGTCGGTCCTGGTCGCCGTGGTGATGGCGCTGGTCCTGTGCTGGTCGATCGCCCGCCTCGTGATGGACACCCCACCCGAGCTGCGCGCCGCCCAGCCGGTGCTCAACGGCTCCGGCGGTCCGCAGGGCACCGGCGCCGCGCCCGTCGCCGACCCGGTCGCCGTCGTGGTGAGTGCGCCGTCCGGCGGCGCCCAGGTCATCGTGCGCGACGCCTCCGGCGAGATCGCCTTCAAGGGCGCGCTGGCCGTCGGCCAGACGCGCGAGCTCAAGGCGTCCCCGCCGGTGCGCGTGGACTCCACCGACGGTGCCGTCACCGTCTCCCTCGCCGGCGGCGAGGCGCGTGCCGTCGGCGAGCCCGGCGTCGCCGGGCAGGGGACCTTCGTCGCCGACTGACCCCTGCTCACCTCGTCCAGCGATCCCCGGCCAGCCGGGGATCGCTGGACCTGTCGGCCCGTGCAAGGCCTGACAAGTTCAGGAAGAGCCGGTCAGCCGGTGATCACTGGCGCCGGGTGAGAGGCCTCACCGTGTCGCGGGTGCGGGTGCTGGGGCGGTGACCCGGCATACTCACGGGTGCGATGACGACTGACACCGAGCTGCCCCCGACCCCGCTGAACGTCGCTGTGGTGACCCTCGGGTGTGCCCGCAACGAGGTCGACTCCGAGGAGCTGGCCGGCCGGCTGGAAGCGGGCGGGTTCGTGCTGGTCGAGGACCCGGAGGACGCCGACACCGTCGTGGTCAACACGTGCGGCTTCGTCGAGGCCGCCAAGAAGGACTCCGTCGACACGCTGCTCGAGGCCGCTGATCTCAAGGAGTCCGCGGGCCACGGCGGCAGGGCGCAGGCCGTCGTCGCCGTCGGCTGCCTCGCCGAGCGCTACGGCAAGGACCTCGCCGAGTCGCTGCCGGAGGCCGACGCGGTGCTCGGCTTCGACGACTACCCCGACATCGCCTCGAAGCTGCGCGCGATCGTCGGCGGCGAGACCCACCACCCGCACACGCCCTCGGACCGGCGGCGGCTCCTGCCGATCTCGCCCGTCGAGCGCGACGCGTCGGGGATCTCGGTGCCGGGGCACGACGCCGTCGCCGCCGACGTCAGCGAGATCGGCGCGGGTGCACCCGCGACCGGGCCCCGGGCCGTACGCCGTCGCCTCGACGCCGGCCCGATGGCGCCCCTCAAGCTGGCGAGCGGCTGCGACCGGCGCTGCACCTTCTGCGCCATCCCCAGCTTCCGCGGCTCCTTCGTGAGCCGCCGGCCCAGCGACGTCGTCGGCGAGGCGCAGTGGCTCGCCAAGCAGGGCGTCAAGGAGCTCTTCCTCGTCAGCGAGAACTCCACGTCCTACGGCAAGGACCTCGGCGACCTCCGCCTGCTCGAGACGCTGCTGCCGGAGCTGTCCGGCATCGACGGCATCGAGCGCGTGCGCGTCTCCTACCTCCAGCCCGCCGAGACCCGGCCGGGCCTGATCGAGGCGATCGCCACCACGCCGGGCGTCGTGCCGTACTTCGACCTCTCCTTCCAGCACGCGAGCGCGACCGTGCTGCGCCGGATGCGTCGCTTCGGCGACCCCGACAGCTTCCTGGGCCTGCTCGAGCAGATCCGCTCGCTCGCCCCGCTGGCCGGTGTGCGCTCCAACGTCATCGTCGGCTTCCCCGGCGAGACCGAGGAGGAGCTGCAGACCCTGTGCGACTTCCTCGAGGCGGCGCGCATGGACGTCACCGGTGTGTTCGGCTACTCCGACGAGGACGGCACCGAGGCTGCCGGCTTCGCCGACGAGCTCAAGCTCGACGAGGACGAGATCCGCAGCCGCACCGAGCACGTCACCGCCCTGGTCGAGGAGCTCAACGCCCAACGCGCCGAGGAGCGCGTCGGCGAGGAGGTCGTGGTGCTGGTCGAGTCGGTCGAGGGTGGCGACCACGGCGAGGTGGTCGTCGAGGGCCGCGCCGCCCACCAGGGCCCCGAGGTGGACGGTACGACGCTGCTCACCGGGGCCTACGGAGGACGGGTGGTCGCACGGGTCGGTGACCTGGTGACGGCGACCGTCACCGGCACCGACGGCGTCGACCTGATCGCGCGAGTGAACGGAGCTGGAGCATGAGCACGGACCCGATGAGCGCCGAGCAGCGCGAGGTGTCCAACTTCAACATCGCCAACGTGCTCACCACGCTGCGCATCGTGATGGTGCCGTTCTTCGGCTGGGCGCTGCTGCACGACGGCGGCGACGACCCGCTCTGGCGCTGGGTCGCGTTCGCGATCTTCGCCGTCGCGATGGTCACCGACAAGGTCGACGGCGACCTCGCCCGCAAGCACGACCTGATCACCGACTTCGGCAAGATCGCCGACCCGATCGCCGACAAGGCCATCACCGGGATGGCGCTCATCGGCCTGTCGCTGGTGGGCGACGTGTGGTGGTGGGTCACGATCGTGGTCCTGCTGCGCGAGTGGAGTGTCACGCTGCTGCGGCTCTCGGTCCTCAAGCAGGTGGTGATCCCGGCCGCGCAGAGCGGCAAGATCAAGACGGTCCTCCAGGCGCTCGCCCTGTCCGGCCTGATCTGGCCGCTGCCGCACGGCGACGCGCACGGCAACGCGTTCGACTTCTGGCCCGGGCCGCTGGGCGAGGTGCTGTTCTACGCCAGCCAGGTGCTGCTCGCCGGTGCCGTGGCGATGACGCTCTGGTCGGGCTGGGAGTTCGTCCGCGAGGTGCGCCGCCAGCGGGTGCGGCACACCTGAGGGACCGGGCGGCGAACACTGACCGAAAGGTCGGGAAAACCTACCTTGGTGGGGTCTTGTCGCGCACACGTGCGGTTAGGGTGACCGTCCAGTCATCCGACGAAAGGCACCAGAACTCGTGTCAGCATCACGATCCGGTCGCAGGTTCACCCTTGCGACGACCGTGACGGGACTGCTCGCCGCACCGCTCGCCGTCATCACCACGGCAGCTCCCGCGCACGCAGCCACCGTCGACGTCCAGATCCTCGCCACCAACGACTTCCACGGCCGCCTGGCCGATCGCCCGACCGGCTCGAACAACCCCGAGCCCATCGAGATCGCCTCGGTCATGTCCGGCGCCGTGAAGCAGCTGCGCGCGGCGAACCCCAACACTATCTTCGCCGCCGGCGGCGACATGATCGGCGCCTCGACGTTCGAGTCGTTCATCCAGCGCGACAAGCCCACGATCGACGTGCTCAACGAGGCCGGCCTGGACGTGTCGGCCGCCGGCAACCACGAGTTCGACGGTGGCTACAACGACCTGGTCAACCGGGTCATGAAGCCCGCGTCGGCGGCCAACCCCGAGGGCGGCGCCGAGTGGCAGTACCTCGCGGCCAACGTGCGCAAGAAGTCCGACGGCACACCGGCGCTCCCGGACGTCGAGGCGTCCCCGGGCACCTCTGACGGCGCGACCTGGATGACCACCACGACCGACGGCGTCGACGTCGGCTTCGTCGGCGCGGTCACCGAGGACCTCCCGTCGCTGGTGAGCCCGTCGGGCATCGCCGACCTCCAGGTCACCAGCATCATCGACGAGACCAACAAGGCGGCCGACGCCCTGAAGGCCGCCGGTGCCGACGTGGTCGTGCTGCTCGTGCACGAGGGCGCTCCGACCACCAAGCTCGAGGACGCCAGCACCAACGACAACGCGTTCAGCCGGATCGTCAAGGGCGTGGACTCCGACGTCAACGCGATCGTCTCGGGCCACACCCACCTCGCCTACAACCACTTCATCGGTGGCCGCCCGGTCGTCTCCGCCGGTCAGTACGGCGCGAACCTGAACCAGCTCGTCTTCACGGTCGACACCGACCCGGACGGCAACCCGGCGACCGACGACTCGACGGTCACCATCGACCCGAGCAAGCAGAAGATCCTGCCGATGTTCGGCAAGGACCCCGATGGCAGCAGCGGCCCCGCGGCGACGCCGCCGCTCTACCCCGTCGACGCTGCGACCAAGGCCCTCGTCGACGACGCGTTCACCAAGGCCAACGAGCTCGGCGCCAAGGTGCTGGGCAAGGTCGGCGGCGCGTTCAACCGGGCCAAGCTCGCCGACGGCAGCGAGAACCGCGGTGGGGAGTCGACCCTGGGCAACCTGGTGGCGGAGGTCCAGCGCTGGGCCACCGAGAGCCCCCTCACCGGCGCCGCACAGATCGCCTTCATGAACCCCGGCGGCCTGCGTGCCGACATGACCGGGGCCGCTGGGGGCTATCCGGCCAACCTCACCTACAAGCAGGCGGCAGTCGTCCAGCCGTTCGCGAACACCCTGGTCAACATGAAGATGACCGGAGCCCAGATCAAGACGGTCCTCGAGCAGCAGTGGCAGCGCGACGACAAGGGCAACGTGCCGCAGCGCCCGTTCCTGCGCCTGGGCACGTCCAAGGGCTTCTTCGCGACCTATGACCCGGCGAAGCCCGAGGGCAACCGCGTCACCAGCATGTCGCTCAACGGCAAGGCCATCGAGCCGGCCACGTCGTACTCGGTGACCGTGAACTCGTTCCTCGCCGGCGGTGGTGACAACTTCGTCGGCTTCCGGGCGGGCACCGCCCGGCGCGACACCGGCAAGGTCGACTTGCAGGCGATGGTCGACTACATGGCGGCGAAGGCTGCCACGACGCCGCTCACCGTCGACAAGGAGCAGCACCAGGTCGGCGTCAGCTGGCCCGCCAGTGCGCCGCGGTTCTACCGCATCGGCCAGGAGCTCAAGGTCAACCTCTCCTCGCTCGCCATGAGCACGGCAGCCGACGCCAAGGACGCCGCGCTCAACGTCAAGCTGGGCAACGCCACCCTCGACGCGGTCACGGTGGACAACACCATCGGCACCGACCCGTTCGACGAGTACGGCAAGGCTGCCGTCGCGCTCCGGCTCAAGGGCAAGGTGAAGACCGGCAAGCAGCTGCTGACCTTCACCGGCCCCACGACCGGTACGACGTTCTCCCTCCCGGTGGACGTCCGCAAGGGCAAGCCCGAGGTCACGGTCCGCGCCAAGCCCAAGCGCATCGTGGCCGGCAAGACCCGCGCCCGCATCAAGATCAAGGCCGAGGCGCTCGGCATCAAGACCGTGACCGGCAAGGTCGTGGTCAAGGTCGGCGGCAAGAAGTACACCGTCAAGCTCAAGAAGGGCAAGGCGGTCGTCAAGCTCGCGAAGTTCACCAAGGCCGGCAAGAAGCGGGTCGTGGTGAAGTACGCCGGCACCCGCAAGGTCCGCAGCAAGACCGCCGTGGTCAAGCTCAAGGTGCGTCGCGGCTGACGCTCCACCACGGGTGAGCACCACGGAGGCCCGGTCGTCGATCCCGACGGCCGGGCCTCTGTGCTGCTACGACAAGCGCTCAGGCCGGCGCTCAGGCCTTGGTGTCGGGGCGGTCGTCCTCCGGCGGCTGGCGCAGCGCCAGCGCGGCCTGCACCAGCGCGAGGTGGCTGAAGGCCTGGGGGAAGTTGCCGGCCATCCGCCCGTGAGCGGCGTCGTACTCCTCCGAGAGCAGGCCGACGTCGTTGGCCAGCCCGCAGAGCCGGTCCATCAGCGCCGTCGCCTCCGCCCGCCGCCCGGCCATCGCGAGGGCGGAGACCAGCCAGAACGAGCAGGCGAGGAACGGGTGCTCGTCCCCGGGCACGCCGTCGACGCCGGTCTGGGTGCGGTAGCGCAGCAGGAGCCCGTCGGACATCAGGTCCTCGGTGACCGCCGCGATCGTGCCCAGGACCCGCGGGTCGTCGGGCGGCAGGAAGCCGACGAGCGGGATGGTCAGCAGCGACGCGTCGACCTCCGTGGTGTCGTAGTGCTGGGTGAAGGTGCCGCGGCGGGTGTCGTACCCCTTCTCCAGGATCTCGTCGCGGACCCGGTCGCGCAGCTCGCGCCAACGCTCGACCGGACCGTCGAGCCCGTGCTCCTCGACCGCGCGGACCGCGCGGTCGAAGGCGACCCACACCATCACGCGCGAGTGCGTGAAGTGCCGCTGCGGGCCACGGATCTCCCAGAGCCCGTTGTCCGGCTCGTCCCAGTGCTCGGCCAGTTCGTCGACGAGGGAGCGCTGGAGCGACCAGGAGTTGTGCGTCTCGTGCAGGCCCGCCTGCCGGGTCAGCTCGAGCGCGATCATCACCTCGCCGAGCACGTCGTTCTGCCGCTGCGAGACCGCGCCGTTGCCGATCCGGACCGGGCGGCTGTCGGCGTAGCCGGGCAGGTGCGGCACCTCCCGCTCGGGCAGCTGCCGGCCGCCGTCGACGGTGTACATGATCTGCAGGTCGGCCGGGTCGCCGGCGACCGCGCGCAGCAGCCAGTCGCGCCACTCCAGCGCCTCGTCGTCGTAGCCCGCCCCGAGGAGGGACTCGAGCGTGAGCGCGGCGTCGCGCAACCAGCAGTAGCGGTAGTCCCAGTTGCGCTCGCCGCCGAAGTCCTCGGGCAGCGAGGTGGTCGGCGCGGCCACGATGCCGCCGGTCTCCGCGTGCGTCATCAGCAGCAGCGTGAGCAGGCTGCGACGCACCAGGTCGGCGTGCGGCACGTCGTCGGGAGCCTGCTCGGACCAGGCGCGCTGCTCGGCGGTGGTGGCGCGGATCCGCTCGTCGAAGCCGAGCGGCTCGGGCACGTCGCGCCACGAGCGGACCCAGGTCGTCGAGAAGGTGTGCTCCTCGCCCGCGGTCATCACGAACTCGTCGCTGTGGTGGCCGTCGTGCCCGTGGGGCAGGCGCGGACCGCGTAGGACGAGCTTGTCGGGCCCGGCGACGGCCACGACCACCTCGTCGCCGTGCGCATGCTCGCGGTGGACCCACGGCCGGACGAGGCCGTAGTCGGTGCGCACCACCCAGTCGTGACGGATGGTGACCGTGCCGCGCGTGCAGGTGAGGCGGCGTACGACGTCGGCGCGCCCGTCCCCGGTCGGCATCAGGTCGAGCAGCACCACCTCGCCGCCTTCGGTGGTGAACGTGGTCTCCAGGCATGCGGTGCCGTCGACGTACCGGCGCGTCGTGCGGACGACGTCGTCGGCCGGGGCGAGCAGCCAATGGCCGTTGTCCTCCGTGCCGAGCAGGGCCGCGAAGCACGCCGGCGAGTCGAAGCGCGGGAGGCAGAGCCAGTCGATCGATCCGTTCCTCCCGACGAGCGCGGCCGTGCCGCGGTCACCGATGAGGGCGTAGTCCTCGATGGGGAGTGCCATGCGGCTAGTCTCGCGGACGTGACCAACGAGTCGGCTGAGGCGCTGGCCTCGCGCGTGCTCGAGGTGCTCGCCGGGCGGGGTGAGTCCGTCGCCACCGCTGAGTCGCTGACCGGCGGCCTGCTGTCGGCGACGTTGACCGACGTGCCCGGCGCCTCCCGCAGCTTCGTGGGCGGCGTCGTGTCGTACGCCACGCGGGTCAAGGAGTCGCTGCTCGGCGTCCCCGCCGAGGTCGTGGCCCGGCACGGCGTGGTGTCGGGGGAGTGCGCCGCGGCGATGGCGACCGGGGTCCGGTCGGCCCTCGACGCGACCTGGGGCCTGGCGACGACCGGCGTCGCCGGACCGGACTCCCAGGAGGGGAAGCCGGTGGGCACCGTGTGGGTCGCCGTGGCCGGACCTCGTGGCACCGAGGTCCGCCGGCTCGCCCTGTCCGGCGACCGGAGGAGCATCCGGGAGGGCTCGTGCCGCGACGTGCTGGGCCTCCTCGCGGCGGTCCTTGACGGCGATCGGGCGATCCCCGCCCGGGAAGAACCGGGCCTCGGGTAGCGTTGGGCCTACGACTCCACTCGACACCCAGAGCAAGGACTTCGCGCATGGTGCTCTTCCGACGACTGCTCGGCGAGGTGCTGCGAGGCGCCCGGATGCAGCGCGGGATGACCCTGCGGGAGCTCTCGG
>NZ_JAUZVE010000071.1:0-31798 GCF_031844425.1 Microbacterium sp. ARD31
AGCGCTGCGAGCCCTCACCGGCGCCGCCGCGGCCGTCGAAGATCCGGTAGGTGCCGGCGGCGTGCCAGCTCATCCGGATGAAGAGGCCGCCGTAGTGGCCGAAGTCGGCGGGCCACCAGTCCTGCGAGGTGTTGAGGACCGAGACGATGTCGCGGCGCAGCTCGGAGAGGTCGAGCTTCTTGAACTCCTCCGAGTAGTCGAAGTCCGGGCCGAGGGGGTTGCTCTTGGAGGACTGCGACCGCAGGGGGGACAGGTCGAGGCTGTTGGGCCACCAGTCCTTGTTGGTGCGCGGACGGTGTCCGGTGTCCGGGGTCGGCGAGTCGATCACCGGGTTCTCACTCTCGCTCCCCTGTGCGGTCGCGGAGTCGTGCATCACGGGGCACCCGGACTCGGCCTTGCGGTCCACCCCCTGGGGGCTCTCGGGTGCGGGGTTGTCCTGGCTGTCGGTCATGGCTTTCCTTCCGGGATGGCGATCGGTGTCACGAGCGGGTGGAGGAGCGGGTGGAGCAGGCGGAGCAGGTGCCCCAGTAGGTCACCTCGGCCTCGTCGATGACGAAGCCGTGGGAGTCGGAGGCGGTGAGGCACGGGGTGTGGCCGACCGCGCAGTCGACGTCGGCGACCGCACCGCAGGAGCGGCACACGACGTGGTGGTGGTTGTCGCCGACGCGCAGCTCGTAGCGCGCGACGGAGCCGGCCGGCTGGATGCGGCGCACGATCCCGGCGTCGGTGAGCGCGCCGAGGACGTCGTACACGGCCTGGTGGGAGACGGTCGGCTCCTCGGCCCGGACGGCGGTGAGCACGCTGCCGGTGTCGGCGTGCGGCTGCCGTCGTACGGCACGCAGGACGGCCAGTCGCGGCCGGGTGACCCGCAGGTCCGCGGCGCGGAGCAGGCGCTCGAACTCGTTGTCCTCCATCACCGCCACCCTGCCCCCTTTTCTTGAACCAGTCAAGTTTGTCGCGGGGCCGATTCGTCGGTATCTAGGGACGTCCTGGTCGTTCCTGGACCCCTCCGGGCTACCAGAACGTCCCTAGATACCCGGGTGGGGGCGCGGCGGGAGGCCGTCCCACTCGCGGGCGAGCAGGGACCACACCTCGAGGTCCTGGCGCTCCTCGCGCACCGGGAAGGCCTCGCGCAGCGTGCCCTCGTGCGTGAACCCGAGCCGCTGCGCCACCCGGCGGCTCGGCTCGTTGCCGGAGGCGCACTTCCACTCGACGCGGTGGACGTCCCGCTCGACGAAGGCCCAGTCGAGCATGGCGGCGACCGCACGCGTCACGATGCCGCGGCCGCGGGCGGGCGCGGCGAGCAGGACCCCGATCTCCGCGGTCCGCGTGCGGGCGTTGAAGCTCGGCACCAGGGTGGCACCGACCAGCTCGTCGCGGACCCGGATGCCGTGGATGCGGCGGCCCTCGGCACGCGACTTCGCGAAGCCCTCGAGGAAGCCGCGCGCGGCGTCGGCCTGCTCGAACCCCTCCCACGGCAGCCACTCGTAGAAGTCGGCGCCGTGCGCCCGCATCATCGCGGCGAGCTCCTCGGCGTGCCAGGGCTCGAGGTCGGTCAGCGTGGCGTCGTCGATCTGCAGGCTCAGCACGCGCGCCACCCTATGCGGCTCCCGGTCCGGGGTGGGGCGGTCAGGTGAGGTCGGTAACCTGCCGCAGCCAGGCCCAAGCCCGGTCGCGGGTCGCCCGGTCCGGGCGCGTCGCGGGGAGCAGGCTGGTCGGACGCTCGACGCGGTCGTGCCAGAACCGACCGGTGGGCGGCGGTGGCTCGACCGCCGCGAGCCACACGCTGGTGTCCGCACCCTGCCGGTCGTCGCGCAGCACCGGCCGGGTGAGCGTCCGGAACCGCGGCAGCGACTCCTGCACGCCGGGGGTGTCGGCCCAACCCGGGTGCAGGGTGGCGACCGTGATGCCGTCGGCCGCCCAGCGTTCGGCGAGGAGCGGCGCCATCTCGACCTGCCACCGCTTGGAGCGGGCGTACGCCGTCGTGGGCGAGTAGTCGTCGCGCACGAGCTCCGGGTCGTCGGCCCGCAGGCGCTGGGCGTACATGCCGCCGCTGCTCACCAGGACCACGCGGCCGCCGGCGAGGACGCCGCGCAACGCCTCGGTCATCACGACCGGGCCCACGAGGTGCACGGCCATGCTGAGCTCGTGCCCCTGCGGGGACTCGGTGCGGGTGGGTGGCATCACCCCGGCGTTGTGGACGACGGCGTGCAGCTGGGCGACCTCCGCGGCGAACGCCCGCGCGAAGCGACGTACGTCGTCGAGGTCGGCCACGTCGCACCGCCACAGCCGCAGCTCCGACCCGGGCCGCGCGGCCCGGATCCGGCCGGCGACGGCCGCCCCCTTGGCCTCGTCGCGGACGAGCAGGTGGACGGTCGCCCCGAGGTCCGCGAGGCCCTCGACGGTCGCTGTGCCCAGGCCCGAGCTGGCACCGGTGACGAGCACCTGCCGTCCGGCGAGCACCCCGGGCCGCGGGTCGGGCGGCCAACCCGGGAGGGCGCGACGGACCGCGAGCCCGATCGTGGTGTAGCCCAGGACCACGGAGCGGTCCAGCGCGGCGTCGACCGCACGGGCCACCAGCGGGCGGGCCACGGTCAGCTCGCGTCGAGGGCGGCCAGCTCGTCGGCCGTGAGCTCGAGGTCCGCGGCGGCGGCCGAGTCGGTGATCGACGACGGGCGCTTCGCGCCGGGGATCGGGATCACGACGGGCGACTGGGCCAGCTCCCACGCGAGCGCGACCTGCTGGGCGCTCACCCCGCGCTCCTCGGCGATCCGCGCGAAGGCCGGGTGCTTCCCGGCGAGCTCCTTGGCGTCGGACAGGCCGCCGAGCGGGCTCCACGGCAGGAAGGCCAGCCCGAGCTCCTCGCACACGTCGATCTCGGGGCGCGAGCTGCGGAAGGCCGGCGAGAACTGGTTCTGCACGCTGACCAGGCGGTCGCCGAGCACCGCGTGCGCGTCGCGGATCTGCTGCGGGTCCGCGTTGGAGAGGCCGACGTGGGCGACCTTGCCGCTGTCGGCGATCTCCTTGATCGTGCCGATCACCTCGTCGTAGGGGACCTTCGGGTCGGGCCGGTGGTGCTGCCAGAGCGAGAGCTGCTCGACCCCGAGCCGCTGGAGGCTGTCGTCGACCGCCCGGCGCAGGTGGTCGGCCGAGCTGTCGGTCTCCCACCGGCCGCCGTCGGTGCGGACGTGCCCGCCCTTGGTGGCGAGGAAGACCCGGTCACGGACGCCGAGCTCGTCGAGGATCGAGGCGATCAGGCGCTCGTTCTCGCCCTGCGCGTCGGCTCCCTTCTCGTCGCCGGGGCCGTAGGCGTCCGCGGTGTCGAACAGGGTCACACCGGCGTCGAGGGCGGCAGTGACGGTGTCGAGGAGCTGCTGGCGCGGCTGGGTGCCGGTCTGGTCGAAGGTCATCAGGCCCAGGCCGATGGCGCCGACCTGGGTGGTTCCGAGAGTGCGTGTCTTCATACGAGCGACACTACGAGGGGTCCACCAACCCGTGGCGCTGCGCCCACAGCGCCGCCTGCGTCCGGTCGGCGACGCCGATGCGCTGGTATGCGGAGGTGAGGTGCGCCTTCACGGTGCGCTCGGTGACCCCGAGCCGCTGGGCGATCTGCTTGTTGAGCAGGCCCTCGACCACGAGACGCAGCACCTCGGCCTCGCGGGGCGACAGCTCGGCCACGGCCCCGCCGCCCTGGGCGACCGCCCGCGCACCGAGCAGGTGTCGCGCCGCCCGGGGGTCGATCGGCGACTCCCCCCGGGCCACGGCACGGATCCCGTCGAGGAGGACGTCGGGCTCGGCGTCCTTGAGGAGGTAGCCCACCGCACCGGCGTCGATGGCGGCGTGGATGCGCGCCTGGTCGGAGAAGGTCGTCAGGACCAGGACCTCGGCGCCGAGTCCCTCGCCCACGATCGTGCGCGTCGCCTCGACGCCGTCGACGTCGGGCATCTGGAGGTCCATCAGCGCGACGTCGGGGCGGTGCCGGCGTACCTGCTCGACGGCCTCCCTGCCGTTGGCCGCGACGCCCACCACCTCGAGGTCGTCCGTGGCCGCGATCAGGCCGGTGAGCCCGCTGCGCACGACGGCGTGGTCGTCGGCCACCACCACCCGGATCATCGGGCCGGCACCTCCATCCGGAGCGTGGTCCCCTCTCCGGGGGCCGACTCGGCCTCCAGCGTCCCGCCAGACTCGCGGACCAGGCCCTCGAGCGTGCGCAGGCCGAAGTGACCCTCCGCCGCGCCTGCCGAGGGCTCGAACCCGCGCCCGTCGTCGACGACCTCCACCACCAGCTGGCCCTCCTCACGGTGCACGGTGACCGAGACGCGCGAGGCGTCCGCATGGTGCACGACGTTGCGCACGCCCTCCTGGGCGACCCGCCAGGCGAGGGCGACCGCGTCCTCGCTCGCGGACTCCTCGCCGCTGACGTCGATGTCGACCGCGATCCCGGCCGCGGCGAGCGGGGCGACCACGTCGTGCAGCGCCGCGGCGAGCCCGCCCGTGTGCAGGTCGGGCGGGTAGATCTCGACAAGCAGCGAGCGCAGGGAGCGCATGCTCGTGCGCAGCGAGCGGCCCACCCCGTCGAGCTCCTCGCGGGTCGCCGCGTCGACCGCAGGTCGGGCGGCGACGGTCGAGAGGGCGTACGACGACCCGGCCAGGTCCTGCACGACGCCGTCGTGGAGGTCGCGGGCGATGCGGAGCCGCTCGGCGTCGGAGGCGCGCACCGCCGCCCGGAGCAGGTCCTCGCGCTCGCGTGCCCCGCGGTCGAGGCGGCGGGTGAGCAGCAGGACGAGCGGCGCCGTGAGGAGCATCAGGCCGACCAGCGCGCCGACGGAGATCGGCAGGAACCGGTCGAGGACCTCCTCGCGCTGCCGGTCGATCTGGTCGCTGGTGAAATAGGCCTCGAAGAGCAGCGGCTCGCCCTCGGGGGAGGTGATCCGCGTGTAGACCTCCAGCAGGTCGCCACCGAGCCCCCGCTCGAAGCGGTTCTCCGGCTTCGCGAGGTCGGAGAGCTCGGCGTCGGTGCCCCCGTCCTCGAGGGCCTCGAGCTCCTCGTCGTCGAGCGGGTAGCTGGCGCCGATGAGCTCGGTGCGGTCGCTGTAGAGCACGGTGCCGTCGGCGGCCCAGATCTTGATGCGGCGCACGTCGCCGACCAGCAGCCGGTCGAGCACGTGCTGGTCCATCCGGTCGATCGCGGACGCCCTGCCGTCGACCAGCCCGCGGGGGACGGCGGGCTGCGCCACCGACCGGCCCAGCACGGTCGTGAGGACGCGCGCGTCGTGGATCGCCTCCTCGTCGGCGGCGTCGCGGCTCAGGGCGCTGGTCGCCAGGACCACGATCGCGAGCGCGACGAGTCCCGCGGCCAGGAACTGCACCACGGGACTCGTCAGCCAGCGCACGGGACCTCCTCCGAGGTCGTCGGTCGTGATCGGATCAGAAGTTGACCACACCCCGGCACGTCTGACCGGCGTACGTCGCGCGGAACACGACCCGGTCGGTGCCGGCGAGGTCCACGATCCTGCGCTCGACCTCGAACGAGCCGCTGCGCGCGGTCGTGGTGGAGGTGCCGCGGGCGCTGACCGAGCCGTTGTGCCGCAGCGTCCAGGCCCAGGCCTGACCGGCCCGGTTGGTGTCGACCTCGCCCTCCACCTCGAGGCGGCCGTCGTCGGTCTTGACCTTGAGCTTCCAGCGGGCACCGGCCGAGCAGGAGCCGGTCGTGATGACGCGGTCGTCGTCATCGCCGGAGTGGAGCGTGGCTGCAGCCCCGCCGGCATGGGCGGGGGTGGCCGCGACGACGAGGGGCGCGAGGCCCAGGGCCGCGGCGGTGGCGATCCGGGAGAGCGGGTGGCGGGGGTTCGGGGTGGTCTTCATGGGGTCCTCCTCAGGTGAGGGCTCCAGCCTCACCCGGGACCGAGCGGCCCCGCGACCTGTCCGATGGTGCTAGTACCCCGGTCGGGACGTGCGCTCAGACGGTGAGCCCGGCCAGGTCGAGGACGTCCTCGGGCCGGTCGAGGTCCGGCGTGGCCAGGAAGACCGTGCGCACGCCCAGCCCGGCGAGGCGGGCCCAGCGGTCCCGGTGGTCGGCCACGGTCCCCGCGTGCGTGCGGGCGGCGTACGTCGCGGCGGCGGTGCGACCGCGGTGGCGCTCGACGCGCGCCCACACGTCGTCGCGGTCGCGGCCCACGACGGGCAGGTCGAGGACGGTGACCTCGACCTCGTCGCGGTCCCGGCCGACGTCGTCGCAGTGCGCGTGGAGCACGCCGACCAGGCGCCGCAGCTCGTCCTCGTCGGCGGTGCGCAGGTTGCAGGCGTCGCCGTGCCGGGCGGCGATGCGCAGCGTGCGCCGCTCGCCGGAGCCGCCGACGACGACGCGGACCGGCCCGGCGGGGCGCGGGTAGCAGGTGGTCTCGCTGAGGCTGACGCCGTGCGCGTCGTAGGCCTTCGTGCCGGGTGCCCACAGCGCGCGCATCGTGACGATCGACCGCTCGAGCAGGTCGAGCCGCTCGCGCGCGGACGGGAACCCGATGCCGTACGCCGTGTGCTCCCGCTCCCACCAGCCTGCGCCGATCCCGACGAAGGCGCGGCCGCCCGTGAGCGCCGACAAGGTGGCGGCGGCCTTGGCGGTGACACCGGCGGGCCGGAAGGTGACCGGCGTGCAGAGGGTGCCGAGCTCGAGGCCGGTGCCGAGCGCGGCGACCGCGCCCAGCGTCACCCACGGCTCGGGGATCGGCTCCCAGGCCCGGCCGACCTGCGGCACCTGCACGAGGTGGTCCATCAGCGCCAGCCCGGCGAAGCCCGCCTCGTCCGCGGCGCGGGCGATGCCGGCCAACCACGCCAGCGGGTCCTCGCCCCAGGGGAACCGCGAGACCTGCAGCACCGCGCGCAGGCCCAGGCTCGACGTGCGGTCCGGCGGTGGATCGGTCCGCGGTGCGGGCGCCGCCTCGACCCGGTCCGCCTCGACCGCGACGCGGACGACCAGGTCCCAGCCCTCGGCGTCGAGCAGGGCACCGACCTCCCGCACGGAGCGCAGCTGGCCCGCGAGGGCCGGGGCCGGGACCGGGCGGTCGCGGGCCGTGTTGCGGCGCCGGCACTCGGCGTCCGGGGTGTCGAGCAGGACCGCCACGGCCGGGAGCCCGGCCGTCCGGGCCGCGGCGAGCCAGGCCCGGCGACGGACCGCGTCGAGGCCGAGGGTGTCGACGACGGTGGTGAGCCTGCGGCCGAGGCGCGCGGCGACGACGGTCTCGAGCACCGCGAAGGCGTCGGCTGACGCGTCGAGGTCGTGCGGACCGCTGCCGACCACTCCGCGCAGCGCGTCGGAGGACACCACCTCCTGGTCGCGGAAGCGCGTCGCGGCCCACGTCGACTTGCCCGAGCCCGAGGCGCCGACCAGCACCACCAGGGCCGGGTCGGGGAGCCGCACGCCCCCAGTCTGGCGCACCGCGTCCTGCTCAGACAGCGGTGGCGCGGAACCTCTCGAGCAGCTCGAAGGCCGACTCCTGGTGCGTGTCGAGGTCGCGGCCCACGGAGTGCCGCACGAACGCGGTGTAGCCCGCGGTGTCGGCGATCTCGCGCGCGGTCAGGTGACGGAAGCCCATCGACCAGGTGGCGAACGCGCGGTCGTCGCGCCCGCGCCGCTCCAGCAGGCGTACGTCGGTGTGGCGCGGGTCGTCGGCGATCGTCCAGAACAGCGAGTCGACCGTCTCCGGCTCCCCCTCGAGCGTCTGGATCACGTTGCCGCCGCTGTAGAGCAGCAGCCCCGAGACGCCGAGCCGCTCGTTCTTGCGGCGGGTGTGCTCGACCAGCTCGACGAGCTCGTCGATGGAGAACAGCTCGCGCGCCGAGCTGGTGTAGGTGAGCGTCAGCACGGGCGAGGCGGGCAGGGTCTGGGTCGTCATCTCGCTCGCACCCTAGGTGACGCGCCAGCGCGACGGCTCACCCGAAGGGCTCTGCCCGCTCCCGGGCCGGAGTCAGTCGACGTCGATGGTCCCGACCCACCGCTCGCCCGCGTCGCCGCCCCAGGCGTCCCACGCGACGCGCCCCGGGGAGGGGAAGCCGTCGCCGCCCCGGGTGAAGCCCTCGGCGTCCTTGTCGACGGTGTGCCGCGCGAAGTAGGCCTGCATCTTCTTCACGTCGGCGTCGCTGACGTCGGCACCCTTGGCGAGCTGGTGGGCACGCTGGCAGCCGACGTCGGTGAAGCCCTTGCCGGCCCTGCCGTCCTCGATCCACCGCACGGCGCGCTGCGCCGCCTCCTGCACGTCCTTCGGCGGCTGGTGGGGCACGGCTCCTCCTGAGGCTGGGCGGCTGGCGCGGACGACCCCACGCTAGGCAGGGCGGCCGGCCTCCACCTCACCCCGGCGAGGGCGCCTCCCAGGCGGCGAAGAGCCGGTCGGGCGTGAAGGGGAGGTCGCGCAGGCGCGTGCCCGTCGCGTTGAAGACGGCGTTGCCGATCGCGGCCGGGACCCCGACGATGCCGAGCTCGCCGATGCCCTTCGCGCCGGTCCGCCCGAACCACGGGTCGTGCTCCTCCAGGGTCACCGCCTCCAGGTCGACGACGTCCGCGTGCGCCGCGACGTGGTACCCGGCGAGGTCGCCGTTGACGACGTGGCCGAAACGTCCGTCGAGGAATCCCTCCTCGTGGAGCGCCGCGGACAGGCCCATCGTCATGCCCCCGATCAGCTGGCTGCGCGCGGTGCGCGGGTTGATGATCCGGCCCGCGGCGAAGACGCCGAGCATCCGGTCGACGCGCACCTCACCGGTCACCGTGCTCACCCGGACCTGTGCGAAGTGGGCACCGAAGGAGTGCCGAGAGTAGCCGCGCGCCCCCCGCGGGAGCCGGCCCGTGGCGGTCTCGTGCGCACCCTCGCGCGGGGACTCGCCATGCCGCCGGCGGAACCTCGTGGCGGCCGCGACCACGGCATCGCCCCAGTCGTAGGTCCCGACCGAGCCGCCGGCCATGATCGCCCACGGCAGCCCGGTGTGCCCGATCTCGGCGTCCACCAGGTCGACGGGCACGCCGAGGGTGTCGGCGGCGATCTGCGGGAGGATCGTCCAGGTGCCGGTGCCGATGTCGCTGGCCTGCAGCTCCACCGTCCAGCGGCCACCGGAGTAGCGGATGCCGGCCCGGTTCGGCACGAAGTGCTGGTTCGGGTACGCCGCGCTCGCGACGCCGAGCCCGACCCGCCACTCGCCGTCGCGGTGCTCACCCGGCGGCGTGCGGTCGGCCCAGCCGAACCTGGCGGCGCCCTCGGTGAGGCAGCCGACGAGGTCGCGGGTGCTGAACGGCTTCCCGCTCTCGGGGTCGCGCGCGGGCTCGTTGCGCACACGCAGCTCGACGGGATCGACGCCGGTCGCGACCGCGAGCTCGTCGAGGGCGGTCTCGAGGGCGAACATCCCGGTGAACTCGCCGGGAGCGCGCATGAACATGCCGGGCGCGGCGTCCTGGCGGACCGCGTGGTGGACGGTGCGCAGGTGCGGGACGTCGTACATCATGCGGGTGGCGGACACGGTCTGGTCGACGTAGGTCTTGACCCGCGCGGTCGGCGACCAGCTCTGGTGGTCGAGGGCGATGAGCCGGCCCTCGGTGTCGGCGGACACGCGCACCCGCTGGGCGCTCGCCGGGCGGTGGCCCACGCTGCGGAACATCTGCTGGCGGGTCATCGCGAACTTCACCGGCCGGCCGGGCAGCAGGCGGGCGGCCATCGCGACCAGGACGAGGTGGGGGTGCGGCCAGCCCTTGGTGCCGAACGAGCCGCCGACATAGGGCGAGACGACCTCGAGCTGGGCGGGCAGCAGGCCGAGCACCGGACCCAGCAGCGCGCCGAGGAGGCCGGTGCCCTGGTTGGTGTCGTAGAGCGTGAGGCGGGTGGCGCGGGGGTCGAGCGCCGACGCGTCGTGCCAGATCGCGGTGACCGCGTGCGGCTCGATCGGGGAGTGGAACTCCATCGGCGTCGTGTACTCGGCATCGACCCGGATGCCCTCGCGCAGGCCCGCGTCGACGTCGCCCCGCTCGTGCGCGCCGGGCCGGAAGGCGTTGACCCGACGCGGCTCGTAGGACCGCGGGTCGTCGATCCCGAAGCCGAGCTCGGCCGGCTGCTCGTCGTACTCGATGCGGACCAGTCCGGCCGCCTCGCGGGCGACCTGCGGGGAGTCTGCGACGACGGCGCCGACGAGCTCGCCGCGGTAGGACACCTCGGTCGACTGGAGGATGGTCAGCGCGCTGTCGGTCCGCACCCGGATGCGCGGCGCGTTCTCGTGAGTGAGGACGAGACGTACGCCGGGCAGCGCCCGTGCCGCCGCTGCGTCGATGCGGGTGATGCGCCCGCGCGCGATGGTGGAGACCAACGCGAAGAGGTGGGCGGGGTCCTCGACCGGATGCTCGTAGGCGTAGGGGGCGGTGCCGGTGACCTTCAGCGGGGCGTCGACGCGCATCCGGTCGGCGCCGATCGCGGCGACCGGAGGCGCCGCGGCCGTGCCGGGCGCCGCGGTGGTGGTCATGCCGCGCTCCCCTCGGCGAGGCGGGCGAGGGTGTCGACCACCGTGTTGCGCACCAGCGGGACCTTGAACGCGTTGTGGGGTCCGGGCCGCGCGGCCTCGAGCTCGGCCTCGATCGCCGCCCGGAGCTCGGCCTCGGTGGCGGGCCGCCCGCGCAGCGCGTCCTCGGCGGCCCGCGCCCGGTGCGGACGGTGGGACACGCCGCCGAGCGCGAGGCGGACGTCGCGCACGACGCCGTCCTCGACGTCGAGGGCGGCCGCGACCGACACCAGCGCGAAGGCGTACGACGCCCGCTCGCGCACCTTGCGGTAGCGCGACCGGACTGCCATGGCGAGCGGCGGCAGCTCCACGGCGAGCACCAGCTCTCCTGGCTCGAGGGTGGTGTCGAGGTCGGGCCGATCGCCCGGCAGCCGGTGCAGCTCCCCGAACGGGATGCGTCGCTCGCCCGCGGGCCCGGCCACCACCACCTCCGCGTCGAGGGCGGCCAGGGGGACGCACAGGTCGGACGGATGCACCGCGACGCAGTGCTCCGAGGTGCCGAGGAGCGCGTTGTAGCGGCCGAAGCCCTCGAGAGCGGAGCAGCCGGCGCCGGGCTCGCGCTTGTTGCAGGGCGTGGTGAGGTCCTGGAAGTAGACGCAGCGCGTGCGCTGCAGCAGGTTGCCGCCGGTGGTGGCCATGTTGCGCAGCTGCCCGGACGCGCCGGCGACCAGCGCCTGGGTGACGAACGGGTAGCGGGTGCGCACCAGCGGGTGGGCGGCGAGGTCGCTGTTGCGGACCCCGGCGCCGATGACCAGCCCGCCGTCATCCCGCTCGGTCACCTCGTCCAGCGGCAGGCGCGAGATGTCGACCAGCCGGTCGGCCTCCCGGATGCCGAGGCGGAGGTGGTCGACCAGGTTGGTGCCGCCGGCGAGGAACACCCCGCCGTCCGCGGCGAGCGCGAGGGCGTCGTCGACGGTGGTGGCGCGCTCGTAGGCGAAGGGCTTCACGCCGCACCTCCGGCCGCGACGTCCTGGATGGCGGCGACGATGTTGACGTAGGCGCCGCACCGGCAGAGGTTGCCCGACATCCGCTCGCGCACCTCCTCGTCGGTGAGGTCGACCTCGGTCACCGTGACGTCGCGGCTGACGTGGCTCGGCATCCCGGCGCGTGCCTCCTGCAGCATCGCCACGGCCGAGCAGACCTGGCCGGGGGTGCAGTAGCCGCACTGGAGCGCGTCCCGGTCGGCGAAGGCCTGCTGCATGGGGCCGAGCCGGTCGACGGTGCCGAGGCCTGCCGCGGTGGTCACCTCCGCACCGTCGTACGACGCCGCGAGCGCCAGGCAGGAGACGATGCGCCTCCCGTCGGCGATCACCGTGCACGCCCCGCACTGCCCGTGGTCGCAGCCCTTCTTCACCGACGTCACGGCGAGCTCGTCGCGCAGGGCGTCCAGCACGGTGACCCGCGGGTCGAGGTCGAGCTCGCGATCGGTGCCGTCGACGGTGAGCCTGACGCTCACTCGGTGTCCTGCCATCGGCCGTTCCTCTCCGGGGGATCCGTCGGGTGCGACCACGGTAGAGGGACGGTGGTGACTTATCAACTGTCTGGTTAGTTAGTTTCTGGTGCTCGCCAATGTCGGTCGATCGGCGGATACTCGGTGGCACGGGCGGAGGGAGAAGGAGATGGCGGTCGTCGACGACGTCCTGCCTCTCGGAGAGGCACTGGACCGGTCCTACGTGGTGACCGTGCGGGGCCGGCTCAAGTTCCGGGTCGGCTCCATCGTCTACGTCGCCTTCTCCCACGACGAGACCGTGATGGGCTTCGCCTTCCCCAAGGAGGAGCGACAGGCGCTGGTCGACAGCGACCCGCGCTTCCACCTTCCCGACGCGTCGGACATGCGGTTCAACTGGGTCCACGCCACGCTGGCCGAGCTCGACGCGGTCGAGGCCCGCGAGCTCGTCGTGGACGCCTGGCGCATGGTGGTCCCCCAGAAGGTCTCCCGTGCCTACGACGCCTCCCACCCCGACGGCCCGGGGCCCCGGTCACCGCGGCAACGGACGTCGTAGGCGAGGTCGCCGGCGCCGTCCCCGGAACGCGCCGTCCCCAGAATGGGTCAGGTCGACGCGTGCGGGCGTCGCGGTCGGGTGCCGCTCCTACCGTGGCCGGGTGAAGGGGGGCGCAGGGGGATGAAGGCGGCCGTCGTGAGGCGTGTGCTGCTCGGTGCTGCCCTCGTGGCTGCCGTCGGCGCCGTCGTGCTCGCCCGGTCATGGGGGCCGCGCGAGCCCGAACCCTTCCCCGACACGGCCGTGGAGTCCGTCCCGCCGCCCGAGCTCGCCGCCGCGGCGGGTGAGCGCGTCTTCCTCGGCCACATGTCGATCGGCTGGAACATGCTCGGCGGCCTCGAGCAGCTCTACGACGAGCAGGGCGTCGCCCGTCCGGCGATCGTCCAGGTCGCTCCCGGCGAGCCTCCGCCGGAGCTCCCGGCCGAGGGAGGAGCGATCGTCCACGCGGAGATCGGGACCAACGGCGACCCGCTCGGCAAGATCGCGAACTTCGACGCGACGATGCGCGCCGGCATGGCCGACGTCGTCGACGTGGCCCTGGTGAAGCTCTGCTACACCGACGTGACGGCGAAGACCGACGTCGACGCGGTGTTCGCGGCGTACCGCTCCACGATGGACGCCCTGGAGCGCGACCACCCGGACGTCCGCTTCCTGCACACCACGGTCCCGCTCACGGCAGCGCCGTCCGGGATCAAGCAGCACCTCAAGGTCGCCGTCCGCGGCGACGACAACGCGGCGCGCGAGCGCTACAACGCGCTCGTCCGCGAGGCGTACGGCGACGACGACCTGTTCGACATCGCCGCGGCGGAGGGCACCGGCGCCGACGGGGTGCGCACCGCGTCGCTGGCCACGGGCTGGGCGGACGGCGACCGCGAGCACCTCAACCAGGCGGGGTCCGCGATGCTCGCGGCCCGCTTCCTCGACGTACTGACGCAGACGGAGGACGGATGAACACCATCGAGCTGACCGAGCCGGCCCTCTTCCGGCACCACCTCGAACGCCTCGAGGCCGAGGTGGCGATCCTCCCGGACCACCCGGAGGAGACGCCGGACTCGACGCTGCGGGCGTTGTGGGCGACGGCGGCCGGCACCCCGATGTCGGTGGTCGCCGCGACCGGGCGAGACCTCGACCCCCTCACGCCCGAGGGCGAGCGGCTGCTGGCCGCCCTCGTCGAGCGGCGGGTCGCCGGCGTGCCGCTCGCGCACCTGACCGGGCGGCAGAGCTTCATGGGCGTCGAGCTGCTCGCCGGTCCGGAGGCGCTGGTGCCACGCATCGAGACCGAGATCCTCGGCCGGACCGCGCTCGACCTGGTCCGCGCGACGGACGCCTCGCTCGTGATCGACCTGTGCACCGGCGCCGGCAACCTCGCCGCCGGCGTGGCTGCCGCCGCACCGCGCGTGAGCATCCACGCCGCCGACCTGTCGACCTCCGCCGTCGGCCTGGCCCGGGCCAACATGGTCTTCATCGACGCGGCGGACCGGGTGCGGCTCCACGAGGGCGACCTGTTCGACGCGCTGCCCGAGGAACTCCACGGCTCGGCCGACGTGGTGATCTGCAACCCGCCCTACATCTCCTCGGCCAAGGTCGGCGAGATGCCGGCGGAGATCTCCGAGCACGAGCCGCGGCTCGCCTTCGACGGCGGCAGCCTCGGGCTGTCCATCGTCGGCCGGCTGGTCCAGGAGGCACCCACGTGGCTGCGCCCGGGCGGCTGGCTCTGCTTCGAGATCGGCCTCGGTCAGGGCCCTTATTGGCACAAGCGGGTGCTCCGCTTCCCGGGCTGGGCCGAGGTCGGCTCGGTGGCGGACGACGAGGGCAACGTCCGGGTGATCACCGCCCGCCGCGAGTGACCTGTCCCTGCAGGGCTGGGGTGCGTCGGAGCACGCCGACCATCGCGGCGGCGGTCATCAGGAGGGCGCTCGCGAGCGCCACGACGCCGGGCCAGCCGGCGACGGTCCAGGCGGTGCTGCCGAGGTTGCCGAAGACCGAGGACCCGACGTAGTAGGCGAACAGGTAGAACGCCGCGGCCTGTCCCGTGCTCACCCCGGCGAGGTGGGCCCGCGCGGTGACCCAGCCGCTCGCCAGGCCGTGCACGCAGAAGAACCCGACGGTCAGGACCGCCATGCCGAGCACGACCAGGGGGAGCGAACCGTCCAGCGTGAGCCACACGCCCGCCAGCGCGAGGGCGCACCCGGCCGGGATCGTCGCCCGGCGGCCGATCCGGTCCGCGACCCGTCCGGACGCCGCGGAGCTCACCGAGCCCAGCGCGTAGACGAGGAACACCAGGCTGATGGTGCCGACCGAGAGGCCGTACGGCGCCGCGCTGAGGCGGAAGCCGAGCGCGTTGAACACCGCCACCAGCGAACCGACGGCGCACGCCCCGAGCACGTAGAGGGCCAGCAGCGCACGATCGGCCAGCGCGCCACGCGCCATCGACAGCACCGCCGACGGGCCGGCCGGCCTGGCCACGAAGTTCCGCGACCGCGGCAGCAGCCGCGCCACGACGAGCGCGCTCGCGAAGGCGAAGGCGGCCGCGGCCGCCAACCCCCACCGCCACCCGGCCACGTCGGCGATCGGGGCGGTGACCAGCCGGCTCGCCATGCCACCGAGGGCGGTGCCGCCGATGTAGAGGCCGAAGGCACGCCCGTGCGCGGACGGGTGCACCTCCTCGCGCAGGTACGCCGTCGCCACCGCCGGGAGGCCGGCGAGGGTGACGCCCTGCAGCATCCGGAGCCCGACGAGCACGTCCCACGTCGGAGCGAGGGCGCACCCCAGGGCCACCACGGCTGACGTCCACAGCGACAGGTGGACCAGCCGGGTGCGCCCGACGGCCTCGGACACCGGTCCGGCGACGAGCAGGGTGACGGCGAGCGTGGCCGTCGTCAGCGACAGGGCGAGCGTGCTGTGGGTCGGCGAGACGCCGAAGACGTGGACCAGCTCGGGCAGCAGCGCCTGGACGTCGTACAGCAGCACGAAGGTGGCCATGCCGGCCGCGAACATCGCCGTCATCACCCGGCGGTAGCCCGTCGTCCCGGGCAGGTACGCCGACGCCACCGGGCCGGGAGGCGTGGCGGTGGTATGGCGGGGGGCGGAGGTGCTCACCCCTCGATGGTCGGCGGTCCGGTTGCATACGTCCAATGCCTGCTCTGCTCTTTTCCGATGCGTTCGACGTATGATCGGCATCGTGCAGGTGCGCGACTTCGAGTGGCTGCTGGCGCTGGCCGAGCACGGCCACGTCACGGATGCCGCTGCCGCGCTGGGGACGAGCCAGCCGACGCTCTCCCGCGCGCTGGCCCGCATCGAGGCCGAGCTCGGCGTCCGCGTGTTCGAGCGGGTGCCGACGGGCGTCGTGACCACGGCCGACGGGGAGCTGGTGCTGGAGTCCGCACGCGAGCTGGTCGCCGACCACGACCGGCTGCGCGCCCGCCTCGCCAACCGGCTCGACCCGGACACCGGCGTCGTACGCCTGGCTTTCCTCGACTCCATGGCCACCACCCTCCTGCCGCAGCTGCTGCGCGGCTTCCACGAGGCTGCGCCGGGCATCAAGGTCGTGCTCAGCCAGGAGCCGGCCCACGACATCCGTCGCGACCTCGACCGGGGTGCCGCCGAGCTCGGGCTGACGATGACCGGTCCCGAGGACGGCTACGCGCGGCTGTCCGTGCAGGTGGAGCGCCTGGTGGTCGTCGTCCCGCCCACGCACCGGCTGGCGCGCCGCAAGCGGGTCGACCTCGCCGAGCTGTCGGACGAGGAGATGGTGATGATCCCCCCGGGCTTCGGCCACCGGGCGCTCGTGGACGAGCTGTTCGCGGAGGCGGGTGTGACCCCACGGGTGTCCTTCGAGAGCGCGGACCTCGCCACCATCGAGGGCCTCGTCGCCGCCGGGCTCGGTCTCGGCATCGTGCCGGAGGTCTTCGCCGGCGTCTCCGGCACCGTCGGGGTGGGGCTCACCACACCCGGGGCCCGGCGCACGATCTCGCTCGTCTGGCGCACCGACCGCCCGCTCGCACCGCCGGCACAGCGCTTCCTCGACCACGTCCGGGACCAGGTCTCGGGCCCGGGTGACCCCCTGGGCTGACGCGACCTCCGGCGTCTGAGAGAGGTCACGCGTTTCCCTCAGGTCTCGCCCGCGCCTGCCGATCACGACGGGGTGACCACCACCACGCCGCTCGTCGACCGCGCAGACCTGCTCGCCTCCGCGGAGTCCGTCGAACCCCTTCCCCACACCGTCGCCCGGCTGGCCACGCTGGTCGCGGACCCGGACGCCGACATCCGCGAGATCACCGAGACGGTGTCCCTCGACGTGTCGCTGACCGCAGACCTGCTGCGCCGGGCCAACTCGGCCGCCCTCGGCCACCGCGGCACGATCACCTCGGTGCGCGACGCCGTGGTGCGGCTCGGTCCCAGCACGCTGCTGTCGCTGACCCTGGCCTCGCGCGTCGGTGGCCGGATGATGCAGGCGCTGCCGGCGTACGGCCTGCGCCCGGGCGCCCTCTGGCAACGGTCGGTGGCCGCCTCGATCGCGGCCGAGCTGATCCGCTCGCGCGCCCGTGTCCCGGTCCCGCCGGAGGTGGGGACCGCCGCGCTGCTGCACGACTTCGGCATGGTGGTGCTCGCCCAGCACTTCGGCAAGCAGATCCTGGACTCGCTGGCCCTGGCCGCGGCGACCGACGGCACGGACATCGTCGAGACCGAGCGGGTCGTCTTCGGGCTCACGCACGCCGACATCGGCGGCACGGTGGCCGAGGCGTGGGGACTCCCGCTGACCATCGTCGACGGGATCCGCGACCACCACGAGACGCACGGTGACCTGTCCACCGTGAGTGCGGCGGTCGGGGTCGCGTGCGCGATGTCGTACGAGGTCATCACCCGGGACGCGGACCCGTCGGAGCTGGAGACCCAGGTGGCCCGTCGCCGCGAGGTGACGCCGCTGCTCGGCATCCTGCGGCTCGACCACGACGACTACCACTCCATCGTGGCGACCGCCCGCGAGCGCTTCGACGAGGTGGCCGACCGCTACGGCGCCTGAGCCCCAACGCGACTGACAGGTTGCGCCGAGGCAGTCGGGCGACGTGTCGAGATGCAGGAGACCGAGGGATCTCCCGCGGGCTCGAGTCCCCTACTGATGCTTCCTGTGACCGTCGCTGTCGGCGCGCACAGGGGCGGTCGCCGGCGAGGGGTAGCCACGCCGCACGGCCCGCTCGAGGAGTCCCAAGGATGCCCTCAACGCCTTCTCGTCGATCACTGGGAAGATGGGCTTCCAGTCCTCCGCCGCGCCGGACCAGTCGCAGTAGGAGGTGACGGTGGTGCCGTCGGGGTGGGGAGCCAGCTCGTAGCCGTACACGTGCCCGATGGGGGGTTTGACGGTTCCCTCGATCGTCCACTCGATGTGCTCGGGCGCCCGGATGCGGGTGATGACCACGCGTACGTCGTAGGTGCCCAGCGGCACATCGCCGAGGGCCTCGCGGTCCATGTGGACGACGAACGCGTCGCCCACCCGCACGACGGGAGCGCCGGACGCTCCTTGCAGCATGCCGCTGGAGTCGATGGCGACGTGGCCGTCGGGGTCGGTGAGGACGTCGAAGATCGCGTGTGATGAGGCGGGCAGGGTTCGGTGCGCTGAGATCCGCTCGGCCATGATGGTCTCCTTCCCTGTCGTCATGGCTTGTCTTCGTGGCTTGTCTGCGTGGCTTTCTTCATAGCCTGTCGGCGACCGAGGCGAACCCCAGCCAGGTGTGCCGGTTCCGCCACCAGCACCAGCCGACCTTCGGAGCGTTCTTGCGTGCCGGTCCGTCGTGCCCGGTGCCGCCGCTGATCCACAGGGCCGGCGTGCGGGCGTCGTAGCCCTTCGGCTTCGGCTTCCGCGATCCGATGCACATGAAGCACCGGTTCGGCTCGAGGACCTCTGGCTGCTGGAGCAGCCAGCTGATGCCCTCGTTGATCGTCAGCGGCGTGCGCCCTCGCTGAGCGATCACGGGGACCGCCTCCTCGGGACTCCAGTTCAGCATGTCGTCGCCTCGGTCGATCCCGGTCATCACGTACAGCGGCCGGTCCGGGATCACCAGGTCCGGAGTGGAGCGGAACTCGTCGAGGTCGGTCATGTCGTGGACGACGAAGCCCTGCTTGCCCTGTCTGCTGAGCAGTGGTGCGAGCGCGCTGGGGGGCGCCAGCGCCGGGTGCACGGCCAGCACGCCGTCGGGCTGGTCGTCCACCTCGGCCACCCACCCGGCAAGGTCGGCGGGCGTGACGCCGGCGATGGCGGGCAGATCGAGGTCGATCAGGCGCTGGAGCTGATCTGTCAGGGTCATCGGTCTCCTTGACGTCGGATGGGGCCAGGTGCCGCAGGGTGGTGGGTCGAGGTCGTGGCGAACCGGTCCGGTGCCAGCTCGACGTAGCGGGTGAGGTGGAGTCGTCGCAGGAATGCCTGGTCGTGACTTGCGACGAGGAGCGCGCCACGGTAGTTCTCCAGCGCGCTGACGAGCTGGTCGATGCTGGCGAGGTCGAGGTTGTTGCTCGGTTCGTCGAGCATCAGCAGCTGCGGTGCCGGCTCGGCCAGCAGCAGGGCGGCCATCGCGGCGCGGAACCGCTCGCCTCCCGAGAGGGTCGAGGCCTGCTGGTCTGCGGCGCGTCCCCGGAAGTGGAACCGGGCCAGCCGCGCGCGGCGACGGTTCTCGTCCGAGGCCGGAGCGAAGCGTGCGACGTTCTCAACGACCGACAGGTCGTTGTCGACGATGTCGATCCGTTGCGGCAGCAGCCGGGCCGGCACGCGCAGATCGCACACGCCGGCGGTCGGCGCCAGCTGGCCCGCGATGGTGTGCAGCAAGGTGCTCTTGCCGGAGCCGTTGGGGCCGACCACGGCCATCCGCTCCGGGCCGCGCACCTCCAGACTGCCCCGCACGCCGTTGCGCAGCTCGACGTCCTCCAGTCGCAGCACCACGCGACCTTCTGGCAGCTCGGTGCCGGGCAGGTCGATCCGGATCGGGGCATCGTCGCGGACTCCGTCCTCGGCTCCGGTGAGTCGCTCCCTCGCGGAGGCCAGCCGCTCCTCGTGCATGATGCGGTGCTTGCCCGCAGACACCTCTGCCTCGCGCTTGCGGGCGCCCATGACGATCTTCGGCTCACGCTTGGTGTCCCACATCTTCTGGCCATACCGCCTGCGGCGGTCGAGCTTGATGTGGGCTGCCGCGAGCTCGCGCCGCTGACGTCGGACGTCGGCCTCGGCGACGCGGACGGCCCGTTCTGCCGCTTGCTGCTCCAGCGCCACCGCCTCCCGATAGGCCGAGAGGTTGCCGCCGTACCAGTTGATCTCGCCGTCGCGCAGGTCGCCGACCTGGTCGACGTGCTCGAGCAGCTGCTCATCATGGCTGACCACGACGAGTGCGCCGCGGAAGGACCGCACCGCTTCGACGAGCCTGGCTCGCCCGGACCGGTCGAGGTTGTTCGTCGGCTCGTCGAGCAGCAGGACGTCTGGCTCGTGCAGCAGCTCTGCGGCCAGTCCGAGCAGGACGGCCTCGCCACCCGAGATCTCGCCGATCCGCCGGTCCAGCCCCAGGTCGAGACCCAGGCGTTGGAGAAGCGCGGGGGCTCGTTCCTCGATGTCCCACGCGTCGCCGATCGTCTCGAGGACCGGCTCGGAGACGTCGCCGGCCTCGACGGCAGCCAGGGCCCGACGTACGCCGGCGATGCCCAGGAGCTCGTCGACCCGGGCGTCGACGCGCAGGGGCAGGTCCTGGGACAGGTAGCCGAGGGACCCGGCACGCCGGATCGAGCCCCGGTTTGGGCGCAGTCGGCCGCTCACGAGTCGGAGCAGGGTCGACTTCCCCGAGCCGTTGCGTCCGACGATGCCGACACGACCGGCGTTGACGGCGAAGGACAGACCCGCGAAGACGGACGTCCCGTCTGGCCAGGCGAAGTGGAGATCGGAGACGGAGATGGAGACGGTGGACGCTCTGGTTGACATGGCTGCTCCTGAGACGCGGGAGGACGGGCACGAGGGCGATCGGGGCGACGTCTCAGAGGAGCAAGGGCGTTCTCCGTTCGGGCGATCGAGGGGTGATGTGGCAAGCCCCGTCTTCTGAGGGGGCGTCCTGCAACCTCGTACAGCGTACACTGTACACCGTAGACCGGACAAGTGCAAGACTGTGGCCATGACCTCCGAAGCCACCGGGACCGGGCAGCCCAGCCGCACCTTGGCGCTGTTGTGGGGCGAGCCGGCGGCGACGGGGCGGCGCAAGGGCCCGGCCCGGTCGGTCGACGTCAGCCAGGTGGTCGAGGCTGCCCTGCTGCTGGCCGACGAGCAGGGCCTGGCGGCCGTGACGATGCGGGCTGTGGCCGAGCGCGTGGGGGTCTCGGCGATGTCGGTGTACACCTACGTGCCGGGCAAGCCCGAGCTGCTCGACCTCATGGTCGACGCCACGTACCACCGCATGCCCCGCCCCACCTGGGGCGGCCGGTCATGGCGGGACCGGCTGACCCTCGTCGCTGAGTCCAACCGCGAGCTGCTGACCACCCATCCCTGGCTGACCGAGGTGGCCGCGCTGAGCCGCCCCCCGCTGGGGCCGGGCGTGATGGCGAAGTACGAGCACGAGCTCGCGGCCTTCGACGACACCGGTCTCTCCGACCCCGACGCCGACGCGGCGCTGACCTATCTCCTCGGCTTCGTGCAGACGCACTGCCGCTCCGCCCATGACGCCGCCCGCATCACCACCGACACGGCGATGAGCGATGCGGAGTGGTGGGCGGCCAACCAGCCACTGCTCGCCCGGGTCCTCTCCCCCGACGCCTATCCCCGCGCCCTACGCATCGGCGCCGCCGCCGGCGAAGCGGGTGGAAGCGCATGGAACGCCGACCGTGCCTGGCGGTTCGGACTCGCCCGCACCCTGGACGGCTTGGCCGCGCTCATCCGCGACGGCGGGTGAGGCCGGGCGCACTGCTCGAGCGCGCTCCAGGCGACGCCGTCCGACGAAGGGTCAGCCCTGGGCCATGTCCACGAAGCGGGAGTAGTGGCCCTGGAAGGCGACGGTGAGGTCGCGGGTGGGGCCGTTGCGGTGCTTGGCCACGATCAGGTCGGCCTCGCCGGGGCGGGTCGACTCCTTCTCGTAGACGTCGTCGCGGTGGAGCAGGATCACCATGTCGGCGTCCTGCTCGAGGGAGCCGGACTCACGCAGGTCGCTCATCATCGGGCGCTTGTCGCCGCGCTGCTCGGGACCACGGTTGAGCTGGGAGAGCGCGATGATCGGACACTCGAGCTCCTTGGCGAGGAGCTTGATGTTGCGGGAGAACTCCGAGACCTCGAGCTGGCGCGACTCGACCTTCTTGCCCGAGCTCATCAGCTGCATGTAGTCGATGACGATGAGCTTGAGGTCGTGACGCTGCTTGAGCCGGCGGGCCTTGGCCCGGATCTCCATCATCGTCATGTTGGGGCTGTCGTCGATGAACATCGGCGCGCCGGAGACCTGGCCCATCTTGCGGGCGAGCTTCTCCCAGTCGTCGTCGCGCATCGTGCCGTTGCGGATGTGGTTGAGCGGCACCTTCGCCTCGGCCGAGAGCAGGCGCATCATGATCTCCGAGCGCGTCATCTCCAGGCTGAAGAAGACGCTCGTGAGGTTGTTGTGGATCGACGCGGCGCGGCAGAAGTCGAGGGCCAGGGTCGACTTGCCCATGGCCGGACGGGCCGCGACGATGATCATCTGGCCGGAGTGGAGACCGTTGGTCAGGTCGTCGAGGTCGGCGAAGCCGGTGGGCACGCCGTAGAGCCCCGCCTCGCGGTTGCCGATCGCCTCGATCTCGTCGAGGACGCCGCTCATGATGTCGCTCAGCGGCGCGTAGTCGACGCTCGCCCGGCGGTCGGTGACCTTGTAGACCTCGGCCTGGGCGTTGTCGACGACGTCGTCGATGTCGCCCTCGCCGGCATAGCCGAGGGACGCGATGCGGGTGCCGGCCTCGACCAGGCGGCGCAGGATGGCCTTGTCGCGCACGATCTCGGCGTAGTAGCCGGCGTTCGCCGCGATCGGGACGTTGGCCGAGAGCGTGTGGAGGTAGGGCGCGCCACCGATGCGCTGGAGCTCGCCGCGCTTCTGCAGCTCGGCCGCCACCGTGATCGGGTCGGCCGGCTCGCCGCGGCCGTAGAGGTCGATGATCGCGTCGTGGATGACCTCGTGGGCGGGGCGGTAGTAGTCGACACCCTTGATGACGTCGACGACGTCGGCGATGGCGTCCTTGGAGAGCAGCATCGAGCCGAGCACGCTCTGCTCGGCGGCGTTGTCCTGCGGAGGGGTGCGGTCACCCGCCGAGCGCGGCGACTCGCCGGGCTCGTAGGCCGCCGGACCGTCGCCCCAGGCCTCGTCGGTGTCCCCCTCGAAGGCGATGCTCACCGATGCTCCTCTCACTGACCATCTCACCGGCCACTGCCCACGACGGTAGGTCCGACCACCGACAACCCACCGACCGCCGCCGCGCTCCCGCGCGCCCACGAGCCCGTGGCCACGACGGTCGTCCGCCTCGGTCCCGATCCGCTTCCGCGCGAGACCGTACGTGCTCGGAGGCCTCGATGGGAAGCCGACGGCACAGAGTTATCCACAGGTTCTGTGGACAACGTGGGGACGCGCGTGGACGACACGCGGCAAGCGGTGCACACGCCGTGGACACAGGTGTGGATATCTGCGTACCCCATCTGGGATAACCGCCTCTGACCTGCGAAAACGCGTTGCACACACTGTGGAGGAAAATCCCCATCGCAGTCCCGGCGTTCACCTGTCCGTCATCCGGGAGACGCCTGTTGCTTTGTCGACACGGGCAGGAGACGGTCGTCACGGCGCCATCATCCACACGGATCTACACAGGTAGTCCGATCGTGCTATGTACACCGCCGGCGGCCGGTCGATATGTGAACGCGAGGGAGCGTTCGCGACCACGACTTCCTAGGGTTGGGCCCGTGAACGCCACCGACCGGGAGATCCTTCGCCTGGCCGTGCCGGCCTTCCTCGCCCTCGTCGCCGAGCCGCTCTTCCTGCTCTCCGACGCCGCCATCGTCGGGCACCTCGGCACGCCCGAGCTGGCCGGGCTCGGCGTCGCCGCCGTGATCCTCCAGACCGTGGTCGGCCTGTGCGTCTTCCTGGCCTACGGCACCACCGCGAGCGTCGCGCGCCACCTCGGGGCGGGGGACCTCCGAGCCGCGCTGGCCCAGGGCGTCGACGGGGTCTGGCTCGCGATCCTGATCGGCGCCCTCGCCACCGTCCTCGGGGTCCTGCTGACGCCGGCGCTCGTCGGCGCCTTCGGCACCGGTCCCGAGGTCGCCGAGCACGCCGAGACCTACCTCGCCATCGCCTTCCTCGGGACGACGCCGCTGCTCGTCATGCTCGCCGCCACCGGGGTCCTGCGGGGGTTGCAGGACACCCGCACGCCGCTGCACGTCGCGGTCGTCGGCAACGGCCTCAACATCCTGCTCAACGTCGTCCTCGTCTATGGCCTCGACCTCGGCATCGCGGGCGCCGCGATCGGCTCGGTGCTCGCCCAGCTGCTGTCCGCCGCCTGGCTGGTCGCGGTCGTGGTCCGCGCGGCCCGCGCGCACGACGCGCCCCTCTCGCCCGACCGGCGCGGCATCGGTGCGGCCGCCCACGCCGCCGTGGCGCTCGTGATCCGCACCCTGGCGCTGCGCGCCTGCCTGCTCGTGGGGACGTACGCCGTCACCCGCGTCGGCGGCTCCGCCACCGACGTCAACGTCGCCACCCACCAGGTCGCCATCACCCTCTGGAGCTTCCTGGCCTTCGCCCTCGACGCGATCGCCATCGCCGCGCAGGCGCTGACCGGACGCTCGCTCGGACAGGGGGACGTCGACACCACCCGCCAGCTCACCCGCCGGATGATCCGGTGGGGATGGGGCAGCGGCATCGTGGCCGGCGCCGGGTTGGCGATCTCCGCCCCCTTCGTCGGCGCCCTGTTCACCACGGACCCCGCGGTGCGCGACCTGCTGGTCCCGGTGCTGCTCGTCGCCGCGGTGGGACAGCCGCTCGCCGGCGTGGTGTTCGTGCTCGACGGAGTGCTCATCGGCGCCGGGGACGGCGCCTACCTCGCCTGGGCCGGTCTCGCGGTGCTGGCGGCGTACGCACCGGCGGCCCTGCTCGCGGCCACCCTGCCCCACGGCCTGGTGTGGGTCTGGGTGGCGATGACCGTGGTCTTCATGGGTGCTCGCGGCGTGCTGCTGTCGTGGCGCGCGCGGGGAGACCGCTGGCTCGTAACCGGAGCGGCCCCCGTGCGTTGAGCCTCCCGGAGGGGGCGCGCACGGGTGCGCGCACCGAGGGAGGGAACCATGAACCGCACGAGCACCACCATCCGCGTACGCCGCTCGGCGAGCGCGGCGGCCCTGCTGCTGGCCGCGTCGACGCTCCTCGCGACCGGCGCCGCACCCGCGGGCGCCACCCCGGGCTGCACCGACGAGACGCAGCCGACGGACCCGGTCCTCGGCCTGCCCGTCGGTGACGGCTGTGACGACGACACCCCACCCGAGACCCGGGTGACCGCCTCGGCCGCGCCCAACGCGGCCGGCTTCGTCGCCACCGCGACGCAGTCCTTCGCCTTCACCTCGACCGTCAGCGACGGCGACGCCGGCCCGTTCGGCTTCGAGTGCCGGCTCACCGGCGGACCCCAGGCGCACGACTGGCGGGCCTGCACCAGCCCCGTCACCGTCGCCGGCCTGCCCGACGCCTCCGCCGGTGCCTACGTGTTCGAGGTGCGTGCCGTCGACCTCGGCGACCGCGACCGCACGCCCGACAACCTCCTCGTGCCGCCCACCGTCGCCGACTCCCCCGACGAGGACCCGACCCCGGCGTCCGTCGCCTGGGGCCAGGACACCAAGGCCCCGTTCGTCTTCGTCACCCGCAGCGGGTACGACGAGGACACCCCGACCCAGCCCGTGATGACGTCGAGCACGGTGCCGCTGCGGCTCAACAGCAGCGAGCCCGGCTCGAGCTTCGAGTGCACGGACAACGGCAGGACCACGCCGTGCACCGGCCCGCGGTGGGAGGTCGCCGACCCGAAGGCGGGCCGGCACGTGGTCACTGCGCGCGCCGTCGACCGGGCCGGCAACGCGAGTGCTTGGTCCACGCCGGTCGAGTTCTTCGTGCCGCTCGACCTCACCCGCAGGCTCGCGCGCACCGACGGCTGGAGCAGGGTCCGCAAGTCCGGCTACTTCCGCGGTGACGCGCTGCGCGCCGAGCGGCGCGGAGCGCGCATCGTGCTTCCGCGCGTCGAGGTCGGCGAGCTGCGGCTGGTCGCGCCGACCGGTCCGCGCCTGGGCAAGGTGCGGGTCCGCGTCGGCCGTCGGGCCTGGCACGTCGTGGACCTCCGCGGACGGCGTACGACGCTGGCGCAGCACACCGTGCTCGACCGCTACTCCGGGGTCCGCACCGGCAGGATCACCCTCGAGTCCCTGAGCAACCGGCCGGTCGTCGTCGACGCCGTCGTGGCGCGACCGAACCGGTTCCCGCCGGCCGACTGACCTGCCGGCCCCACCGGGCGCCAAAATGCACGACGGCCCGCCGCCTCCGAGGAGGCAGCGGGCCGTCGTGCGTGCGTCAGGTCGCGATCAGGCGGGGACGACGTTGAGGGCCACCGTGGCGGACACCTCGTCGTGCAGCTTGACCGACACCTCGTGGGCACCGAGCGTCTTGATCGGGTTGGTGACCACGATCGTGCGACGGTCGACCTTCTCGCCCGAGACGTCGGCGACCGCGTCGGCGATCTCCGAGGTGGTGACGGCGCCGAACAGGCGGCCGCCCTCACCGGCACGGACCTTCACGTTGACCGGGTTGGCCTCGAGCTTGGTCTTGATCTCCTTGGCGTGGTCCTCGTCGCGGGCGGCACGGGCCGCACGGGCGGACTTGATCGACTCGATGGTCTTCTCGCCGCCGCGCGTCCACTTGATGCCGAGGCCACGGGGGACGAGGTAGTTGCGGCCGTAGCCGTCCTTGACCTCGACCACGTCACCGGGGGCGCCGAGGCCGTCGACTTCCTGGGTCAGGATGAGCTTCATGTCCCGTGCTCCTCTCAGCGACCGGTGGACGTGTAGGGCAGCAGCGCGAGCTCGCGCGCGTTCTTCACGGCGATGGCCACGTCACGCTGGTGCTGGACGCAGTTGCCGGTCACGCGACGGGCGCGGATCTTGCCGCGGTCGGAGATGAACTTGCGGAGCAGCGTGGTGTCCTTGTAGTCGACACCGGTCGCCTTCTCCTTGCAGAACTGGCAAACCTTCTTCTTGGGCTTGCGCAGAATTGCCTTGGCCATTGTGGTGCTCCCTTTCAGTGAGCCCGGCCCTGAAGGCAATCAGGGACGGAATGGTGATGGATGTTTCAGGTGATCCGGATCAGTGGATCGCGACGTCCCTCAGAACGGGGGCTCGTCGTTGCCGCCGCTGACCCCGGGCGTGGCCCACGGGTCGTTGGCGGGCGCCGACTGGCCGCCACCCTGGGACTGGCCGCCCCAGCCGCCGCCACCCTGGCCACCCTGGGAGGGTGCCGGGCTGGCCCACGGGTCGTCGGCCGGAGCCGACTGCTGCTGGCCGCCACCGGAGTAGCCGCCGCCACCGGAGTAGCCGCCACCGCCGCCCTGACGCGTCGTCTTGGTGACCTTCGCCGAGGCGTTGCGCAGCGACGGGCCGACCTCCTCGACGTCGATCTCGAAGACGGTGCGCTTCTCACCCTCGCGGGTCTCGTACTGGCGGGACTTCAGGCGACCCTGGACGATCACGCGCATGCCCCGCTGGAGGGACTCGGCGACGTTCTCCGCGGCCTGGCGCCACACAGCGCACGAGAGGAACAGCGTGTCGCCGTCCTTCCACTCGTTGCTCTGGCGGTCGAAGGTCCGCGGCGTCGACGCGATCCGGAAGTTGGCCACCGGCGCCCCCGAGGGGGTGAACCGGAGCTCCGGGTCGTCGACGAGGTTGCCGATGACGGTGATCGTGGTCTCGCCTGCCATGTCAGGTCTCCTCAGAATGTCCTGCTGCTGTGCAGTTGATCCGGGTGGGTGCTCCCGGTGATGCGCCCATCAAACAGGCACTCACCGACAGCCGGAAGGTCTTTCCACAGATGCCGCGAGGGCGATCAGTGGGCGTCGGGACGCAGGACCTTCGTGCGCAGGATCGACTCGTTCAGCGTGAGCTGGCGGTCGAACTCCTTGACCGTCGCGGGCTCGGCCGTCAGCTGGATGACGGCGTAGATGCCCTCGGCGTTCTTCTTGATCTCGTACGCCATCCGGCGCCGACCCCACACGTCGACGGACTCGACCGAGCCGCCGTCCTTGCGGATCACGTTGAGGTACTTGTCGAGCGACGGCTCGATGGTGCGCTCGTCGAGACTCGGGTCGAGGATGACCATCACTTCATAGGCACGCATAGCGGTCTCCACCTCCTCTGGGCTAGAGCGGCCACGGGCTCTCCGTGGCAGGAGGACTGTGCGTTCGTGGCTGGCGACATCGGTCGCACGGCACGGTCGCCCGAAGGCAACCGGGGAAGACTACCAGCGGCGTACGCGCCTCCCGGAATCGTCGTACGCCGCTGGGGACGGCGAGCCTCAGTCGGCCGAGCGGCGCACCGCGGCCAGCGCGAGCCCGGCGACCGAGGCGAGCAGCGCGAGCCAGTAGCCGAAGCCGTGGCCCTGGTCGATGGCGTCGCAGAACTCGCCGCCGATGAGCGTGTCCTCGCAGCTGCCGCCCGGCGTGACCACGAGCGCGATCAGCGTGGAGACGACCGCGGCCGCGAAGAGGCCCAGCACCGTCGTTCGGGCCGGGACCGGGAGGGCCACGCCGAGCAGCCTCGCGACGAGCACGGCGGCCCCGGCGAGCGCGAGCACGGCGCCGAACCAGCCGAAGAACCCGTGCCAGGCGTTGGCCGAGGCGCTGTTGGACGAGCCCAGGATGTCGACGGACACCGTGTAGTAGGGCATGAAGGACCCGAGGAACGCCAGCACCCCGGCACCGATGATGCCGAGGTCGAGGCGGTCGGCGGACTTCAGCGTCTCGACGGCCGCCTCGGCCGAGGGCGACCCGCTGGTCGGTCCCGAGGGGGTTCCGGTCGGCGTGGGCTCGGGCGTGGGCTCGGCGCCGGGCGTGGAATCGGACATGGGTTCTCCCCCGTTTCGGTGGCCCGGGTCCGGGCCGATCAGCGGCGAGGATCCCGTACGGCGGTGGGCACGGCAACACGGCCGGCACCACCGGTCCAGACCGGGTCCGCGTCCGCCTGTGGAGGACGCCCGCGTGGCCGGAGGATGCGGGCTAGCGTCGGGTGGTGCCCGTGACCGCACCCTCCGGACCCGCCGTGGTGGTGGGGCGCTACGTCCTGCTCGACCAGGTGGGCTCGGGCGGCATGGGGTCGGTGTGGCGGGCGTGGGACGAGCGGACGCACTGCCACGTCGCGGTGAAGGTGCTCGGCCGGCACGGCTCGGCGCTGCTGGCCCGCTTCGTGCGCGAGCAGGCGATCCGGGTCCGGCACCCGCACGTGGTCGCGCCCCACGGTTGGGCGGCCGAGGACGACCTCGTCGTGCTGGCCATGGAGCTGGTGCCCGGCGGCTCGGTGGCCGACCTCCTCCGCGAGCACGGCCCGCTCGACCCGGGCACGGCGGCACTGCTCCTCGAGCAGCTGCTCCTGGGCCTCGCGGCCGTCCACTCCGCCGGGCTGGTGCACCGCGACGTCAAGCCGGCCAACCTGCTGCTCGAGGCGACCGGTGACGCGCCGCCGCACCTCCGCCTGGGTGACTTCGGGGTGGCGGCCCCCGTCGCGGACCGGCGTTTCACCACCGTGCCCGGCGCCATCGGCACGGACGGCTACATGGCTCCCGAGCAGGCGCGAGGTGCGCTGCCCGAGCCAAGCCAGGACCTGTACGCCGTCGGCCGCGTCGCGCTCGAGATGGTCACCGGTCTGCCCCCTTCCCGCCAGGGGGAGATCCCCTCGCACCCCCTCCGACCGTTGGTGGAGCGGCTCCTGGTCGCCGACCCCGAGCAGCGCCTGGCCACCGCCGAGGCCGCGCTCCGCCTGCTCCGACGCCTTCCCGTCCCGCCACCGGCGTGCCCGCCCGTGCCCGACCGGCTCGGCCCGGCGCCGCGGCGGCGTACGAACCGGTGGGCGACTGGCTGGACGTCTGGCTGGACGTCTGGCCCGGCGACCACCCGGGACGACGTCGACTGGGCGGGGTGGGCGGCCGTCCTGGCCCTGGCGGGCGTGGTCGCCGGCTGTCTGTGGGTGCTCCTAGGCTGGCTGGCATGACGACGAAGATCGGTGCCCACGTCGACCAGAGCGACCCGGTCGCGGAGGCCGTGGCCCGCGAGACCACGCTCGTGCAGTTCTTCCTCGGTGACCCGCAGGGCTACAAGGGCCCGGAGGTCCGCTTCGAGGGCGGTGCGGCCGCCCTGCGCGCGGCGGCGGAGCAGGCCGGCGTCGACCTCTACGTCCACGCGCCCTACGTCGTCAACGTCGCCACCACCAACAACCGCATCCGGATCCCGAGCCGCAAGCTCCTGCAGCAGCACATGGACGCGGCCGCCGAGATCGGCGCCAAGGGCCTGATCGTCCACGGCGGCCACGTCAACAAGAGCGACGATCCGGCGGTGGGCTTCGACAACTGGCGCAAGGCGATCGAGGCGACCGACCTCAAGATCCCGCTGCTCATCGAGAACACCGCCGGCGGCGACAACGCCATGGCCCGCCACCTCGACCGCATCGCCGGCGTCTGGGACGCCATCTCCTCCGCCGAGGGCTCCGACGACGTGGGGTTCTGCCTCGACACGTGCCACGCGTGGGCAGGCGGCATCGAGCTCGGCGACGCGGTCGAGAAGGTCCGCGCCATCACCGGTCGCATCGACCTCGTCCACGCCAACGACTCGCGCGACGGCTTCGACTCCGGCGCCGACCGGCACGCCAACTTCGGTCAGGGGCACCTGCCGGCCGACGAGTTCGCCGGGGTGGTGCGCGAGGCGGGGGCGCCGGTGATCTGCGAGACGCCTGGCGGTGCCGCGGAGCACCTGGCCGACTTCGCCTGGCTGCGCGAGCACCTCTGACGAGGCCGGGGCGCGCGGCGACGCGTCAGGTCTGCGACGGCGGGGGCACGTCGCAGCCCTCCACCCAGAAGACCTTGCTCTTCGTGTCGTTGCCGCGCGAGCCCGGCGTGCTGACGGTCAGTCGCACGTGGAAGCCCTGCTGCGGGTGCGGGTCGCCAGTGAAGGACAGCGTGTAGGTCTCGCGCGCGTCCAGTCCGGTGGACGTGCCGGCGCCGGTGGCGCCGTCCTCCCCGACGAGCACCTGCGAGGTGCCGTCGACGACCATCCCGACATCCGTCGTCGGTGCCTGCTCGTCGAACGTCACGGTCGAGACGACGTCCGCCCCTGCGTCGAAGCCGTACCACTCGACCACGAACGAGCACCCGACGTGCGGGTCGTTGTCCGGCGTGCGGTCGTCGGCCTCGAGCTGGGCGATCTTCACGGTGCCCTTGTTGCCTCCGGGCGTGGCCATCGCGGGGGTCGCGCCGAGGGCGGCGACCGTGCCGAGGCACACGAGGGCGGCTGCAGCGAGGCGCGGGGCGCCGAGGACGCGACGGGACTGGTCGGGGTGCATGGGTCTCCTCGAGAAGGGGGGCGACGCGTGGGTCGGTCCGTTCCGGCCGTCCGTGGCCGGGTGGCGCCACGCTATGACGCCCGGAGCGGCCGCGCTGCCGATTCGGCAAGTCCGCCCCGGGTCCGCCGGCGCCGGTCAGTCCAGCGGGACTGCCGTGACGACGACATTGCTCCGGTAGGCCTGGCCGTCCCAGTCCTCGCACGTCACCAGCACCAGCCGCGCACGACCCGACTGGTCGAAGAGCGCGGAGCTGCGACGGGCGAGCTGCGCCCGCGTGAGCACCCGCACCGACCGCACCTCGTAGTCCAGGGTGCGTCCAGCGGTCCGCAGCGAGACCTCGTCGCCCACGCCGAGGTCTTCGAGCTCGTCGAACGCTCCACCACCGGTGTGCACGGTGTGACCGGTCAGCACGGCGGTGCCGTGGAGGGAGCCCGGGCGGGCGCCCCACCATCCCACCCGCGTCGGGTCCGCCGGCGGCGTGAGCGAGCCGTCCTGCAGCCCAATCGGATCGAGCGCCGCGCCTACCCCGAGCGCAGGTACGACGACGGCGACCGGCCGCGCCGGGCCGCGACCCGCTCCCCGAGCTGGGGCGGTCCGGGGCGACCGCGTGTCGTGGCCCGCCGGCACGGCGGCCGCCGGCGCCGTCCCGGACCTTGCTGCGGGCCGCGGCCCGGCGGCGTGCGGC
>NZ_JAUZVE010000072.1:0-30884 GCF_031844425.1 Microbacterium sp. ARD31
AACAGCCGTTTCGTCTACAACGGCTACGTCCGGGCCGCGGTGTCTGGACCGTCCATCGCTGGCCCAAGAACGCCGTCAGTCGCGCAGCTCTACCTCCATCAGGCGGCGTGGGATGGGAGTGAGCTAGCGTTCAAGACACCGAACGCAACCGAATACCGTCTGTCTCTCACGATCCCCACCCCATCCGAGGTCCTGCAGGCGGCGGTCAGGGACAGCGGACACTCCTACGAGGTCAATGACAAGGCCCGTCAGATTCGAGGAGCTGTCAACCGCGGAGACGACCTCGGCATGTACAGGCATCCCACGACCGTTGCCGTCATTCAGAGCCTGACAGCAAACGTCGGCCGGGACCTCAGCAATCAATTGAGGCGACTGCGCGAGTCCGGTGATGTGTCGGAGGAGAGCATTGAGGCACTCCGGGTCGCATCCCTGCTCGGGCATCGCCCTGCGCGCCCCCTTCTGGACCTGCGATCACTCGTGCTCGAGCGCGGTGGTCTCGCCGCGAATCTGGGCGACGTGATGGCCGAGTTGGTCGCACGCGGCCACGTCGAGATGGGCTTCCTGGCAACGTGTTCGCTCTGCGGGTTGAATGAGTTTCAGCCTCTCACGCAGTATTCGGCCGGCACGACGCGCTGCTACGGCTGCGGTTCCCCCGCCGTTCTCGGTGCGGATATCTATGGGAGCCCGGTCGTCAACTATCGACTCAGCACCTTGATGCAAACGGTCAGCCTAAACGGAGGCTTGGTGCCCCTCGCGGCCGTTGCTCTGCTTCTCGAAGAACGGTTCTACATTGAACCCGGCGTGGACATCTCCCGCGATGGTGCACAGGTTGGCGAGCTGGACCTCCTCGGATGGCAGGGCCCGACTTTGGTGGGCGGCGAGGCCAAGACGAGCGCCGCAGCCGTGGCTCTCCTCGATCCGGACGCGGAGGTCGCCAAAGCTGCGGCAGTTGGCATCACGTCCTACGTGTTGTGTTGCCTCGAACAGATCGACGAAACGGTCAGCGACGCCTTCGACCGTGCGGCAGGCGAACGAGGAATCACTTTCAGACTCCTCGACAGACCGAACCTGCTCGCACCGGCACCGGCACCGGCACCGGAGGCCGGATAGGGGGACGCAGTGCCGCGCAAGTTTTGGGTTGCGGGCATCACGACTCTTGCGGCGTTAGTGCGACGTGCCTTCGGTCCGCTCGCTCGCGTCGTCATGCCGCTGCTCGCGAAGCTCGTCGAGCGTTGCTCCCTCCTGGTAGCAAATGCTGAAGCGTGGTCTCGGCTTGCGGCGATGGAATCGGCCGCGAGCGTTCTCGGTGGTGATCGTCCGAACCGTGCCGGGCCGGCGATCTCGCACGTTTGAGGCGGGCGATAGCCCGTTGCCGGGTCACAGCGGCGCCTGAGGGTTTGGGCCGTCGACAAACCAAGCGTTCGTTGGCGGGGGACACAAGGGCGCGCCCGTCAGGTTTCGTGCGGACGAAACTGAGTATCCCGGAAGTGCATGGGGTGCGAGGTACTTGGTGAGGGGTGCCGATGACGAACTTCTGGCCTGGTGGTGCCCTGGCGGGACGATGCGATCGTTGCTGTGGGGAGAGATGGCCAGAGGCGGCCGCGGTTCGCTCAGGTGACGAGCGTCGATGAGGTCCGTGGTCGCTAGAAGCCGCGGACCCGATGCCAACACGATCACGAAGTGGGCTAACATCACGTTTTGTGATGACAGAGACTCAGGATCAGCCACGCACCCACGCGAGTTTCACCGCCGCCGCGTGCCTGTTCCACGGGTTCTCCGATCCCGTCCGACTCGCCATCTTGCAGCGGCTGAGCGAGGGCGACCAACGCGTCGTCGACCTGGTGAACCACCTCGGGATGCCGCAGAGCTCGTGCTCCAAGCACCTCGCATGCCTCAAGGACTGTGGGCTGGTCACCTCCCGCGCGCAGGGTCGGGCCTCGGTGTACTCCCTGACCCATCCCGAGCTGGTCCGGAGGCTGTTCGCTGCCGCCGACGACTTGCTTGAGGCGACCGGCGAGGCGGTCGCGCTGTGCGCGAACTACGGCGCCACGACGCTCCACCAGATCGCCACCCCGACGGAGGAGACCTCATGACCACCTCCCACGTGCATGCGGAACTGAGCGTCGACGACCGCGCACGGCTCGGCCGACGGGCGCAGCTCCTGGCCGCCGCGTCGGTGACGTACAACGTCGTCGAGGCGGTCATCGCCATCACCGCCGGCGTGATCGCGGGCTCCGTCGCGCTGGTCGGCTTCGGTCTCGACTCCGTCGTCGAGGTCTCCAGCGGCCTGATCATCCTGTGGCAGTTCCGCCACCGCATGCCGGAGAGCCGCGAGCGTCAGGCGCTGCGACTGATGGCGTTCTCGTTCTTCGCCCTCGCCGCCTACGTGACCTTCGAGTCCGTACGGGCCCTACTCGGCGACCACGACCCGGAGAGCTCGTCGGTCGGTATCGCCCTCGCGGCCGCGTCCCTGGCGATCATGCCGTTCCTGTCGTGGGCGCAGAGGCGCACCGGCAAGGCGCTCGGCTCCAACGCCGTGGTCGCGGACTCCACCCAGACCCTGCTCTGCACCTACCTCTCGGCGGTGCTCCTGGTCGGCCTGGTGCTCAACGCGACCCTGGGCTGGTCGTGGGCCGACCCCATCGCAGGTCTCATCATCGCCGCTGTCGCGGTGAAAGAGGGGCGTGCGGCCTGGCGCGGGGAAGGGTGCTGCGGCCCCATCGGAGCCGGCCACCACGACGACGCGTCCTGCGGCTGCGCCGACGGTGCGTGCACCGACGGCTGCTGCACGCCGACCGGCGCGGGCGCCGTCGACGTCGCAGGCCCGCAGCTGCTCCAGATCGGCACGCCGCCCCCGGCCCGAGCGACCACCATCGAGGAGGACCGATGAGCAGCCAGGCGAAGCGGTCGATCGCGATCGTCGGAGCGTTCGTCCTCGTCGTCCTCGGTGTCCTGAGCCTGGGCGCCGTCACGGACGACGCGCCGACGCCGGCGCCGACCGTGGAGGGCGAGACCCGGCTGGTCCGCGCCGACTCCCACGTCCTGGGGGAGGAGGGCGACTCAGGCGTCACGTTCGTCGAGTTCCTCGACCTCGAGTGCGAGGGCTGCCGCGCCGCCTACCCGGCCGTCGAGCAGCTGCGCGAGGACTACGCCGGCCAGGTCACCTTCGTGGTGCGCTACTTCCCGATGCCCGGCCACTTCAACGGCGAGCGCGCGGCCCGGGCCGTCGAGGCGGCCGCGCAACAGGGCTCGTTCGAGGACATGTACCACCGCATGTACGAGACCCAGGCCGAGTGGGGCGAGCAGCAGGTCCCGCACGACGACCTGTTCGCCTCGTTCGCCGAGGACCTCGGGCTCGACCTGGACCAGTGGCAGGCCGACTACGACGACCCGGCCACCGCGGAGCGGGTCGCCAAGGACGTCGCGGACGGCCAGGCGCTCGGCGTGCAGGGCACCCCGACGTTCTTCGTCGACGGCGAGGAGCTCCAGCCGCGCACCTACGAGGACCTCACGGATGCGCTCGACGCAGCCCTCGCCCGCTGAGGACGTCGTCACTGCAGGGCGACCCCTGCAATGGCTGCTGCTAGTCGCCGGCGCGCTCGGCGTGGTCGCGGCGTTCGTGCTGACGGTCGAGAAGATCGAGCTGCTCACCGACGCCACCTACGTCCCCACGTGCAGCATCAACCCGGTCCTGAACTGCGGCTCGATCATGCGCACCGACCAGGCCGAGGTGTTCGGGTTCCCGAACCCCCTCATCGGCCTCGTCGCGTTCCCGGTCCTCGCCGCCACCGGCGCCGCGCTGCTGGCCGGTGGTCGGCTGCGGCGGTGGTACTGGCTCGGGCTCCAGGTCGGCGCGACCGCCGGGGTCGGGCTCGTCGGGTGGCTCGTCTTCCAGTCGCTCTACCGGATCAACGCCCTGTGCCCCTACTGCATGGTCGTGTGGGCCGTCGTGCTGCCGACCTTCTGGTACGTCACGCTCTCGAACCTCACCACGGGTGTCCTCGGCGCCCGGGCCAGGGCCAGCGGCATCACGCGAGCGCTGGTCCGCAACCACGCCGTCGTCCTCACCATCGCGTACGTCGTCGTGCTGGGGCTGATCCTCGAGCGGTTCTGGAGCTACTGGAGCACCCTCCTCGGATGATCCGGGACGTCCTCGGGACGCCTTCGGTCTAATCGAGGAGGAACTGGCCGAGGAGCACCAGCGCGATCCCGCCGAATGTGGTGACGAGCGCGTCGCCGCGGAACCGCTCTGGGCTCTTAACCGTGATGAGGACGGTGGCTCGCAGGACGAGCAGGATCCCGATCGTCATGAGCGAGACGGCAGTCCACCACAGGACGCCTGTCATGGGCTCTCCAGGTTGCGCCGCGCGAGGAGGTGTCGGCGGTGACGTGCCATGCGCATCCACACCAGGTGCTGCAGCGCAAGAGTTGCCCAGCCGGCGATCACCATCCCCGAGATGTTGAGGGCCAGCTGCAGCGCACTGCCCGTGACCTCGTCCCACGCAGCGAACGCGATGCCCAGCGCCACGTTGCCGGCGGCGGGGACCGTGGTCACGGAGATGAAGACGCCGGACAGCCCACCGACCTTGGCACTGGTCAGCGAGAGCACGCCCGCCGCGGCCGCGATGAGGGCGACGATGAAGGACCACTTGTCGGGGGAGTAGATGAAGTCGGTCCCAGGTCGCTCGCCGGTGATGTCGTCGGCGACCACCCACCCGAGGGCGCGGGCCGCCAGGCCGGCCAGCACGGTGAAGGCGATCGCCACACCGAAGCCGATGACCAGCGTGCGCGCGGCGAGGCGGAAGAGGTTGAAGCGGCGTCGTACCAGCGCCAGGCCGAGCGCGGCGATGGGCACGAACTCCGGACCGAGGACCATCGCACCGATCACGAGGATCTGTGAGTCCACCACGATGGCGATGGCGGCGAGCAGAGTGGCCAGGGTCATGAACGCGACGTAGGTCCAGTTGAGCTCCGACTCCTCGTAGGCGCGTTGGGTGACGTCGGTCCACACGACGGCGTCCGCGCTGGCGCCGGGCGTACGTGTGTCGGCGTCCAGTCCGGCTCGCGAGACCCAGGCAGTGACGGGCTCGACGTGGATGGTGCCCCGCTCCGGGACACCGAGGTCGTCAAGACGGTCGATGAGCTCGTTGGTGGCTTCGCGAGCAACGTCGACCATCACGATGTCGCCTGCGGGTACTAGGGATGCGCCCCGGAGCACCGACAGGTGGCTGACGGCCGGGTCTCCGTCGAAGACGGCCACCACGTCGTCGGTCAGGTCGGCGGGTGAGGTGATCCTCAGGTGCTGCACGACCGCGAGCGTAGGCGAGGCGCGCGACAAAGACGCGTCAAGCGGCGCTAAGACGGCGTCAAGACCGGCTGACAGCGCGTGCACCGGGTCCACCGTGGAGCCATGACTCTCATGTCCGGCCTGCTCGTGGTGGCGGTGGTGTTCATCGCCCTCTACGTCCTCGCGGCCCTGATCTTCCCGGAGCGTTTCTAGTGTCCGACACCCTCGGCGGTCTGCTGACGATCGCCCTCCTCGTCGCGCTGCTCGCGGCGACGTACGTCCCGCTCGGCGACTACATGGCGCGCGTCTACACCAGCACCAGGCACCTGCGCGCCGAGCGTCTCGTCTACCGCTTCGGCGGCGTGGACCCCGACGCCGAGCAGGGCGCGCGGTCGTACGCCACCTCGGTCGTCGGCTTCAGCCTGGTCGGCATCGTGCTCCTGATGGGGCTCCAGCTCGGCCAGGCCGCCCTCCCGATGGACCGGGGCCTGCCGAACGTCCCTTTCTGGATGTCCTTCAACACCGCCGCGTCCTTCGTGACCAACACCAACTGGCAGTCGTACGCCGGCGAGTCCACGCTGGGCTTCACCGCGCAGATGGCCGGCCTCGCCGTCCAGAACTTCCTCTCCGCCGCGGTCGGCATCGCCATCGCCGTGGCCCTCATCCGGGGCTTCGTCCGCTCACGCAGCGGAGCGCTGGGGAACTTCTGGGTCGACCTGACCCGCGGCACCATCCGCATCCTGCTGCCGCTGTCGTTCGTCGCGGCGATCCTGCTGGTCGCCGGCGGCGTCGTGCAGAGCTTCGCCGACACGACTGTGACTACGCTCGCGGGCCACTCGCAGGTGCTGACCGGCGGCCCGGTCGCGAGCCAGGAGGCGATCAAGGAGCTCGGCAACAACGGGGGCGGCTTCTTCAACGCCAACTCCGCCCACCCGTTCGAGAACCCGACAGCGATCACGAACTTCCTCCAGATGTTCCTGATCCTCGTGCTGCCGGTCGCCCTCACCCGCACCCTCGGCACGATGCTCGGCAACCGCCGCCAGGGTCTCGCGATCCTCGGCGTGATGGGCGTCCTGTGGTCGGTGTCCCTGGTCGTCACGACGTGGGCCGAGGTCGGCGGGCACTCGCCGGCAGCACAGGCGGCGGGCGCCGCGATGGAGGGCAAGGAGACCCGCTTCGGTGAGTGGGCCTCCGCGCTCTTCGCCGTCGCCACGACCGGTACGTCGACGGGTGCGGTGAACGCCTCCCACGACTCACTCACCCCCACCGGCGGTGGCACCGTCCTGGTCAACATGATGCTGGGCGAGATCGTGCCGGGCGGCGTGGGAGCCGGCATCTACGGCATCCTCGTCATGGCCATCCTCGCGGTGTTCGTCGCCGGCCTGATGGTCGGCCGGACCCCCGAGCTCCTCGGCAAGAAGATCAGCGCGAAGCAGATGACGTACGTCGCCCTCTACACGCTGACCAACCCGGCCCTCGTCCTCGTCGGCACCGGCGTCGCGATCTCGCGCGGCTCCACCTCCGACGCGATGGGCAACCCGGGGGGCCACGGCTTCTCGGAGGTGCTCTACGCGTTCACCTCGGCGGCCAACAACAACGGCAGCGCGTTCGGCGGCCTGACCGTCACCTCGGACTTCTTCCAGATCACGCTCGGGTTCGCCATGCTCGTCGGCCGGCTCCTGCCGATCGTCCTGGTGCTCCTGCTCGCAGGGTCCCTCGCCGAGCAGGGCAAGATCCCCGTCACGGCCGGCACCCTCCCCACCCACAAGCCCCTCTTCGTCGGGATGCTGGTCGGCGTCATCCTCATCATGACCGGCCTCACCTACTTCCCGGCGCTCGCCCTCGGACCGATCGCAGAGGCCCTCGCATGAACTCCTTGACCGACACACCCCCCGACGCGACCGTCGCGTCGCCGCACACCCACCACACCAAGCGGCCAGCGTCGGGCATGACCACCGGCGTGCTCCTCGCGCAGGGAGCACAACAGCTGCCGGACGCTCTCCGCAAGCTCGACCCCCGTCACATGTGGCGCTCGCCCGTGATGTTCCTGGTGCTGCTCGGCTCCGTCGCGACCACCGTGGCGGCCGTCGGGGAACCCAGCACGTTCACGATCTCGATCGCGGTCTGGCTCTGGCTGACGGTCCTCTTCGGCAACCTCGCCGAGGCTGTCGCGGAAGGTCGAGGCAAGGCGCAGGCGGCCTCGCTCCGGGCGACCCGGACGGACACCGTCGCCCGACGCCTCGATGCCGACGGCAACGAGTCCGACGTGCCGGCGACGCAGCTCAGGGTCGGCGATCTGGTCGTCGTCGAGGCCGGGGAGGTGGTTCCCAGCGACGGCGACATCGTCGAGGGCATCGCGTCGGTGGACGAGTCCGCCATCACCGGGGAGTCCGCCCCGGTGATCCGCGAGGCGGGCGGCGACCGCAGCGCGGTCACGGGCGGCACCCGGGTCCTGTCGGACCGCATCGTCGTCCGCATTACCGCGGCCGCCGGCGAGACGTTCCTCGACAAGATGATCGCCTTGGTCGAGGGCACGTCGCGCCGCAAGACCCCGAACGAGATCGCGTTGTCGATCCTGCTCGCCAGCCTGACCCTCGTATTCCTGGCTGCGGTCGCGACTCTCGCGCCGATGGCGACGTACGCCGGTGCGCCCCAGGACGTCGTCGTGCTGGTCGCGCTGCTGGTGTGCCTCATCCCCACCACGATCGGCGCGCTGCTCTCGGCCATCGGAATCGCCGGCATGGATCGGCTGGTGCGGGTCAACGTGCTGGCCATGTCGGGGCGCGCGGTGGAGGCTGCCGGTGACGTCAGCACGCTGCTGCTCGACAAGACCGGAACCATCACCTACGGCAACCGCCAGGCCAGCCGGTTCGTAGCCGCTCCCGGCGTCGGGCAGGACGAGCTGCGCGACATCGCCAGGCTCTCCAGCCTCGCCGACCAGACCCCCGAGGGGCGCTCGATCGTCGACCTCGCCCTCACCCAGGGTGCCGACGACCACGACCTGCCGCGGGACGCCACCTTCGTGGAGTTCACCGCCCAGACCCGGATGTCCGGCGTGGACCTCTCCGACGGCACCGAGATCCGCAAGGGTGCCGGGTCGGCCATCGCTGCGTGGCTCGGTGCCGACCAGCCGGCAGAGGTGGGCGACGTCGTCGACGAGATCTCGCGTGCTGGCGGCACGCCGCTCGTCATCGGCCGGAAGGACGCGGCGGGTACCGGTCGGGTGCTGGGTGTTATCCACCTCAAGGACGTCGTCAAGGAAGGGATGTCCGAGCGGTTCGCCGAGCTGCGGGCGATGGGCATCCGAACGGTGATGATCACGGGCGACAACGCCCTGACGGCCCGGGCGATCGCGGACGAGGCGGGGGTCGACGACTTCCTCGCGGAGGCGACGCCCGAGGACAAGATGGCGTACATCCAGCGCGAGCAGGAGGGTGGCCGGCTCGTGGCGATGACCGGCGACGGCACCAACGACGCCCCGGCCCTGGCCGCGGCCGACGTCGGTGTGGCCATGAACAGCGGTACGGCCGCCGCGAAGGAGGCCGGCAACATGGTCGACCTCGACTCCGACCCGACGAAGCTCATCGACATCGTCGAGATCGGCAAGCAGCTGCTCATCACCCGCGGGGCGCTGACGACGTTCTCCATCGCCAACGACGTGGCGAAGTACTTCGCGATCATCCCGGCGATGTTCGTCGCGGCATACCCCTCGCTCGACCGCCTCAACGTGATGGGCCTGGCCACGCCGCAGTCCGCGATCCTCTCGGCGGTGATCTTCAACGCCCTCGTCATCGTGGCGCTGATCCCGCTGGCCCTGCGCGGCGTCCGCTTCCGTGCCGCCTCGGCGACCTCGGTCCTGCGTCGCAACATCCTCGTGTTCGGCCTCGGCGGCATCGTCGTGCCCTTCATCGGGATCAAGCTCATCGACCTGCTCGTCTCGACCATCCCAGGGATCTGACATGTTCACCGACCTCTTCCGGCAGTCCCTCGCCGGGCTGCGCCTCCTCCTCGTCATGACCGTCCTGCTCGGCGTCGGCTACCCGACCGCGGTGTGGGCGGCCGGGCAGGCCTTCGGTGACCGCGCCGACGGGTCACCCGTCCGCGTCGACGGCGAGGTCGTCGGTTCGCGGCTGATCGGCCAGCAGTTCGAGGGGGATGAGTGGTTCCTGTCCCGCCCGTCGGCGAACGACTACGACACCCTGGCCTCCGCCCCGAGCAACCTTGGCCCGCTCAGCACCGACCTGATCGCCTCCATCGAAGACCGGAGGGCCGAGGTGGCCACCCGCGAGGGCGTCGACGAGTCGCAGGTCCCGGCCGATGCCGTCACCGCCTCGGGATCCGGCCTCGACCCGCACATCTCGCCGGCGTATGCCGAGCTCCAGGCGCCCCGCGTCGCCCAGGCCAACGGCCTCTCGCTCGATGAGGTCGAGCGGCTGATCGACGAGCACACCGACGGTCGCGGACTGGGCTTCCTCGGTGAGCCGGGCGTCAACGTGCTCGAGCTGAACGTTGCGGTCCGGGCCGCCACCGAGGGTGGAGACTGAACGCATGGATCGCGGACGGCTGCGCGTCTACCTCGGCGCCGCGCCCGGCGTTGGCAAGACCTTCGCGATGCTCGACGAGGGCCACCGCCGCGTCGAGCGCGGCACCGACCTGGTCGTCGGCTATGTCGAGACGCACGGTCGGCCCAAGACCGAGCGGGGCGTCGCGGGCCTCGAGGTGGTGCCGCGCAAGCTGGTCGCCTACCGCGACACCGTCCAGGAGGAGATGGACCTCGAGGCGATCCTCGAGCGTCGTCCCGACGTGGTCCTGGTCGACGAGCTCGCGCACACCAACGTCCCGGGCAGCACCCACGAGAAGCGCTGGCAGGACGTCGAGGCACTCCGCGACGCCGGCATCGAGGTCATCACGACGGTCAACATCCAGCACCTCGAGTCACTCAACGACGTGACAGAAGCGATCACCGGCATCCGCCAGCGCGAGACCGTGCCAGACCACGTCGTGCGCTCGGCCGACCAGATCGAGCTGGTCGACATGAGTCCGCAGGCCCTGCGACGCCGGATGGCGCACGGCAACATCTACACCGCCGACAAGATCGACGCCGCGCTGTCGCGCTACTTCCGCGAGGGCAACCTCACGGCCTTGCGTGAGCTGGCGCTGCTGTGGCTGGCCGACCGGGTCGACGAGGGCCTCGAGCGCTACCGCGACCAGCACGAGATCGAGTCGACCTGGGCGACGCGCGAACGCGTCGTCGTACCCGTCAGCGGTGGTCCGGAGTCGTCGACCCTCATGCGCAGGGCGTCGCGGATCGCGAGCCGTCGGTCGGGAGGGGAGTGGCAGGCGTTGTACGTCACCCGGCAGGACGGGCTCCGTGGCATCGCGCCGGACGGCCTGGCCGCGCTCGCCCGCAAGGCCGAGGAGCTCGGTGGCACGTTCCACACGGTGGTGGGGGAGGACCCGGCCGACGCGATCCTCTCCTTCGCGCGCGCCGAGAACGCCACGCAGGTGGTGATCGGCGCGAGCCGTCGCGGCCGGGTCTCGACGGTGCTCCGCCCTGGGGTCGGCGAGCGGGTGGTGGCAGGCTCGGGCGACATCGACGTCCACATCGTGTCCCACGACTACGCGCGCTCCTCCGACCGACGTACGCCGACCGACAACATCGGGACGCGCCGCCGCATCGGGGGCTTCGCCTTCGCCGTCCTCGCCCCCGGCACCCTCAGTCTGCTGCTGCACCTCACGAAGGACCTGCACGGCCTGCCGATCGAGGCGATGTCGCTCATGGTCGTCGTGGTCGCGACGGCGCTCATCGGCGGCCTGGCGCCGGCCGTCATGTCGGCCATCGTGAGCGCACTGCTCCTCAACTACCTCTTCACGCCACCGCTCTACACGCTGACGATCGCCGAGCCGGAGAATGTCGTCACTATTGCGATCTTCGTCGCGGTCGGCATCGCCGTCGCGTCGGTCGTCGACAACGCCGCTCGTCGTACGGCGGAAGCCCGCGCTGCGCGCGCCGAGGCCGACGCCCTCACAGTGCTCGCGCACAGCACCCTCACCTCCAGCGACGACCTGACCGGGCTCCTGTCGTCGGCCTGCAGGCTCTTCAACGCCGACGGCGCGGCGGTGCTGCGCCGCGAGGACGGGTCCGAGGTGGTCGTCGCGAGCTGCGGCACGCCGCCGACTTCGACCGAGAGCGCCGGGATGGCCGCGGCCATCGATGACCAGAGCACTCTCGTCCTCGCCGGGTCGACGCTGCCGGCCAACCAGCGCGGGCTGCTCAATGCGTACGCCGCCTACGCCAAGGTGATCGACGACCGGCAACGCGCGAACCTGGCGGAGGTGGAACGGCTCCGGCTGGCCGAGGCCGACCGCACCCGCACGGCACTGCTGGCCGCGGTGTCCCACGACCTGCGCAACCCGCTCGCCGCCGTAAAGGTGTCGGTCGACAGCCTGCGCAGCACCGACGTGACCTGGTCCGACGCCGACGAGGACGAGCTGCTCGCCACGATCGAGGAGTCGACCGATCGGCTGATCGCGCTGGTCACCAATCTTCTCGACATGAGCCGCATCAGCACCGGATCTCTCAGCGTCGCGCTGCGGGAGGTTGGCCTCCTCGACGCGGTCCGCACCAGCATCGTGCCGCTGCCGGGCGCCGAGCGGATCGAGGTGTCGGTCGACCCCGACATCGGCGTGCTCGCCGACGCCGGCCTGCTGGACCGGGTGTTGGCCAACATCTGCGAGAACGCGTTGAAGTACACCCCCGAGTCCGCGCACGTCCGCGTCGACGCGACGGCCGCCACGGGCCGCGTCATGTTGCGGATCGCCGACACCGGCCCGGGCGTCCAGGACCACGACCACGAACGACTGTTCGCACCCTTCCAACGTCTCGGCGACGTGCCCCAGCAGGACGGGGTCGGCCTCGGCCTCGCCGTGGCGCACGGCCTGACCGAGGCGATGGGTGGCACGATCACCACCGAGGAGACCCCGGGCGGCGGCCTCACTTTCGTCCTGGAGCTGCCCGCCCCGACGCAGGAGAACGAGCCCCGATGACCTTCGTACTCGTCGTCGACGACGATCCAGCGATGCAGCGCACGCTGAACATCAACCTGCGTGCCCGTGACTATGAGGTCGAGACGGCCGGCGACGGCCGCTCTGCGCTCCAGATCGTCGACGAGCGGATGCCCGACGTCGTGCTGCTCGACCTAGGCCTGCCCGACCTCGACGGCATCGCGGTCCTCAGGCAGCTGCGGTCCTTCACCCAGGTCCCGGTCATTGTGGTGTCCGCACGCACCGAGTCCGACGACAAGGTCGAGGCGCTCGACCTCGGCGCCGACGACTTCATCACCAAGCCGTTCTCGATCGACGAGCTGATGGCGAGGATCCGCGCCACCACGCGCCGCGCTGGCCATGACGAGCCCGACCTGGTCATTGAGGCCGACGGGCTGCGCCTCGACTTCGCCGACTCCCGTGCCACACGGGACGGTGAGGACATCCACCTGACACCGATCGAGTGGCGCATCGTCGAGGTGCTCGCACGCCGACGCGGACGGCTGGTCCGCCAGGTCGAGCTACTGACTGCCGTGTGGGGACCGGCGTACGACACCCAGACCAACTACCTGCGCGTCCACATGGCCAGCATCCGCCGCAAGCTCGAGGTCGACTCCGGCCGTCCCGTGCTGTTCCTCACCGAGCCCGGAATGGGCTATCGATTCATCACTCGCTAGTGCCGTGCTCGAGTCGAGACGCTCGCGAAAGCCAGGCATTGGCAGGCGGTCGAGACTGATTGAACGTTCTACCGTGTAACGAGCGTGCAACAAGCCACCGAGAAATCATGCGAAACGCCGCCGAACGACCAGAAGGTCGCTCGGCGGCGTTTGCGCAGGTCAGAGGCGGTTTTCTTCGGTTGCTGGGCAACCTTGAGGACCGCCAAGAATGGCCCAAATTAGATGTCGTAGTAGAGCTCGAACTCGTGCGGGTGGGGGCGCAGCTGGACCGGCGCGATCTCCTGGGTCCGCTTGAAGTGGATCCAGGTCTCGATCAGGTCGTCGGTGAAGACACCGCCGGCGGTGAGGTACTCGTGGTCCGCCTCGAGGGCGTCGAGCACGGCACCGAGCGAGGTCGGGACCTGGTCGATCTCGGCCATCTCGTCCGGCGGCAGCTCGTAGATGTCCTTGTCGATCGGGGCCGCGGGCTCCGTCTTGTTCTGGACGCCGTCGAGGCCGGCGAGCATCAGCGCGGCGAAGGCGAGGTAAGGGTTGGCCGACGGGTCGGGGAAGCGGGTCTCGACGCGCTTGGCCTTGGGGTTGGCGCCCGTGATCGGGATGCGGACCGAGGCGGAGCGGTTGCGCGAGGAGTAGACCAGCGAGATCGGCGCCTCGAAGCCCGGGACCAGGCGGTGGTAGGAGTTCACCGTCGGGTTGGTGAAGGCCAGCAGCGACGGGGCGTGCTCGAGGATGCCGCCGATGTACCAGCGGGCGGTGTCGGAGAGGCCGGCGTACCCGGTCTCGTCGAAGAACAGCGGCTCGCCGTCCTTCCACAGCGACTGGTGCACGTGCATGCCCGAGCCGTTGTCGCCGAAGATCGGCTTCGGCATGAAGGTGACCGACTTGCCGGCCTCCCAGGCGGTGTTCTTGATGAGGTACTTGAACTTCATCACGTCGTCCGCGGCCTTGAGCAGCGTGTCGAAGCGGTAGTTGATCTCGGCCTGGCCGGCGGTGCCGACCTCGTGGTGGGCACGCTCGACCTCGAGGCCGCACGCCTCGAGGTTCTTCACCATGTCGGCGCGCAGGTCGCTGTAGTGGTCGTAGGGCTCGACGGGGAAGTACCCGCCCTTGAGGCGGGTCTTGTAGCCCTTGTTCTGGCCGTCGTCCTTGCCGGAGTTCCACCAGCCCTCGACGGAGTCGATGTGGTAGTAGCCCTCGTTGACGCCGGTGCTGTAGCGGACGTTGTCGAAGATGTAGAACTCGGCCTCGGGGGCGAAGTAGGCGGTGTCCGCGATGCCGGTCGAGTCGAGGTACGCCAGCGCCTTGCGCGCGATGTTGCGCGGGTCGCGGCTGTAGGCCTCGCCGGTGATCGGGTCGTGGATGAAGAAGTTGACGTTGAGGGTCTTGGAGCGGCGGAACGGGTCGAGGTACGCCGTGGTCGGGTCGGGGAAGAGCGACATGTCGGACTCGTTGATCGCCTGGAACCCGCGGATCGAGGAGCCGTCGAAGCCGAGGCCGTCGTCGAAGACGCTCTGGTCGAACGCCGACGCCGGGACCGTGAAGTGCTGCATCACGCCGGGCAGGTCGCAGAAGCGGACGTCGACCATCTCGACGCCCTCGTCCTTGATGAACTTGAGGAGCTCATCGGAGTTGTTGAACATTCGGTTCCTCCTTGACGGCGACCAGCGCACGTCGAGTTTGCAGCGTTCGGGAGCGGAGCCTCGTTGCACCGTGCTGCCCACGCTAGGCGCGAGCAGTTTCCTGACCGTATCCCGATTGTTTCGGGCGTGTTACAGGTCGTCCGCGAGATGGCCGGTGCGAAGGTCGCCCAGGGGTGCGAAATCCACCCTTTGGGTTACTCGCGCGAAACTCGGGCGGGCTCTACGGTCAGTCATGACTCGGGCACGGACGCTGACGCAGTGGGGCATCGGTATCTCGGCGGCTGTGGTCCTTACCGCCTGCGGGGGAGGCGGCGAGGACGACCCCGAGGACGACCGGCCCGCGAGCGCGTCGTACGGACTCGAGACGCTGATGCCGGCCGTGGCGAAGGCGGTGGGAGAGGAGGACTACGTCCACCTCGGGATCGGTGACCACCGCGGCCGCGCGGAGGTCCAGGTCGACCTCGCCTGGGCGGACGATCCCGAGCTGCGGGCGCTCACCGGCGACGAGCCGGGAGAGTTCCTGGAGTTCCGCCGCGTCTCCGGCCGGATGTACGTCGGCGGCGAGGCGGCCGACAACACCTGGACGTGGCTGCCCGACGACGACCCGCGAGCGCTGGGGGAGGACGAGGACTTCGACTCCGGCGCGGCGTCGGTGCTGCTCGCGCTCGACGTCCCCGGTGACTACGAGGCGCTCGTCGAAGCCGTCGACAAGGTGCAGAACGAAGGCGAGGAGGAGGCGGCGGGCGTCGCCTCCACCCACTACGTCGTCACCGTCGACTCGCAGGCGTGGCGCGACGCGCTGCCCGAGCACTCGGTGCACCGCCAGTTCGACGTCGAGGACGCACTCCGGCTCGACCTCTGGATCGACGAGGCGTCGTTGCCGGTGCGCCTGGAGTACTCCGGGACGGGTGACGACGACGCGCGGATCGACTACACCAACTGGGGCACGCCCGTCGCGGTGGTCGAGCCGGAGGACGCCCGGCCCGTCGGCACCCGCTCCTCGTAGGCGACCTACGCTGGGGCCGTGCCGCAGCCCGACCCGACGCCAGCCTCCGACCTGACGACCCCCACGTGGGGTCGTCGCATCCTGGCGCTGGCGCTCGACTGGGTGGCCTGCCTGGCCGTGGTCGAGGGCCTGGTCGCCGTCGGTCTCCTCGCAGGCAACCCCAACGGGTTCGGGACGCTCGCCCCCTTCGTGCTCGAGTCGGCCTTCTTCACCGCCCTCGCCGGCGGCTCGTTCGGCAAGATGCTCACCCGCATCCGGGTGGTGCGCCACGACGACCCGTCGCGCCCGGTGAGCCTGCTGCGGGCCGTCGTGCGCAGCGTGCTGGTCGCCCTCCTGGTGCCTCCGCTGCTCACCTTCGACGGGCGCGGCCTGCACGACGTCGCCGCCGGCACGCGCAGCGTGACGCTGTAGGGCTCAGCGACCGCGCTGCTGCGACCGCATGCCCTTCATCGAGGTAGGGACGGGGCCCTTGGGCAGGGGGAGCTTGCCCCGCTGGGCGTCGAGCGCCTTGAGGCGCTGGAGGATGTCGGTCATCTCGGCCGGCTTGACCGAGCGCCCGAGCTTCTGGACGTGGCGCACCAGCTTCGGCAGCGGGACCTCGCCCTCGCCACGGCCCGCGACGATCTCGTGGATCGGCACCTCGTAGGCGACCCGCTCGTGCTTCTTGCGCTCGGTGGCGAGCAGCTGCCGGACGCGGCTGGGGCTGGAGCCCTCGCCGACCAGCACGATGCCGGGCGGGCCGACGACCCGGTGCACGACGTCCTGCTGCTTGGTGAACCCGACGACCGGGTCGACCTTCCAGCCGCGGCGCAGCATCTGCAGCGCGCCGGCAGCGGCGGCCGGCTGGCCCTCCATCTGGACGTACGCCGCCCGCTGGGCGCGGCGGCCGAAGACCAGCAGCGCGCACAGCATGCCGATGAGCAGCGCACCGACGATCGAGATCACCAGCGAGATCCAGCCCGAGCCCGGGAGCAGCCACATCAGCCCGAAGCCGAGCGCGGCACCCAGCACGAAGACACCCATCACGATCAGGCCCAGGCGCGGGTCGGTGCGCTTGGCCATCTGGTAGGTCTGCATGATCTGCGCGCGGCGCGACGTCGGCGTGGAGGCGGGGGTCGACATGAGGTGGCCTTGTCCAGCTAGGTGTGGTGTGTGGGTGGTGCGGTGGAGGGTCAGACGGCCGCGGCGGCGCGCGCGTCCATGGCCTGACCGTACAGCCGGCCGGCACGGTAGGACGAGCGGACCAGCGGGCCCGAGAGCGCCCCGGCGAAGCCGATCTCGTCGGCCTCGGCCTTGAGCTCGACGAACTCCTCCGGCTTGACCCAGCGCTCCACGGGGTGGTGCCGGGGGGAGGGGCGGAGGTACTGGGTGATGGTGATCAGCTCGCAGCCGGCCTCGTGCAGGTCGCGCAGCGCCTGGCTGACCTCCTCGCGGGTCTCGCCCATGCCGAGGATGAGGTTGGACTTGGTGACCAGGCCGAAGTCGCGGGCCTGGGTGATGACGTCGAGCGAGCGGTCGTAGCGGAAGGCCGGGCGGATCCGCTTGAAGATCCGCGGGACCGTCTCCACGTTGTGGGCGAGGACCTCGGGACGGCTCTCGAACACCTCCTGCAGGAGGTCGGGCTTGCCGTTGAAGTCCGGGATCAGGTTCTCCACCCCGGTGTCGGGGTTGAGCTCGTGGATCGCGCGGACGGTCTCGGCGTAGAGCCAGGCACCGCCGTCGGGGAGGTCGTCGCGGGCGACGCCGGTGATGGTGGCGTACTTGAGCTGCATCTTCTGCACCGACTCGGCCACCCGGCGCGGCTCGTCGCGGTCGAGGGGCTGCGGCTTGCCGGTGTCGATCTGGCAGAAGTCGCAGCGGCGGGTGCACTGGTCGCCGCCGATGAGGAACGTCGCCTCGCGGTCCTCCCAGCACTCGAAGATGTTGGGACAGCCCGCCTCCTGGCAGACCGTGTGCAGCCCCTCGGACTTCACCAGGTTCTGCAGCGAGGTGTACTCCGGGCCCATCTTGGCCCGCGTCTTGATCCACTCCGGCTTGCGTTCGATCGGGGTCTCGGCGTTGCGGACCTCGAGACGGAGGAGCTTGCGTCCTTCAGGGGCGGGAGCGGTCGTCACCCCGCCACTCTACGACCCTGTGCCGAGCGTCCCCAATCAGCCCCGGGCCGCCTCGGACCCCGCTCGTCGCGCGCCGCCGGGGCCGGTTCAGGCGCCCGGCCGGACCAGCTCGATCCGCGGGGCGCGACCCGGCTCGGGACGCGGCTCGTAGTCGGGGGTGGCGTCGTAGGGGTCCCACGCGAGGTACGTCGCGAGGTGGCGGCGCACGCTCGGCAGGACGTCCGCGACGGTGACGTCACGCCCCAGCTCCTCGGTGAGCGAGGTGACGCCCGCGTCGGCGATGCCGCAGGGTACGAACCGGTCGTACCAGCCGAGATCCACGTCGCAGTTGAGGGCGAACCCGTGCATGGTCACGCCACGGCTCACCCGGATGCCGATGGCCGCGATCTTGCGCTCCGGTCCGCGCTCGTCCGCGCGCAGCCACACGCCGCTGCGTCCCGGGACGCGCGCGGTGGTGACGCCGAGGTCGGCGCAGACCGCGATCAGCGCCTCCTCGACCCGGCGCACGTAGTCGACGACCTTGACGTGGTCGGGCAGCGCCACGATCGGGTAGCCGACCAGCTGGCCCGGGCCGTGAAAGGTGATCTTGCCGCCGCGGTCGACGTCGATGACGTCGGCGCCGCCGGGGTCGAGCGGTCGCTCGTGGGGGTCGGTGCGCTTGCCGGCCGTGAACACGGGCGGGTGCTCGAGCAGCAGGACGGTGTCGGGCCGGCTGCCGGCGACGACGGCCTCGTGCACGTCGCGCTGGAGGTCCCAGGCGGAGAGGTAGTCGACGGCGTCGTCGCCGAGACCGGCGACCTCGAACTCCAGCTCGTGCTCCTGCGGCATGCTCCGACCCTACGCCCACGCCCACGCGGGTGCCGGACGGCCCGGGCCTGTGGACGGCCGCCGACGCGTCCGCGCCGGATCGGCGAGGCTGGACCGGTGGACCCCCGACGCATCCTCCCCGTCCTGGCCGCCGTGGCCGCCGCGTGCGTGGTCGCGACGACGGTCGTCGGCCTGGCCCGTCCGGGTGACGGTCCCGAGGCGCCACGGCGCGAGGCGGTGGTGCCACGCGCCGCAGCCGGGGCGGCCCCGGGGCCGGCGGGGGTGCTGGCGCGGTGGGACGAGCAGCGGGCAGCGGCGTGGGCCGCCGGCGACGTCGAGGCTCTGCGCGGGCTGTACGCCGTCGGCTCACGCACGGGCCGCGCCGACCTCCGCCTCCTGCGCCACTACCTCGATCGCGGTCTGCGGGTCGAGGGACTGACCACCCAGGTGCTCGCGCTCGACGTGGTCCACCGGTCGGCGCGCCGGCTCGTGCTCGACGTCACCGACCGGGTCGTCGGCGGATCCGTGGTCGGCGGCCCCTCGCCGGTCGCCCTTCCGGCCGACCGGGCGTCCACGCGGCAGGTGGTGCTCGTGAGGACGGGGGAGCGCTGGCTGGTCGCCGAGGTGCGGTCCCGCGGTCAGGCCAGCGCCGAGGCCAGCACCTCGCGGACGTCCTCGTCCTCGAAGTCGTAGCCGGCGCGCTCCAGGGCGGCCGGGCGGGCGTTGACCGAGCCGAGCAGCTCCGAGGACAGGTCGCCCGCAGCCAGCCTGAGCACCTGTGCCGGCGCCGCGAACAGCGCCTTGCGGTGCACGGCCCTGGCCAGCTCCCGGGTGAACTCGGCGTTGGTCGGGGTGGTGGGGCAGCACAGGTTGAACGCCCCGCTGACGTCGCGGGACTCCAGGAGGTAGCTCACCGCGCCGATCCAGTCGCGCAGCGAGATCATCGGGAAGTACTGCTCGCCCGAGCCGAGCCGCGCCCCGAGTCCGGCCTTGAACAGCAGGCGCAGCTGCTTCAGGGGCGGTGAGGTGCGGTCCATGACCGGCGCGGTGCGCAGCACGCACACCCGCGCACCCGCCTCCCGGGCCGGGTCGGCCGCGGCGGTCCACTCGCGGGTGACCCGGGTGAGGAAGGCGTCGCCGAGGCTCTCGGAGTCCTCGGTGACCGGCGCGGCGCCGTGGTCGCCGTACCAGGCGATGCCGTTGCCGACGAGGAAGGCCGGCGGTCGCTCCGCGTCCGCGATGGTGCGGGCGAGCAGGCCGGTCGTCGACACGCGGCTCTCCCGGACCTCCTCGGCCCACCGCCTAGAGTGCGGGTTGCCGGCGATGCTCGCGCCAGCGAGGTTGACCACCGCGTCGGCGCGCCCGACCACCTCGACGTCGACCTCGCCCGCACGCGGGTCCCAGCGCGACTCGTGCGCGGAGGCCGGCTCGCGGCGCACGAGGGCGGTGACCTCGTGGCCGTGCACCCGCAGGTGCTCGGTCAGGTGGGTGCCGAGGAATCCCGACGCTCCGGCGATCACGACGCGCATGCGACCACCCAACCATGCGGCCCAAGCAGCAGCCCGCCGGACCGGACGAGGGCGGGGCCGCGTCAGCCGGCCAGGTGCCGCCAGCGCGGGGACAGCTCGGTCCACGGACCTTGGTCGACCACCCGTCCGGAGTCGAGGACGACCACCCGGTCGGCCTGCGCGAGCGCGGCGGCCTTGCTGGTCGCGCCGATCACCGTGGCACCGCGCGAGCGCAGCGCCTGCCACAGCTCGATCTCGGTGGCGGCGTCGAGCGCGGACGACACGTCGTCGGCGAGCAGCACGTCGGACTCCGTGGCCAGCGCGCGGGCCAGGGCCAGGCGCTGCACCTGCCCGCCCGAGAGGCGTACGCCGCGGTGCCCGACGAGGGAGTCGGGCCCGCCCGCCTCGCTGACGTCGCGGCCCATGCGCGCAGCCTCGAGGGAGGGCAGCACCGGGCGGGTCGGGTGGTCGAGGCCGACGTTGCCGGTGAAGCTGCCCGACAGCACGCGCGGCACCTGGGCCACGTGGGCCACCCGGGCGGGACGCAGGTCGGCCTGCGCGTCGTGGACGAGCCGGTCGTTCCAGCGGATCTCGCCGGTCGTGCTGACCAGCCCGGCGAGGGCGCCGAGCAGGCTGGACTTGCCCGACCCGACCTGCCCGAGCAGCAGCACCAGCTCGCCGGCGCGGACGTCGAGGTCGACGGCCTGGACGCCGAGGGTGCCGTCGTCGTGGACCGCCGCGACGTCGCGCAGGGCGAGGGTGCGCAGCGGCTCGGGCTCGGGACGACCGGGAGGGGTGGCCGTGCCGGCGATGAGGTCCATGCCGCCGGGCAGCTCCATCAGGTCACCGCCGCCGGCCAGCCTGCTGGTCGCCTCCATCCAGGCGCGCGTGCCGGGCGCCTCGGTGACGACGGCGCCGGCCACGCGGCCGAACCAGTCGAACCCGCTCACCGCGTTGGCGACGAGCAGCGCCGTGGCCAGGCCCCAGTGACCGGTGAGGAGCCCGGCCCAGGCCGCGACCACACCGCACTGGACCATCACGACCGGCACGCCGTCGAGGAGCGACTGCACGCGGTGCTCGCGCACGGCGGCATCGACTCGCCCGCCGTCGACGTCGCGGAGGTGGCGGTGCAGGTGCGGGGTCGCGGCGGCGAGCTTGACCGTGCGGATCGACTCCAGGGTCGACACGAGCGACTGGCCGAAGCGGGCCCGGGCCGCTGACGAGGCGGCGGCCGATCGACCGGCGACGCGACGTCCGAGGGAGGACGCCAGGGCCGAGGCGGTCATCACCGCGAGCAGCACCGCGCCGGCGAGCCAGCTGCCGGCGATCACGGCGGTGACCGTGGCGACCAGCAGGCCGTTGACGAAGTCGACCCAGCGGTCGGTGTAGCGCGCGATCCGGTCGGCGTCCATCGCCCGGGCCACGACCTCGCCCGGCGGGGTGCGCACCAGGCGGCGCTGGTCGGTCTGCCCGGCGAGCACCGCGGCACGCACGCGCATGCGGACCTCGACCCACCAGTGCGGGTAGGTCCAGAACGCCTGCGAGAGCAGCAGCGGGCCGATCATCAGCGACGCCACCAGGGCGAGGGCCATCAGGCCCGGCGTCTCGCCGCGCTGGAGACCCGTCACCACGTGGCCCCACACGAAGCCGGTGATCGCGCCGTAGGCGCCGGTGAGCGACGCGACGAGGAACAGCGCAGCGCCTAGCAGGCCCCACTCGGGCTTGAGCCGGATGCAGTGCCAGACCTGGCGCATGAGGCCGAGGGGCGGCTCGACGTGGGGCGGCTCCGGCGGGGTGGTGCTGCGGCGCACGGTGCCGATGGCGGCGTCGGCGTGGTGCTCCTCGACGGCGACCTCGTGCGCGGCCGCCTCGAGCAGCCGCCGGAACGGGCCCTCGCTCGCGGCGAGGTGTGCCCGGGCGCCCTGCTGGACGACCCGGCCGGACTCGAGGACGGCGACCTGCTCGGCGCGCTCGGTGGTGGAGAGGCGGTGGGCGACGAGGATGCCGGTGCGTCCGCGGATCAGCCGGTCGGCGGCGCGCACCACCCGTGCCTCCGTCACCGGGTCCATCCGGGCGGTCGCCTCGTCGAGCACGACCACGCTCACGTCGCGCACCAGGAGCCGGGCGAAGGCGACGAGCTGCTCCTCACCCGCCGACAGGCTGGTGCCTCCAGGGCCGAGGAGCGTGTCGAGACCCTGCGGCAGGCCGGCGACCCAGTCGGTCAGGCCGAGCTCCTCGACGGCGGCCTCGACCTGGCCGCGGGGGGCATCGGCGAACAGCGTGATGTTGTCGGCCAGGCTGCCGGCCAGGACCTCGGTGCGCTGGGTCACCACCCCGACGGCGGCGCGCAGCTGCTGCAGGTCGAGGTCGCGCACGTCGGTGCCGCCGAGGAAGACCGATCCCGGGGGCGGCTCGACCGCGCGGGAGAGCAGGGACGCGAGCGTGGACTTGCCCGACCCGGTGCGCCCGACGAGCGCGCAGGTGTGGCCGGCGGGAACGACCAGGTCGACGTCGCGGAGCGCGAAGGTGCCGGTGCCGTAGGAGAACGCGAGGTGGCGGAGCTCGACGTCGAGCGGGCCGGGCGGCAGCGAGGCGCCGCCGACGGGCTCGGCCGGGACGGCGAGCATGCCGCGCAGGCGCAGCACGGCGCCCATGCCCTCCTGGAGGTCGGGCAGGTGCCGCGCGAGCATGTCGACCTGGCCGACGAACATCGTGGTCACCAGGAACAGGGTCACGAGCCGGGCCGTGGAGAGGTCGCCGTGGAGGACCAGGGCGGTGCCGATGAGGCCGGTGGCCGCCAGCACGCCGTGGAGCAGGCCGCCGCTGCGACGGGTGACGCTGACCTCGACGGCCAGCACCCGGCGCAGCCGCCGGTGGATCTCGGCGGCCAGCTCGGCGTTGCGGCGCAGCACGTGGGGCTGCCCGAGCGAGGTGCGGATGTCGTCGCGGGCGGCGATGCCCTCCTCGGTCGAGGCGGCGTGGTCGGTCCAGGCGGCCTCCTCCAGCACCTTGCGCTCGGCGATCTGGGGGAGGAGGTGGCGAACCAGGGACCACACCGCGACGCCGCAGAGAGGGAACAGCAGGGCGGCCGGCCACCAGGTGAGGCCGGCCACGATCCACAGCGGACCGGTGGAGAGCACCGTGCGGATGGCCATCCACACCCCCCACCGCATCAGCTGGCCGACCTCCCAGGTGTCGTCGTCGATGCGGTCGAGGACCTCGCCGACGGCCTGCTCGGAGAGCTCGGACAGCGGCTGCGCCATGGCGGCGTCGATGAGGTCGGCGCGCAGCTGCCCCTCGGCGCGGTCGACCACCACGCCCCACAGGGTGCGGGCCGCGGTGTCGACGACGGCCCCGCCCACGACGCAGAGCGCGAGCGTGGCCACGAGCGCGGACGTCGGGGCGTCGGCCAGCCGGCCCGCCACGACGGTGCCGAGGGACGCCGACACGGCGCCGACGAGGGCGAGCCCGAGGCAGAACAGCGTCAGGGGACGACGGACGCGGTGCCAGTCGACCGGCACCCGTCCGGGAGGCGGCGCGGGTGACGGATCGAGGTGTGCCGCGGAGGTGTGCGCGGTGAGGTCGGTGGCAGTCACGGTGCGTCCACGGTAGACGTCGGGTCCGACACCCCGCCTCCGGTTTTCCGGTGGTGTCGGACACCCTCCGGGACGCGACGACGCCCCGCCCGCAGCATGCGGACGGGGCGTCGTACGAGGACGGCTCAGACCTCGAACTGGCCTGCCTCGAGGCGCTTCTTGACCTCCTGCAGGAACCGGCCGGCGTCGGCGCCGTCGACCAGGCGGTGGTCGTAGGTCAGCGACAGGTAGACCATGTGGCGCACCGCGATCGTCTCGCCCAGGTTGGGGTCGTCGATGACCACGGGACGCTTCACCACGGCACCGGGGCCGAGGATCGCCACCTGCGGCTTGTTGATGATCGGGGTGTCGAAGAGCGCCCCGAAGCTGCCGAGGTTGGTGATGGTGAACGTGCCACCGGAGAGCTCGTCGGGCGTCACCTTGTTGGTGCGGGTGCGCTCGGCGACGTCGGCGATCTTCTTGGCCAGGCCGGCGATGGACAGGTCACCGGCCTCCTTCACGACCGGGGTGAGCAGGCCCTTCTCGGTGTCCACCGCGAACGCGATGTTCTCGCGGTCGAAGTAGGTCACCTCGCCCTTCTCCTGGTCGATCGTCGCGTTGAGCTTCGGGTGCAGCTTCAGCGCGTCGATCGCCGCCTTGGCGAAGAACGGCAGGTAGGTCAGCTTCACGCCCTCGCGGGCCAGGAAGTCGGCCTTGGCCGACTCGCGCAGCCGGGCGATCGCGGTCACGTCGACCTCCATCACCTGGGTGAGCTGCGCCGCCTCGTGCAGCGACTCGACCATCCGGGTGGCGATCACCTTGCGCAGGCGCGACAGCGGCTCGACCGTGCCGCGCAGCGGCGACGGGGACGCCGACGTCGGGGCGGCGGCGGTCGGCGGAGCACCCGCGGCGGCCGGGGCGGCTGCGGGGGCGGCGGCCGGGGCAGCCGCCTGCTGGGCCGCCGCGGCGGCGTCGAGGACGTCCTGCTTGCGGATGCGGCCGCCCACCCCGGTGCCCTGCACCGAGGAGAGGTCCACGTTGTGCTGGTCGGCCATCTTGCGCACCAGCGGCGTGACGTACGCCGTCTGGTCGCGGCCGCCCTCGCCCGCCGCCGGCGCCGACTGCTGCGGCGCCTGCTGCTGGGACTGCTGCTGGGACTGCTGCTGGGACTGCTGGGCGGGCTGCTGGGCGGCGGCGTCGGTGCGCTGCGGCTCCGGCTCGCCCTGCGGGGCGGGGGCGTACGGCGCCTCGCCCTTGGCCTCGGGCTCGGCCTGCTGCTGCTCGGGCTCGGGCTCGGGCTCCGGCTCCGGCTCCGGCTCGGGCTCGGGCTCCGGCTCCGGCTCCGGCTCGGGTGCCTTCTCCTCCTGCTGCTGCTCGGCGGGCGCGTCCTGCTGCGCGGGGGCCGCGTCACCAGAGCCGATGATCGCGAGCTCGGCGCCGACCTCGACGGTCTCGTCCTCGTTGGCCTTGATCTCCAGCAGGGTGCCGGCGACCGGGGAGGGGATCTCGGTGTCGACCTTGTCGGTGGAGACCTCCAGCAGCGGCTCGTCGACCGCGACCTCGTCACCGACCTGCTTGAGCCAGCGGGTGACGGTGCCCTCGGTGACGGACTCGCCGAGCGCGGGAAGGGTCACGGGGGTGCCGGCGCCACTGCCACCACCGGAGCCGCCCGACCCGCCGGACGAGTCCTGCGACGAGGCCTCCGACGAGGCCTGCTCGGCGGCGGGCTCGGACTGGGCGGGGGCGTCGTCCTTCTCCGACTCCGGGGTGGAGTCGCCGGCCGGCATCTCGCCGGTCTCCTCGGCGTGCTGCTCCTCCTGCTCGGCCTTCTTCTCCGACTCCTGCTCGTCGGCGGGCTGCGCCTCCGGCTCGGCGGAGCCGGACGCGTCACCGGCGGACTCGCCCTCCTCGCCGACCACGGCCAGGACCGCGCCGACCTCGACGGTGTCGTCCTCGTTGGCCTTGATCTCCAGCAGGGTGCCGGCGACCGGGGAGGGGATCTCGGTGTCGACCTTGTCGGTGGAGACCTCCAGCAGCGGCTCGTCGACGGCAACCGAGTCACCGACCTGCTTGAGCCAGCGGGTGACGGTGCCCTCGGTGACGGACTCGCCGAGTGCGGGGAGGGTGACTTCGGAGGCCATGTGGTTCCTTCGCTCGCGGGGTGGTTTCTGAAATCGGTGGTGTCAGGAGTGGGCGTGCAGCGGCTTGCCGGCCAAGGCCAGGTGGGCCTCGCCGAGCGCCTCGTTCTGGGTGGGGTGCGCGTGCACGAGGGGTGCGACGTCGTCGGCGTGCGCCTCCCAGTTGTAGATCAGCTGGGCCTCACCGATGAGCTCACCGACCCGGTCGCCCACCATGTGGACGCCCAGGACCGGGCCGTCCTGCAGGCCGACGAGCTTGACGAAGCCCTGCGTCTGCAGGATCTGGCTCTTGCCGTTGCCGCCGAGGTCGTAGGTCACCGTGGTCACCGCGTCGCCGTGCCGCTCGCGCGCCTTCGCCTCGTCGAGGCCCACGGAGGCGATCTCGGGGTGGGAGTACGTCACGCGCGGGATGCCGGCCTCGTCGACCGGCCGCGGGTCGAGCCCGGCGATGTCCTCGGCGACGAAGATGCCCTGCTGGAAGCCGCGGTGGGCGAGCTGGAGGCCGGGGACGATGTCGCCGACGGCGTACACGCCCTCGAGGTTGGTGCGGCAGCGCTCGTCGGTGAGCACGAACCCGCGGTCCATCTCCACGCCCTGCTCCGCATAGCCGAGGCCGTCGGTGGACGGGCCACGGCCGACGGCGACGAGGAGCACCTCGGCCTCGATCACGCTCTCCCCGTCCTTGGCGCCCTCGACCGTCACGGCGACGCCGGTGTCGGTGACCTTCAGGCTCTTGAACGAGGTGCCGGTGAGGAAGCTGATCTTGCGCTTGCGGAAGGCCCGCTCCAGCGCCTTGGAGGACGCCTCGTCCTCAGCCGCGACCAGTCGCGGCAGGGCCTCGACGATGGTGACGTCGGCACCGAAGGACCTCCAGACGCTGGCGAACTCGCAGCCGATGACGCCGCCGCCGAGCACGATGGCCGAGGCGGGCACGCGGTCCAGGCGCAGGGCGTGCTCGGAGGTGAGCACCCTCTCGCCGTCGACCTCGAGGCCGGGGAGGCTCTTGCTGTAGGAGCCGGAGGCGAGGACGACGGCCTTGCCGGTGTAGGCGGTGCCGTCGACGGTCACCTCGCGGGGACCGGTCATCGTGCCGGTGCCCTGGATGACGGTGATGCCGCGGGACTTGATCAGGCCGGTGAGGCCCTTGAACAGGCGGTCGACGACCTTGTCCTTGTAGGCGTTGACGCCGGCCATGTCGATCCCGTCGAGGGACGCCGTGACACCGAACTGCGCAGCCTCGCGCGCGGAGTCGGCGACCTCGGCGGCGTGGAGCAGGGCCTTGGTCGGGATGCAGCCGACGTGGAGGCACGTGCCGCCCAGGTTGCCCTTCTCGACCAGTCCGACGCTCAGCCCCAGCTGGGCTGCTCGCAGGGCACAGGCGTAGCCGCCCGAACCAGCCCCGAGGACGAGTACGTCGAACTCACCGTCCGCCACAGATATCCCTCCACACACATCGCTCGCTCCGCTGATCCTTCGGCGTCGCCCATCTTTGCACTCTTCGTGCGCCTGTCCACACCGGGTCTTCCCGAGCCCGTCAGCCGGTCGCTCGGTGCGTGATCGGTGTGACTGCTGCCGATGTGGGGTCCGCCCCGGCAGAATGGTGGCCATGGGCATGTTCGACCGATTCCGGCGCAAGGGGCGCACCAGTCGTCCGGCGCGGGACGCCACGCGCACCGGCTCCACGCGGGTCCGCGCCGCCGACGGCGAGGACGTGCGCCACCTCGAGAAGTTCGTCGCGACCCGGCAGGGCGTCGAGGGCTTCGTCGAGCCCCGCACCGCGGTCAGCGACGTGACGCTGCTGCTCGTCGCGCACGACGGCGAGTGGACGCGCCGCCGCGTGCCCAGCGTGAAGTGGGCCCACGACTTCGCCAACAAGAACCGGGTGCCGTCCTACGACGCCGCCGTGGTCGGCGTGCCGCAGCGGATGCGCGACTACAACGCGCGCCAGAAGGCGGAGCGCAGGGCCCGCGGCTACTAGCCCGTACGACCCGCGAGGTCAGTCCGCCGAGCCGGGCACGCCGTCCTCGGCGATCCTCCGGGCGAGCTCGACGAGAGTGGTGACCCCGAACCCGGTCGCCCCGGACGGCACGTGGCCGTAGGGGCCGCCGGTGTTGATCTCCTTGCCGGCGATGTCGAGGTGCGCCCACGGCAGCCCGCCGGTGAACTCGCGCAGGAACGCCGAGGCGAAGAGCCCGCCGCCCCACCGCACCCAGTCGTGCTGGAGCAGGTCGGCGACCTTGGAGCTGGTGATCCGCTCCTTCATCTCCTCCGGGATCGGCATCGGCCAGTGCTGCTCACCGGCGGCGACACCGGCGGCGAGGACCACGGGCACCTGGTCGTCGGTGCCCATCACGGCGCCGACCTTGTCGCCGAGCGCGAGCTGCATGTGACCGGTGAGGGTGGCGATGTCGACGACCACGTCGGGCGCCTCCTCGACCGCGAGGGCGAGGGCGTCGCCGAGCAGCATCCGGCCCTCGGCGTCGGTGTTGGCGATCTCGACGGTGGTGCCGTTGCGCATCGTGACCACGTCGCCCGGACGCGTCGACGTGCCGGAGACCATGTTCTCGGCCATCGGGGCGAAAGCAGTGACCTTGACCGGCAGGCCGAGTCGCGCGATGGCCAAGGTGGCGACGACGACGCTGGCCGCGCCGGCCATGTCGCCCTTCATGTTCATCATGCTCGACGACGGCTTGATGGTGAGCCCGCCGGAGTCGAAGGTGACGCCCTTGCCGACCAGCGCGAGGTGCGCGACGGCGTCCTCGGGAGCCCACGTGAGCTTCGCCAGCCGGGAGGGCGCGGCCGACGAGCCGCCGACGCTGAGGATGCCGCCGCAGCCCATCTCGGCGAGCTGCTCGTGGTCGAACACCTCGAGCGCGACCTCGGGCGCGCCCCGGCCCTTGGTGGCCTCCTTGTGCGCGGCGGCGACGAGGTCGGCGAACAGCGGGGGAGTGCAGTCGGCGGGGGGAGTGTTCACCCAGTCGCGGCACAGCGTCACGGCGTCGGCCAGCACCTCGGCGCTCACGAGGGCCGCGAGCGCCTCGGACCGCCGGGCGATGGAGGTCAGCACCACGACGTCGTTCGGGGAGTCGGTCTCGGGCTTCTGGGACTTGTAGGCGGTGTAGGTGTAGCCGCCGAGGCGGTGCCCCTCCACGACGGCGGACACCAGCTCGGGCGTGTCCGCCGGGAGGGCGAGGGCGACCGAGGCCGCGTTGGACACGCTGCGGGCCGCGACGCCCGCGGCACGGCGTACGGCGATGGGGTCGGCCGGGTCCTCGCCCAGGCCGACGAACACCAGCAGGGGGGCGTTGACCTCCTCGCGCGTCGGTGCCTTCACCGCCTCGCCGGCCTTGCCGGTCACGCCCATGGTCGAGAGGAAGGGACGCAGGCGGCGGCCATAGGCCTTGGCGACCTCCTCGGCCGCGTCGCAGAGGCGGGGGCCCTGCTCGCCCGCGACCACTCCCACCACCACGGCGTCGGCGCGGGTCCTGGCGGGGCTGGCGGCACGGAGTGCGTACGTCGTCACCCGCCGCATGTTAGGGGAGGCTCCGCGGCGGGAGCCCTGCGGTAGGTTTCGCGGCATGGCAGGAACGCTCAAGCAGTCGCCGCTCCACGACCGTCACGAGGCGCTGGGCGCGAAGTTCGCGGAGTTCGGCGGCTGGTCGATGCCGCTGGAGTACCCCACCGGCGTGGTCAAGGAGCACACCGCCGTCCGCGAGTCCGTGGGGATCTTCGACGTGAGCCACCTCGGCAAGGCGATGGTGTCCGGGCCGGGCGCCGCCGACTTCGTCAACGCGACGCTGTCCAACGACCTCGCCAAGATCCAGCCGGGCAAGGCGCAGTACACCCTCTGCCTCGACGAGTCGGGCGGGATCGTCGACGACCTCATCGCCTACTGGCACGACGACGAGCACGTGCTGCTCATCCCCAACGCCGCCAACACCGCCGAGGTGGTGCGTCGCCTCCAGGCCGAGGCACCCGACGGCGTGAAGGTCGTCGACCACCACGACGACTACGCCGTGCTCGCGGTGCAGGGCACCCGCTCCGACGAGGTGCTCGAGAAGGTCGGCCTGCCGACCGGTCACGAGTACATGTCCTTCGTCGAGGCCGAGCTCCACGACACCGGGGTCGGCGTCGTGGTGTGCCGCACCGGCTACACCGGCGAGCGCGGCTACGAGCTGGTCGTCGTCAACGACGCGGCGGGGCAGCTCTGGGACTCGCTGATGGCGGCCGGCGAGGAGCACGGCATCACCGCCTGCGGGCTCGGCGCGCGCGACACGCTCCGCACCGAGATGGGCTACCCGCTGCACGGCCAGGACATCAGCCTCGACACCAACCCGGTCGAGGCCGGCCTCTCGTGGGCGGTCGGCTGGAAGAAGGAGTCCTTCTGGGGACGCGACGCGGTGCTCCGCGTCAAGGAGGAGGGGCCGAAGCGGCGCCTGCGCGGTCTCGTCGCCGTCGGGCGCGGCATCCCGCGGCCCGGGATGGGCGTGACGCTGACCCAGGACGTGCCCCTCGCCGACATCACCTCCGGCACCTTCTCGCCTACCCTGAAGAAGGGCATCGGCCTGGCCCTCATCCCCGTCATGGTCGCCGAGGACGCCGAGGTCGGCGTCGACATCCGCGGCCGGCGCGAGGTGTTCCAGCTGGTGAAGCCGCCGTTTGTCGACCCGTCGGTGAAGGAGTCCTGAGTGCTGCCCGGACAGCCCCCCACCTTCCGTCCGCCATCGGCCTCCGAGCGACCGTGGTGGTGGCGCCTCGAGGACGCCTCCGGTGAGGCCGTCGAGGTCGCGGGCCTCGACGACCAGCGCTTCAGCACGCAGGGCGACGCCGAGTCGTGGGTGGGCGAGACCTGGCCGGACCTGGCCGAGCACGGTGTCGCCGCGGTGACGCTCTTCGAGCACGACCGGCGGGTCTACGGCCCGATGTCGCTCAGCGCCTGAGGCCATCCGGCTGCGGCCGCGCTCCGAAGCAGGATGGGAGCAGGTGAGGTGGCCATGACCGACGGATCGGACTTCTCGCACTACCTCGCCGCGCGCTGGCCCGACCTGGTCGGAGGCCTCGAGGACGAGGGTGTCCCGGCCGACGACG
>NZ_JAUZVE010000073.1:0-30161 GCF_031844425.1 Microbacterium sp. ARD31
GGACATCAAGAACACCTACGACAAGCTGGGCATCCCCGAGGCGGAGAAGCAGCGCCTCGTCGCCGGCGTGGCCGCCCAGTACGAGTCGGAGGTCGTCTACCACTCGATCCGCGAGGACCTCGAGGAGAAGGGCGTCGTCTTCGTCGACACCGACACCGCGCTGAAGGAGCACGAGGAGCTCTTCAAGGAGTACTTCGGCACCGTCATCCCGGTCGGCGACAACAAGTTCGCCGCGCTCAACACCTCGGTGTGGTCGGGCGGGTCGTTCATCTACGTGCCGAAGGGTGTCCACGTCGACATCCCGCTGCAGGCCTACTTCCGGATCAACACCGAGAACATGGGCCAGTTCGAGCGGACGCTGATCATCGTCGACGAGGACGCCTACGTGCACTACGTCGAGGGCTGCACCGCGCCGATCTACTCCTCCGACTCCCTGCACTCGGCCGTCGTGGAGATCATCGTCAAGAAGGGCGGCCGCTGCCGCTACACGACCATCCAGAACTGGTCGAACAACGTCTACAACCTCGTCACCAAGCGCGCCACCTGCGAGGCCGGCGCGACGATGGAGTGGGTCGACGGCAACATCGGCTCCAAGGTGACGATGAAGTACCCCGCCATCTACCTCATGGGCGAGCACGCCAAGGGCGAGACGCTGTCGATCGCCTTCGCCGGCGAGGGCCAGCACCAGGACGCGGGCGCCAAGATGGTGCACGCCGCCCCGCACACCTCGAGCTCGATCCTGAGCAAGTCGGTGGCCCGCGGCGGCGGACGGACGTCGTACCGCGGCCTGATCCAGGTCAACGAGGGCGCGCACGGCTCGAAGTCCAACGTGCTGTGCGACGCGCTGCTGGTCGACCAGGTCAGCCGCAGCGACACCTACCCCTACGTCGACATCCGCGAGGACGACGTGTCGATGGGCCACGAGGCGAGCGTCTCGAAGGTCTCCGACGACCAGCTCTTCTACCTCATGTCGCGCGGCATGGAGGAGGACGAGGCGATGGCGATGATCGTGCGCGGCTTCGTCGAGCCGATCGCCAAGGAGCTGCCGATGGAGTACGCCCTCGAGCTCAACCGCCTGATCGAGCTGCAGATGGAGGGCGCGGTCGGCTGACTGATCCGGGCCGTACGACGCCGCCGCGGAGCGGCGGCGTCGAGCGGCCCGGAAGACAGTACGAAGCTCCTCCGAGTACCGAGAAAGAGAAACCTTGACCGCCACCACGGATTCCGTCCGCTCCGCGCTGGAGCAGGACAAGATCGAGAGCCACCTCAACCCGCCCGGCTCGTTCGACGTCGCCGACCACCCCGTCCCCACGGGGCGCGAGGAGATCTGGCGCTTCACGCCGCTGAAGCGGCTCCGCGGCCTGCACGGCGAGGCCGAGTTCATGCGCTCGGCCACGTCGTGCACGTGGAACACCCCCGAGGGCGTGCGCATCGAGGGCGTGTCCGGCGAGGAGGCCCGCGAGCTGCGCGGCATCTCGGGCTGGGCGCCCAACACGCGCTTCGCGGCCCGGGTCCTCGCCGAGGTCCCGGCGAGCCTGCTCATCGACGTCCCGGCCGACACCGAGGTGCCCGAGCCCGTCGTGGTCGACCTCCACGGCGAGGACGTCTCGGTGACCGAGGCCGGCCACGTCGCGATGCGCTTCGGACGCCACAGCAAGGCCGTGGTCGTGCTCAACCACACCGGCTCGTCCTCGGTCGCGGCCGTGGTCGAGATCGTCGTGGGCGACGGCGCCGAGGTGACCGTCGTGTCGATCCAGGACTGGGCCGACGACGCCGTGCACCTCGCCCACCACCAGGCGCGGGTCGGTCGCGACGCGACCTACAAGCACGCCGCGATCTCCTTCGGCGGCGACGTCGTCCGGATGGACGCCAACGTCACCTACGACGGCCCGGGCGGCTCCGCGGAGCTCCTCGGCCTCTACTTCGCCGACGCCGGCCAGCACATCGAGCACCGGATCTTCGCCGACCACAACGCCCCGCGCACGAAGTCCCACGCCGTCTACAAGGGCGCGCTCCAGGGCGAGAAGGCGCACACGGTCTGGGTCGGCAACGTGCTGATCCGCAAGGTCGCCGAGGGCATCGAGACCTACGAGGAGAACCGCAACCTGGTCCTCACCGACGGGTGCCAGGCCGACTCCATCCCCAACCTCGAGATCGAGACCGGCGAGATCGAGGGCGCCGGCCACGCCTCCGCGACCGCGCGCTTCGACGACAACCAGCTCTTCTACCTCCAGTCGCGCGGCGTCTCGGAGAAGGAGGCGCAGCGCCTGGTCGTCCACGGCTTCTTCAACGACCTGATCCGCCAGGTCGGCGTGCCGTCCATCGAGGACCGCCTGCTGACCACGGTCGAGGCCGAGCTCGCCAAGAACGTCCTCAAGGACACCGTCTTCGAGACGGGGTCCTGATGGCCTACGAACGCGCCTGCTCGCTCGACGAGGTCCCGACCGACCAGGCCCTCGCCGTCACCCTCGGCCGGTACGACATCGCGGTCGCCCGCGACGGCGACGAGGTCTTCGCGGTCGAGAACGTCTGCAGCCACGCCGAGGTCGCGCTGAGCGAGGGCGAGGTCGTCGACTGCCAGATCGAGTGCTGGCTGCACGGGTCGATGTTCGACCTGCGCACCGGCAAGCCCACCAACCTCCCGGCGACCGAGCCGGTCGCCACCTTCCCCGTCGACGTACGCGGCACCGACGTGTACGTCGACACCGAGACCACCCTGAACGGAGTCACCCCCGCATGAGCAAGCTCGTCATCACCGACCTGCACGTCACCGTCGAGACCGAGGACGGCCCCAAGGAGATCCTCAAGGGCGTCACCTTGACCATCAAGGAGGGCGAGACCCACGCGATCATGGGTCCCAACGGCTCGGGCAAGTCCACGCTGGCCTACTCGATCGCCGGTCACCCGAAGTACACGATCACCAGCGGATCGGTGACCCTCGACGGCCAGGACGTCCTGGCGCTGTCGGTCGACGAGCGCGCCCGCGCGGGCCTGTTCCTCGCGATGCAGTACCCCGTCGAGGTCCCCGGCGTCTCGGTGTCCAACTTCCTCCGGACGGCCAAGACCGCCATCGACGGCGAGGCCCCCAAGCTGCGCACGTGGGTCAAGGACGTCAACGGCGCGCTCGAGCGGCTCAACCTCGACTCGTCGTTCGGCCAGCGTTCGGTCAACGAGGGCTTCTCCGGCGGCGAGAAGAAGCGCCACGAGATCGCCCAGCTCGAGCTGCTCGACCCCAAGGTCGCGGTGCTCGACGAGACCGACTCCGGCCTCGACATCGACGCGCTGAAGATCGTCTCCGAGGGCGTCAACCGCTTCCGTGAGCGCGAGGGCAAGGGCGTCCTGCTGATCACGCACTACACCCGCATCCTGCGCTACATCGAGCCCGACTACGTCCACGTCTTCGTCGACGGCAAGGTCGCCGAGTCCGGCGGCAAGGAGCTCGCCGACCAGCTCGAGGCCGAGGGCTACGACAAGTACCTCAAGGCCAACGCCTGAGGTCTCGAGGCTCGCTGCGCTCGCACCTCAACCGCCGGCTGACACGGAAGGAAGACTGATGGAGGGACTGCTCCCGGATCTCGACGTGATCCGCAAGGACTTCCCGATCCTCGAGCGCACGCTCGCGGGCGGGCAGCCGCTGGTCTACCTCGACAGCGCCAACACCTCGCAGAAGCCGCAGGTCGTCATCGACACGATGGTCGACCACCTCGAGCGCCACAACGCCAACATCGCCCGGGCGATGCACCAGCTCGGCGCCGAGGCGACCGAGGCCTACGAGGCCGCGCGCGACAAGGTCGCCGCGTTCCTCAACGCCCCGTCGCGCAACGAGGTGATCTTCACCAAGAACGCCACCGAGGCGCTCAACCTGCTGGCCCGCACGATCGACCTCGGGCCGGGCGACAACGTCGTCATCACCGAGATGGAGCACCACTCCAACATCGTGTCGTGGCAGCTGGCCTGCGAGCGGGCGGGTGCGGAGCTGCGCTGGTTCGGGCTGACCGACGACGGCCACCTCGACCTCTCGAACGCCGACCATCTGGTCGACGAGCGCACCAAGGTGGTCGCCTTCGCGTGGGTGTCCAACATGCTCGGCACGATCAACCCGGTGGCCGACCTCGTCGCGCGCGCGGCAGCCGTCGGGGCGCTGTCGGTGATCGACGCCTCCCAGGCGGCCCCCCAGCTGCCCGTCGACGTCCAGGCCGTCGGCTGCGACTTCCTGGTGTTCACGGGCCACAAGGTGACCGGCCCGACCGGCATCGGCGTGCTGTGGGGGCGCGAGGCGCTGCTCAACGAGCTCCCGCCCTTCCACGGCGGTGGCGAGATGATCGAGACCGTGACGATGGCGCGCTCGACGTACGCCCGCGCGCCCCACCGCTTCGAGGCCGGCACCCCGCCGATCGTCGAGGCCGTGGGCCTCGGCGCTGCGGTCGACTACCTCGGCCACATCGGCCTGGACGCGATCCACGCGCACGAGCAGGCGATCACGGCGTACGCCCTCGACGGGCTGCAGTCCGTCCCGGGCCTGACCGTGCTGGGCCCGCTCGACGCGGCCCAGCGGGGCGGGGCGATCTCCTTCGAGCTCGCCGGCGTGCACCCGCACGACATCGCCCAGGTCCTCGACTCGCGTGGCGTCGCCGTGCGCGCCGGGCACCACTGCGCCAAGCCGGCGCACGCGCGCTTCGGGGTGCAGAGCTCGACGCGGATGTCGTCGTACCTCTACACGACCCCGGCGGAGATCGACTCGCTCGTCGAGGCGCTCCACCACACCCGCAGCTACTTCAAGGTGGACTGATGAGCACCGACCTCGACGCGCTCTACCAGGAGATCATCCTGGACCACTACAAGAACCCGCACCATCAGGGCCTGCGCGACCCCTTCGAGTCCGAGGTGCACCACGTCAACCCGACCTGCGGCGACGAGGTCACCCTGCGGGTCCACCTCGCGGACGGGGTCGTCGAGGACGTGTCGTACGACGCCGTGGGGTGCTCCATCTCCCAGGCGTCCGCGTCCGTGCTGACCGACCTCGTCATCGGCAAGCCGGTCGACGAGGCCATGGAGATCCACCAGACCTTCCTCGAGCTCATGCAGGGCAAGGGGCAGGTCGAGCCCGACGAGGACGTCCTCGAGGACGGCATCGCCTTCGCCGGTGTCGCCAAGTTCCCCGCGCGCGTGAAGTGCGCCCTGCTCTCCTGGATGGCGTGGAAGGACGCGACCGCCCAGGCACAGACTGAAGGAGAGACCCGATGACCGAGTCCACCCACCAGACCGACCACAGCGACCTGCCCGAGGTCCCCGAGGCCACCGGCGGAGGCACCTCGACCGTCACCGTCGACGACGTGACCGAGGCGATGAAGGACGTCGTCGACCCCGAGCTGGGCATCAACGTGGTCGACCTCGGCCTGGTCTACGGCGTGCACCTCGACGAGCACAGCAACGCGGTGCTCGACATGACGCTCACCTCCGCGGCGTGCCCGCTCACCGACGTGATCACCGACCAGACCGAGTCCGCCCTGGAGGGCCTGGTCGCCGACGTCGCGATCAACTGGGTCTGGATGCCGCCGTGGGGCCCGGACAAGATCACCGACGACGGCCGCGAGCAGCTGCGCGCCCTCGGCTTCAACGTCTGAGGTCGGGCGCGCGCGGTGTGATCAGCGCGTGCGCGGACGCGCGACCACCTTGGTCACCCAGTAGTCGGTCGTCGGGGTCGGTGTCGTGCCGAACCGCGCGTTGGGCAGGTAGAGCGACGAGCCGAAGCGGGCCAGAGTGGTCGGCACGTCGAAGGCTGTCGACGGGTCGAGGTCGGCGGTGGTGATGGTGCGGACCAGGCGTCCGCTCAGCCCGTCGCGGGAGAGCCGCAGCACCACGACCTCGTTGGCCCGGTTGCGGACGACGTACAGGATCCGGCCGTCGCGGAGCATCCCGTCGCCCATGGTGAGCGACGTGCCGCCGAGGTCGACCTCCGTCGCCACGCCGCTCGCCGGGTCGACGCGGTAGAGCAGCCCGAGGCTCGAGTTGACCACCAGCAGGCCACGACCGCCGGGGGCGGTCGCGATGCCGTTGGCGTTGAACGCGTCCTCCTGCTGCTGCCACTCGCCGGTGAGGGGGAGCGTGGTCGCGGTCGGGGTGGCGCCACGACGCAGCGCGGTCAGCCGGTAGAGCTGCGGCTGTAACGAGTCGGTGAACCACGCGGCGCGGCGGGTGAGGACGACGTCGTTCACGAACGCCTCGCCGGTCGTGAGGGTCACGTCGGCCAGCACCTCGCCGTCGTCGGTGTCGACCACGCGGGCCGTGCCCGCCGGCCCGCCCGCGATGTAGAGGCGGCCGCGCCGGTCGACCTTCATGCCGACCGACGGCGTCCCGGGGCCCTCGCTGACGACCTTCCCTCGCCCGGTGCGCAGGGACACCTCGTAGACGTCGCCGTCGGCCAGGGAGCCGAGCCACGCGGTCGGACCGTCGCCGATCGCGATCCCCTCCGGCTGGAACCCGTCGGGCAGGTCGATGCGGGCGGGGAACGGCCGGGTGCCGGGCGTGCCGGCGTCCGAGACGGCCGCACCTGGCGGCAGCAGGGTCATCCCGAGGACGACGGCGGTGCTGGTGACGAGCAGACGGCGCATGGTGGCTCCCGCGGGGGGACGAGGGTCGGTGGGGTGCCTCGACCGTAACCCCGCCCGGGCCGGACCGGCCAGCGTCGTCGCGCCCGGATAATCCGTGGCGGCGCCCGGTCCGGAGGCGCACACTCCATGCGTGCTGAACCCCCACCCCACGCGCTACGCCGCGCTCAACGGCGTGCTGCACGACCTCGTCACCGGCGCCCAGGACGCGCTGCGTGAGTCGTTCGTCGGCGCCTACGTCCAGGGGTCGTTCGCACTCGGGGCGGGTGACCTCCACAGCGACTGCGACTTCGTCGTCGTCGTCCACGACCGTCCCGATCCCGGTCAGGAGGCGGCCCTCCGCGCGCTGCACCGCGACCTGCCGCACCGCGACGGCTTCTGGAACCGCCACCTCGAGGGCTCCTACGCCGTGCTCGCCGACCTGCGTACGACGGACGGGCTCGGGCGCCCGTGGCTCTACGTCGACCACGGCCACGACTCAATGGCGTGGTCCGAGCACTGCAACCAGCCGTGGACCCGCTGGATCCTCCGCGAGCACGGGATCACCCTCGTCGGCCCGTGCCCGGTCGAGCTGATGGACCCGGTGCCCGACGAGGTGCTCCGCTCCCACGCACGCGACTCGCTGGCCACGCTCACCATGGACGTGCTCACCTGGTGCCCGCCCACCCTGGCGTGGTGCCAGCGCTACCTCGTCGTCCAGGCGTGCCGGAGCCTCTACACGGTGCGCACCGGCGAGGTGGCCAGCAAGCGCGACGCGCTGCGGTGGGCCATGATGCACGCCGACCCGGGCTGGCGCCCGCTGCTCCAGCAGGTGCTGGCCGACCGCGACCTCGGCCTCGACCCGGCGGCCGCTCCCCGGCCGGGCTCGATGGAGTCCGCGCGGGCGTTCGCGGCGTACGTCGCCGAGGCGGCCTGAGGCAACCCGCCGCCGACTAGGCTCGCGGCATGAGCGAGCCCGAGGTCGACCTGTCCGAGATCGAGTTCGACCACGAGGAGCTCCGGGTCTTCTGGGACCTCGCCCGGTTCCACGCCAAGCTCAACGCCGCTCCGACCTACTTCGGCCCGACGACACTGGAGTCGGTCCCGCCGCCCGCCTGGGCCTACGGCGACTCCGCGGAGGAGTCCGACGGCTTCGTGGCGGAGGTGCTGGCCGGCGAGGGTGGCCAGACGACGGCCGCGTCGTCCGACTACGCCGGCCAGCTCCCGGAGCCGGGCGTGCTCTCGATCCTCTGCGACGGGGTGGGCCGTCCGCGCGCGCTGGTCGAGGTCATGGACGTCCGTGCCGAGGGGGACCAGGTCGTGGAGGCGTTCAAGGTCGTCTACCAGGCCTGACGCCGGCGGGCGGTGTGGGAGAGTCCTCGCATGGCCGAACGGATGACCTACCTCCTCGTCGACGGGGAGAACATCGACGCCACGCTCGGGACCTCGATCCTCGGTCGTCGTCCACGGCCTGAGGAGCGTCCCCGCTGGGACCGCCTGCTGGAGTGGGCCGAGCGCGCGTTCGACCAGGACGTCACTGGCCTGTTCTTCCTGGCCGCGAGCACCGAGCTCCCCACCAGCTTCGTGCAGGCGCTGCTCGCGATCGGCTTCAAGCCGATCCCGCTGAGCGGCGAGGGGAAGATCGTCGACATCGCCATCCAGCGCACGGCCGAGGCGCTCGTCGAGCGGCCGGCGGACGTCGTGCTCGTCAGCCACGACGGCGACTTCGTCGAGCAGGTGACCCGACTGTGCGACGGGACGCGCCAGGTGGGGGTCGTGGGCTTCGGCGAGTTCGTGAACTCCCAGTTCCGCAGCCTGCCCGGGGTGCGGATCATCGACCTCGAGTACGACATCGGCGCCTTCAACTCCTCGCTGCCGCGCATCCGCATCATCCCGATCGACGAGTTCGACCCGCTCGACTTCCTCTGACGCGACCGCGCCCGGGCGACCGGGCGCGGACGCGCTCAGGCAGCCGCCGTCACGCTCAGCACCTGCGACGCGCGCGCGGCGTCCTCGAGCGCGTCGGCCTCCACGCGTGCGACCTGGCGCCGCGACACCTTCATGGTCGGGAGTCGGTCGCCCGTGCTGACGTGGGCGGGCCGGTCCGTCGGCTCGTCGTGCAGCACCGTCGGCCGCACGATCGTCCAGTCCAGCCCGGACTCGCGCACCATCTGCTCCTGGCGCTCGTGGTCGTCGACCTGCGGGCGGATGGCCAGCGAGAAGAACGCCTTCAGCGCGAGCGGCAGGTGCCGGTAGGTGGCCCCGATGCCGTACGTCGACTGCACCACCAGGCGGCGCACGCCGTGCTCGCGCATCGCGTCCAGCACCGCGCGGGTCCCGGCCGACCGCACGTCGAGGCGTGAGCTGGCCCGGCCGGTCAGCCGCACCCGGAACGGGTTGTCCGGGATGCCGAGGGTCACCGCGACCGCGTCCTGCCCGACCATCGCCTTGCCCAGCGCGTCGGCGTCCAGCACGTCGCCGGTCACCGTCCGCACCCCCTCGGGGTGCGTGCCCGGCTGACGGGAGTACGCCGTCACGACGTGGCCGCGCTCGACGAGCTCGGCGACGAGCTCCGCGCCCGTGCCCCTGCTGGCTCCTACGACGAGAACCCTCATGACCTGCTCCTTCGATCCTGTCCCGGACCTCTTCCGGGGCTGCTCCCAGCCTCGGGCGTCGGCTCTGGACGATCAATGCCACCACGACCGGAGGTCTTGCTCGATCGTCCGAGACGCGCGAGACTGGCAGGGTGGACCGCGACGTGCTGACCGAGACCCTCACCGACTTCGGGATGAGCGGCGTCTTCTACGCGGTGTCCGAGCTGCGCGCGCCGTGGGGGATGGAGATCCCGCCGCTGCCGGGCACGGTGGTGTTCCACCTCGTCACCGCCGGCGAGATGGTCCTCGAGGTCGACGGCGAGTCGCTGCCGATGGTGGCGGGCGACATGGCGCTGGTCCCGCGCGGGCAGGGGCACGCGGTGCTCGACGCGCCGGGCAGTCCCGCGACACCGCTGTTCGACCTGCCCCGGGTGGAGCTCGGCGAGCGCTACGAGCGGATCAGCATCGCCGGCCCGGGAGCGGAGGCGGAGCTGGTGTGCGGAGCGGTCAGCTTCAGCGGACTCGGCGTCGCGCGCCTGCTCCGCAGCCTCCCGCCCGTGCTCACTGCCGGTGACAGCGGGGACGCGGCCTGGATGCGCGCGGCGTTCGACGTCATCGGGGCAGAGTCGCGCCATCCGCGCCCGGGCAGCGACGTGGTGACCGCCCGGCTCGCCGACATCCTCGTCGTCCAGGTCGTGCGGGCCTGGCTGGAGTCGGGGGCGCAGGACCGTGGGTGGGTCGCCGGGCTGCGCGACCCGCAGATCGGTCGCGCGCTCGCCGCCTTCCACGCCGAGCCGGGAGCGCCCTGGACCCTCGCCTCCCTCGCCGCCGAGGCCGGGATGTCGCGGTCGGCGTTCGCCGACCGCTTCCGCGACACGCTCGACGAGCCGCCGATGGCCTACGTGACCGCCTGGCGCATGGACCTCGCCGCGCGACTCGTCCGCGAGCGGCACCTCTCGCTCGCGCGGGTCGCGGAGCGCGTCGGCTACCAGTCGGAGGCCGCCTTCAACCGGGCCTTCCGCCGCGCCCACGGGATGACCCCCGGGGCGTTCGCGCGCAGGGAGGGGACCCTGGCGTCGGCGCTCCCGATCATGTAGCACTCTTGCTACAGCGATAGCACGAGGACTACATTCCGACTCGTGAGCACGTCCCCGGGAGCCGTCATCGAGGTCCGCGACCTGCGCATGCGCTACGGCGACAAGGACGTGCTGACGGGCGTCGACTTCTCGGTGGGGGCGGGTGAGGTCGTGTGCCTGCTGGGCCCCAACGGCGCCGGCAAGACCACGACTATCGAGATCCTCGAGGGGTTCCGCGCGCGGTCGTCGGGCGAGGTCGCGGTGCTGGGGGAGGACCCCAGCCGGGCGAGCGAGTCCTGGCGCGCCCGCACGGGTGTCGTCCTGCAGTCCTGGCGCGACCACGCCCGCTGGACGCCGCGCGCGCTCCTCGACCAGGTGGGTGGTTACTACGCGCCGTACTCCACTCCTGGGCGGGCACGCCCGGTCCCGACCGACGAGCTGCTCGAGGTCGTCGGCCTGGTCGACCTCGCCGACCAGAAGATCGCGACGTTCTCGGGTGGTCAGCGTCGCCGCCTCGACGTGGCGATGGGCATCGTCGGCCGGCCCGAGCTGCTCTTCCTCGACGAACCGACGGCCGGGTTCGACCCGCAGGCCCGTCGCGAGTTCCACCAGGTCGTCCACCGCCTCGCCGACCTCGAGCACACCACGATCCTGCTGACGACGCACGACCTCGACGAGGCCGAGAAGCTCGCCGACCGGGTCCTCATCCTCGCGGGCGGCCGCATCGTCGCCGACGACACCGCGGAGCGGCTCGCGCTCCGTGCGGCACTGGGCGTGGAGGTGAAGTGGTCGCGCGGCGGCGAGCGCTTCGTGCACTCGACCGACGACGCCACCGACTTCGTGCGCCGCCTCCTCGACGAGCCCGGCGAGCCCGTGGTCGACCTCGAGGTCAGACGCGCGACGCTCGAGGACGCCTACCTCGACCTGGTCCAGCGGCACGAGGCCGGCCGGTCCGACGAGGCCGTCCGCGTCTTCCGGGAGGCGGTCTGATGGATGCCGCGCCCGGGGGCCGCCAGCCGGTGCTGCACGCCGTACGGCTGGGCCTGCGTCGAGGTGCGACCGAGCTCGTGCTCAGCCTGCGCAGCTCGCAGGACCAGTGGTTCTACCTCTTCACCGCGTTCCTGGCCGTCGGCTACCTCTACCTCCGGCGCGACACCCCGGTGGACGGCACGGGCCTGCTGCTCCCGTCGGTCGCCCTTCCGAGCATCATGGCGGGGCTCATCGCCTTCGGCCTGGTCATCGGGCCGGCCTACAGCCTGGCGATGGAGAAGGAGGACGGCACGCTCCTGCGCGCCAAGGCCGTGCCGCACGGTCTCGTCGGCTACTTCTCCGGGCAGCTGCTGTTCCACTCCGCCAGCCTCTTCCCGCAGATGGTGGCCGTCCTGGTGCCGAGCTTCCTGCTCTTCGACGACCTCATGGCGCACCCCAGCGGCTGGTTCACCGTGGTGTGGGTGACCGTCCTGGGGCTGCTCGCGCTGCTGCCCATCGGGATGGTGATCGGCGCGCTGGTGCCGGGCGTGCAGAAGGTCGGGATGTGGGGGATGCTCCCCGTGATGGGGCTCGCGGGCATCTCCGGCATCTTCTACCCCGTGCAGGAGCTGTGGGGCTGGGTGCAGGTGGTGGCACAGGTGTTCCCGATGTACTGGCTGGGCCTCGGGATGCGGTCCGCCTTCCTGCCCGACAGCTACGTCGCGGCCGAGATCGCCGGGTCGTGGCGCACGCTGGAGACGGTCGCCGTCCTGGGCGGGTGGGCCGTCGTCGGCGCGCTCGTGGCGCCGGCCCTCCTGCGCCGCATGGCGCGGCGGCAGTCCGGCTCGACGGTCGCGGCGGCCCGCGAAGCGGCGACGCAGTGGGTCAAGTGAGCGACACCGTCCACAACCGGATCCTGCTGCTGCGCGCGGAGCAGGGGGTGTCCCGGCGCGAGCTCGCCGATGCGCTCGGCGTGCACTACCAGACCGTCGGCTACCTCGAGCGCGGCGAGAACAGCCCGAGCCTCGACCTCGCGCTCCGGATCGCCGCCTTCTTCGGGGTGCCCGTCGAGGCGGTCTTCTCGCTGACGCCCTTCCCGCGGGTGAGCGACCAGACGGGCCGCGAGGCCTGACGCGGTAGCGTCGCCGGGTGCCCGACGTCCTGGTCCCTGCCGCGCGCTGGGTGCGATGGGTCGACAACTTCGCCACGGGCCATGGCGGCGTCGACCTGGCCGTCGTCGCGGGTGGCCTGCGCGGGCAGGCTCCCGACGGCTCGCACTTCTCCGCACGGCTGCCGTTCGGGGCGTCGTACGCCGGACCGCCGGAGGCGGGTGCCTTCGCCGCGGCTGCGGTGCCGCCGGGAGAGTGGGGCGTGCTGCTGGTCCGCAAGGGCGGGTTCGCCGTCGCCCGGCTCGCCGCGGACGCGGTCGTCGACTCGAAGGTCGGCCAGCGCCACGTCCAGGGACGCACCAAGGCGGGCGGGCAGAGCCAGCAGCGGTTCGCCCGCCGGCGTGACAACCAGGCCAGGCAGGCCTACGAGGCGGCGGCCGACCACGCCGCGCGGATCCTCGGCGGCGTCGCCGTCCTCGTCGCGGGTGGGGACCGGGCGGCCGTCGACGCGGTGCTCGCCGATCCTCGGCTCGCCCGGGCCGAGGTGGTCGGGCCGTGGCTGCCGGTGCCCGACCCGCGGCGCGCGGTGCTGGACCGTGCCGTCGCCGACGCCGTCGCGGTCCAGGTGGACGTGGTCAACGCCTGAGTGCGCTAGGTTCGCGCGCATGAGCGGGTCCGCGTGGCAGCCCGAGCCGGGGTGGCAGTCCCTGCCCGGCGCCGGGCCTGCCACGGTCGGCGTGTGGTCGGCGACCGTCGCCGGGCGCGAGGTCGTGGTCAAGCGGCTCCGGGTCCCCGACCCGCACGACGCGACCGGGGTGCTGTCGCCCGCCGACGTGAACTACTGGCGGCGCGCCGCCGACGTCGCCCTCAGCGGCGTCGTGGCGAGCTCTCCGGGCCTGCGCGAGGCACCCGTCGTCCGCGTGGACGAGGACGACGAGGGCGTGACCCTCGTGCACCAGCGCGTCGAGCACCAGGACGCCCCCGGGCTCTGGCTCGCGGCGTGCCTGGGCCGGTTCGCCGCGGTCGACCTCGGCCGCCATCCGTGGCTCGCCCGCGACCAGCTCCGCACCCGGCTGGGGCTGGTCGAGCGCCGTGGCGGGTGGAAGACCCTCGCCCGGACGCCGATGGCGGACGTCGCCGACCACCTCTGGACGCACCGCACGGTGTGGCTGGACCGCTGCGACGCCCTCCCGCAGGTCGCCCAGCACGGTGACCCGTCAGCGGCGAACATCCCCGGCCGGGCGGGGGACGGGGCGGTCGCCATCGACTGGGCCCACCTGGGCCACGGCCCCGTGGGCGCCGACCTCGGCTACCTCTCGCTGGCGACCCGCGAGGACGTCGACCCGCTCGTGGAGGCGTACGCCGCCGCGCTCCCGCCGGGGCTGGCCTCGGCCGACGAGGTCCGGACCGGAGCCCGGGTGATGGCCGTCTACACCGCGCTCACCCGGCTCGACTGGGCGCTCGCTCGCGTCGCCGACGGCGACGGTGCGCTGGCGGGCAAGTTCCGCCACCCCAGCGTCGCGCCGTACATCTACGCGATGCAGCGGCAGGTCGGTCAGATCGAGGCGCTGCTCGGCTGAGAGGCCCAGGTCCGGCCGGCGCTCAGAGCTCGTTGGCCGCGAAGGTGTCGCAGCTCTCGACGGTGCCGTCCTCGTAGCCGGTCATGAACCAGCGCATGCGCTGCTCCGACGAGCCGTGGGTCCAGCCCTCGGGGTCCACCCCCTGGCCGGACTTCTGCTGGATCCGGTCGTCGCCGACGGCCTTGGCCGAGTCGAGCGCCTCCTGGATGTCGCCCTGGTCGAGCTCCTCGAAGATCGCCACCCCCTCCGCGTCGGTGGTGCCGGTGGCGGCCTTGGTCCAGAGGCCGGCGTAGCAGTCGGCCTGCAGCTCGAGGCGTACGGCGTCGGACTCGGGGCCCTGCTGGGTGCGGACCTTGCCCATCGTGCCCATCAGGTTCTGGATGTGGTGGCCGTACTCGTGGCCGATGACGTAGGGCTCGACGAAGTCGCCGCCCTGGCCGCCGAGCTGGCCCTCGAGGACGTCCTGGAAGAACGTGGTGTCGAGGTAGATCTTCTGGTCACTCGGGCAGTAGAAGGGCCCGACCTGCGAGCTGGCCTGGCCGCAGCCGGTGTTGACCCCGCCGCTGAAGGTCATCATCGTCGCCGGCTCGAAGCCGCTGCTGAACTGTGTGGACCAGAAGTTGTAGAGGGAGTTCTCGACCGCGACCCGGGCGCAGTCCTCGTCCTTGTTGGCGTCCGCGCCGGTCTTGCAGTTGTCGTAGCGCTCGGAGTCGTCCATCCGGCTCGTGTCGGTCCCGCCCTGCGACTGGGTGCCGGTGCCGGTCCCGCCGCCACCCCCGAGGCCGCCGCCCAGGCACTGGGTGAGGACGACGAACAGGATGATGATGATGATGCCGCCGATGCCGCCGCCGGCGCGGGTGCCGCCCGGGATCGGGAGCCGCATCGGCCCGCCGCCGCCACCGCCTCTGCCTCCGTCACCGACGCGGGAGGTGTCGAGCCTGGCCTTCGGGTTGAAGCGCATGCGCGTTGCCTTTCCGCAGGTGGGGACGGGGGTCGGGTCCCGGTGGAGCCTCAGCGCAGGTTAGCGCGTGCGTGCGTCGATGGGGCTCCGGCCCTCACCCCTTCGTAGGATGTCGCCCGAGATGATCACCGCCCAGAAGCTCGAGGTCCGAGCCGGCGCGCGGCTCCTCATGGACGACGTCACCTTCCGCATCGCCGCAGGCGACAAGGTCGGCCTCGTGGGGCGCAACGGTGCCGGCAAGACGACCCTCACCCGCATCCTCGCCGGAGAGGGCCAGCCCGCGTCCGGGCAGGTCCTCCGCAGCGGCGACATCGGCTACCTCCCGCAGGACCCGCGGGTCGGCGACCCCGAGGTCATCGCGCGCGACCGGATCCTGTCGGCGCGCGGCCTCGACGAGGTCGTACGCCGCCTGCGCGAGGCCGAGGTCGAGATGGCCAGCGAGGACCCGAAGGTCCACGAGCGGGGCATGAGGCGGTGGGCGCGTGCCGACGCCGAGCTGCACGCCGGTGGCGGGTACGCCGCCGAGTCCGAGGCCGCCCAGATGGCCGCCGCCCTCGGCATCGAGGAGCGCATCCTCGCCCAGCCGATCGGCACGCTGTCGGGCGGCCAGCGCCGTCGCGTCGAGCTCGCGCGCATCCTGTTCTCCGGCGCCGAGATCATGCTGCTCGACGAGCCGACCAACCACCTCGACGCCGACTCCATCGTGTGGCTGCGCGACTTCCTCAAGGCCCACCGCGGCGGCTTCGTGGTGATCAGCCACGACAACGCGCTGCTCGAGGCGACCGTCAACAAGGTCTTCCACCTCGACGCCAACCGCGCCGTCATCGACGTCTACAACATGGGCTGGCACAACTACCTCACCCAGCGCGAGGACGACGAGAAGCGCCGCCGCCGCGAGCGCCAGAACGCCGAGAACAAGGCGAAGGTGCTCACCGACCAGGCCAACAAGATGCGGGCCAAGGCGACCAAGGCGCAGGCCGCGCAGTCGATGCTCAAGCGGGCCGAGAAGATGATGGCCGGCATCGAGACCGAGCGGCAGGCCGACAAGGTGGCGCGCATCGCCTTCCCGGATCCCGCGCCGTGCGGCAAGACGCCGCTGATGGGCACGGACCTGTCGAAGTCCTACGGCTCGCTCGAGGTGTTCACCGCCGTCGACCTGGCGATCGACCGGGGGAGCCGGGTGGTGATCCTCGGCCTCAACGGTGCCGGCAAGACCACGATGCTGCGGATCCTGGCGGGCGTCGACCAGCCCGACACGGGTGAGGTGCTGCCCGGCTACGGGCTCAAGATGGGCTACTACGCGCAGGAGCACGAGACCCTCGACGTCAACCGCACCGTGCTGGAGAACATGCACAGTGCCGCCCCGGAGCTCACCGACACCCAGGCCCGCTCGGTGCTCGGGTCGTTCCTGTTCTCCGGCGACGACGCGCACAAGCCCGCCGGCGTGCTGTCCGGCGGTGAGAAGACCCGCCTCGCGCTCGCGATCCTCGTGGTCTCGAGCGCCAACGTGCTGCTCCTCGACGAGCCCACCAACAACCTCGACCCTGCCTCGCGCGAGGAGGTGCTGCACGCGATCCGCAGCTACACCGGCGCGATCATCCTGGTCACCCACGACGAGGGCGCCGTCCGGGCGCTGGACCCCGACCGGGTGCTCCTGCTGCCCGACGGCGACGAGGACCTCTGGTCCGAGGAGTACGCCGACCTGGTCTCGCTCGCCTGAGGCGTTGCTGGCTCCCTCCCCGGTCGTCGGAATCCCCGCTCGAGCGGGGAAACCTGCACCTGCCGGGCGTTGCAACGGTCGGCAGGTGTCAGGTTGCCGCGGCAAGCCGGGGCGCCCGCGGCGTACGACCCGCCTGCAGCGAGACGTTACTCACCAGTAGTAATGTGCAGCCATGACTTCCGAAGACCTGGCCGCCGTCGGCCTCCGCCTCGACATCGAGGGTCCCGTCGCGACCGTCACGCTCGACAGGCCCGACGTCCGCAACGCGCAGACGCCGGCGATGTGGCTGGCGCTGGCCGAGATCGGCCGCACCCTCCCCGATGAGGTGGGCGTCGTCGTGGTGACGGGCGAGGGCGAGACCTTCTCGGCCGGGCTCGACCGGGCGATGCTCGACCCGTCCAACGCCGGCGAGGGCAGTGTCCTGGGGCTGCTGGCCCTCGGCGACGAGGAGGCCTCGGCGCGCATCGAGGAGTTCCAGCGCGGCTTCACCTGGCTGCGTGACCCCCGCTTCGTCACGATCGCCAAGGTCCGCGGGTATGCCATCGGCGCCGGCTTCCAGCTCGCGCTCGCGTGCGACCTGAGAGTGGTCGCCGACGACGCGAAGTTCTCGATGAAGGAGTCCGCGCTCGGCCTGGTCCCCGACCTCACCGGCACCAAGCCGCTGGTCGAGCACGTCGGCTACGCCCGCGCGCTGGAGATCTGCGCCACCGCGCGCGTCGTACCTGCCGAGGAGGCGGTGCGCATCGGACTGGCCACCGCAGCCGTCCCGGCCGCCGACCTCGACGCGGCCGTGGCGGAGCTCTCGGCCGCGCTCGTCGCGCCGATGCCGGGCGTCGTCACCGAGACCAAGACGCTGCTCCAGGGCGCGGCCGACCGCGACCTCGACGAGCAGCGCCGCCTCGAGCGGGAGGCACAGGTACGCCGCTTCCGCGCGGTGGCCGCGGCGCTCTCCTGACCGCGGTGTCGGTGCCCCGAGGAACAATGCCCGGGGCGCGGGCGTTCACCGGGACGGACGAGCGAAGGAGCAGGCATGTCGATGGGGCCGGGTGCAGGTGGCCCGCCGTGGCGGTTCCTGCGCAGCGACCGCAGCGTGGTCGAGAACAAGATCGAGCGGCGGACCGTGCGCAGGGTGCTGGGCTTCGCGCGCCCGCACCGCAGGCTGATCGCCGGCTTCCTCGCGGTCACGGTGGTCGACGCCGCCCTGGTCGTGGTGCCGCCGCTGCTGCTGAAGTCGATCATCGACGACGGCGTGCGCACCGGCGACACCTCCCTCGTGGTCTGGCTGGCGCTGCTCGTCGCAGTGGTGGCGGTGGTCGACGCGGCGTTCGGGCTGATCACCGGCTGGCTCTCCAGCCGGATCGGTGAGGGCCTCATCTACGACCTGCGCACGCAGGTGTTCGCCCACGTCCAGCGCCAGTCGCTGGCCTTCTTCACCCGCACGCAGACCGGCGCCCTGGTCAGTCGGCTCAACAACGACGTGATCGGCGCCCAGCGTGCCTTCACATCCACCCTGCAGGGCACCGTCTCCAACGTCATCGCGGCAGTCGTCGTCGGCGTGACGATGCTGTTCCTCAGCTGGCCGGTGACCTTGCTCTGCCTCGCCCTGTTCCCGATCCTGCTGCTCGCGTCGCGCTGGGTCGGCAACCGGCTCGCCGACCTGTCCCGCCAGCAGATGGACGGCAACGCCGACCTCGGCAACGCGATGACCGAGCGCTTCAACGTCGGCGGCGCGATGCTGCTCAAGCTCTTCGGCCGCCGCGACGCGGAGGACGTGGCGTACGCCAGGAAGGCCGCGGTCGTGCGCGACCTCGGCGTCCGCATCTCCCTGCTCACCCGGGTGTTCTTCGCCGCGATGACGCTGGTGCCGTCGCTGGCCACCGCGCTGGTCTACGGCATCGGCGGCTGGCTGGCCATCCGCGGTGACCTCTCCGTCGGCACGATCGTGGCGCTGGGCGTGCTGCTGACCCGGCTGCTCGGCCCGCTGCAGGGGCTCTCCAACGTCCGGATCGACGTGATGACCGCGCTGGTGAGCTTCGACCGGGTCTTCGAGGTGCTCGACCTGCCGTCGCTGATCCAGGAGAAGCCTGACGCCGTCGAGCTGCCGCCCACGGCGTCGCGCCTGGAGTTCGACCACGTCGCCTTCACCTATCCCCGCGCCGACCAGATCTCCCTGGCGTCGCTCGAGACCGTCGCCCGCACCGAGTCCCGCGACACGGGCCAGGTGCTCCACGACGTCACCTTCACCGCCGAGCCGGGGCAGATGGTCGCGCTGGTCGGCCCGTCCGGCGCCGGGAAGACCACGGTGACGCACCTCGTCGCACGGCTGTACGACGTCGAGGCCGGGGCCGTGCGCGTCGGCGGCCACGACGTGCGCGACGTGACGCTGCAGTCGCTGGAGGACGTGGTCGGCTACGTCACCCAGGACGCCCACATGTTCCACGACACCATCCGCGCGAACCTCCTCTACGCCAGGCCCGCCGCGACCGAGGCCGAGGTCTGGGCGGCGCTCGAGGCAGCCCAGATCGCCCCGCTCGTCCACTCCCTGCCCGACGGCCTCGACACGGTCGTGGGTGACCGGGGCTACCGCCTCAGCGGCGGCGAGCGCCAGCGCCTCGCCATCGCGCGGCTGCTGCTGAAGGCGCCCGCGATCGTGGTGCTCGACGAGGCCACCGCCCACCTCGACAGCGAGTCCGAGGCGGCCGTCCAGGACGCGCTCGACGCCGCGCTGGAGGGACGTACGTCCCTGGTGATCGCGCACCGGCTCTCCACGGTCCGCAACGCCGACCTGATCCTCGTGCTCGACGACGGCCGCGTCGTCCAGCAGGGGACGCACGCCGAGCTCCTCGCCGCAGGTGGCCTCTACGCCACGCTCCACGCGACGCAGTTCCGCGAGGTCTCGGTCCCGGGATAGCCGGGTCTCGACTGCGTCGCTCCCGGCTAGTGTCGTGACATGGACCTCCAGCTCGCCGACCGCGTCTTCCTCGTCACCGGGGGAGCGCGCGGTCTCGGACGGGCGACGGCGGACGCCCTCGTGGCCGAGGGCGCGCGTGTGGTGCTGTCCGGACGCACGCAGGAGTCGCTGGGCGCGGCGACCGCGGCGCTCAACGACGCCGCTGGGCGCGAGTCCGCCATCGGTGTGGTCGCCGACAACGCCGACCGCGACGCACCGACCCGGCTGCTGGCCGCTGCCGACGACGCCTGGGGACGCCTGGACGGGGCGCTGATCAGCGTCGGCGGTCCGCCGAAGGGTTCGGTCTCGTCGATCACCGACGAGCAGTGGAGCGCCGCCTTCGAGGCGGTCTTCCTCGGCGCCGTACGACTCGCGCGGGAGGTCGGCTCGGCGCTGCCGGCGGGCGGCGCGATGGGGCTGGTGCTCTCCTCGAGCGCGCGGGCGCCGCTGCCCGAGATGGCGATCTCCAACGGCCTGCGGCCCGGCCTGGCCATGGTCGCCAAGACGCTCGCCGACGAGCTCGGCCCCCGCGGCGTACGGGTCAACGGACTCCTGCCGGGCCGGATCGAGACCGAGCGGGTCGCCGAGCTCGACGCATCGACCGACGACCCCGCGGCGGCGCGCAGGGCGGCCGAGGCGACCATCCCGCTGGGGCGCTACGGCCGGCCCGAGGAGTTCGGGGCGGTGGCTGCGTTCGTGCTCTCGCCGGTCGCGTCATTCCTGACGGGCGTGATGCTCCCGGTCGACGGTGGGCTCCTGCGCGCCCTCTGAGTCGTCCTCGGCCCCCGAGTCGAGGCGCTCGCGCCACGTCCGGCGGCGGGCCTTCGCGACCGCCTGGGGGAGTGGGGCGCGCTCCGGCGTGGCAGGCCTCGGGCGTGCGCCGTCGTTGCTCCCCCACGGGCCGCGTCCGCCGCGCCACTCGTCGTAGATCAGGTAGAAGAACCCGAAGATCGCCAGCACCCCGAAGAACCACCACTGCAGGCCGTAGAAGAAGTGCGGACCGTTGTCGAGGTCGGGCATCTCCACCGGCGTCAGCGGGGTCTCCGGCTCCGGCGACTCGGAGCGCAGGTCGACCCAGCCGCCGAGGACCTCCCGGCCGAGCGCCTCGCCGATCCGTTCGCTGTTGACGGCGCGGGTGGAGAGGTCGTCGACCTCGGTGCTGTCGCCCTCGGCGTCACGGCGTACCCACCCGGTGACGGTGACCTCGCCGGAGGGCGGCTCCGGTACGTCGGCCCGGGTCGCGCCGCGGTTGTCGGTGGCGTACCAGCCGCGGTCGACGAGGAGGGTGGTGCCGTCGGTCGTCTCGAGGGGGACGACGACGTCGACGCCGGCCTCGCCCTCGCGGGTGCGGTAGCGCACGATCACGGTGTCGTCGACGGCGTAGGTGCCGGTGGCCTCCACGATCCGCCACTCCTCGGCGGCTGCGACGGGCTCGCCGGGGGCCATCACCTCGCTGACGGGGTCGGCGCCCGCCTTCTCGTTGCGCTCGATGATCGCGTTGCGCTCCTTGCGGTCGTCGAGCCGGTGGAACTGCCACTCGCCGAGCCGCCACGCGACCCAGGCGAGGAAGACGACCACCAGTGCGAAGACGATCCAGCGGCGCGAGACCAGGAACCGCAGCTTGTGCACCAGTCGAGGCTATCCGGGACGTCCTGAGCTCCTGACCCCCACCTCGATAGACTCCTGCAGGTGACGACTCCTCTGGCGGACCGGTTCGGCCGCGTGGCCACGGACCTCCGCGTCTCGCTGACCGACCGGTGCAACCTGCGCTGCAACTACTGCATGCCGGCCGAGGGGCTGGACTGGCTGCCCACCGAGCAGACGCTGACCGACGACGAGGTCGTCCGCCTGATCACCATCGGCGTCGAGCGGCTCGGCATCACCGAGGTGCGCTTCACCGGCGGCGAGCCCCTGCTCCGGCGCGGACTGGTCGACATCGTGGCGCGCACCCACGCGCTCGGCGTGGAGACGTCGCTGACCACCAACGCCCTCGGTCTCTCGCGCACGGCGCAGGCGCTGGCCGAGGCGGGCCTGGACCGGATCAACGCCAGCATCGACTCCGTCCGGCCCGACACGTTCGCGACGATCACCCGCCGTGACCGGCTCAAGGACGTCATCGCCGGCCTCGAGGCCGCCAAGGCCGCCGGACTGGGTCCCATCAAGCTCAACGCCGTGCTGCTGCGCGGCACCAACGACGACCAGGCCCCCGAGCTGCTGCGCTGGAGCATCGAGCACGGCTACGACCTGCGCTTCATCGAGCAGATGCCGCTCGACGCCCAGCACGACTGGAGCCGCGCCGCGATGGTCACCGCCGAGGAGATCTTCGAGGCGCTGAGCGCCGAGTTCACCCTGACGCCGCACGGCGCCCCGCGCGGCAGCGCGCCGGCCGAGCTCTTCGACGTCGACGGCGGTCCGGCCACCGTCGGCGTGATCGCCTCGGTCACCCGCCCGTTCTGCGGCGACTGCGACCGGGTCCGGCTCACCGCCGACGGCCAGGTGCGCAACTGCCTCTTCGCCCGCGAGGAGTCCGACCTGCGTACGTCGTTGCGCACCGGCGCCGGCGACGAGGAGATCGCCGAGCGGTGGGTCATCGCCATGCGCGGCAAGCGTGCCGGGCACGGGATCGACGACGAGACCTTCCTCCAGCCCGACCGGCCGATGTCGGCCATCGGCGGCTAGCACTCACCCGTCGAGCAGCTGCCTGAGCTTCTGGGGTGCGCAGAACCGGTAGCTCTCGGTCACCAGCTCGGCCACCTCGTCCCAGTCGGGCTCCCCGTCGAGCACCATGCCGACGACGGTGGGCGACCACGGCGGCAGGTAGAACGGCGGCCCGGCATGGGTCAGCGCCAGGAGCCCGTCGCCTGAGGACCGGAACGTCAGCACCGTCGCCGGCTCACTGATGCCGGTGACGTCGCGGTAGGCCGACGTGTATCCCTCCTGCGCGACCAGGACGTGCGCGAACGTCCTGCCGCGCACCCGCCACCGCACCCCCGTCCACGCGTCCTCCTCGTAGGCGTCCGGCAACGTGAGCGCGGTGCGGCCGATCCGGGCGACGACGTCGCCGGAGGGCTCGATGCGCGGCGGCCGGGGCATGCCGCGAGTGTGGCAGCACGCACCGACACCGCAGTCCATGTCGCTCGACGTCGATGTCGTCCAGGGGTGCGCCCGTTCGCGGCGATAAGACGCAACTCTCGATCGCGTGGCGGTCAGTGAGGTCGTCGGTGACCCCTTCAGGGGTAGCACGTCGTGCACATCTTGGCGCCCGCGTCCCCCACCAGTCGATAGGCGGGCCGTCATGCAGCTGCCGCGCGGCGAACTGGTCGTGCCGATATTGCAGAACTCTTTCGCGGCACGGGAGTATCGAAATAGACCTCGAGAGCCTCAAGTTCGCCGTCGCGAAACCTGCCAATCGCTTCGGCTACGTGTGCGAGGGGCTCGGCGAGGTTCGCTTCGCGGTAGGCCGCTACCGCCTCACATGCCTGCCGACGCCCCGATCCTGGGACACGAATTGAGGTTTGTGCGAGCCGTCGCCGCCGAGAACGAGCGTTTCGCCACACTTCCGGGCGTTCGTGAGGCACCGTTAGTGCCATTCGGCCGCGAACCATGGGCGCATGCGTCACCCGCTACGTCGGTCCTGCGCAGAGTGTATCTGCAACCCGGCGGCGAGCGGCGTCAACGCCTGTCCGCGCCTCTGCGAAGCAACACCTCGACTATGCGGACGCGCATGCTTGTCCAACGCCGCACAGTCGGGCTGGTCAACGCATAGGAAGCGGAGCAACCTCACGGCCGACGGCGGCGGTGGGGTTGCAGGCTGCCAGCGCAGTCAGCTTCTGCAACGCGGTTGCGAACGTGGCTTTCCAGGAGCAGTCAGGTGCGCATCTCAGTCGCCAGAACGTTCGGTCACCACACTCATGACAATTGCGTCATAGATGAAGCGCCACTTCTCCTTCGTGCGTGGCGCTTCGCCGCGGAACTTGATTCCCGCGAGCATCTGGACGTCCGCTTCGGGTAAGTGCTGGTCTTCTGCGAATGCGCGCAGCGAGTCTGGGATGTCTGTCGTCAGGCTCGTGTGCACGGAGCGGCCCATCAGATCCGCGAGCGTCACGCCAAGGGCTACGGCGACCTTGTGCAAGATGGCCACGCCAGGTCGTCGACCCGTTCCGCTCTCGACGGTGGACAGGTACGACTTGCTGACCCCGGCCTTCTCGGCCAGTTCGCTCATCGAGAGTTGACGTTGGGTTCGCAGAGCTTTGATACGGCGACCGATGTCGCCTGCGTCGCTGGCCGGCTCGGGGTCGGCGTTCGTGGTCCGAGGTGCGGCGTTCACCGCGTCGATCCTTTGCTGGCATCCATGTTCAAGCCGATGAGCATGACTGACATGACTGTTTCACCTTCTCGTGTGGGGAGTGGGTAGCGCCTGGCCGCAATCCGGTATCGGCCGGGGACGCGAAGTGACCGCATGTCGGCGACCGTGTCGACGTCTTCGCCGATGACCGCGTCGTGCACCGGGTGGGTGCGGGAGACAGACTTGTTGGGAGGGATGAACTGGTCGAGTGAGGGCGAGGACGAGCTGCTGTGGACGCGCAGTGTCGGGTTCGGGTCGTTCTTGCTTGTTGCGTGTTTGAGGCGAACGAAGATCGCAGGCGTTGGGGATAGTCGCACGAACCGACGTGCGGTCGCCTCGAGGCTGGCGCCGTAGTCGTCGGCGACGCGTTCGATGGCGTCCCAGCCGAAAGGTTCTTGGGCGAAGCGGGCGGTGACGAACCGGCGGGGGAGCAGCAGCTCGCTGCCGCCGACGTCAGCGAGCCATTCGACGTTGATGGCCGCGCTTCGCTTGGGGGTCGACCCACCTGGGTTACACCGGAAGTTTTGCTCGAGCTCGAACCCGGGCAGGAGGGTGTGGGAGATCTCGTGACCGATGGTGAAGCGCTGCCGCTGCGGGTTGTCGGTTGCGCAGACCTCTATCCGCAAGACGCCGGCATTGTTGATCAGGCACCCGGCGTGGCTGCTGAAGGTCTCGGTGATGTCGCTGATCCCTTGCATGCTGGCGACGAGCCTAAGGTCGACAGGAGGTTCGGCTTCGCACTCCTGCCCGAGCTGCTCGGCCAAGTCCTCCATAAGCGCGTCTGGAGGAGCGCCGGGGTAGCGGCGCATGGCCTTGGCTAGCTCAGAACGGTCGCGCGTGATGTCCATCCGTAGTAACGATAGACCGTTCGCATTGACGGACGCAGCAAGGCATGCCACTGTTACCTCGATTGCGAACGACCGTTCGTCGTTTGCGAACTGCTACCGAGGAGGTCCGATGACCACACCCCCCGCGTCCGAACCACCCCCGCCCGGCACGCCCGCGTCCGCGCCGGCCGCCGCCCACGGCGCTAACCCCCCGCGCGGCATCGAGAACGTGCCCCGCTCGTCCACCGAGACTGGGAAGTTCGGTCGGCTCTTCCGCGGCCTCACGCCCCTCGTGCTCGACGACGCGCAGATCCAGAACGTCGTCGCCACGATGGTGGACCCGGGGGACCCCGCCGCCCCCGGCGGGTGGTCCCCGACTCCGACGCCGACGGACGGGGGAATCGCCGCGGGCTGGACTTACCTGGCCCAGTTCATCGACCACGACATCACCTTCGACCCGAGCTCGCTGCTCGACCAGGCCAACGACCCCGACGCGCTCGAGAACTTCCGGACACCGCGGTTCGATCTCGACAGCGTCTACGGCCTCGGCCCTACGGCGAACCCGTGGCTCTATGACAGCAACGACCCGGACAAGCTCCTGCTCGGCGTCAACCCGCCCGAGTTCGCTCAGCGCGACCTCAACCGAAACCACCAGGGCCGGGCCCTCATCGGGGACCCGCGCAACGACGTTCACATCATCATCGCGCAGCTACACCTGGCGTTCGTGATGTTCCACAACGCGGTGGTCGACCTCGTCCGTGCCCGGCCCGAGCTGGTGTCTGGCGTCCCTGCCACCCCGGTCGGCGGGTGGGGCAGCACGGGTCCAACGGTGCCGGACCGGCCTACCTTCGGGCAGATCGTCACGCTGGTGCGCTGGCACTACCAGTGGCTCGTGCTGCGCGGATTCCTGCCCACCATCTGCGGCACCGACGTCGTCGACGCCGTGCTGCAGGTCAAGAAGGACAAGCTCGACGCCGTGCTCAAGCTCTACAGCGTACGGCGCAAGCCTTGGATGCCCGTCGAGTTCTCCGGGGCGGCGTACCGCTTCGGACACAGCCTGGTGCGAGACGCCTACCTGCTCAACGGACCGCTAGGGCCCCGGCCGGTGTTCTCCTCGGCCGGGGACAGCGACCCTCTGGCTGACCTGCGTGGCTTCCGTCGCCTGCCCAGCGGCTGGGAGATCGAGTGGCACCGCTTCTTCGACGACCTGCCCGGCTCCGGGCCAGACACGCAGCGCGCCCGCCTCTTCGACACCCGGATCGCCTCGGCCCTGCACACACTGCCGGCGTCGGTGGACCACATGCGCCGCTCGCTCGCGACCCTTAACCTCAAGCGAGGTGTCGCTCTCGAGCTGCCCAGCGGGGAGGACTTCGCGGCCGCTGTGGCCGGGAAGCTGCGCGTCGACCCCTCCTCCGTCCAAATCCAGACCGGGTTGCCGCACGCGGCTCCGTTGTGGTTCTGGTTCCTCAAGGAAGCCGAGGTCACCCGCGGGGGTCAGACGCTGGGACCCGTCGGTGGCCGTGTCGTCGCAGAAGTACTCGTTGGGCTTGCCCAGAACGATCCGTCGTCCTTCCTCAAGGCGCGCCCCGACTGGACACCCACTCTGGGTGCAACGCCTGGCGAGTTCACGATGGCCGACCTCTTCACGATCGCCAACGTCACGCTTTGACCTGACGACCTAACGCCCCGTCAGTGGGGCAGACGGCTGGCGTCAGCCTCCGCGGGCACGGCGGCCGCTCACCGAGGGTGGGCGGCCGTCGGCGCGCAGCCGAGCTGGGTACGCCTACGACGCGCCGGGGTGCCGTGTCTGACAAGGCCGTCTGGTGTCGCCATAGGTCAGCAGCCAACCGGCTGCAATCCCCCGACCCCCGACCCGTGACGCGGCGCAATGTCGCGCCCCGGACGGTTCGCGGCGCAATGTCGCGTGCCCGGACCGTACGCGGCGAAGTGACGCAACCATCGGAACCGGGGCCGGACGTTCTCGACAACAAAATTTGGGTGGCATAGAGGTTGGTCCATGAGACTGCGCGCCTTTGTCAGCACCAGGCAGACGCGGATCTGACCTCGAGGTCGAGATTGGCGGGTGTCTGAACGCCTGGTTCTCGACTGCTCGACAGTCCCGCGAGCAGGTGCCCGCGTGAACCAGGCGTCTGACATTGAGGTCTCTGCAAGCTTGGACACCATTCCCTCGGCGCGCATCGTCACTGTCCCCAAGACGCCTGGACCGTTGCCTCCACCGCCTTGTCCTGCTCGACGCAGTCGAATCGCCACATCACGACGTCGTGCACGACGTTGACGCAGATCCCCAGCAGGCAACCGAGCGCCAAGCTGGCCCAGGTCGACTCGACGTCGAATCCGCCGATCGCGATCACAGCCGCCACTGCGGCCCCGACGAACCCACCGACCCACAGCCACCTCGAGCGCTTCTTCCGGATGGCGTCTGCATCGGGCTCGTACTGCTGCAGCAGGACGGCCACTCGTGCGCGGATCCGCTGCCGCGCGTCGTCGTGCTCTGGGGCATCGAGCACCTTGATGAGCTCCAAATCTTCCCGGATAGCGCGCCGCTTCGCACCGCGTCTGCCGCCGTCGTTGAAGGCGAAGGCCGCCCACCACACCAGCAGGGCGCCAGCCGACCCCAGCGCAACCTTCAAGACCTCAGCCCACATGGCCCTGGACCGTTGCCGCCGCAACCGACACTCGCTGGGGCGCGCGGGTTACCCCTGACACTGGCCAGGCGCGTTCATGCTCGACCTAATTCGCCGTGTGAGCGTGCACGTCCTCAGCACAGTCAGAACTGGCACCAGACCGCAAAACCCGCAAACGGCCGCAGGTGTCGAGGCGGATAGACGCGCGCTGAGTCGGGCGGCGCGACTAGCTCTCGCACAGGCTTCCGTCCCTGTCACGGTCGAGCCTTCGTCGAGCGGCAGGGTCGGTCAGCACGGTGTTCTTCTCCTGTGAAGACAAGGAATCAAACGACTCACACGTGCCATCGAAGATCCGGTCGTTCACGCCTGTCAGTTCACCGACGGTGTAGAGGCCGAAGGCTGCGAGCAAGGTGCTCGCAACGGACGTGCCGACGGTCCATGCCGCGTCGTGAAGACGCTCGCGCGTGGTGAGCAGCTGACCCGGGTCTCGCTTCGTCATGCGCACACCCTATGAATCAGGGACTGCTCGCACCCGGCCGTTGTCCTCAAGCAGGAGGCGGCGAAATGTCGGGCCCGCGGACGGTACGAGGCGGAATGACACTGGTGCGTACGGTGCGCGACTGCGGGCAGCACGGAGCATGCGCCTGTAGCGGGCAACTTGACCTGCAACCTGGGTATACAGACCCAAGACTCCGGAGAGATCATTTTTGATCGACCACTGAGGGAGTAGCCATGACTGTTCTGGCGGATTTCAACATCATCATCGGCGATGAGGTTCCTCAAGACGTGCCCTTCATACTGGGACAACAATCTCCGCTCGGTCCCAAGTTCAACGCCGGGGGACGCCTCGGCGCGAGCAGCGGTCAAACCGGCGGGCTCGGAGCATTCATCATGTTCTCTGTGCTCAACCTGCAGGTTCCCCTCGAAGTCTTTGTCAACGGCAGGGGTCCGATCGGCACCGTGGACCCCAACGTGGCTCGGGGTTGGACCTCGCAGGTGATCTGCATGAGTGGCGGTCGGCTCAACAGCGGAGACGGTCTCAACAACCAAATATCCGTTGCGCTTCCGTCCGACAGCCCGGTGGCAACAGGTGACTTCAAGATCAAGAACCTCATCTGCTTCTACCATCAAGACTCCGACTGAACCTCACCGCGCCCCAGGCACGAGCTGCGGCTCCTCAGTACCAAGAGGGGCGGTAGCAGCACTCGAGCCGGGCGGCGCTCATTTTGAGCCAGTCCACGAGGCCTAGCTGCTGGGTGACTGGAAGGACGATGCTCCTTGGGTCGCGACACGGGTGACATTTACGCGGCCATGCGAACACTTGCGTCGGATCCATGCGACGTAGGTCGGCTGGCCTCGCGGCCGCTTGACGCGACTCTGTAATAGCGACAAGAACCCGATCTCACTTGACGAAGCCGTCCGTGCCGGCGTCCCTGTCCGGCGCTGCATATACGGTGCGCGCCATGATGATCCGCACTCTTCTCGCGTCCGCTCTCACCGTCGTCAGCCTCGGAATCGGCGGCACCGCAACCGCGAGCGTGCCAAGCGCCGCCGAGCAGGCTGGCGCCGAGTACAAGTCGCAGGTATCGACTCCCCAAACGGAGTTGCGCCAAGCCGTATACACCTACTCCCGCGCCTTCCTTGGTGGCAACGCCCGGAAGGCCTACGCGCTGCTCGCGCCCCGATGCCGCAACGCCATCGCGTATAACGACTTCGCGGAGGTCGTTGACGCCGCTCACGATGTATACGGGAACCTCCCGATTCGCTCCTACACGGCAACCATCAGCGGCGACCGGGCACGCGTCACCTACCGCTACCCCGTGGGTCGGCTCGACCAGGTTCGTGAGCCGTGGGTGCGACGAGTGGCCGGTTGGCGCAACAACCAATGCTGAATTGGCGGCGCTGTGACGCACTCCTCGCGGCGTGTGCGCGGACCTTCAAGCCACGCTGGTTGGGTCCGTTCCGAGAAGACGCACGAGTCCGCTCCGTTGAGCGTCGCGCTGCTCGACGTACATGGTGAAGGTCTGGTCCGAACGCGCCTTCCTCCGTGCCCAATGGAGGACCTCCTCGACGTCGGATGCTTCGATCAACCGGAACTCGCTGCAGTGCCACCACATGTGCTCTTGCGCGACGCGTCCCGGTGCAGGCGGTTGATGCCAGAAGTAGACGCGGTAGATTGGCCGGTCGACTTCCCACTGGGTGTCCCGAGGGTCTACACCTTCGACGATCATGCGGACGACCTTAGGTGCGAGGGCATCCCCTCATGCAGATTCGGATAGTCGAGCTACGCCGTCAGGCGGCGATAAGAAGCAAGACCGATCGAGCGCACCCGGGCCGCCGTCGGTTGGAGGCGTGTGGGGCCGGCGTGGATGGGCGCCCCGGGGGGCCAAGGCAGCCTTCTGCAAAAGGCCCGCCCGCTCCTGCATTAGGGTCACCGATCGTGCCTGAACTTGTTGAGACCGCGCCCGATGGGACTACCACCACACAGCCGCCGAGTTCACCAGGCTCAACTGAGCCGGAACTGGGCCTGGTCGGCAAGTCGATGTATATCTTGGCGACAATCTGCCCAGCTATTGGTGCCTTGTGTGTCGGTGCCTACACCGACCTCGACCCGGAAAAGGTCTTCCCCCTCGCGTTCGCAACTTGGGCGGCGCTACAAGGAGCGCTTAGCTTCAATGTCGTCCTGACTGAGAAGCGGGATGACTTCCGGACGGCATGGGAGATGGTCACTGGCTTCGTCCAGTCGACGGTGGGGCTTTCAACCTTCATGTACGCCGCTGGTCTTGCCAGTCGCCATC
>NZ_JAUZVE010000074.1:0-27549 GCF_031844425.1 Microbacterium sp. ARD31
CTGAATGTCCCAAATCATCTGACGACGGACACCGTTCGATGATACCGGTCGTCCCACTCTTGAGCGCGAGGCGCATAGCCTCCGACAGATCGGAGACCTCTGCCGCGAGCTTGATCGCAAGGCACTTGCCTTGGCAGTCGAGGCTACCCTGGCTGTCCTGCCATCGCTGCCAGTAGTTCATCAGGCGCACGGCATGACTGAGGCCGGGCTCTGCAAGGGTCGAGTCGAGAGCCGTGAGATAGTCTTCGAAATAGCCCGCCAGCAGCGCTTCGCCGAAAGCCTCCTTCGAGCCGAAGTAGTGATAGAACGACCCTTTCGGCACCCTGGCGGAGACCAGGATCTCGTTGAGACCGACCGCCGAGAATCCCTTCGCCGCCATGATCTGCTGGGCGGCGGCGAGGATGTTCTGCCGGACGTCGATGGTATCGCGGGCAACGCTCATGACGACAACATAAACACAATTAGACCAGTCGTCTAGAGAGGGTGTAGAAAATGGTCGCTTTGGTTGTTCGACGCCGCCGACCGCCCTCAACCGCTCGGGCGAATGGAGCCGGACCGCGCTAGGCGGCCCGGCAAACCGGATTTCGGGACCGCTCAGTTCCAAGTGTGAAGCAAGGTGCGCCAATCATCGCCCTGGCGCTCCAGGACATTGACCCAGTTGCCACCGTAGCTCTGCGTGTCTCCGCTGCCACCCGGACCGTTCAATTGCCAGCGTCCCGTCAGGAGGAGGGTCTCACCCTTCAGAGTGGCATCCTCGACCGTGATCTTATGGTCCTTGAACCCCTTGCTCTGCAGGTCGGCGAAGAAGGCGGCAATGCCCTCCGGACCCTGGACGGACGTGCCACCGGCCGGGATCACCTTGCCGTCGCGGCTATAGAGTTTCCCCAGCGCGGCGGTATCGCCCTTGTTGAAGGTTTGGTCCCAGATATCGGCGATAGCCTGGCCTTGAACGCTCATTGGATGTCCCTTGCATGGCGATGCGGAGGCACCGCCTCAGTGATGATCGATACCGAACGGCCTCGCAGGGCATAAACGAAAGCGATCGCTTCCCCGTTGCCCAAGAGTGCTTGAGAGGACGCAAGCATCCATACGCCCTCTCCATCACGTCAACGAGAAGGCCAGCGTCTCGGTGCTGTCTGCACCTTTAGTCTTGTTCAGTTCTTCTGGTGGCCGATGGCCCAGACATAGGCGGCGAGCGCATCAACCTGTGCGCCCGTGAGCTCAACGCCGCCCATGGGGGGCATTGCTCCCGGATGTTTCTTCGGTTCGGGCACGCCGTCGAGAATGGTCTTCTTGAGGCCGGCGAGGCTGCCGTCGCTCCAGTCCCATTCTCCTGCCGTCAGCGATGGACCGATCGGGCCGCCGCCGGCGTCACCGCCATGACAACCCGCGCAAGTACCGCCGGCCTCTTCGCCGCGAAAGATGCGTCCGCCGAGCACCACCTGTTCGGGGTTCCCCCCCGGAGGTGTGGGCAGCGTCACGCCTGCATTCGGGTCCATGCCCTCCGGCGGCGGCGTCATTGCTGCCGAGCCGACGGCCACGGTCACGCGCGGCGCGGCCTCGATCTTCGCCGACCGGTCGCCCGCGTAGGTGACCTTCCAGATGCGGCCGGCCTGATCGTCCGCGATGTAAAGTGTCCCATCAGGACCGATCGTCAGGCCCGAAGGACGATGAGCGGCGCGACCAGGCTCCTTGATCCTGCCTGCGAAGCCGTCGGCGAAGATCACGTAGTCTCCGTCTGCCTTGCCATCTTTCAGCGGCTGGAAAACCACGTTGAAGCCGTCCTGCGGCGCAGGTGCGCGGTTCCAGGAGCCGTGGAACGCGATGAAGGCGCCGCCCTGATAGGCTTTCGGGAACAGGTCAGAGAGATAGATCTCCATATCGTTCGGCGCCCAATGCGCCGGAAATGCCGCTACAGGACCCTGCTTCCCGGCACAGACCCCGATCTCCTTGCCGCCGTCACCGCCATATTCCGGTGCCAGCACGAGCTTCTTCTGCGTCGGGTCATAGTAACAGTAGGGCCAGCCGAAATCGGACCCCTTCTTGACCTCGACAACCTCCTCGGATGGCAGCTCCGCGGCTTGCTTGGCCGTGTAGAGCTTGCCCCAGCTCTCGGCGAGCTGGTCGCGTCCGTGCTGGGTGGCGAACAGTCGTCCGTCAGCATCGAACGAGAGGCCTTCGCCGTTTCTCAGTCCCGTCGCGTAGCGCTCCTTCGGCGAGAAGGTCTGGCCCGCCTTGTTGGCGTCGTAGCGCCAGACGCCGGCGCGCGTCTCCAGTTCGACGCAAGGGTCGGCCCCTTTGATCCCGGTCATGCGGTTCTTGGGCTGACAGCTGTTGGTGGCCGAGCCGACGCCGATGTAAAGCCCGCCGTCCTTACCGATGGTGAAGGGATGCATGGGGTGATCGCCGGTCGATGGAATGCCGGAGACGATCACTTCCGGATCGCCCATGGGGGCGATGCGATCGGTCGGTAGCGTGAAACGCACGATCTTGTCGTCCATCTCGGCGTAGAGCTTTCCGTCATGAATCTCCAGGCCGGTACCGCCGGCCGAACCGGTCTTGGTGGTGCCGCCGAAGCGCTCGACGACGTCGGCCTTGCCGTCACCGTCATTGTCCTTGAGCGCGTAGAGGAAACCACCGTCGTCCGGCTTGTTCTTGTAGTACGGGCCACTCCAGGTGTTGGCGTAGACGACGCCATTCGGTGCCACCGCGATATGCCGTGCGTGGCCGAGGCCGTCGGCGAAGACGGTGGCGGAGAAACCTGGTGGGAGCGTCACGGAGTCTCTGGCAGGCTGCTGTGCAGCAGCGCGGAGACCGGCCCCCGTCGCCAATGCCCCCGAAGCAAGCAGTGCGGTGTAGGCAGCGCGGTGGAGTTTCGATCGAAGTTTCATGACCGACCTCTTCGAAGCTCTTGGCTTCGTCGATAGAGAAAAGAACGGGCGGTCTGGGGATCAGACCCCGCCCGGGCGGGAATCGTACTCACTCCTTCGGGAGCGACATCGCGCGCAGCCGGAAAGCCTCGGGCTTCCTGCCCTTCTTATCGGGGTCGCTGAGATACCCGAGTTGTCCCTCGGTAACCCAGATTACGTCGCCCGCCAGCACGACGCCGGTGGGCCCGGCAAATTCCTTCACGGTCTCGATCTTGGCTTCGTCGCCGCTGACGGTGACACGGTCGAGGGTACCCTTGCCCTCCACCATGATGAATCCGTTCTTGTAGGGTTTCATTCCGTCCGGGTGGGTCAGTGGCCGGGAGGTCTTGAGCTTGGTGACCTTGCCGGCAACGTCACCCGCGATGCCGATTCGAAACAGTTCTCCCGAGACGTAGGTGTTGACGTAGAGGTTCCCGTCTTCGCCAAGCGCGATACCGTCGAGGCCGCCTTTCAGGGCGTCGTCCTTGACGAAGATCTCCAGTGCGTCCGCGCCAGGTTTGAGCATGAAGATCTCCGGACCCGCCGTGTTTGTGACATACAGGGTTCCGTCGGGACCAAAGGCGAAATCGTTGGCGACGGCGCTCTCGACCGGCAGCCTGAAAGCCGCCTTGAGCCCACCGGATTTCAGGTCGAACGCCTTAATCCAGGCGCCTTCGACGGCACTCGGACCTTTGATGCCGATAGCCGATGCGTCGTTCGAGGCCACCCACAGAGTACCGCTCTTGTCGTCGGCGAGGACGCCGAACGTGGAGCGGGTGTCATGCTCCCCCGGCTTGAAGAATGGCGTCGGCGCCGATCCGTCCAGCGCGATACGCAGGACACCGCCGTCGGTGATGCTGCTGACGAACAGAACGCCATCCGACGTGGCGGCGACGCTTTCCGGAAACGGTGCCGTGTCGGGCAGCGTCACCTCGGGCATGCCCGCAGCCCAAACGGAGCCGACGACCAATGACGCGGCAACCGACAACGCCGTCGTTACCACCCATCGCTGGATCTTGCGCTTCATGCGGCATCCCTTCCTTGCGCTATGCTCGAACGACATAACCCTGACCACGGTGAGCCGACCGAGAAAAGGCGACAACCGTGGAAGTGAGAGTTCATCAGCCATATACCGCGGCTCGCACCTACTTAAAATGAATTCGCTTTAGGCCTTCCATGACGGAAAGTATGAACACGGTGCCTTTCGATGGCCGTCTCCTCAGTGGGATCGGCGTCCTCTCCGCTGTCGTGCGGGCCGGAAATTTTCTCCGCGCGGCGCAGGCCATGGGGCTCACGCAACCTGCCGTCAGCCGGGCGGTTTCCCGGCTGGAGCAACGGATCGGGATACGCCTGTTCCACCGGACATCCCGGTCGGTCACGCTGACCGACGAGGGCCGACGCTTCTACGAGACCGTCGTCCCGCTGCTGGCCGGCATCGAAGCGGCGGCGGCGGATGCACGACAGACGACGAACGCCGTCAACGGTCTGCTGCGGGTCAATGCCGACCGAATTTTTGCTCAATACGTTCTGACCCCTGCGGTTCAGCCGTTCCTCACGCTGCATCCGGACCTGAGTGTCGAGATCGTTGTTCAGGAACGGCTCGGAGATCTCGTCGCGGACGGGTTCGATGTCGCGATCTGTCCGACGTTAGCACCTGTGGGACAGATTGAGGGTCTTCACGAACGGAGGATGGCTGGTTCATCGTAGCCCCTGAGGAGCGAAGATGAAGCAGACATCCGGACCGGCCAAGAAACCGGCAGAAGCGGTGATCAAGGACATCCGTCGGGCCACACGTCGGCAGTTCTCCTCCGAGGAGAAGATCCGCGTGGTGCTGGAAGGCTTGCGTGGCGAGGACAGCATCGCCGAGTTGTGCCGACGCGAGGGGATCGCCGCCTCGATGTACTACGGCTGGTCCAAGGAGTTCCTGGAGGCTGGCAAGAAGCGCCTGTCGGGGGACACGGCTCGTGCGGCTACCACGGACGAGGTGCGGGATCTGCGGCGCGAGGCGGGGGCGCTGAAGGAGGTCGTAGCTGATCTCGTCCTAGAGAACCGTCTGCTCAAAAAAAGTATGAGCGGGGCTGGGGGCGACGAGGCATGAGGTACCCGGCCTCCGAGAAGCTGGAGATCATCCGGCTGGTCGAGCAATCCCACCTGCCGGTGCGCGCCACCCTGGACAAGCTCGGCATCACGCGCTCGACGTTTTACCGCTGGTACGACGCCTACCGGCGCGGCGGCCCCGAGGCATTGCATGACCAACCTTCGCAGCCGAGCCGGGTCTGGAACCGTCTACCTGCGGAGATCCGCGAGCAGATCGTTGCCTTGGCTCTGGAGCAGCCTGAACTCAGTCCGCGTGAGCTGGCGGTGCGCTTCACCGACGAGCGCCGCTACTTCGTCTCGGAAGCGACCGTCTACCGGTTGCTCAAGTCTCAGGACCTGATCACCAGCCCGGCCTATATCGTCATCAAGGCTGCCGACGAGTTCCGCGATAAGACCACCGCGCCCAACCAGCTTTGGCAGACGGACTTCACCTACCTGAAGGTCGTTGGCTGGGGCTGGTACTACCTGTCGACGGTCCTGGACGACTTCTCACGCTACATCGTCGCCTGGAAGCTGTGCGCCACGATGCAGGCCAGCGACGTCACCGCCACGCTCGACCTGGCGCTGGGTGCGGCTGGGCTCGATCAGGCGCGGGTGATGCAGCGGCCACGCCTGCTCTCCGACAACGGGCCGAGCTACGTCGCCAGCGACCTGGCTGACTGGCTCGGCATTCGGGGCATGACCCACATCCGCGGTGCGCCATGCCATCCTCAAACGCAGGGCAAGATCGAGCGTTGGCATCAGACACTCAAAAACCGCATCCTGCTCGAACACGCCTACTTGCCCGGCGAGCTGGAGACGCAGGTTGCCGACTTCGTCGAACACTACAATCATGCCCGAGCCCATGAGAGCCTGAGCAACCTGACGCCCGCTGACGTCTACTTCGGACGCGGCGAAGGGATCCTGGCCGAGCGGGAACGCATCAAACGCCAGACCCTGATGGATCGCCGCTTGCGCCATCACGCGCAGGCTGCCTAACCTCTCACCCCAGATGGACCAGAGCCTCCGCTCCTGAACACCGCTGAATGTCCCAAATCATCTGACGACGGACAGTCCAGCGAGCGCGTGCCCAGCTGTTCCCAACCGTGCTGGCCGCGCCCAGCATTCGCCAGTCGGGCGGCGGAAGCGAGGCACTCACGACCCTCACCCTGCAAGGCTCGGCCAGCTGGGAGCTCGACCTGTTCGGCCGCATCCGGCGCCAGATCGAGAGTAGCACGGCCTCCGCTCAGGCCAGTGCCGCCAGCTTGGCACTCGTGCGCCTCACGCTTCAGGCGGAGCTGGCCACGAACTACTTCCAGCTGCGCTATCAAGAGTCGCTTCGGCGGCTTCTGGACGACACCGTCGCGGGTTACAATCGTAGCTTGGTCATTACCCAGAACCAGTACGCCGCCGGTGTGGCCGCGCGCTCGGACGTGATCACGGCGCAGACCCAGCTCCAGACAACCCAAGCCTCCGCGATCGCAGTCGAGCTGCGGCGAGCGACCTTCGCGCATGCCATCGCGATCCTGAGCGGCCGGCCGCCGTCGGAGATCACGCTCCCGCGCGGGCAGCTCGCCGCCCGCCCGCCCGCCGTGCCCGCGAGCGTGCCCTCAGCCCTGCTGGAGCGGCGCCCGGACATCGCGCAAGCCGAGCGGCTGGTCCAGGCACAGAGCGCGCAGATCGGCGTGGCCGTAGCAGCCTTCTACCCGAGCGTGAGCCTGTCGGCGTCCGGCGGTCTCTCGGGCGATCCGACCGCTGCGCTGTTTGCAGCCGAGAACCAGTTCTGGTCGGTGACCGGGGCCGCCACGGAGGTGCTGTTCGATGGGGGCGCCCGCTCGGCAGCCCTGCAGGCGGCGCGGGCGGCCTACGAGGCGGCCGTCGCGACGTACCGACAGACGGTGCTGACAGCGTTCCGCGAGGTTGAGGACGCTCTGTCGGGTGTGCGCATCCTGGCGCTGCAGCAGGTGGCGCAGCAGGCGGCGGTGGCGTCTGCCACACGTGCGGTGGAGATCGCGCTCAACGAGTATCGAGCGGGCACGCAGAACTACACCACCGTAGTCACGGCACAGGCAATCGAGCTCAGCAACCGGGTGGCCGCGCTGCAGATCCAGGCAAGCCGCTTCACCACGGCCGTTGCGCTGATCCGGGCACTCGGGGGTGGGTGGGATGGGCGCAGTCTGCCCGCGCAAGGCGAGCTCGTGGCGGCCCGCCTACCGATCGACAACGGACCGGTCTTGCACCCGGACGAGTGACGTGTGCTGTGTCGTGTATTGTATGTCGAACCGCAGCCAGCGGCGGCGTTGCTGCGCGCCTCTCCTTCGATGTCTGATTGTTGTAACGCCAAGTTTCATGAGGAGATTGGATGGCTGATCTGTTGGGTTTGGCTGCTGATCCAACCGCTTGGGTAGCGTTGGTCACCCTCATCATCATGGAAATCGTCCTGGGTGTCGACAACCTCGTCTTCGTCTCAATCCTCTCAAATCGGGTGGCTTCGGAGAAGCGTCAGAGCGCTCAGCGGATCGGGCTGGGACTCGCACTCCTGATGCGGCTCGCTCTCCTCCTCGTTCTGGCCTGGATCGTCTCTCTAACACAGCCAATTTTCACAGTGTTCGGTCACGCCTTCTCCTGGAAGGACTTGATCCTCATCGCAGGCGGCCTGTTCCTCGTCTACAAGGCCACAACCGAGATGCACGAGCGCATAGAGCCGCGGTCAAATGCTGCAGCCGCCGAGAGGAGCGGCGCCCACCACAGTCTTAGTACCGCCATCATACAGATCTGTGCGCTAAACCTCGTCTTCTCCCTCGACAGCATCATCACGGCAATGGGCATGACCAACGAGATACCGATCATGATGGTTGCCGTTATCGTGTCCGTTGGGCTGATGATCGTGGCAGCGGGTCCCTTAAGTCGGTTCATCAACCGCAAGCCAACCGTCGTGATGCTAGCATTGGGATTCCTTCTGATGATCGGCATGACGTTGATCGCCGACGGCTTCGGTCTGCAGGTGCCAAAGGGTTACATCTACGCCGCGATGGCCTTCTCAGGCTTTGTAGAGGTCATGAACCAGCTTGCTCGCCGCGGAGGTAGCACCGCTCGCACGTGATCAGTTGCGTGGCCGCACAGCAGATCCAGTTGAGCGAACCCCTACCCATTGTCCTGACCGGCTGACTTTGGACGGGGCTGATCGAAAGGATCGGCCAGGACCGCATGATTTGGGTACGAAGCGGGATCAGAAGACGAGCGCGGAGCAGGTTGTTCTCAAGCTGCGGCAGATCGATCCGCCTCCACGGGAGTGAACCCTCCGTAAGTCGTGTGGCTCGACTTTAAGAGGCAAACCCTGACCGCGGGGCAGGAAATCAGGGGTGCGCCCGAGGCGATGAACTTCGGGGCATCGGTGCGAGACCGCAGACGACCGACACTGGCGTAGTGTCATAGAAGTAGGGCAATGCATGAAAAGGTGCCCTGTGGCGGTGGCGTGCTGTCCGAGAAAGGTCGTCCCCGTGCAGCCCTTGCAGCGCCACCTTGCCCGATGGCTGGCTCTCGCTCTCGCCCTGGCTGCCCAGGCAGCGTCGGCACAAACGCTCCCGGAGGAGGCTGCGCGGATCGCGGCCGAACCGAACTTCCGCGGTCGACCCGGCGGTGCCGGCAACGATCCCCAGACCTCGGTCGCCCAGCCAGACTTCTCGGCCAGGCCTTCCGCTAACCTGAACACCTCAGTCCAGGATCTGCTGGAGCCGTATGGCGACCCGTTCGGGGCCCGCACCTTCCTGAGGACGAGGGGCATCGCGTATAGCCTCACCTATGTCGGCGAGAGCTTCGGCAACGTCACCGGCGGCGTACGGCGCGGCGGCATCGCCGAGGGCCGGCTCGACTTCCAATTCGACGCCGACCTGGACGCCCTGATGGGTTGGCAGGATGTGGCTTTCCACACGAACCTCTACCAGATCCACGGCACCGGCCTGTCACGCTACTTCGTCAACAACTTCATGTCGGTCAGCGCGATCGAGGCGCTGCCATCCTCGCGACTCTATGAACTCTGGGTCGAGCAGAGATTTTTCGACGGCCAACTTGGGATCAGGATCGGCCAACTCGCGACCGACACCGAATTCGCGGTCAGCCAAACCGGAACCCTGTTCCTCAACTCGACCTTCGGCTGGCCCAACATCATGGCCTCCATCATTCCGAGCGGCGGAGCAATCTACCCGCTGGCCGTGCCGGCGGTCCGAGCAAAGTACGTGCCGAACCGGAGTTTCTCGCTGCAAGCCGGCATCTACGACGGTGACCCGGCCGGACCGCCGCGCCCCGACAACGACCCCGATCCACAGCGGCGCAACCGCACCGGCACGAACTTCCGCACGAACGATCCTGCTCTGGTGATTGCGGAGGCCGCGTATGCCTACGGCCTCGAGGCCAATGACAACGTCGAGCCCGGCACGGTGACGCTGGGCGGCTGGTATCATTTCGGCCGCTTCAACAGCCCTCGCTTCGATCGGAGCGGGGGCTCCCTTGCGAACTCGTCCAGCAGCGGCCTCGCGCGCCGCTTCCGGGGCAACAGCGGCATCTACGGCATCATCGATCAGACGATCTACCGGGAGCCTGACGATCCGAACGATGGCGCCAGCGTGTTTGTGCGCCTGTCCGGTTCACCCTCGGATCGCAACCTGCTCGACCTCTACCTTGATGCCGGCATCGGCTATAAGGGTCTGCTGCCCGGCCGTTCGGACGATACGATCGGCGTGGCCTTCGCTATCGAGCGCATCTCGGATGGCGCCCGAGGGTTTGATCGCGACACCCTTCTCTTTGGTGGGGCACCCGGTCCGCGGCGCAGCAGCGAGGCCTTGCTGGAGGTCAGTTACCAAGCCATCCTCGGACCCGGTGTCACCGTGCAGCCGGACTTCCAGTATGTATTCCGGCCTAGTGGCGGTGTCGCCAATCCGCGCGAGATGGATGGTCGGCGGATCCGGAACGCGGCCGTGCTTGGCCTGCGAGCGACAATCCGGTACTGACCGGCGCTTGCGAGGCCAATCTATCGTCCATGCATGGCGTCGTCGGCAAGTCCAGTCAGCCTATCGTGTCAATCAGGAGCTGCCCGAGCCTTTGCTCGCCGCAACAGCAACTCGAATTCGGCGTGACGGTCATCATGGCTGCGGATGTACTCTCGCACGAGAGATTTCACGACCGTGTCGCACCAGGCATTGATAGCAGACAGTTCAGCGTCCTGGTTGTCGGATCGTAAGCTCCTGATGGCTTTCAGCGCCCCTGCCTTGGCGACATCGGCTGCTTGTCTCAGGACGAGGAGGTTCTCGGCGTCGGATAACCCTTGGCTGACTTCGTCCTTCACCTCCTGCGCGTAAAAGCGAAGGTCTCCCCGCTTGCCGGCCGTCTCGGTTAGGAAGGAGGGATCGTGCAAGGCGCAGACATTTCCAATCATCAGCATGCGATTGGCCGGCGCGAGCAATCGCGTCAGCATGCCAAGATCCGGGGATGTAGCCAGGCTGCTCGTGGGCACAGCAATCAGGCCAGCGAGAGTCGCGGTGGCAATGATGCGCTTCGAGAACTCGTCGCGCATAAGCACCATCCTGAACATCTTTGCCTCGAGAAGCCAAGTTTGGATTAGGGAGACCGGCACTGCCCCGTTGGTCCGTGCTCATCCCTACATGCCCAGCCACGATGCCTCCATTCTGTCCGACATCGTTGCTCGTGACGAGCTGCCTTGCTTCTACTCAGTCTCTTCCCAGCGCGCAGTGATGCGTGACTTGCCTTGCTAGTCGAACAACTTCGCTTACACGTCCGCGAGACAGCGGCCTGACCAGCTGGCTTTGGACCGGCCTCGTTGAGAGGATCAGATAAGATCAGAGGAGCTGGAGATAGCGCCGCAATGCTCCACTCCTACCCCTGTGAACCTTGCTGCACCACCGGCGTTAATTCACGACTGCCCAGGCCTGCTCAAGATAGGTGCGGCGAGCTTCCATCCGGCAGATGGCCCGTGTCCCTGGGTGATGCTCGACGAGGAAAATGTGCCATGCACGTCAGTTTCAGAGTGGCCCGTATCACCGGTTACGCCGCGCTTGCGTTGGTTGCCGGTAGCATTGTGGGATCTGCCCCGGCAGCTGCGCAGCACCACGGCGGTCATAGCGGGTTCGGTGGCCATGGCGGGTTCGGTGGCCATGGCGGGTTCGGTGGCCATGGCGGGTTCGGTGGCCATGGCGGGTTCGGTGGCCATGGCGGGTTCGGTGGCCATGGCGGGTTCGGTGGTCATGGTGGGTTCGGTGGTCATGGTGGGTTCGGTGGTCATGGCCTGCGCCATGGCTTCTACGGGGGGCACGGAGGCTATGGGGGCCATTATGGGTACCGTCGCCACGGCCACTTCGGTTACGGTGCAGCGGGTCTGCTCGGTGGTTTCGCGCTGGGAGCTTTGGCTGCGAGCCCGGGCTACTACGGTTACGGCTACCCTGCGGCTTACGGGTATGGCTATCCGGCCTATTACGGCGGTGACTGCCACCTTGTGCGGCGGCGCTTCATCGGAGCTTATGGAGGGACGTACATCCGCCGCGTTCGCGTCTGCGACTAGATCGCGGCAAAGCTTCAGCACACGGCCAAGCCACCCCAACAAAAAATCAGGAACCGTTGCTGCCGCGGACGATCCCGAGAAGTAAATGAGAGCGCACGCAAATGCAGACGCTATGCCAAGAAGCCTAGGCCTCCTCCTGGCGATCTTGATCCCGCTGGCCCCGTCGCAAGCGCAAGCTATCTCGGACCGACGGGATCAGCCGACACAGGCGGACATCCCGGAAGGCGCGCGGCCGCCGACGGATATTGCGCCGCCTCGCGCCCTAAAGCCCACTACGAAGGTGATGCCCGGCAATACTGGCCTGACCGGCACGAAGCGCTCGCGAACCAACCCTCTGGATCACCTGAGCAAGCCATACCGGAGGTCGGGTGAGCGGAACGGCCACCTGCGCTGAGAAGGCCAGCTTGCCGTTTCCACCGCCCGCGCTTCGGCGTGCGAAGGCAAACAGGACGCTCTTTGCCGCGAGGCTTGGGCCCACTCCAGCCTCTACTCAATCGTCCTCGACCGCGTCCACCGTGTGGCCCGCACTGTCGATGGCAAAGACCACGATCTGCGGATCGGCGGATGCATCCACCCGCACCTCGCCCGCTCGGAAGTCCGCTCTCACGACCGTGTCCTCGCCGAGCTGATCCGTGATCGCCCGGGCGATCTTGCGTTCGCATTCGCTGCCGGTCATGCCGGTGACCTTGTAGACGCGCATGGCTGTGCTTCCTGGCTTGATGATTGCCGTGCACCGTGCCCGCCCGCCGCGGCGCTGAAGTGCCCTCTATTCCGCCGGCAGTGCCGCACCACCGTCCTCGGCGTCGGGCCTGCGCTCGTCGCGGTCCTTGCCGCGCCATCGCACACGTTCCGCCGCGACGTAGAAGACAGGCGTCACGAACAAGGTCAGGATCGTGGCCACAAACAGGCCGCCGATGACCACGGTTCCGATCGAGATGCGCGCGTTCGCGCCGGCCCCGCTGGCGATGGCCAACGGGACCGAGCCGAGAATGAAGGCGAAGGCCGTCATCAGGATCGGCCGGATGCGCAGACGGGCGGCATCCTGCGCAGCCTTCAAGGCATCGACACCGGTGGCGCGCGCCTCCTCGGCGAAAGAGACGAGCAGGATCGAGTTCTTGGCAGCGAGACCGACAAGAAGGAGCAGGCCGATCTGCCCGAAGATGTCGAGCGGCAGGTTGCGCAAGGCCAGCGAACCCACCGCCCCGAAGATCGCCAGCGGCGTGGCCAGGATCACCACGAAGGGCAGCCTCAGGCTCTCGTACTGCCCGGCGAGCAGCACGAAGACCATCAGCACGCCAAGCCCGAAGATCAAGGGCGCATAGCCTCCCGCGAGCTTCTGCTGGTAGGCCACCTCCGTCCACTCGATGGCGTAGTCATTCCCGAGCGTCTTACCCGCCAACCCCTCGACCGCGGCAATCGCCGATCCCGAGCTCGATGTCTCGGCCGTCTCGACGGCGATCTCCACGGCCGGGTAGGTATTGTAGGACAACACCGCCGTTGGACCGCTGACGAAGCGCGGCGTCACCAGGGAGCCGATCCGCACCGGCTCGCCCTGGCTGTTCAGCACGGTCAGGCGCTCGAGATCCTCGATGCTGCGTCGGCCCGAAGCCTCGCTCTGAACATAGACCTGATAGACGAAGCCGAAGCGGTTGAAGAGGTTGACGAAGGACGAGCCCACATAGGTGCCCAGCGCGTCGAACAGGCGCGGCAGAGGCACGCCGAGCTGCTCGGCCTTGGCGCGATCGATGTCGAGGCGCACCTGCGGTACGCCGTAGCTGGTGATGGGAACGGCGCTGCCGATCTCGGGCAGCTTCTGGAGTTCGGCGACGAAGCGATCGGCGGCTTGGGCCAGCTTGATGCCGCCTGCGCCGCTACGGTCCTGCAGTTCGACCGTCAACCCGCCACGGGAGCCGAGCCCGGGCAGGGGTGACGGATCGACGATCCGGATCTCGCCGTCCGGATGGTTCTTGAACTTGGCTTTGATCGCGGCGATGACCTGGTCGGCACTCTCCTCGCGCTCGCTCCAGGGCTTCAGGGCCGGGATCTGGAAGCCGTAGAACGGCGCGATCGACTCGGACAGGATACCGCGTCCGACGACGCCGAGGGTGTTTGCCACCCCGGGCTGCTCACGCACGAACGCGCCGAGCTCCTTGACCAGCGCCGCCGTGCGTTCCACCGAGGCGCCCTTGGGCATGGCGATGTCGGCGAAGAAGTAGCCCTGATCCTCCTGGGGCACGAAGGCGGCCGGGCGCTGCGATACCAGCCAGTAGGTGCCGGCGGCAAAGCCGAGAAACACTAGACCGGTGATCACGAGGTGCCGCGAGAGCGCCCCGATCGCGATCACGACACCGTCCGCGCCGCGCTGGAGCGCGGCGTCGAACCAGCGCAGGGGCGCGCGCCACCAGCGCCGCCGCGTCTCGCGGTGCTTGCGCAACAGCAGGCCGCAAAGCGCCGGCGTCAGCGTGAGCGAGACGATGCCCGAGATGCCGACCGAGATCGCGATGGTGAGCGCGAACTGGTTGTAGAGCTGACCCGTCAGGCCAGGGATGAAGGCGACCGGCACGAACAGGGCCGCGAGCACGAGCGTCGTGGCGATCACCGGACCGGCGACTTCGGTGACGGCTTCGCGCGCGGCTTCCCGCGGAGTCCGTCCCTCACCCATCAGGCGTTCGGTGTTCTCGACGACGATGATGGCATCGTCGACCACCAGTCCCACCGCGAGCACGAGGCCAAGCAGGCTCAAGGTGTTGAGTGAGAAGCCGAGCACCGCCATCGGGCCGAAAGTTCCGACGAGCGCCACCGGCACCGCGATTGCCGGGATCAACGTGGCGCGCCAATTCTGCAGGAACAGGTAGGTGACGGCGACCACGAGCACGATCGCTTCGAGCAGAGTCTTGTAAACCTCCCGGATCGCCTCCTTCACGAACTCCGTGCGGTCGAGCGCGATCTCGTATTTGAGGCCGGGCGGAAAGCGCTTGGCGAGCTCCTTCATGGTGGTGCGCACGCCCTGCATCACCTCGACAGCGTTGGCTTGCGGGTTCTGATAAAGGCGCAGAGCCGCCGAGGGTTTGTTGTCGAAGCTCGAGCGCACCCCGTACTGCTCCGAGCCGAGCTCCACCCGGGCGACGTCGCGGATGCGCACGACGGACCCGCCGGGATTGGCGCGCAGCACGATGTTCTCGAACTCGCTTGTCTCGACCAGCCGCCCCTTGGTCACGATCTGCAGTTCCAGGGGCGGCGCATCCTCCATCGGCGGCTTGCCGAGGGTGCCGGTCGTGATCTGCGCATTCTGCTGGCGCACGGCATCGACGACGGCCTGAGGACCGATGCCGAGCGCCTCCATCTTGGCCGGATCGAGCCAGACGCGCATGGCGTAGCGCTTGTTCGAGAGGTTGACGATACGCCCCATCCCCTCGACGCGGCGCAGCGGCTTGATCACCTGCGTCTCGGCCCAGTTCGACAGGAACAGCTCGTCGTACTGGCCATCCTCGCTGTAGAGCGCGACGGTTCCGAGCTGCTGGCGCGAGCTCTTGGTGATCTGCAGGCCCTGATCGCGCACCGCCTGTGGCAATCGCGCCTCGGCGCGGTTGGCGCGGGTGAGCACGTCGGCGGCAGCCGCACTTAAGTCCGAGCCCACCGCGAAGGTGGCGTAGAGAACGACGCTCCCGTCGGTGTTGCTGAACGAGTAGATGTAGATCAGGTCCTGGGCGCCGTTGATCTCCTGCTCCAGCGGGATCGCGATCGCCTCGTAGGCCTGCTGAGCGCTGGCGCCGGGATAAGTCGCCTCGACAGTGATGATCGGCGGTGAGATCTGCGGGAACTGCGCGGTCGGCAGGCTCAGGCCCGCCACGGCGCCGATCAGAGTGATCAGGAACGAGATCGCGCCTGCCAGGATGGGCCGATCGACGAAGTAGGCGAACATGCCGGGTCTCTCGCTCGTCTCCCACCCGAGCGAGGCTGCGAGCGAGACTAGAGGCGCTCACGGCGTTGCAACGCTTCGCCCTCGGGTGAGTTCCCCCCGCGCCAGGGCGCTTGAGCGGTGCGCTTCTCGCGGACTTGCTCGGTCCCGGACTCGTTCGCTCCTGGATTGGTTTGCTCTTGGCTTGGAGGGCTGACGCGTGCGCACGCGGCTTCGTTATGGGCTGGCCGGCCTCGGTCTGATCCTGGCCGGCATCGGCCTCTGGGCTGCGACAGGTCGCCCGCTGCCCGCGGCCGTGCTGGGAGTGCTGCCGGCTTCTCTCGCGGGACGCCTCGCAGAGGAGCCCCCTCCAGTTGCAGGGAAGACAAGCCCGAACACGCCGGAATTCGAGGTCGGCGTGGTCGAGGCGAAGATGGCGACGGTTCCGATCAGCTTCGACTACACCGGGGTGATCGTCTCGCCGCAGGATGCGGCGCTGCAGCCGCGCGTGACGGGCACGATCATCGAGCGGCCATTCGAGCCCGGTGGTGCGGTCAAGAAGGATCAGGTTCTGTTCCGGATCGACCCGCGGCCGTTCGAGGTGGCGCTGAAGGACGCCACAGCCCAGAGCGAGCGGGCCAAGGCTGCGCTGGAGTTCGCCGAGGCGGAGGTGCAACGAACCGACACGCTGGCTGACAAGGGCTACGCCACCCAGCAGCGCCTGCAGCAGCTCGAGAGCAATCGGACCTCAGCCAAGAGCCAGGTTCAGGCGGCCGAGGCCGCCATTGCCCGCGCGCAGCTCGACCTCGATTACGCGGTGATCAAGGCCCCCTTCGACGGTCGCGCCAGCCTCTCTGAGATCAACGTGGGCGATCTTGTCACGGCGAACACGACAAATCTCGTCAGCGTCGTGCAGATCGACCCGATCGATGTGCAGGTCGCGCTCTCGACCGACGATTCGAAGGCCGTGCGGGCCGCCATGCAGGGTGGTCGCGCTTTTCTGACTGTGTTGGGCGACGATAAACAGCCGGGGCGGGAGGCCGAGATCTACAAGCTCGACAACCGCTTCGATCCCGCCACGGCGCGGCGTCTGATCCGGGCAAAGCTGGCCAACGCAGACGGGCTCTACCTGCCCGGTGAGTTCATCCGGACACGGCTGCAGGTTGGCAGTAAGGAGCGCCTCCTGGTGCCGACCCGCGCCTTGTCGGCGCAGCTCGACCAGCGCATCGTCTGGAGCGTCAGTGCCGATTGCAGCGTCCGCATGCTGCCCGTCGAGACGGGCGGAAGCTACGGAGATCAGACCGCCATCGTGAGCGGATTGAAGCCCGGCACCCGCATCGCGGCGGATCACCTGCAACGCCTCAGCCAAGGCCTATGCGTCGGTGTCGGTCCCGTGGCCAAGGCGGATGTCGCGCAGGATGGCACACAAGGCACGCCTCAGCCGAGTGCCTCAAGGGATGAGACTGGCACGGCGGCTCCCTGAACGAGCCGGACCAGCGCGGAGCGGGAACTTCTCTCCTTAGGTGGCTCCTCGGGGAGCGGTGGCAAGCGGAGGAACGACAAGATCTTCGCGGCCGTTACCCCGTCCGCAGCTGGATGGTTGCCCCACCGATAAGGATCTTTCCCGTGAAATCACGCCTTCTCGCATGCACGACAGCCGCTCTCCTCGGGAGCCTCGTCCTTTCTGCATCCGCCATGGCGGCCCCAGGCACACCGATCCCAGGCGCTGCCGTGAACCCGGGTCTCTCGGCGGTTCGCATGACGCGAGGCGAGATGATGCACCATCGGATGCGGCGCGCGCACCGGATGCGGCCACGCGGCATGAGTGATCCCAACGCTCGCAACCCTTCCCGTCCCGGATACCAGCAGCAGAAGGGCAACACCACGGGCGGCCCGCGTTACTAAGGGCTGTCATCCGGATCTGCTCGCCGGTTTGTGCAGGCCCGTACGCCGAAGCGCGCCCGAGCGGGACAATCGAGGCGCGCCATCCCGCTCGGGATCCCGCACGGAAGCTGGCGCTCGCCGGTACGCGGGCGGGCATGGGGTGGCTTTAGGGATCGCAGCGACCGGCCAGCCGTTGCGTGACGGGCTTGGCTTCGGCCGTCGAAAGATTGAGCGCTGTGCCGATCAGGGCCAGATGCGAGAAGGCTTGTGGAAAGTTGCCGAGCTGACGCTGTGCCCGCGGGTCGTACTCCTCGGCGAGAAGACCGACATCGTTGCGTAGGGCGAGCAGGCGCTCGAAGAGCGCCTGTGCCTCCTCGCGCCGGCCCTGCAGCATCAGATTGTCGACAAGCCAGAAGCTGCAGGGCAGGAAGGCCCCTTCGCCGGGCGGCAGCCCATCCCGGGTTTCCTCGGTGCGGTAGCGCAGCACGAACCCGTCGACCACGAGATCGCGCTCGATGGCGCGGACCGTTGCGCGGATGCGCGCGTCACTCGCGGGCAGGAAGCCTACTAGGGGCAGCAGCAGCAGGCTCGCGTCCAATGATCTTGAGCCATAGGACTGTACAAAAGCGCCCACATCAGGGTTGAAGCCCTGCTGGCACACATCGGCGTGAATGCGCGCCCGCAGCGCCCGCCAGCGCGCGACTGGGCCGTCCCAGCCGAACTCGGCTGCGGTCTTTACCATCCGATCGAGCGCGACCCAGGCCATCACCTTCGAGTGCACGAAGTGCTTGCGCCCGCCGCGCACCTCCCAGATGCCCTCATCCGGTTGATCCCAGACGGTCTCGAGATGCTCGGCCAGCGCCTTCTGCAGGGTCCAGGCTTCCGGGTTCTCGGACAAGCCCCCGTGCCGAGCCTGATGCAGCGCGTCCATGACCTCGCCAAAGACATCGAGCTGAAGCTGTGCTGCGGCAGCGTTCCCGATCCTGACCGGCCGTGAGCCCTCGTAGCCTGGCAGCCAGCCGGCCTCCCATTCACGCAAGTGCCGCTCGCCGGCGAGGCCGTACATGATCTGGAGCTGAGCGGGGCTGCCGGCCACCGCGCGCAGGAGCCACTCGCGCCAGGCCCGCGCCTCGTCGTAGTAGCCGGCATTCATCAGCGCCAGCAGTGTGAGGGTCGCGTCCCTCAGCCAGCAGTAGCGATAGTCCCAATTGCGCGCACCGCCGATCCGCTCCGGCAGGGAGGTGGTGGGGGCCGCAACGAGGCCCCCGGTCGGCGCATAGGTGAGCGCCTTCAGCGTGATCAGTGAGCGGCTCACCGCCTCGGACCAGCGCCCCTGGTAGGTGCATCGGCCCGACCAGGCGCGCCAGAAGGCCTCTGTCTCAGCGAGCGCGCGGAACGGCTCGACCGGCACGGGTGGTGGCAGGTGCGATGGGCCGTAGCTGAGGACGAACGTTGCGGTCTCTGCCTCGCCGAGCGTGAACGCACCAACGGTTCTCAGGTCCTCACCGTGCAGCGGTACGCCCGTCCTCAGCACCAGCATATCAGGTCCGGCGATGGCTCGCAGCAGACCGCCCTCGAGGCGGCTCACCCACGGCACGATCGCGCCGTAGCCGAAGCGGAGGACAAGGTCCGTTTGCAGGCCCATGCGTCCTCGCCGGCCAACGACGATCCGCACGAGATCCGGGGTGGTGCTGCGCGGGGGCATGAAGTCGATCAGGGTGACGGCCCCGTCGGCTGTCTCGAACTCCGTCTCAAGGATCAGGGTGCCTTCGCGGTAGCGGCGCGACACGCGGAACCCTGGGTCGGCCGGTGCGATCTGCCAGCGGCCGTTCCCGGGTGAGCCAAGCAGGGCGGCAAAGCACGCGGGCGAGTCGAACCGCGGCCAGCACAGCCAGTCGATCGAGCCGTCCCGCGCAACCAGCGCGGCCGCCTCACAATCGCCGATCAGGGCGTAATCCTCGATCCGAGATGCCACCGCCGGTGCCTCTCGCACGCGCTCAGGTCTTACGCACCGTCTCCTCGCCTTGGAGTCTCTCGTTCTCGACCTGCACGGTGACGTGGCGCGTGTTGAACTCGGCCGCCATGAGCCGCTGCACCGCCTTGAGGATGCGCGCGGCCTCGGCCATGTCGGTTACGACGACATGCGCGCTCATGGCGTCGATGCCGGAGCTGATCGAGCGCACGTGCAGATCGTGGACGGAGCGCACGCCCGGGATCGTCAGCAACTGGCGCTCGATGATGCGCGTGATCACCGACGCGACTTCCGAACCCTTGAAGCCGTGTGCAGCCCCGTAGGCATCGGGCGGTTGAGCCCGCGCGCCCTGTGCCTGCGCTCCGGGAGCAACCAGAGCGAGCATGATCAGACCGGCGACGAAGGCATGGTGGATGTTCGGCATCTGCAATCTCACGGACGAGCCCTCCTCAGCCGCTGTTGGGTGGCGGGGACGCCCCACGCCACGGCAGGCCTGCAACCGCCTTCCGGCCTGGCTTGTCGCAGTTCCACCGTCAGTGCTCGCGCTCGGAACTGCCCCAGGCATCAGATCCAGGTCTGAACGCGCAGCATGGGATGCAGTGCCCTCAGGCGCGATTTGATCCAACGTTACACGGGAGATCCGCCGTTGCGAACCGCCCGGTCACCCCTGCGTTGAGGCTGCACAGCTTTGCGGCTGTCCAACAACCGGCAGGAGACGCCATGTCCCGGATTGCCCTTTCGCTCGCGCCCTTCTTTCTGCTGACCGGCCTTGCGGCCGCTCAGACAAGCCCGGCGACACAGGCCCCGGCCCCTGCGGCCGCTGCGCAACCTGCCCACGGCACGACCGGTCACAAGGAGCGTGAGCACGAGGGCCTGCAGAACGTCAAGGTCTCTCTGGCCCAGGCTCTCGACACGGCCGAGAGCAAGGGACCTGGTCGCGCGATCGACGCCGATTTCGAGACCGAGGGCGGCAAGCCGTATTACGAGATCAAGGTATTGGGCAGTGACGGCAAGCTCACCGATCACCACATCGATGCGAATTCCGGGCAGGTGATCAAGAGCGACAACCACCCGATCGAGAGCTACTTCGTCCGGCTCAAGCCCTCCGACGTGCAGAACGCCCCCACGACGCTGAAGCAGGCGGTCGCGGCCGCCGAGCAGAAGGCGGGCGGCAAGGCCGCCGAGGCTGAGATCGAGCGCGAGGCCAGCAGCGTGCGCTACAAGATCACGGTGATGACTGGCAGTCAGTCGCAGGAGATCACGGTCGGAGCCGACGGAAAGATCGTGCCGAACAAGTAGCATCGCGCACCCCGGGCGGAGCCCGCACTCCGCCCGGGCCGTACCGGCTCAGCCCGTAACGGAGCCGGTTTCTCGTCCGCTCCGCTGCGTTTCCGGCTCATCCCTGGTCCTGGGCGGCTCGAGCCCGGAGGTATTACCGGTAAGGGCGCTACGCAGGAGAGCAAACAGCCGCCGCCCGTTGATCAGGAACAGAAGGCCGGCCAGTCCGAGGTAGACCCAGGCCAGCCAGGTCAGCGTCGCGATCGTGCGAGCCTCGTCGTTCCGGTAGTAGAGGGCCAGCCCGACCTGCACGGCAAAGAGCCCCACGAGTGCCAGCGCGGACCAGAGCCCGAGGCGCAGGCGCAGCAGCAGCGCAATGCCGAGCAGCGACTGCGCGGCTGTGAGGAAGAACTCCTCGCCCTGGCGTGCGTCGAGCGGCAGCGTGCTGAGCGCGCCCGCACCGACGCTGAGCGCCAGCGGCAGCATGCCGACGAGAAGGGTCCACTGGTTGATCTTGTCGCTGATCAGGGCGATCAGGCCATCGCCGGCACGATTGGCGCGCACGAACAACACCGCCACTGCGATGGCTGGTGCCTCACTGGCCAGGGGAGCGAGCCACTGGATCAGCAGGAACTCGTTGAGGCCGATAGCCCGGCCCGTGCTCACCATGGCCTCGGCGAAGGGCTCGGCCGAGACGAGGATCACACCCCGCCAGCCACCAGCACGAGACCCGCGATGGCGGCCCACTGCGCAGCCGGCGATAGGGCGTTGAGTGCGGCAGCCGGCCCTGGCTCCTCCTCCTCGTCCGGGTTGTCGGCCTTTTCCAGGTTGCGCGCCCGCCAGACATAGGCGCCGAAGATCGCGACTAGCACGAGGAAATCGATTAGCGAGATGCTGCGCTTGAACAGGATCACGAAGGCGTAGAGGCTGGCCAGCAGCAGAAAGCCGATCTCGACGGCATTACCGGGGGCGAGCCCGACCGAGCGGTGCCGGTCCTTCGTCCAGTGCAGGAACACCATCAGCGGCCAGCCCAGGCCGACGAGCAGGCGGTTGGCACCGGTCATGTTGGCGGCGGCGTACTGAATGTAGGGCGAGCCCGGCCCGGAGGCACCGGCCTTGTAGGCGTAGTAGATGTCGACGGCGTATTCCGGGAGCACCGTCACCAGCGCGACGACGGCCAGGATCAGGCCCTGGGAGATATGCTCCTCGGCCGTCTCGGCACCCCATGACAGCATGAACCCTGCGGCCAGGATGGCGACGCCGAAAGCAGCGACATCGACGAAGGGGCTCGGCTGCAAGCCTGCGAAGCGCAGGACGAGAGCGGGCAGGGTCGCCACGACCGCGAGGGCGACCAGGATCAGAAAGCGTCTCACGCGAGGTCCTCCGCAGCGTCTCAAGGCACGCCCATCCACCTCGCCCTGAACAGGGCTTCGATCGCGCCGGCAAACGGCTGTTTTTGCCGCAGATCAGCCCCGAACGTCTCTGCGGCGCTCGAAGGTTGCGACACGGTAGAGGTAGAGCGCCAAGCCCAGGACCAGCACACCGTTTCCGATGGGCTCGATGAAGCGCTCGACGGCGCGGTAGTTCTCGCCGAGCCCGTAGCCGGCCGCGGCCAGCAGCCCGGTCCAGACGATCGTGCCGAGGGCCGAATAGATCAGAAAGGGGGTGAGGGGCATGCCGGATACCCCGGCCGGAACCGAGATCAGGCTGCGCACCCCCGGGATGACGCGACCGACCAGGACGCTGAGGCCGCCGCGCCGGGCGAACCAGGCGCTGGCCCGATCGACCTCCGCAGGGCTCAACGTCAACCAGCGGCCGTGCCGGGCAGCAAAGCGTCGCAAGCGCTCGCGCCCGAGACAGCGCCCCACGCCGTACCAGACCAGCGCTCCGGAGAGCGCCCCAGCCGTTCCGGCGAGGAACACCCCGATAAGGCTGAGTTGTCCGCGTGCCGCGGCAAAGCCTGCCAGCGGCATGATGATTTCCGAGGGGATCGGCGGGAAGACGTTGTCGATCAGCATCAGCAGGAAGACACCGAGGTAACCGGTCCGCTCGATCGCGGTGACGATCCAATCGATCAGCGTCATCTCCTCAGGCCAGGCGCGTAGATGGCTTTGCCTCCGGCGCAGGCTGGACCGGGAACGCGCCGGACGGGCGCGGGTTCATACGCGGGATCGTAAAGCGAAGTCTGTCCCTCCGCTGCGAGGCGTGAGGGGCTGCTCGTTGCAGACAGGGAAGCCCGGCGCGCCGATGCATCATCCGACCCATGGGGCGTCGGTCGCGGTCACCCACGCGGCAAAGCTTCTGCAGCCAGGTCTGACCTGCTGGCGCGTCGAGCGGGCGGCGCGCTTCGCCCCAATCGTCGACGCGGCCGCCTACTTCGCGCATCTGCGCAGTGCGCTCCTACAGGCCCGGCACTCGGTTCTGTTCGTCGGCTGGGAGTTCGACACTCGCATCAAGCTCGATCCCGATCACCCGGTGGAAGGCCTGCCCGAGGAACTCGGACCGTTCCTGTCCGAACTCGCCGGACGCCGCCCCAGCTTGAGCATCCGGGTGCTGCAGTGGAACCTCGGTCTTTTGGGTACGCTCGCGCGCGGCACGACGCCGCTCTACCTGCTGAACTGGATGCGGGCCCGGCGCTTTCAGTTCCGGCTCGACAGCGTCCACCCGCCTGGAGCCTCGCATCATCAAAAGATCGTCGTGATCGACGACGTGCTGGCCTTCTGCGGCGGCATCGACATGACGGACGATCGCTGGGACACAAGCCACCACGCCGATGACGACGGACGCCGTGTTCGCCCGTCCGGACGTGCCTATGCACCGTTCCACGACGCCACCGTGGCGGTCGACGGCGCTGCGGCTGCCGCGCTCGGTGCCCTGGCGCGGGAACGCTGGCAGCGCGCCACCGGCGAGCGGATTAGCCCACCCGACCGAACCGATCACGATCCGTGGCCCGAGGCTCTGGTCCCGCGCCTGTGCGACGTCGATGTTGCGGTTGCCCGCACCGAGCCGGCTTATCACGGCCGCCCGGGCGTGCGCGAGATCGAGCAGCTCTATCTCGCCGGCATCGGAGCCGCGCGGCATACGATCTACGTCGAGAGCCAGTACTTCGCCTCGCGCTGCATCGCCGAGGCGATGGCCGCCCGACTGAGCGAGTCCGACGGCCCGGAGATCGTCGTCGTCAACCCCGATCGTGCCATGGGCTGGCTGGAGGAGACTGCCATGGGGCGAGGGCGCAGCCGTGCCTTGGCACATGTCCGGTCCGCGGATCGCTTCGGGCGCTTTCGCATCTACCGTCCCGTCACCATGGCGGGGCGGCCGATCTACGTTCATGCCAAGGTGCTGATCGTCGATGACCGCCTGCTGCGGATCGGGTCGTCCAACCTGAACAATCGCTCGATGGGTCTCGACACGGAATGCGACCTCGCCGTCGAGGCAGTACCGGACCAGGCAGCCGGAGCGGAAACGGCGAGGGCCATCATCGGCTTGCGCGACGCGCTTCTCGGCGAGCACCTCGGCGTTGCGGTCGACGACGTGGCCCGCACCCTGGCTCGGGAGGGATCGCTGATTGCCACGATCGAGACCCTGCGTCAGGAGAGCGGGCGCACCCTGGTTCCCCTCGAAGGGCCGGATCCCGGGTCCGCGCATCCGTTGAGCGAGGGCGAGCTGCTCGACCCCGAACAGCCCGAGCCGGTGTGGCGAGCCGTGCTGCACGCCTTCGCGGACAGACGCCGCCGTGCTCATCCGCTGCGACACCGAACCGAACCGGACAACGGCGCGAAGGAAGGACGGTGATCAGACCTTCAGCAGGTCGATGGTGCGTCTGTTGAGGTCGTCGAGCGTTGCGATCACTCTCAGGTTGGACTCGTAGGCCCCCATTGCCGCGCGCAGTCCGGCGGCCTCTGTCACAGGGTTGACGTTGGGAAGCTTGAGATTGCCGCGCTCGTCAGCGGCGGGGTGGCCCGGACTGGAGATCACCCGGAAGGGGCTGGTGTCTCGCACGACGCGCCCAATGGGCTCGGCTTCAGCCCCGACCGGCTCGAACACCGCGATCTTGCGCCTGTAAGGATCGCCGCCGGGCGTACTGGCGGTACTTTGCGCATTGGCCAGGTTCTCGGTCATGACGCGCAGGCGGCCCTGCTGCACCCGTAGACCTGCCGCGGCGATGGCGGATCCAGAAAGTCCTTCGATCCCAGACACCTGTGCCGTCCTCCAATCGCTGCGGCCGGACGATCCGTGTCGTCGCAGTTCGCGCAATCATGAAGGAAAGGTTAGAAATTAGCATTAAGGAATAGTTAATCACGCCGGTCTCGCGCCGACAGGCACCGCCCTTTACCCCTCGGCCGTCTGACCGATAACTGCTGCAATTATACCGGCCGCCCCTGGCTTGGTTTTACTTCGCCACAGCGGTTTGTAATTGGTGCGCCCTTTACATGCCTCACATGCCCCGCCCGCAAGTTCGTGAAGCACCCAGCCCAGGAGATCGACTTGGCCAATAAGACGGAACAGTCTGTAGAGCAGCTCGACTGCCTGATCATCGGCGGTGGGCCGGCCGGATTGACGGCCGCGATCTATCTTGCGCGCTACCATCGCCAGGTCGCGGTCGTCGATGATGGCAACAGCAGGGCGCTTTGGATCCCGATCTCCCATAATCACGCGGGCTTCCCAGACGGCATCGGCGGCGCGGAGCTGCTGGGTCGTATGCGGACCCAGGCCGAGCGGTACGGCGCACGCCTGCTGAACGGGCGCATCGACGCAATCGAGGCGGTACGGGATTGTTTCCTCGCGCGCGGCGAGGGTCTGGCATTGGAGGCGCGCACCCTCCTCCTGGCCACCGGCACCGAGAACCGGCAGCCGGACATCGACCCGGCCACGCACCAAGTGGCACTCGACCGCGGGCTGCTGCGCTACTGTCCGGTCTGCGACGGCTTCGAGGCGACCGGACGAGCCATCGGCGTGATCGGCGGCGATGCGCGCGGCGTCGCTGAGGCAATGTTCCTCCGTACTTACTCGGACGACATCACCCTGCTCGCCGCGGGGAAAATCGAGATCGACGCGGACGACCGCGCCCTTCTGGGCGGCGCCGGCGTCAGGATCGAGGAACTTGCACTCGAAGGACTCGACTTCGGCGAGAACCGCGTAACGGCGCGCCTGCAGGACGGCACGACGCTGGGCTTTGACACGATGTACTCCGCTCTCGGCTCGGACTCGAAAGATGCGCTGGCGCAGGCGCTTGGCCTTCGCATGGGCGACGGTTGCTGTATTGCGGTCGACCAGAAGCAGCGCACGAGCCACGAGGGCATCTATGCGGCCGGCGACATCGTGTACGCGCTGGACCAGATCAGCGTCGCAATGGGCCATGCCGCGATCGCCGCGACCACGCTGCACAACGACCTCCGCGCGCGCGATGGCCAGACGCGAGCGACCTGACACGTTCATACCGGCAGCACGGCGCCGCCATGCCGCTGGACTGCCGCAGGCCTTAGCTCGACTCGTATGGGGCGTTTCCGCAAGGGGGCAGTGACCGAGGCTTCGGGCGTGCGGGGAGCCGGGTTTGTCGTGCGAGCGCTGGGCGCGCTGATCCACTCGTATCCGGCGGAACAGGAGTGTTCATCACCAAGATGCCTCATGCGAGGTGAACCGGCTGTCGACGACGCTGTAGAGTTCGGTCTCCAGGTTGTCGCGACCCACCGCCGCGCCGAGGTCGACCCGCCGCTCCACGACTCTGCCCGCGATAGGCGAGCGGATCTCCTGGCGCTCGAATTGTGCCTCGGGTTTCGTCGGCAGGGCGTCGATCTCGGCCGGTCCGAGGCCGAGGAAGCTCAGCTTGCGCCGAGCGGCGTTCTCCTTGACCTGGAGGTCTCGGTAGCTTGCCAGGGAGCGCAGTACTGCTGCTCGGACGAGATGCGCCGGTCCCAGAGTTCCTTGTCGCGCTCGTAGAGGGTCTTCTGCAGGGCAGCCGAGAGGCGCGCGGCGAGGTACTCGCCCTTTGGTCTCGGCGATCTCGCGGCTCTCGATGAGCGCCACGACCTCACCCTTGGCGACCCGGTCCCCGGGCCTCTTGCGCAGCTCCACGACGGTACCAGTCGTCTTCACTGCGATCCGGGCGGTGTTGTCGGCGCTCGGAACGATGGTGCCCGGGACGTGGGGGTGGCGCGCGAGGCGGCCTTCGCCGGCGTCATCCGTGCGGATGCCGGCCTTGGCGATTTGCGCGTCCGTCAGGCGGACGCGGCCGGACTTCTCCGGCTCCGGCGCTGCCGGTATCGACTCGCGAGAAGGGACCGTGGCGGCGGGGCGCGGACCGCGTCAGGGGCCGCCGGTCACCAAGTCGCGATGAGGAAGCCGCTGCCGACGGCCAGCAGGACGAGGGGGAGACGTTTGAGCATGTCGCTGCCAAGGGCGACCTGCCATACCGTTCGGGCACGGCGCAGCGCCGGGGTTCGAGGAAACCGAGGAGACTGCCGTCGGGGGCTGCCTCAGGCTCTCGGAGGCTTGAACAGCCCGAGCTGCCGTCCAGCGGCCCACTTGCGGTCGTCCGCGACGGCGAAGGCCATGGCCGCATCCGTTCGGGCCGTGGATGCCCCGGCGGACGAGGGCATCACCCCTTGTGCGTGGGCCTGGGCATGGTGGAGGAGGTCGCCGGCATTCCTCTCGTCAGAAGCATGGTCGTGCGTCGCGTCGCGTCGGAGCCGATCTCGTGCGCGAGGAACGTCGCTGACGCCGTGTGCCGGGCTTTCACGAGAACGGACGTGACCGCAACGAGGGCCAGCACGAACGCAGCGGCTGCCGCTATGAGACGCCGCCCGAAGGACACCGGCCACCCACCTCTCGTTCGGCCCGAGACCACCTCGTGGACCGGACGCCCTTCCCATATCCTATCCGGGGGGATAGCATGTTAACATGCAGGATGCGCACGCTTCTCACCCCGACATCGTCAAGCGCCTGAAGCGCGCCCACGGCCATC
>NZ_JAUZVE010000075.1:0-26927 GCF_031844425.1 Microbacterium sp. ARD31
GGCGGCGCTGGGGCCGACGGCCTCCTTGGTCAGTGCTGCCTGCTGCGTCATGGCGACTCTCCTCGTGGACTGCGGGGGCGCGGGGAGGTGGCCCCCGAGATCACGATAAGCGTAGCGCCAGTTCGCATACATGGACAGATTTCGACCCCTTGACCAGTGATGCGCGTCACGTATAGTCTCGAACTCAGTTCACATAGACGAACGCAGTTCACATAGACCGAGGGGTGCCCGCGTGATCCAGGTTCGATATTCGACGTCGCCGACGAGTGCGGAGACGGCCACCACGGCGGACCTGCGCGAGAACTTCCTCGTCCCGGACCTCTTCGTGGAGGGCGAGGTGCGCGCGACCTACACCCACGACGACCGGATGGTCGTCGGCGGTGCGGTGCCCGGCACCGGCCAGCTCGACCTCCCCGCCTACCCCGACGTGCTCGGCGCCGAGCAGCACCTCGAGCGCCGCGAGCTCGGCGTGATCAACGTCGGTGGTGCCGGCCACGTCCTCGTCGACGGCGAGAAGTTCGAGCTCGACCACCTCGACGGCCTGTTCGTCGGCCGGGGGAGCGACGTCGCCTTCGCCGGGGCGGAGGCGGCCTTCTACTGGGTCTCCGCGCCCGCCCACGCGACGTACCCCACCACGGCGCTGATCCACCGCGACGTCGAGCCGGTGGCGCTCGGCTCGGCCGCGGCCGCCAACGAGCGCAACCTCTTCCGTTACGTCTGGGGCCAGGACGTCGAGACCTCCGTCCTGCAGTTCGGCGTCACCGTCATCGCCGACGGCTCGGTGTGGAACACCTTCCCGCCGCACCTGCACGACCGTCGCACGGAGATCTACTGCTACGTCGACCTCGCCGAGGAGGACCGTGTCTTCCACTTCATGGGCCAGCCCGGCCACACCCGGCACCTCGTGCTGCGCAACCGCGAGGCCGTGATCTCCCCGCCGTGGTCGATCCACGCCGGCGCCGGCACCGGGTCGTACGCCTTCATCTGGGCGATGGCCGGGGAGAACAACTGCTACACCGACCTCAGCGCCGTCGCCGTGGAGGACCTGTGATCGACACGTCCCACGACGACGCCACCGGCCACGTCCGGTCGCCGTTCGACCTGCACGGCAGGTGCGCAGCGGTGACCGGTGCCGGGCGCGGCATCGGACGGGCGGTCGCGCTCGGCCTCGCGCGCGCCGGTGCCGACCTCGTCCTGCTCGGTCGGCCCGGCAGCAGCGACGACACCCGCCAGGCCGTGCTCGCGGCGGGCGGGAAGGCCGACGTCGTCGACCTCGACCTCGGCGACCACGACGCCGTCGCGCGGGTGGGCGCCGAGCTCGCCGCCTCCCGCCGGATCGACGTCGTGGTGAACAACGCCGGGGTCATCGACCGCTGCGACGCCGTCGACGTGGACCTCGCCGACTGGCAGCGCGTGCTCGACGTGAACCTCACCGGCCTGTTCGTCCTGTGCCAGCAGCTGGGCCGACCCATGGTCGAGCGTGGGCACGGCAAGATCGTCAGCATCGCCAGCCTGCTGTCCTTCCAGGGCGGCATCCGCGTGGCGTCGTACGCCGCCAGCAAGCACGCCGTCGCGGGCGTGACCAAGGCCCTGGCCAACGAGTGGGGTCCCCGCGGCGTCCAGGTCAACGCGATCGCGCCCGGCTACATCGCCACCGACAACACCACCGCCCTCCGCGAGGACGCCGACCGCTCGCGGTCGATCCTCGAGCGCATCCCGGCCGGCCGCTGGGGCGACGCCGAGGACATCGCGGGCGCGGCCGTCTTCCTCAGCTCCCCGGCCGCCGACTACGTCAACGGCCACGTGCTGGTCGTCGACGGCGGCTGGATGGCCCGCTGAACCCGCACCACGATCTCCACCCCTGCAGCACCACCAGAGAAGAGCACACACCTCCACACCACTCGGGGCGCACCACCAGAACCCGTCAGTCCCACCGCCGGACCCCGGCACCGAACAGAATGAGGATCGACCATGAAGTCCATCTCCCGACCCACTGCAGCCGTCATCGGCCTGACCCTGGCCGCTGCTGCCCTCGCGGGCTGCAGTGAGGAGGCCGGCGGGACCGGCGGCGGTGCCGAGGCCGGCGGCTGCGCCCCCGAGGACGTCGTCCTCGTGGGCCAGGTGCGCAACGAGTCCAACCCCTACGAGGCCTCCTGGCTCGACGGCGGCGACGCCTTCGCCGAGCAGGTCGGCCTCGAGCAGCAGCGCCTGACCTACGACGGCGACTCGACCAAGCAGCAGGAGCAGATCACCCAGCTGCTCGCCGGCGACACCGAGTGCCTCGTCATGAACATCCTGCCCAACGGCGACTCCGACACCCTCCCGATCGTCGAGGGAGCCCAGGACGCCGGCGCCTACCTCGTCACCCAGTGGAACAAGCCGGCCGACGTCGAGGTCACCGAGTACGACCAGTGGCTGAGCCACATCACCTACAACGGCGTCGAGTCCGGCCAGCAGATCGGCGACGCGCTCGCGGAGGCCATCGGCGGCTCGGGCGGCATCATCGCCCTGCAGGGCATCCTGGACACCGGTGCCGCGAAGGACCGCTTCGCCGGTCTCGAGGCCTCGCTGGAGGCGAACCCGGACGTCGAGCTGCTCGACGACCAGACCGCCAACTTCTCCCGTGACGAGGCGCTCGCCGTCACCAAGACGCTGCTCACCAAGCACGGTGACAAGATCAAGGGCATCTGGGCCGCCAACGACGACATGGCGCTCGGCGCGCTCGCCGCGCTCGAGCAGGCCGGGCGCGACGACGTCGCGGTCGTCGGCATCGACGCCGTGCCCGACGCGCTGACCGCCATCGAGGACGGCACGATGACCGCGACCGTCTCCTCCGACGGCCCGTGGCAGGGCGGCATCGGCCTCGCCATCGGCTACTGCGTGGCCACCGGCGAGCTCTCCGTCGACGACATCGCCGACGAGGACCGCGCCTGGTTCGCCGAGCAGTTCCTCATCACCGGGGACAACGTCGCCGAGTTCACCGCCCCCGAGGTCGACGAGTCCGACTTCGCGTGCGACAACGTCTTCAGCCGCTCGCAGGGCGCGATTTCGTGACCATGACATCCCCCGTCCAGGCCGACACCGAGGCAGTGATCGCGCCACGCCCCCGGCCTCGGCGGGGGGTGTCGCTCCGAGACGCTGGTCCGCCGGTCGCCCTGGTCGTCATCTTCGGCATCTTCGCGGTCCTGAGCCCGGACTTCCGCACGCTTGGCAACGTGCAGAACATCATGGACGCGGCGGCGGTCCTCGCCGTCGTGACCTGCGGCATCACCTTCGTGCTGATGATGGGGTCGATCGACCTCTCCGTACCCGGGGTGATGGGTGCCTCCGCCATCGCGGTGGCCCTGCTGGTCGCCAACAACAGGAACGACAACGACTGGGGACTGCTCGGCGTCCTGGTGGCCGTCCTGCTCGGTGCCGGGCTCGGCTGCCTGAGCGGGCTGGCCCTGGTCAGCCTGAAGGTGCCGTCCTTCATGACCACGCTCGGCGTCTCCGCGGTCGGGCTCGGCGTCGCGACGCTGATGTTCGCCGGCGTGCAGCCCAACATCTCCGATGAGATGCTCCACGGCTGGGCGGTCGAGCGCTTCCTCGGCTTGGCCTACCTGACGTGGATCGCCGTGGCGTGCGTGCTCGTCGGCTGGCTCATCCAGCGCTACTCGCGCCTGGGCCGCTACGCGTACGCCATCGGCGGGGCCGAGGAGGTGCTCGCGCTGTCCGGCGTGAAGGTCGCGCCCTACAAGGTCGCCGTGTTCACCCTCGCCGGTGCCTTCTACGCCCTGGCGGGCGTGATGGTGACCAGCCAGCTCAGCGCCGGCCTCGTCCAAGCGGGCAAGGGCTACGACTTCGCCGCCATCACCGCCGCCGTCGTCGGCGGCACCCTGCTCACCGGCGGGCGCGGGGGAGTGCTCCACTCCGCCGTCGGCGTCCTCCTGGTCACGGTCCTCACCAACGGCCTCGTCCAGGTCGGCGTCAGCCCTTACTGGCAGGGCGGTGTCCAGGGACTCATCGTCGTCGCGGCCGTCTCGGCAGCGGTCATCCCCCAGCGTCGTAGGAACCAGGTGACGAAGTGACCACGAACCTCCAGGCGGCCCCCGAGGCCCACGCTCCCGGGCCCGTGCCGGCCCTCGAGGTGCGCGGGCTGGTCAAGCACTACCCGGGCGTCAAGGCGCTCGACGGCGTCGACCTCGTCGTCCACCAGAACGAGGTGCTCGGCCTCGCCGGCGAGAACGGCGCCGGCAAGTCCACGCTGCTCAAGGCGCTGGTCGGCCTGGTCCGGCCGGACTCCGGCGAGATCTGGGTCCGGGGCCAGAAGGTGCGGCTCAGGAGCGTCGTCGACGCGGCCGACCACGGCATCGGCATGGTCTTCCAGGAGCAGTCGCTCGTGCCCAACCTCACGGCCGCCGAGAACATCGTCCTGGGCAGCGAGGGACCGGGCGTGCGGCGGGGCATCTACCGCTGGGACACCATGCGCCGCCTCGCCCAGGAGCAGCTCGACAAGATCGGCTCCCACATCGACCCGCTCGCCCGCACCGACTCGCTGACCTTCGCCGAGCGGCAGATGGTGGAGATCGCCAAGGTGCTCCGCATCGAGGAGCGCACCTCCCACCCGCCGGTGATCATCCTCGACGAGCCCACGTCCGTGCTGGAGTCGAAGGAGATCGAGACGCTCTTCACCCAGGTGCGCCGGCTGCGCGAGTTCGCGTCCGTCGTCTTCGTCTCTCACCGCCTCGACGAGGTCCTCGACGTGTGCGACCGCGTCAGCGTGCTGCGCGGCGGGACGTCGGTCGGCGAGGTGCCCACCGCGGGCGCCGCCCCCACCGACCTGCACCGGATGATGATCGGCTCGACCGGGTCCGACGACCACTACCACGACGGTTTCGCCGTGCGCGGGGACGAGCCGGCAGCGCCGCGCCTCGTCGTGTCGGGCCTGTCCGGCCGCACCTTCCGCGACGTCGACCTCGAGGTGCGGGCGGGGGAGATCGTCGGGATCGTCGGCGTCCACGGCTCCGGCAGGGAGGACGTCTGCCGTGCGCTGTTCGGCGCCGAGCCCACCCTCGCCGGCGAGGTCACCCTCGACGGCGAGCGGCTCACCCTGTCCGGCACCCGCGCCGCGGTCGCCTCCGGGATCGGGTACGTCCCCGCGGAGCGCAAGATCGAGGGCATGGTCGGGCCGATGTCGGTCGCCGACAACATGACCCTCACCAAGCAGAAGTCGCGCTGCGCGGGCCCGCTGGTCGTGCCGCAGAAGCAGGCGAGCCTGGTCGACCGGTGGATCGAGCGCCTCTCCATCCGCACCCCGCACCGCGGCACCCAGATCGGACGCCTGTCCGGCGGCAACCAGCAGAAGGTCGTGCTGGCCCGCTGGCTCGTGGGCGGCGACATCCGGTTGCTGCTGCTCGACCACCCCACCCGCGGGCTCGACATCGGCGCGCGCTCGGAGGTCTACCGCCTGATGCGCGAGCTCGCCAACAGCGGCGTGGCCACCGTGCTCCTGGCCGACAGCCTCGAGGAGGCCATCGGCATGTCCGACCGGATCGTCGTGATGAACGACGGCCGGGCCACCGCGGAGGTCGGCTGTCCCTCGGGCGCCAAGCCGACCCCGCTCGACCTGGTCAAGGAGATGGTCTGATGACCACCCCCGTCATCGCCGAGCCGGCGTCGAACCCGGCCGCGGAGCCCGCGATCGTCAGGGGTGGCCCCACCGTCGGCCAGCGGGTGACGTCGTTCATGCCGGTCATCGCCCTCGTCGCGCTGCTCGCCGCGCTCACCGTCGCCGACCCGGACTTCCTCACCCAGCGAAGCCTCACCGCCGCGGTCCGCACGTCCGCGCCGCTGGTCGTGCTCGCCGCCGGAGCCACCCTGGTCGTGCTGTGCGGCGGGATCGACCTCTCGATCGCGGCGCTCTGCTCACTTTCCACGGTGCTGTTCGCGATGTGGCTGCCCGACCTGGGCGGGCTCACGATCCTCGCGGTCGTGGCGGCGGCCGGTGCGATCGGCGCCGTCCAGGGCATCGCCCACGTGCTGCTGCGGATCCCGTCCTTCGTCGTGACGCTCGGTGGCATGAGCATCTTCTCCGCCGTCGCCCTCGTCATCTCCGACGCCGGCCCGATCCGAGTGGTCGACCGTGACGCCACGAAGTGGCTCGACCTCTACGTCGCCGGCTATGTCCCGATGTCGTTCTTCGTCGCCGTCCTCGTCGTCGCGGTCGTCTCGCTGGTCATCAAGCTCACCCCTCTCGAGAGCTTCGTGCGCGCCACCGGCTACTCCGAGTCCGCCGCGCGCCTGGCCGGCACCCCGGTCGACCTGGTCAAGGTCGCTGCGTTCACCATCTCCGGCGCCTGCGCGGGCCTCGCCGCGGTCATGCTCGCCTCCCGCAACTTCAGCGGCAGCCCGACCATGGCCGACAACCTGCTGCTGCCGGCCGTCGCGGCCATCGTGGTCGGCGGTACGGCGATCACGGGCGGCCACGGGTCGCTCTGGCGCAGCCTCGCCGGAGCGCTCGTCGTCACGCTGCTGCGCGTCGGCCTGCCGATCGTCGGCGTCCCGTCGGCGTGGGAGCAGATCCTCTACGGCGCGATCATCGTCGCCGCCGTCGCGCTCACCCTCGACCGGTCGAAGGTGGCGATCATCAAGTAGCCGCGGCCGACCTGACCTCCACCACTGATCCCAGCACCCCGCACCCCGGAAGGGTTTCCATGTCCACCGAGTCCCAGCTCCTGCCCGCCGTCTCCTCGTTCCTCTCCTCGCCCCGTCAGCTGCTGATCGACGGCGAGTGGGTGGACGCGAAGGACGGCCAGACGTTCGGCACCGTCAACCCCGCGACCGAGGAGGTCCTCGTCGAGGTCGCGCAGGCGTCGGCCGTCGACGCCGACCGCGCCGTCGTCGCCGCGCGCAACGCCTTCGAGGCCGGGTCGCCGTGGTCGAGGATGACCCCCCGCGACCGCTCGCACCTCCTGTGGCGCGTCGGCGACCTGATCGACGAGCGCGCCGAGGAGTTCGCCCAGCTCGAGTCGCTCGACAACGGCAAGAGCCTGGCGTCCGCCCGCGGCGACGTCGGGGTGGCCGCCGAGCTGTTCCGCTACTTCGCCGGGTGGGCCACCAAGATGGAGGGCACCACGATCCCGATGTCGGTGCCCGGTCGCGAGTTCCACGCCTACACCCGCCGCGAGGCCATCGGCGTCGTCGCCGGCATCGTGCCGTGGAACTTCCCGCTGACCATGGCCGCGTTCAAGATCATCCCGTCGATCACCGCCGGCAACACCGTCGTCCTCAAGCCCGCCGAGCAGACCCCGCTGACCGCGCTCTACCTCGGCCAGCTGCTGCTCGAGGCCGGCGTGCCGGCCGGTGTCGTCAACATCCTGCCGGGCTTCGGCGACGCCGGCGCTGCGCTGGTCGACCACCACGACGTCGACAAGGTCGCCTTCACCGGCTCCACCGAGGTCGGCAAGAAGATCGCCGCGGGCGCCTCGAAGAACCTGAAGAAGGTCTCCTTGGAGCTCGGGGGCAAGGCGCCCAACATCATCTTCAACGACGCCGACCTCGAGGCGGCCATCGCGGGCGCTGCGCTCGCCGGCTACTTCAACGAGGGCCAGTGCTGCGTCAACGGCTCGCGCCTCTACGTGCAGCGCGACGTCTTCGACGAGGTCATCGAGGGTGTCGCCGCGGCGGCCAGGGCGATCAAGGTCGGCAACGGCTTCGACGCCGACACGACCATGGGCCCGCTCGTCTCGCAGGAGCAGCACGAGAAGGTCATGGGCTACGTCCGCGGCGCGGTCACCGACGGCGCCAACATCGTCGCCGGCAGCCCCGACCGTGCTGCCGAGAAGGGCTACTTCTTCTCGCCGACCCTCATCACCGGCGTCACCGAGGACATGGCCGTCCAGACCGACGAGATCTTCGGTCCGGTCATCACCGCGATCCCGTTCGACACCGAGGACGAGGTCGTCGCCGCAGCCAACAACACGGTGTACGGCCTCGCCGCCGGCGTCTGGTCCAAGGACCTCGGCACCGCCCACCGCGTCGGCAGCAAGCTGCGCGCGGGCACCGTGTGGCTGAACACCTGGCACGCCGACGACGTGACGCTGCCCCGTGGCGGCTTCAAGCAGTCCGGCTGGGGTCGTGAGCTCGGCTCCTTCGGGCTCGACGACTACACCGAGCTCAAGACCGTCATCGCCGAGCTCCGGTGAGCGCTGGAGTGAGCGCTGGGGTGAGCACGAGTCCCACCGACGTCCTGGGCGGCCACCGGATCGTCCCGGTGGTCGTCCTGGACGACCCGGCCAGCGCCGACGCGCTGGGCGCCGCCCTCGTCGAGGGCGGACTGCCCGTCGCGGAGGCGACGTTCCGCACCCCGCAGGCAGCGGCGGTCCTGCGGCGCCTGGCCGCCAACGACGACCTGGTCGTCGGTGCCGGCACCGTCCTCACCGACCGTCAGGTCGACGAGGCGGTCGAGGCGGGAGCGCGGTTCGTCGTCTCTCCGGGCCTCAGCGCGGCCGTCGTACGCCGCTGCCAGGACGTCGGCGTGCCGATCGTCCCGGGCGTCAGCACGGCCACCGAGATCATGCAGGCCCTCGATCTCGGGCTCGACACCGTGAAGTTCTTCCCGGCCGAGGCCAGCGGAGGGCTGCCCACGATCAAGGCCCTCGCCGCCGCCTTCCCGCAGGTGCGGTTCGTGCCGACGGGCGGCATCACCGTCGACACCGCCCCCGCCTACCTCGCGCACCCCTCCGTCGCCGCCGTCGGCGGCAGCTGGATGGTGGCGGGCGACCTCCTCGCGGGAGCCCGCTGGGACGAGGTCACCCGGCGCTGCGCCGCCTCCACCGCCCTCCACGACCCTCTGCAAGGAGCCACCGCATGACCATCCAGACCCGTCCTCCCGAGGAGTGCGAGCTCGACATCGTCGCGCTCGGGGAGGTGATGCTCCGCCTCGACCCGGGGGAGGGGCGGATCCGCACCGCCCGCCGGTTCGAGGCCTGGGAGGGCGGCGGTGAGTACAACGTCGCCCGGGGGATGCGGAAGGTCTTCGGCCTCCGCGCCGGCGTCGTCACCGCGCTCGCCGACAACGAGGTCGGCCACCTCGTCGAGAACCTCGTCATGCAGGGCGGCGTCGACACCTCGCTGATCCGCTGGGAGAGCTACGACGGCATCGGTCGCACCGTGCGCAACGGCCTGAACTTCACCGAGCGCGGCTTCGGCGTGCGAGGCGCGGTCGGCGTCTCCGACCGGGCCAACACCGCCATCGCCCAGCTGGAGCCCGGCACCGTCGACTGGGACGACCTGTTCGGCCGCCGCGGTGTGCGCTGGCTGCACACGGGCGGCATCTACGCCGCGCTGTCCGAGAACGCGGCGGCGGTGGCCGAGGAGGCGATGGCGGCCGCGCAGGAGCACGGCACAGTGGTCTCGTTCGACCTCAACTACCGCCCCAGCCTGTGGGCGGGGATCGGCGGCACCGAGCGCGCCCGCGACGTCAACACCCGGCTCGCGGAGCACGTGGACGTGATGATCGGGAACGAGGAGGACTTCACCGCCGCCCTCGGCTTCGAGGTCGCCCACGTCGACGAGCACCTCAGCACGCTGCCGATGGACAGCTTCGAGACGATGGTCGGCACGGTCGCGGAGAAGATGCCGTGGCTCCAGGTCATCGCCACCACCTTGCGCACGGTGCACACCGCGAGCGACAACGACTGGCAGGCCATCGCCTGGTCGCCGGAGACCGGCGTGCTGGCCTCGACCCCGCGCGACCACCTCGGCATCTACGACCGGGTCGGGGGCGGCGACGGCTTCGCCTCCGGACTCGTCTACGGCCTGCTCGAGGGCGAGCCCCTCCAGCAGTGCCTCGAGCTCGGTGCCGCCCATGGCGCGTTGGCCATGACCACGCCCGGCGACACCTCGATGGCGACGGCTGCGGAGGTGCGGGCGCTCGCCAGTGGCGGGAGCGCGCGCGTGCGTCGCTGAGCCCACGTCCTTCTCGGCACCTCTCCACACCCCCGGACCAGGTCTGGGTGGTCCGGCCCCGTGCGGGGGACCGGCCACTCAGACCTGTTTTCACGTATCTGAACCAACAATCAAGAGAGTTCACAATTCTGGACAGAGTTCTTGACTCTGTGTGACCTCCGTCATACGTTCGGACCTGTCTCCGTGAGCGCTGACCGCACCCGTCGCCCGCCGAGCTCCGCCCCGCCGAGCCCAAGGGAAACGTTGATGTCTCTTCTGTCCGTACGACGGCGCCGCTCCCGGCGCCTGCGCCGCGCCGCGAACCACCTCGTGGCCACCTCGGTCGCCCTCGCGATCGCCGCCCCGCTCTCCGTGGCCTCCTCCACCCCCGCCGCCGCGGCGCCCGCCGACGACGACGTCCTGCGGGTGCTGCTGTTCTCCAGCGGCGACGGGGTGCACGGCTCGGTCGCCAACACCCGCGCCGCGGTGCGCGAGCTGTCCAACTCCCTCGCGGCCGAGCACGGCCTCGACGACGGCACCGGCGACCCGTCCCGCGCGGTCGCCGAGATCCAGGAGACCACCAGCGCGACCGCGTTCACCCCGGAGAACCTGGCCACCAAGGACGTCCTCGTCTTCGCCCACACCGCCGGCGTGCTCTTCAACACCGAGCAGCGGGCGGCGCTGGAGGCCTACATCCGTGGTGGCGGCGGCTTCGTCGGCATCCACTACACGGCCTGGTCGCCCGACCAGACCGAGCACGACGTGAACCCGTTCTACCGCCGCCTCGTGGGCGCGGCCGCCACCGGGCACCCCGAGCCCGCGGGCGGCCAGCGCGGCACGGTCACCGTCAGCGACGGCTCGCACCCGCTGACCGCGGGCCTGGCATCGCCGCTGTCGTACACCGACGAGTGGTACGAGTGGGACGTCAACCCCTCCCAGGACGTGCGCACCCTCGTGACCGTCGACGAGTCCTCCTTCCCCGCCGGCACCGAGGTCGGCGAGGAGGGCACCACCCACCCCGTGACGTGGTGCCAGGACATCGACGAGGGCCGGTCGTGGTACTCCTCGCTGGGCCACCACGCCTCGGCCTACACCGCGGCCGACGACGGCGGCAACGCGGGCGACAACCAGGCCGACGACTTCGTGCGCGCCCAGCTGCGCAACGGCATCGCCTTCTCCTCCGGCCTGCTCCCGGCCGACTGCTCGCCGCCGGCCAAGGACGAGCAGGGCTCGTGGGGCGGCGTCACGCCGTGGCCCCTGGTCCCGATCAACGCGGCCCTCACCTCCGACGGCAAGGTCCAGTCCTTCGGCTCGGTGTCGTCGGGCTGCACCGACCAGAACCCGTACAACTGGGGCGGCAACGACTGCGTGACGCAGGGCGGCCAGATGGAGATCGACGTCTGGGACCCCTCGGTCGTGCGGACGGTCGGCAACCTCGTCTCCGGCGTCATCCCCAACGCCACCTACACCGACCTGTTCTGCTCCATGCAGGTGCAGATGCCGCACCGCCGCTCGACCATGACGGTCGGCGGTGACGACGGCCTCGGAGGCAACGCCCCGAACGACTCGGCCATCGGTGTCACCAGCTACTCCACCAACTCGGGCCTGCGCAACGAGGCCCCGATGAACTTCCCGCGCTGGTACCCCACCGGCACCACCACGCCCGACGGCTCCGTCGTCGTGCAGGGCGGCGCGCTCAAGGGCGGCCCGGGCGGACCCGGCGTGCTGACGCCGGAGATCTACACGCCCGGCCAGGGCAGCTCGTGGAAGCTGCTGACCGGCGCGACCAGCGCAGCGGCGTACGGCGACGGGCAGAACGGCCAGCCCGACGAGAACCGCTGGTGGTACCCGCGGGCCTTCGTCGCCCCGACCAACGGCAACATCTTCAACATCTCGGGCACCCAGATGTTCGAGCTCGACCCCTCGGGTGACGGCGCGATCACGCTGCGCGGCACCCTCGGGGCAGGCACTGGCAACCAGGGCGCGCTGGGCAACCCGGTCGGTGCCACCTCGACCGCGACGATGTACCGCCCCGGCAAGATCCTGCAGGTCGGCGGTGGCACCTGGTCCAACGGTGGCGGCGGCGCCGGCGCCCGCGCCGGCATCACGGTCGACATCTCGGGCGGCACCGCCGACCCGGTGGTCGCCGCGACGCAGCCCATGAAGTACGCCCGGCACTGGCCGACCTCCACCGTCATGCCCGACGGCAACGTCATCGTGACCGGCGGCTCGCGCGAGAACAACGGCAACGGCGGCTACGTCACCAACGCGGAGATCTGGAACCCCGACACGGGCCAGTGGACCGTGGTGGAGGTGCCCCACGAGCACGCCCGGCTCTACCACTCGGTCGCCCTGCTGCTGCCGGACGGCCGGATCATGGTGGGTGGCGGCGGCACGCCCGGCCCGCGCAACTACACCGACGTCGAGCTCTACTCACCGGCGTACCTCTTCGACGGCGACGAGCCGGCTGAGCGCCCGGTGATCACCGGCGCACCGAAGAAGATCGGCTACGACGGCACCTTCGCGGTGACCTCCGACAGCCCGATCGAGCGCGTCACGCTCGTGCGCAACGGCTCGGTGACGCACGGGTTCAACAACGACCAGAACTTCCAGGACCTGTCCTTCACCCAGTCCGGCGGCACCGTCACGATCACCACGCCCGCCAACGCCAACCTCGCGCCTCCCGGTGCCTACATGGTGTTCCTGTGGGACGAGGACGGCACCCCGTCGGTCGCCGACATCGTGCAGGTCGACCCGACCGTGCGGATGGACTCACCCGCACCGAAGGTGGTCGACCAGTTCGAGTACCCGCGGCTGCCGGTCGGCTGGCAGTCCATCAACGTGCCGGCCAGCTTCGACGTGGCGCCGGGTAACGGCCGGATGTCCCCGTGGGAGGTCGACTCGCAGGTGCAGCTCATCCGCGCGGCGCAGCCGAGCATGGGCGGCCTCGGGCTCACCGGCTACCACCTCGCGGTGGGCGCCGCGGGCGACCTGACCAGGACCCTTCAGGGTCTCGACGTCGGGCGGGAGTACCGCCTCTCGGTCCGCTACGCCCGTGACAGCCGTTCCGCGGGCACCGCGCCCGGAACGGCCAGCCTGTCGGTCGGCGGCCTCTCGGCCACCCTGTCGGCCGGCGCCGACCTGTCGTCGCAGAACGCCTTCGGCACCTACACGGGCACCTTCACCGCCGATGCGCGGCGGATGCCCTTGACCATCACCGGGGGCGGCGGCCCCGCCACCGTGGTCCTCGACGACCTGGTCGTCGTGGCCACCGCGGCCGGGACCTCCGACGTGCCCGTCCACTACGAGTTCGAGGAGCAGACCGGCACGTCGGCCGCCAACACCGGCACCGACTCCACGGTCGGCGCGGCCACGCTCACCGGCTCCACCGGGTGGAGCGCGAGTGGCGTCGAGGGCGGCGCCCTCGACCTCCCGGGCGGGAGCAACGCCAACACGGTCGACCTGCCGGACAACCTGCTGCAGGGCGAGTCGGCGTTCACCACCTCGTTCTGGGTCCGCCCCGACACGAAGGCCAACTGGATCAACCTGTTCCACATCGGTGACGGCCTCGGCGACGCCGGCAGCTTCTTCCAGGTCCAGATGCAGACCGACGCCGCCGCCGGCGGCACCGGCCTGGCCGCGACGTTCAAGAAGAAGGGGAGCAACCTCCAGGAGCGCGTCTACGCCGTCCCGACCAGGGACGTCGTCGCCGGGCAGTGGAACCACGTCGCGTTCACCCGCGACGGAGCCGTCGGCACGCTCTACCTCAACGGCCAGAAGATCGCCGAGCGCACCGACCTGACGATCACCATGGCCGACGTCGGTCCGACGACCAACAACTGGCTGGGTCGCAACGGCTACCCGGACCCGGCCTTCGACGGCCGCATGGACGACGTCCGGATCTACACCTCGACGCTGTCCGGGGCCGACGTCGCCGGCCTGTACGCCGACGGCACCGCGCTCGACACCACCGTCGACGTGTCCGTCGCGCCGGAGTCGCCGTCGCCGTTCGACACCCCCATCACGGTGTCGGCGACGGTCGAGGACTCGTCCGGGGCGGACCCGACCGGTGTCGCGGAGCTCTGGATCGACGGCGCCCGTGAGGGCTCCCCGGTCGAGGTCACGAGCGGATCGGTGACCTTCCCGGAGGTCACGCTGCTCCCGCGCACCCACGAGGTCGAGGTGCGCTTCCTGGCCGGCAACGGCTGGCGCGACTCCTCGGAGACCGTCCAGCACACCGTTGCCCGGCCGCCGGTCGGGGAGGGCGTGCCCGTCCACTACGAGTTCGACGAGGGCACCGGCACCACCTCCGTGAACTCCGGCTCGGACCCGGCCATCGGCAACGCCGTGCTCCAGGGCAACGCCGGCTGGGTGGGCTCCGCGAAGTACGGCCCGGGGGTCAACCTGCCCGGCGCCGGACACGTCCAGCTGCCCAACGACCTCACGTTCGGGATGGACTCCGAGGTCACGGTCTCCACGTGGGTGCGACCCACGGCGCTGCCCAACTGGACCACCCACGTCCAGATCGGCAAGGACACCACCGAGTTCCTCCTGCTCCAGTCCGAGACCGAGAACGGCACCCGGGGCTTCGCCGCCACGCTGCGCAAGAACAACGGCGAGCAGTACCGCATCCAGCTGCCCGGCACGACCGACCTGCCGCTCAACCAGTGGACCCACGTCGTGGTCACCCTCGGACCGTCGCCGACCGGCGGCGGCACGACGGGCAAGATCTACTTCAACGGCGTCCTCATGAGCGGCGGCACCCGGGACAACATCCCGGTCAGCATCGGTGACATCGGTGAGGGCGGCACCACCGCCAACTTCATCGGCAACGGCAGCTGGAACGATCCCCGTCCCACCGAGCAGGTCGACGACTTCCGGCTCTACGGCTACGAGCTGAGCGCCGCGGACGTCCTCGAGCTGTTCGAGGCCAACCCCAACGCGGCTCCGGTCGGGGCGGCCGACGCCTACGGCACCATGGAGGGCGAGCCCCTCGTGGTCGCCGCACCCGGCGTGCTGGCCAACGACACCGACGCGGACGGGGACACCCTGACCGCGACCGGCGTCACCCAGCCGGCCGGCGGCGAGGTCTCGGTGGCGGCGAACGGCTCGTTCACCTATACCCCCGACGCGGGGTTCGTGGGCACCGACACCTTCACCTACAGGGCCAGCGACGGGACCGCCTCCTCGGCGGCGACGACGGTGACGATCACGGTGGAGGAGCAGCTGCCGACCAACGTGGCGCCGGTCGCGGCGGCGGACGCGTACGACGCGGTGGGCGGCGAGCCGCTGGTCCTGCCGGCGCCCGGCGTCCTGGCCAACGACACCGACGCCGACGGCAACGTCCTGACCGCCACCGCGGTCACCCAGCCGGCCAACGGGGAGGTCGAGGTCGCCGCCGACGGCTCCTTCACCTACACCGCCCCCGCCGGGTTCTCCGGGAAGGACGTGTTCACCTACCGGGCCGACGACGGTGAGGACGTGTCCGCACCCGCGCAGGTGACGATCACGGTGAAGTCTCCGGCGGTCACGGCCGTGGCGGGGGTGGCACTGCCCATCACCTACGGCACCCCGGGCACCGTGTCGGTGGCGGTCTCGCCCGCGACGGCGACCGGATCGGTCGAGCTGAGGAAGGGGACCGAGGTCCTGGCCACGGCGACGGTCGCGGACGGGCGTGGGACGCTCGTGCTCGCCGCGAAGTCGCTCCTGCCGGGGGTCCACGACCTGACCGTGCGCTACGGCGGAGATGCCGACCACAGGGCGTCGACGTCCGTGGTGCGGGTCCAGGTGGACAAGGTGGTGCCCACGGTCGAGGTCACCGCTGCCAAGGCGAAGGGCGGCAAGGGCGTGATCACGGTCTCGCTCACGACCGACCACGGCGTCCCGGTGACGGGACAGGTGCGGATCGCGATCGACCGCGGGGCGACCCTGACCGCGGGCGTGACCGACGGGCGGGCGGTGTTCACGCTGCCGAAGGTGCCCGCGGGCGGCCAGGCCACCCTCACCGCGACCTACCTCGGGAGCGACCTGGTGCAGCAGGCCTCGGTCCGGACCACCGTGCGGTTCCGCTAGCCGGGCACAGCACGAGGCCGGCAGCTCCTCGCGGAGCTGCCGGCCTCGTCGTGGTCCGGTGGATCGGCTCGGTCGGCCGGCTCGGCTCAGTCGTCGGCGAGGGCGGCGACCACCCCGGCGCGACTGTCGTCCTCGCTGGCGAGCACGCCGCCGTTGGCGACGATGTCGGCGGTGATCTCGGTGAAGACCATGCGGACGTCCTGGCGCCGGGCGCCGAGGATCTCCACGGCGCTGTCGGCGACGGCCTTGGCGAAGTCGCGGCGCTGCTCGAGGGTGCGCCCTCGCAGCAGCTCGACGGTGATGTTGGGCATGGCTGTGGGTGTCCCTTCGTCGGGGTGGGCCGCTCAACGCGTTCACACGCACGACCTCGGTTCGGTGATGCGAATCACCGTACGCGCAGTTCACATCCTTGACAACAGTTCGACAGGCTGGTTGTGTGAGCGGCGTCACTCCACCATCCCCGCCATCCCCGCCATCCCCGTCACCCCTTCCGCCGGAGCTCCCATGGACCGCAGCCGCCCGAGCCTCCGCAGGCCGGCGTGCGGAGTCCTCGCCGGGGCGCTGGTGCTGCTCGGCGCGGCGCCCGCCTCGGCCCACGTCACGCTGACCCCCTCCACCACGGTGGCGGGAGCGACGGCGGAGGTCCGGATGCTCGTGCCGCACGGGTGCGAGGGGTCGGCCACGACCGAGGTCGCCGTCCGGATGCCCGCTGCGGTCTCCGAGGTGGCGGCCGACGACAGCGCGAGGTGGCGCGCGGAGCAGGGCGGCGGAGCGATCACCTTCCGCACCGACGCGCCCCTGCCCGACGGCGTGGAGGACGCGGTCGAGTTCTCCGTGCGGCTGCCGGACGATCCCGGCGCCACGCTCGTGTTCCCCGTCGTCCAGCGCTGCGAGGAGGGCGAGGCCGCCTGGACGGAGGTGGCTGCCGACGAGGCGAGCCGCGAGGCGCTGGAGATGCCGGCGCCGGTCATCGTGGTGACGGCGGCCGCCGGCTCCGAGCACGCGATGGCCCTCGGGGCCGCCGGGGTGCTGACGATCGGCTGCCTCGTCAGCGGCGGCGTCCTGCTGCTGCGTCGCCGGCGCGCATGAGACACGACGTCCTCCGTCGGGCACTCGGCTGGCTCGTCCTGCTGCCGCTCGCCCTCGTCCTGCTGCTCGCAGCCGCGGCCCCGGCATCGGCCCACGCGACGCTCATCGGGACGGACCCGGCGGAGGGCGCGGTCCTCGACGCCGCGCCGGATCGCGTCACCTTCACCTTCAACGAGTCGGTGATCGGGGTCCCGGCGGGCATCCGTGTCTTCGACGCGACGGGGGAGGAGGTCGCCTCCTCCGCGACCGTGCGCGAGGCCGAGCTGCTCGTGGACCTCGAGGAGGAGGTGGGGGAGGGCACGCTCGTGGTGGTCTGGCGACTCGTCTCGGCCGACGGCCACCCGATCGGCGGGTCGCTCACCTTCTCGGTCGGCGCGCGGAGCGACGTCGTGGACGTGCCGACGACCGGCGCCGACGCCGGGACCGAGGCGCCGCTGCCGCTCAGCCTCGCACGGTGGCTGGGCTACGCCGGGCTGCTCGTGGCGACGGGGGTGGCGGGGTTCGCCGTGCTGCTCCTGCCTCGCGGCCCCGAGGCGGACGGGTCGCGCCGGCGCCTGCGCACGGTCGCGCGCATCGCGGCCGCGGCCGGCGCCGTCGGCTGGCTCGCGGCGGTCCCGCTGGTGGCGCTCTACCAGCTCGGCCTGCCCGTCTCGGGGTGGGCGGAGGGCTCGACCTGGTCCGCCCTCGCACCGGCGGAGTACGTCGTACCTGCCGCGGTGGTGGCCGGTCTCGTGCTCGCCGTCGGCCTCCTGCCGGCGACGGCGCCCTCGGGGCGACATGTCGCACCCGTGCTCGCCGGGTGCGCCGTCGCGCTCGCCGCGCCCGCGTTCACCGGTCACACGCGCGCCGCGTCGCCGGAGCTGCTCGTCGTTGCCGTGGACGTGCTCCACCTGCTGGCGGCAGCGGTGTGGTGCGGCGGGCTGGTCGCGCTCGGTCTCGTGCTGGGCGACCTCGCCGCACGCGACGACGCCGGCGCGAGGACGGTGAGCCGCTTCTCGGCCGCGGCGTCCGGCGTGCTCGCGGTCCTGGTGGTCACCGGCGCCTTCGGCGCGTGGCGGATCGCCGGCTCGTGGGACGCGCTGCTCGACACGGGCTACGGGGTGCTGCTCCTGGTCAAGGTGCTGGCGGTGCTGGTCGCCGTGGTGCTGGCGGCCTGGAACAGGTTCGCGCTGCTCCCGCGCCTGCGGGCCGCGCGGCGCCCGGACCGCGACGTGACGGCCGGGGTCCTCGTGCGGACGACGCTGGCGGAGGCGGGCGTCCTGGTCGTGGTGCTGCTGGTGACCGGGTTCCTCGTGGACCGGAGCCCGGAGCCCGACGTCGCGGTCGCCGCGTCCGCGACCGATTCCGGGAGGGCGGAGGAGACGGTCCGGCTCGACGGGATCTCGGCGGTGGTCACCCTGGACCCGGCGACGGTGGGACCGACCACCGTGACGATCGAGATGACAGACGACGCGGGACGCCCGGCCGAGGGCCACGAGGCGCCGCGCATCAGCCTGTCGACGGCGGACGTCGAGCTGGGAGCGGTCGCGCTGACCAACCTCGGGCCGGGGACCTACGCCGGTGACGTGGTCATCCCGACGGCGGGGGAGTGGCAGGCGCAGGTCTCGCTGCGCACGACCGAGTTCGACAACCCCGTGCGGACGGTCCGCTTCGAGGTGCGCTGAGGGCGCCGCAGTCAGAAGGCGTAGCGCACCCGGCACTCCGGCAGCTTGTCGGCGAGCAGGTCGGTGAGCTGCTGCACCCAGCGCCCCTTCCAGCCGGTGCGGTAGCGCACGTTGAGCTGGCCGTTCTGGCTGCGCTTGGGCTGCTGCAGGTCGGGTCGCCACAGGAGCTCCTCGCCGCGCGGGTGCCAGCCCAGGTTGACCTCGTGGAGGTCCTGGTTGTGCGTGAGGAAGATGATCTCCGCGGCGAGCTGGGCGCGGGTGCGGGCGCTCGTGCCGTCGGCGACCTGCTCGAGCAGCTCGGCCCACTCCTCGAGCCAGCCCTCGTGCACGATCACCGGGCTGAGGTTCACGTGCACCTCGTAGCCGGCCTCGACGAAGGCGTCCATCGCGGCGATCCGGTCGGCGACCTTCGAGGTGCGGACGTCGACGAGCCGCGACGGCCGCTCGGGCATGAGGCTGAACCGGACCCGGGTGCCCCCGCGCGGGTCCCACGCGAGCAGGTCGCGGTTGACCAGCTTGGTGGCGAAGCTGGCCTTGGCGTTCGGGAGCCGGGCGAAGAGGTCCACCAGGTCGCGCACGTTGTCGGAGACCAGGGCGTCGGCCGAGCAGTCGCTGTTCTCGCCGATGTCGTAGACCCAGTCGACGGGATCGCACTGGTTGGGGCCCGGCTTGACCCCCTGGCGGCCGGCGTGGCGCTCGAGGTAGCCCAGCACGGCCTCGATGTTGGCGAACACGGTGATCGGGTTGGCATAGCCCTTGCGACGAGGGACGTAGCAGTAGGAGCAGGCCATCGCGCAGCCGTTGGCCGTGGACGGGGCGATCCAGTCGCTCGACCGCTCGTTGCGGCGCGCGGTCAGCGACTTCTTCTCGCCCAGCACCAGCACCTCGCGCTTGTTGCGCACCCAGTCCTCGACAGCTCCGGCGTTGCCGTGCAGCCCGGGGATCGCCTGGTGGGAGAGCACCTCGACGCGCTCGGCGTCGGGGAAGCGCTCCAGCACCTGGCGGGCGCGGGGGAACCGCTCGATGTCGCGCTCGTGGTAGATCCGGCGGACGTCGAGGAGGCGCTCGGTGAGCTCGGCCGGCACTCGTGGCGTGGTCAGGAGCGCAGCACCTTCTCGATCGGACGGCCCTGGGCCAGCTCGTCGACGAGCTTGTCGAGGTAGCGGATGCGACGCATCAGCGGGTCCTCGACCTCCTGCACCTTCACCCCGCACACCGATCCGGTGATCTGGTCGACCGACGGGTTGAGGCTCGCCGCGGCGAAGAAGTCCTCGAAGGTCGTCCCCTGCTCCAGGTGGGAGCGCAACGTCGCCTCGTCGAAGCCGGTCAGCCAGGAGATGACCTCGTCCACCTCCGCCTGGGTGCGGCCCTTGCGCTCCGCCTTGGCGACGTAGTGGGGATAGACCGAGGCCACGCTCGTGGTGAAGATGCGGTGCATGCCTCGAGGATAGGCAGCGGGTGCGACAGCGGGCTCAGCCCTTGTCGGCGTCTCCCTCGACGGCCTCGACCACCTCGACCACCTCGTCCTCGCTGAGGCCGAGCGCCGGGGCGAGCACCGCTGCCTGCTTCGAGGGCGCCTTCTTCGCGGTGGTCTTCTTGGCCGGGGCCTTCTTCGCGGGGGCCTTCCTGGCCGGGGCCTTCTTCGCCGCTGCCTTCTTCGCAGGAGCGGGCGCCGGCACGTCGTCGGCCTCGTCGAAGGCCTCCAGCGCGGGGGGGAGCGACGGCGTGGGCGCCGACTTCAGGGGCACCTCGCTGGCCGGCACCTTCGCGGGCGCCTCCTGCGCCGGAGCCTTCGTCACGGTGGGCTCGTCCTGCGGGGGCTCAGGGGCCGGCGGCACGGTGACGGAGGTGGACGGGGAGGTCGACGTGAAGGTCGACGAGGGGTGCTGCGGGGTCGGGCCGCCCGCCCGCTCGACCGCCCAGCCGACCACGCGTGCGGTCGTGCGTACTCCGACCTTGGCGGCGCCCAGCGTCAGGCCGACCGTCCTGCCGGCGACGGACCCTGCGGTCCGGGCGGGGTGGGCGACGACTCGGGCGGCCTTGCTGACGGCGTTCACGGTGGAGCTCCTCTCGACGGGACTGGACCGGTACCCCGAAAGCGGGGACCCCAGACCGTGGCGTGCGCCACGTCCGGGCACTACCGCTGTAGGGGTGGAGCGTACGTCGCGGGACGCGTGCGCCCGGGGCCGGTGGGTACGGACCCGGCAAGGGGCGCCGAGCCGTTCGGTGCCGCGAGAGGAGCACCGCGATGACCGAGGACACCGACCTCCGCACGACGAGGACACGCCAGGGCTCGCCGGTCCAGGCAGCGGCCGCGCTGGTGGGCACCGCCTTCCTGCTCGTCGGCGTCCTGGGGTTCATCCCGGGCATCACCACGCCGTACGACGGCCTCGAGGGGGCCGGCCACGAGTCGCACGCCGAGCTGTTCGGCCTGTTCCAGGTGTCGGTCCTGCACAACGTCGTCCACCTGCTGTTCGGTGTCGCCGGCATGGTGCTGGCGCGGACGCAGGCCAGCGCGCGCGCCTTCCTCGTCGGCGGCGGTGCGACCTACCTCGTGCTGTGGCTCTACGGCCTGGTGGTCGACGACCGGTCGCAGGCCAACTTCGTCCCCCTCAACGCCGCCGACGACTGGCTGCACCTCGTCCTCGGCGCCGGCATGATCGCCCTCGGCGTGGTCCTCGCCAGGCGGAGCCGGTCCACAGCGACCCGCTGACGTCCGCGCGCATGGACGCCGGCGACACACTCCACTTCATCGGCACCGCGACCACGGTCGTGACGCTCGGCTCCTTCACGCTGCTGACGGACCCGAACTTCCTGCACCGCGGTCAGCGCGCCTACCTGGGATGGGGTCTGTCCTCGCGCCGGTTGACCGATCCCGCGGTCGAGCCGGAGGACCTGCCCCCACTCGACGCCGTGCTGCTCTCGCACCTCCACGGTGACCACTTCGACCGGGTCAGCCGCGACCGCCTCGACCGCTCCGCCCCCGTGCTGTCGACCCCGCGCGCGGTGCGTCGCCTGGACTCGTGGGGCTTCACCACCCACGCCCTGCGGACCTGGCAGGAACACTCGCTGGTCAAAGACGGCGAGGAGCTGCGGATCACGGCGGTGCCGGCGATCCACGCTCGTGGCCTGCTCGGCGCGATGCTGCCGCCGGTCATGGGGAGCGTCGTCGAGCACGTCGTCGGCGGCGAGGTGCGTCGGCGCGTCTACTTCAGCGGGACACGCTCACCGGCACCCACGTCGACGAGGTGCGCGAGCGGTTCCCCGACATCGACGCGGCCGTGGTGCACCTCGGCGGCACGCGGGTCCTCCTGCGCACGGTCACGATGGACGGTCCGATGGGCGTCGACTTCGTCGAGCGGTGCGCCCCAGCGGTCGTCGTACCGGTCCACCACGACGACTACACGGTGTTCCGCTCGCCACTCTCCGACTTCGTCGAACGGCTCGCGGCGAGTGGTACGCCGGCGGTGCTGCGCGCCCCGCGTCGGGGAGACGTGGTCAGCCTCGAGCCGCCCGTGTGACGACGCAGCACTGCGCCGGGCCGCCCCCTGGCGACCCGGCGCAGTGGTGACCGTCAGGACTGAGTCTGGGAGCGGACCTCGTCCACGCCCGACTGCCCCTCGGACTTGACCTTCTCGGCGCTCTGGGCGGCGGAGTCCTTGACCTCCTGGGCCGCCTCGGTGGCGGTGCCCTTGAGGTCCCGGGCGACGTCCTCCGCGACCGACTTCGCCTGGTCCACGACCGGCTGGCCGTGCTCCTTGGCGGCATCGACGACGTGGCCGGCTGCCACGGCCTCCTTCTCCGAGGCCGGGATCAGCGCGGAGACGATCATCCCCGCACCGAAGGCGACCAGCCCGGCGGCCAGCGGAGCACCCTGGACCTTGTCCTGCGCCCCGCTCACGGCGTCGTGGGCCGTGCCCTTCGCCGAGTCGACGGCGCCGGCGGCCGAGTCCCGCGTGGACCCGACGGTGCCGGACGCGGACGACGTGAGGCCGTGGGCGGTGCCCATCACCTTGTCGCGCATGCCGCGCACGCGACCGCGCGCGGCCTCCTTGCGCCGCTCGACGATGGCCGACGGGCTGACCCGGTCCTGCAGGGCGTCCACGTCGGCGGTCATCGACTGCCGCGTCTGCTCGATCTCTGCCCTCAGTTCTTCTGTGCTCTGGCCCATGCTGCGTCCTCCTTGAGTGTCTGCTGCGTCTCCGGCAGCTCCGGATGTGCGTTCTTGAGCTCCTTGCGGCCCCTGGCTGCCAGCACGGCGCCGACGATCGCCCACAGGATCGTGACGATCAGGAACGCCAGCTCGACGGGCATCCAGTTGTCCAGGAGGTAGGCGAGGGCGAACGAGCCCAGCACGAGCGCGAGCAGGCCGGCGACACCGGCCCCGCCGAGCATCCCGGCGCCCTTCCCGGCCTTGCCGGCCTCCTCCTTGAGCTCGGTGCGGGCCAGCTCGAGCTCCTGCTTCACCAGCGTGGTGAGGTCGTGGCTCAGGTCGCCCACGATCTCGCCGAGGCTCCGGTCGTCGCCGGCGCCCGGCCGGGCCGCGTGGGCTCCGGTGGGCGGGGGTGCCGCCGGAGCCGTGCCGACCACGGGGTCCACTCCCGGGGCCCCGGTCACGGCGCGTCCTGCGTCTGCTGGCCGGGGAGCCCGCTCGACGTGGAGTCGGTGCTCGCCGGCATCGTCGTCGTCGCCGGCGTCACCGGGGTGTCGTACCCCGTCGTGCCGGGGCGGTCGGTGCTCGACTCGGTGAACGAGGCGGTGCCCGGCTCGCCGGCCAGCGCGGCGGACCCGCTGGCCGTGGCCATCGGACCGGTGCCGACGCCGGTGGTCCCGTACGTCGTGCCGGTCGTGCCGGTCGTGCCGGGCGTGCCGCCGGACTCGGCGAGCGACGCCGCGGCAGCGCCGTCCGCGGTGGCCCGGAACATCCGTCCCGCCACCACGCCGGCGGCGAGCGCGCCCAGCAGGAAGGTGCCGGGACGGCGGCGCGCGAAGTCGCGGGCGTCGTCGAGCAGCTGCGAGGGCTCACGGTTCTCGAGGTGGCTGCCGAGCGTGCGGACGCGGTCCGAGACCTCGCGGGCGAGGTCGGTGGCCATGCCCTGGGCGGGTCCCTGGCCCTCGGCCATCTGCTGCAGGTCGTCGCCCAGGGTGCGCAGGGTCTCCGAGAGCCGGTCGCGACCGGTGGTGGCCTGGTCGTTCAGCTGGCTCGTCACCTGCTGCCTGGCATCGCCCACCACCGAACGTGCCTGGTCCGCAGCGGTGCTCGCGACGCTCAGCGCCTCGTCCTTGGCCGTGCCTGCCACCTGCCTGCCCTGGTCGGCCGCCGTCGAGGCGGTATCCCTGGCCTTGTCGGTGGTGCTGGTGTCGCCCGAGGTGGTGCTCGGGTCGCTGCCGTAGGTCGTCATGCGTCCTCCTGGTGTGCGTCGGTTCCTGCGTCGGGGTCGGGGTCCGGGTCGCTCGCGGGCTCGGAGCCCGGACGGAGCTGCTCGGTGTCCGGCTCGGTGCCGTCCGGGGTGGGCGGCTCCGCGTCCTGGTCGTGGTCCTGCGTGTCCTGTGCCATGGCGCTCGGTACCCACCGATCCGCAGCGCACTCCACCCCTCCCACCCCTTCGGACGAAGTGCGCACCCGGACGCGCGCCGGGCGCATGGGCGGGGCGGTCGCGGGCTACAGAGGGTGATGCCCGCCCTCCTGCGCGACCCCGCTCCGACCCGTCCACGCGGCTACGCGGACCTCTCGGCCGAGGAGGTCGAGGAGATCGGGCGGCGGCTGGACGCCGTGCGCGAGGAGGTGCTCGCGACGCGTGGGGCGCGCGACGCGGCGTACATCCGGCGCGTCATCGCCGTCCAACGCTGCTTGGAGGTCGGCGGCCGCCTGGTGCTCCTGGGCAGCCGGAGCCGGGTGGCCTGGTGGCTGGGCACCGCCTCGCTGACGCTGTCGAAGGTCCTGGACAACATGGAGATCGGCCACAACGTGCTGCACGGCCAGTGGGACTGGATGCGGGACCCGCGCATCCACTCCTCCACCTGGGACTGGGACCACGCCTCGGCCCCCGACCAGTGGCAGCGCGCCCACAACGACCGCCACCACGTGAACACCAACGTGGTCGGCAAGGACAACGACCTCGGCTACGGCATCCTCCGCGTCGACGAGGCGCAGGAGTGGGAGCCGCGCCACCTCGCCCAGCCGCTGTGGAACCTCGTCAACGCGCTGATCTTCGAGTACGGCATCGCGATGTACGACCTCGACCTCGGGGAGACCCTGCGGTCCGGGAAGGGCTTCTCCCCGGAGCTCAAGGCCGAGCTGCGCACCACCGCGCGCCGTGCCGGGCGCAACGCGTTCCGCGACTACGTCCTGCACCCGCTGCTGTCCGCGCCGACCGGCTCCGCCCGCAGCACGCTCACCGCCAACCTCACCGCCAACGTGGCCCGCAACGTGTGGAGCCACTCGGTGATCATGTGCGGCCACTTCCCGGAGGGCGTGGCCACCTTCGAGGTCGACGACCTGGACGAGGACGAGACGCGCGGCCGGTGGTACCTGCGCCAGATGCTCGGCTCGGCCGACGTCTCCGGACCCTGGCTGCTCCACGTGCTGTGCGGCAACCTCTCGCACCAGATCGAGCACCACGTCTTCCCCGACCTGCCGAGCAACCGCTACCGCGAGATCGCCGGACCGGTCCGGCAGGTCTTCGAGGACCACGGCCTGAGCTACCACAGCGCCCCGCTGCTGCGGCAGGTCGCGAGCGCGTGGCACAAGGTCGTGCGGATGTCCGTGCCCCCGCGGCGCCGTCGCGCATGACGGGCGGAGGTCCCACGGGGACGCGGCAGGAGGCCGGGGCACACGTCCCCGACCACGTGCCGGGCGGCGAGTTCACGGTCGGCGTCGAGGAGGAGCTCATGCTCGTCGGCGCGGACGACGAGCTGATGGGCGCCGCAGCCGCCCCGCTGGTCGACGCGATGTCGCTCGAGGGCTCGCCGGCCGGGGTGGTGACCGGTGAGATCTACGCCGACCAGGTCGAGCTGAACTCCCCGGTCTGCCACAACGCCGAGGACGCGTGGCGCTCGCTCCACACGCTGCGCAGCGCGGTCGCCGCCCACGGTGCACGGGTGCTGGCGGCCGGCGTCCACCCGACGGCTCCGCTCGGCGGTGCCGTCCTGACCGAGTCACCGCGCTACGACCGGATCCGCGAGGAGTACGCCGGCCTGATGCGCACGCCGACGGCAGCGCTGCAGGTCCACGTCGGCCTGCCCGACGCGTCGACCGCGATGCTGGCCTACCGCGGCCTGCGCAACCGGCTCCCGCTCCTGCGCGCCCTCGCCGCCGGGTCGCCGTACTGGCACGGGACCGACTCGGGGCAGGCCTCCGCCCGCGCCGCGATCATTCGCTCCTACCCGCGGACCACCATGCCGCCGCTGCTGCGCTCGTGGGAGGAGTACGTCGTGCGCGCCGAGGCCGCGATGGCCGCCGCGGAGGCGCCCGACCACACCTACGTGTGGTGGGAGATGCGGCCGCGCCCCCTGCTCGGCACGCTCGAGGTCCGGGTGATGGACGCCGTGCCGTCGCTGGCCTCCGTCGCCGGCCTCACCGCGCTGGCGCAGGGCATCGCGCGCCGCGCCGTGGGCTCCCCGGACGCCGTGGACCTCAGCGAGGACGTGCTGGCGGTCAACGACCACCGCGCGGGTCGCCACGGTCTCGAGGCCCGGGTGGTCGACGTCGACTTGGTCCTGAGGCCGCTGCGCGAGGTCGCGGCCCGGGTGCTGGCCGAGGCGCGGGCCGAGCTCGCCCCGGACGGGCACGACGCCCCGCTGGACGCCGTCGAGGCGATCTTGGCCCGTGAGACCGAGCCCGAGCGCCACCGCCGCCTGGTGGCGTCGGACGGGATGCCCGCCCTGCTCGCCGACCTCGTCGCGCGGACGGCGGACCTGGAGGGCTGATCACGTGTACGCCGACCACCTCGTGCAGCCGTGGTACGACCGCCTGCTGGAGGAGCTGCCCGACGGACCGGTGCTCGACGTGCACACCCACGTCGGCGACCGCGACTCCGTCACCGCGACGGTCGAGGAGCTCACGACGGCCGTGCAGTCCGCTCGGGCCCGCGCGCTCGTCTTCCCGCTCTCGGAACCCGACGGGTACCGCGCGGCCAACCGCGCGTGCCTCGACGCCGCGCTGCGCAGCGA
>NZ_JAUZVE010000076.1:0-25926 GCF_031844425.1 Microbacterium sp. ARD31
CCGCTCGAAGTACCCGGGCGGCGGCGGGAAGCAGCCGCCGGCGTTCTGCACGGGCTCCAGGAAGACGGCGGCGACGGTGTCGGGGCCCTCGAACTCGATGGCCTCGGCGATCCGGTCGGCGGCCCAGCGACCGAACGCCTTCTCGTCGTCGCCGACGAACTCCGGTCGGCGGTAGAAGTTGGTGTTGGGCACCTTGTGCGCGCCCGGGACCAAGGGCTCGAACATCTCCTTCAGCGGCGGGATGCCCGTGATGGACAGCGCGCCCTGCGGGGTGCCGTGGTAGGCGACGGCGCGCGAGATGACCTTGTGCTTGTTGGGCTTGCCGGTGAGCTTGAAGTACTGCTTGGCGAGCTTCCACGCCGACTCGACGGCCTCGCCGCCGCCGGTGGTGAAGAAGACCCGGTTGAGGTCGCCCGGTGCCATGGCGGCGATGCGGTCGGCGAGCTCGACGGCGCGCGGGTGCGCGAAGGACCAGAGAGGGAAGAACGCCAGCTCCTTGGCCTGCCGGGCCGCGGCCTCGGCGAGCTCCTCGCGGCCGTGCCCGACCTGGACGACGAACAGGCCGGCGAGGCCGTCGATGTATTCGCGGCCGTGGGAGTCCCAGATCCGGTGGCCCTCGCCCCGCACGATCAGCGGCATCTCGCCGCCGTTCTCGTAGGTCGAGTGGCGGGTGAAGTGCAGCCACAGGTGGTCGCGGCCGGCGGCCTGGTAGTCGAGCGCGGTGTCGCGCGTGGTGTGGACGGACTGATCGGTGCTCATCGGGTGCCCCAGTTGTAGTGCTGCTTGTTGAGCTTGAGGTAGACGAAGGTCTCCGACGAGACCACTCCCTCGAGCTCGCGGACCTGTCGGATGACGTCGAGCAGGTGCGGGTCGTCCTCGCACACCACCTCGACGAGGAGGTCGAAGCTGCCGGCGGTCGTGACGACGTAGTCGACCTCGTCGACCTGCGCGAGCAGGTCGCCGACCCGACCGGGGTCGCCCTCGGTGCGCACGCCGATCATCGCCTGGCGGGTGAACCCGACCTGCGTCGGGTCGGTGACCGCGACGACCTGCATGATCTCGGAGTCGAGAAGCTTCTGGACGCGGGCGCGCGCGGCGGCCTCGGAGAGCCCCACTGCCTTGGCGATCGCGGCGTAGGAGATCCGGCCGTCCTCCTGGAGAAGCTCGATGATCCGCTTCGCGGTCGCGTCGAGCCTCACGGGTCCCTCGCTCATGCGTCCACCCGCTCGAGTCGCTCGCTCATGGCGCCCATGGTGCTGTGCGGATCGCGTCCGTGCAACTCCCCGAGCGCGGATTCCGCAATTTCGCGAGGTTAATTCTGCGTTTCCCGCAGTTTCTTTTGGCTACAGGTATGGAGATTCGCCCTGCTGTCGTCCTAGTCTCCCTTCACGCACTCGACCGGGAGGACCCACGTGACCAGCCCACGCACGCTGCGCAACTTCATCGGCGGCACCTTCGTCGACGCCGGTTCCGACGCCTCGACCGACGTGGTGAACCCCGCGACCGGCCAGGTCGTGGCGCACGCACCGGTCAGCGGCGCCGAGGACGTCGACGCGGCGTACGACGCAGCGAAGCGCGCCAGCGCCGAGTGGGGGCGTACGACGCCCAGCGAGCGCCAGCAGGCGCTGCTGAAGCTCGCCGACGCGGTCGAGGCGCACGCCGAGGAGCTGATCGCCCTCGAGTCCGAGAACACCGGCAAGGTCAAGGCGCTCACCGCGAGCGAGGAGATCCCGCCGATGGTCGACCAGCTCCGGTTCTTCGCCGGGGCAGCGCGGGTGCTGGAGGGCAAGGCGGCGGGTGAGTACCTCGCCGGTCACACCTCGTGGATCCGTCGCGAGCCGATCGGCGTCGTCGGCCAGGTGACCCCGTGGAACTACCCCCTGCTGATGGCCGTGTGGAAGATCGGCCCCGCGCTGGCGGCCGGCAACACCGTCGTCCTGAAGCCGAGCGACACGACCCCGGAGACCACGCTGCGGCTGGCGGAGCTGGCCTCGGAGTTCCTGCCCGAGGGCACGCTCAACGTCGTCACCGGTGACCGGGAGACCGGGCGGCTGGTCGTCGAGCACCGCACCCCGGGCCTGGTGGCGATCACCGGCTCGGTGCGGGCCGGCGCCGAGGTCGCGGCGAGCGCGGCCACGAACCTGACCCGGGTCCACCTCGAGCTCGGTGGCAAGGCGCCGGTGGTGGTCTTCGACGACGCGGACATCGAGGCCGCCGTCGAGGGCATCGCGATCGCCGGCTACTTCAACGCCGGCCAGGACTGCACCGCCGCCACCCGCGTGCTCGCGGCGCCCGGCATCCACGACGACTTCGTCGCCGCACTCTCCGACTACGCCCGCAGCTCCGCGCCCGTCGGCCTGCCCGACGACGAGGACGCCCTCTTCGGCCCGGTCAACAACGCCCAGCAGCTCGCGCGGGTCAGCGGCTTCATCGAGAACCTGCCCTCCCACGCCACCGTGTCGGCGGGCGGCAACCGGCGTACGGACCTCGGCGACGGTTACTTCCTCGAGCCGACCGTCCTCTCCGGCCTGCGGCAGGACGACGAGGCGATCCAGAACGAGATCTTCGGGCCGGTCATCACGGTGCAGCGCTTCTCCGACGAGGACGAGGCGGTCAGATGGGCCAACGGGGTCGACTACGGCCTGGCGTCGTCGGTGTGGACCAAGGACTTCGGCCGGGCCATGCGGATGTCGAAGGCGCTCGACTTCGGCTGCGTGTGGATCAACACCCACATCCCGCTGGTCGCGGAGATGCCGCACGGCGGCTACAAGAAGTCCGGCTACGGCAAGGACCTGTCGATGTACGGCTTCGAGGACTACACCCGGGTCAAGCACGTGATGGCGAACATCGAGAGCTGAGCGACCCCACCCCCGGAACACCACCACACAGCGACTCGGGCCTAGCGGAGGACCTTGACTGATGACACCCATCCCGCGCCGTGACCGGCGCCCGCTCTCGCCGCCGGCGGCCGCCGTCGTCTCGGCGGCCTCGGGAGGACTGAGCCGGCGCCGCCTGCTCGGCACCGGCGTGGCGGCAGGCGCCGGCCTCGCCCTCAGCGCGTGCGCCCCGCCGACGCCACCCAGCGGCGGCCCCGCCGCGCTCGAGCTGCCCAAGGACGTCTCGGACACCGACAAGACGCTCAAGTGGGCCAACTGGACGGCGTACCTCGACATGAACGGCAAGGAGACGAAGTCGCCCACGCTCGAGGCCTTCATGCAGCAGACGGGCATCGAGGTCACCTACAGCGAGGACGTCGACGACAACGACTCCTACTACGCCAAGGTCGCCCCCCAGCTGCGCGCGGGCCAGAGCATCGACCGCGACATCTTCACCCTCACCGACTGGATGGCCGCCCGTGTGATCCGCGACCAGCTCTGCCAGCCGCTCGAGCTGATCCAGATGCCCAACGTCGTGCAGAACCTTCTCCAGCCACTCAAGGACGTCAGCTTCGACCCCGGCCGCACGAACTCGATCACCTGGCAGAGCGGGTTCGCCGGGATCGGCTACAACAAGGCGAAGGTCGGCCGTGAGCTGAAGTCGCTCGACGACCTGTGGGCGGACGACCTCAAGGGCCGCATCGTGGTGCTCTCGGAGTTCCGCGACACCGCCGGGCTGGTCATGCAGTCGCAGGGCGTCGACATCTCCAGCGACTGGGGCAGGACGGAGTTCGAGAACGCGCTGGACTTCATCGAGCAGAAGATCGAGGAGGGCTACATCCGCAAGGTGAAGGGCAACTCCTACATGGAGGACCTCACGAGCGGCAACGCGGTGGCCGGCATCACCTGGTCCGGCGACATCTTCGTGCTCGGCTTCGACACCGAGGACCCGAACTGGACCTTCACCATCCCCGAGTCCGGCGGCACCCTGTGGTCGGACAACCTCATGGTGCCGATCACCTCGACGCACCGGCGCAACGCCCAGCGGCTGATGGACTACTACTACGACCCGGAGGTGGCGGCCCAGGTCGCCGCCTGGGTCAACTACGTCTGTCCGGTCGACGGCGCGCAGGCCGAGATGGAGAAGCTCGACCCCGACCTCGCCGAGAGCCCGTGGATCTTCCCGACGGCAGACTTCATCGAGGAGCGGAACATCCAGTCGTTCCGCGCGCTCGACGCCGACGAGGAGATCGAGTATGCCGACCTCTGGTCCACGAACGTGATGGGGAACTGACATGGCCGGGTTCCGGGAAGCGAGCGGCGACCTCCGCCTCGACGGCGTCACCAAGTCCTTCGGCGACTTCATCGCCGTCGACGACATCGACCTCCACGTGCCCCGCGGGTCGTTCTTCGCCCTCCTCGGCCCCTCCGGCTGCGGCAAGACCACCTCGCTGCGGATGATCGCCGGACTCGAGCAGCCCACGGCCGGCCGGGTGCTGATCGGCGACACCGACCTGACGGGGTCGCGGCCCTACGAACGCCCGGTCAACACGGTGTTCCAGTCCTACGCCCTGTTCCCGCACCTCACCATCCGCGACAACGTGGCGTTCGGGCCCAAGCGCCGCAAGGTCGCCGACGCAGCCAAGCGCGCCGACGACGCGCTCGAGCTGGTGCAGATGACGCAGTTCGCCGGGCGCAAGCCCTCCCAGCTGTCCGGCGGGCAGCAGCAACGCGTCGCGCTCGCCCGGGCGCTGGTCAACCACCCCGAGGTGCTGCTCCTCGACGAGCCGCTCGGCGCCCTCGACCTCAAGCTGCGCCGCGAGATGCAGGTCGAGCTCAAGCGCATCCAGACCGAGGTCGGGCTGACGTTCATCCACGTCACCCACGACCAGGAGGAGGCCATGACCATGGCCGACACCGTCGCGGTGATGAACAGGGGCAGGATCGAGCAGCTCGGCGCTCCCGCCGAGCTCTACGACCTTCCACGCACGAAGTTCGTCGCGAACTTCCTCGGCCAGGCCAACACCGGCGTCGGCACCATCGAGGGCAAGGACGGCGAGCACCTGGTCGCCGACGTCCTCGGCACCAAGGTGAAGATCAAGCAGTCGCGCTCGCAGGTGCAGGACGGCGAGGTGCTCTTCGGCGTACGGCCCGAGAAGGTGACCGTCTCCCGTACCCAGCCCGAGGGGGTCGGCAACGACGTCAAGGGCGTGGTGCGCGACGTGTCGTTCCTCGGCGTGGCCACCAGCTACCTCGTCGACATGCCGAGCGGCGCGACGTGGAGCTGCTACGAGCAGAACCTCGACGTGGAGCCGCTCGACCTGGCCCCGGGCGACGAGGTCTGGCTCACCTGGAACCCCGGCCACGCGTTCGGCGTGCCCGTGGACGCGTCATGAGCGTCCTCGCCCACGCCGCGGTCGACCCGGCGGCGTCCACTCCCCCGCCCGACGAGACCGCCAAGCGGAGCTGGACGGCGTACCTCCTGCTGCTCCCCGGCGCGCTGTGGCTGGGTGTGTTCTTCGTGCTGCCGCTCGTGCAGCTGGCCACGGTGAGCCTGCAGAGCCGATATCCCGGCTTCCCCGGCTACTACTACCGCGACGTCAACTTCGACAACTACGTCGCAGCGCTCACCGACTACGCCCCGCACTTCGCCCGGTCGTTCCTCTACGCCGGCCTCGCGACGTTCTTCGCCTTCGTGGTCGCCTACCCCCTCGCCTACGCGATGGCGTTCAAGGCAGGCAGGTGGCGCAACCTGATGATGATCTGTGTCGTCGCGCCGTTCTTCACCTCGTTCATCCTGCGCACCTTCGCGTGGTCGCAGATCCTGGCCGACGAGGGTTGGGTGGTGCGGACGCTCGACGTGCTCAACCTGCTGCCCGGCGGGCAGATCATCAACACGCCGGTCGCCGTGGTCGCGGGCCTGACCTACAACTTCCTGCCCTTCATGGTGCTGCCGATCTACGCCTCCCTCGAGCGCGCCGACCCGCGCGTGATCGAGGCCGGCGGCGACCTGTACGCCAACGGCTTCACCACGTTCCGCACGGTGACCCTGCCCATGTCGATGCCGGGCGTGCTGGCCGGCACGCTCCTGACCTTCATCCCGGCGGCGGGCGACTTCGTGAACATGGAGCTGCTCGGCCCCCAGCGCGGGAAGATGGTGGGCAACGTCATCAACGACCAGTTCCTGGCGATCCCGGGCGGCTACCCCGTGGCCGCGGCGCTGTCGTTCACGCTGATGGCCGCGATCCTGGTCATGGTCTTCCTCTACGTACGCCGGTTCGGCACCGAGGAGCTGGTGTGAGGTGGCCACGATGACCAACCACGGGACGTCCACCCCCGCCGACCCGACCGGCTCGGCCCCCTACCGCCCCTCCGCGGCCAAGCGGGCGCAGCTGTGGCTCGCCGACCACTTCGTGTGGCTCTCGGCGATCGCGGTGCTGCTCTACCTCTTCCTGCCGGTGGCCTACACCTTCGCGTTCTCCTTCAACGATCACGGCAAGACCAACATCGTGTGGCAGGGCTTCACCTGGGAGCACTGGCAGGACCCCTGCGGGGTGCCGGGCGCCTGCGAGTCGCTGGTGACCTCGCTGCAGGTGGGCGCCATCTCGACGGTGGTGGCGACCGTCCTCGGCACCCTGATGGCGCTGGCGATGGTGCGCTACCGCTTCCGCGGCAAGGCCGCCAGCAACGTGCTGATCTTCGTGCCGATGGCCACGCCCGAGATCGTGATGGGCGCCGCGCTGCTGACGATCTTCGTGCAGGGGTTCACCAACATCGGCGTCTCGCTCGGCTTCGGCACGATCGTGTTCGCGCACATCATGTTCTGCCTGAGCTTCGTGGTCGTCACCGTGAAGGCGCGGATCCAGTCCCTCGACCCGCGGATCGAGGAGGCGGCGCAGGACCTCTACGCCGGACCGATGGAGACGTTCTGGAAGGTCACCTTCCCGCTGATCCTGCCGGGCATCCTCGGCGCCGCCATGCTCGCCTTCTCGCTGTCCTTCGACGACTTCATCATCACCAATTTCGTCTCGGGCAACGAGTCCACCTTCCCCAAGTTCGTCTACGTCGCCTCACGCCGGGGCATCCCCGCTGAGGCCAACGTCATCGGCTTCTCGATGTTCGTGCTCGCCGTGCTGCTGGTCGTCGGCGCCCAGGTCGTGGGCTCGGTGCGTTCGTCGAAGAGCCGGGACTGACCGAGACCAGATGGGACCCCTGATGCGAGGAGTGATCCATGCCTGAGCCCGGACAGCCGTCCGGCCGCCCGCCGATGCGGGTGCTGATGGTCGGAGCCGGCGGCGTCGGCGACGCCGCGGCGCGCATCGCCGTCGAGCGCGACTTCTTCGAGGCCTGGGTGGTGGCCGACTACGACCTCGCCCGTGCCGAGCGCACCGTCGCCGCGGCCCGCGAGCGACGTACCGGCGACGAGCGCTTCAGCCCCGCGCAGGTCGACGCGTCCGATGCCGACGCCGTGACGGCGCTGGCCCGCGAGGTGCGCGCCACCCACGTCTTCAACGCGGTCGACCCCCGGTTCGTGATGCCGATCTTCACCGGCGCGCTGGCGGCCGACGCGGACTACCTCGACATGGCGATGAGCCTGTCCCTGCGCCACCCCGAGGCGCCGTACGAGCGGGTCGGGGTGAAGCTCGGTGACGAGCAGTTCGCCATGGCAGGGCAGTGGGAGTCCGCGGGCCGGCTGGCGCTGCTCGGGATCGGTGTCGAGCCGGGCCTGTCCGACGTGTTCGCACGCTACGCCGCGGACGAGCTGTTCGACCACATCGACGAGCTCGGCACCCGCGACGGCGCGAACCTGGTGATCCGCGACGACGACGGCAACGAGGTCTTCGCCCCCGGCTTCTCGATGTGGACGATCATCGAGGAGTGCCTCAACCCGCCCGTGGTGTGGGAGCGGGAGCGCGGCGGTGGCGACCTCGAGAAGGGGTTCTTCACGCTGCCGCCGTTCTCCGAGCCGGAGGTCTTCGACTTCCCCGAGGGGATCGGGCCGGTCGAGTGCGTCCACGTGGAGCACGAGGAGGTGCTCCTGATGCCGCGCTGGGTGGAGGCCGACCGGGTCACCTTCAAGTACGGCCTCGGCGAGGAGATGATCGCCATCCTGCGGACCCTCCACACGCTCGGGCTGGACTCCACGGAGCCCGTGTCGGTGAAGGGCGTGCAGGTGTCCCCGCGCGACGTGGTCGCCGCCTGCCTGCCCGACCCGGCGACGATCGGGCCCCGCATGGAGGGCAAGACCTGCGCCGGGCTCTTCGTCACCGGCACCGGCAAGGACGGCGCGCCGCGCTCGACGTACCTCGTCCACGTCGTCGACAACGCCGACTCGATGCGCGACTACGGCGCCCAGTGCGTGGTCTGGCAGACCGCGATCAACCCCGTCGTCGCGCTGGAGCTGCTCGCCCACGGCACCTGGTCGGGCACCGGCGTGCTCGGCCCGGAGGCGCTGCCGCCGAAGCCCTTCCTCGACCTTCTCGCCGCACCCAAGCCCGAGGGATACGGATCCCCGTGGGGGATGGAGGACCGATCATGACACTCAGCCAGGAACGGATCCTCGCCACCGAGGTCCCCGGCCCGCGCTCGCAGGCGCTGCAGGCGCGCAAGGTCGCGGCGGTCTCGGCCGGCGTCGGCACGACGCTGCCCGTGTACGTCGAACAGGCCGGGGGCGGCATCCTGCGCGACGTCGACGGCAACCAGCTCATCGACTTCGGCTCCGGCATCGCCGTCACCACGGTCGGCAACGCCGCCCCCAAGGTGGTCGAGGCCGTGCAGCGCCAGGTCGCGGACTTCACCCACACCTGCTTCATGGTCACGCCCTACGAGGAGTACGTCGCGGTCTGCGAGAAGCTCGCCGAGCTCACGCCCGGCGACCACGAGAAGCGGTCGGCACTGTTCAACTCCGGCGCCGAGGCGGTCGAGAACGCCGTCAAGGTCGCGCGTCACCACACCGGCCGCGACGCGATCGTCGTCTTCGACCACGCCTACCACGGCCGGACCAACCTGACGATGGCCCTCACCGCCAAGAACATGCCCTACAAGCACGGCTTCGGGCCCTTCGCCGGGGAGATCTACCGCGCGCCCATGGCCTACCCCTACCGGTGGCCGGGGGGCGCCGAGGCGTGTGCCGACGAGGCGTTCGACGCGTTCGTCACCACGGTCCACGCGCAGGTCGGCGAGGACAGCTGCGCCGCCGTGCTGATCGAGCCGATCCAGGGCGAGGGTGGCTTCATCGTCCCGCCGCCGGGGTGGCTGGCCAGGGTCGCGGACTGGTGCCGCACCCACGAGATCCTGCTGATCGCCGACGAGATCCAGACCGGTTTCGCCCGCACGGGCGACTGGTTCGCCTGCGACCACGAGGGCGTGGTGCCCGACCTCGTCACCACCGCGAAGGGCATGGCCGGCGGCCTGCCTCTGGCGGCGGTCACCGGCCGGGCCGAGGTGATGGACTCGGTGCACGTCGGCGGTCTCGGCGGCACCTACGGCGGCAACCCGGTCGCGTGCGCGGCCGCCCTCGCCGCCATCGAGACCATGGAGGCCGAGGACCTCCCCGCGCGGGCCCGTGAGATCGAGGCGGCGTTCCTCCCCCGCCTCCGCGGGCTCGCCGAGCGGCACCCCGACCGGGTCGGCGACATACGCGGCCGCGGCGCGATGCTGGCGGTCGAGCTGGTCAGCGACGGCCCGGGCCGTACGCCGGACGCGGCTCTCGCCGCGGCCGTGCACCGGGCCTGCTCGGCCGAGGGCCTGGTGACCCTCACCTGCGGCACCTTCGGCAACGTGTTCCGCTTCCTGCCCCCACTGGCGATCGGCGACGACCTCCTCGCCGAGGGGCTCGACATCTTCGAGGCGGCCTTCGATGCCGCCGCCGGTGGCAAGGTGGAGTGATGGCCGACCTCACGAAGAACCAGACCGTCCCGACCCAGCTCCTCATCGGTGGAGCGTGGGTGGACGCCTCGGGCGGCGCGACGTTCGGGGTGACCAACCCCGCCAACGACCAGGTGCTGGCGCGCATCGCCGACGGGACGCCGGCCGATGGCGAGCGCGCGCTCGCCGCGGCCGCCGACGCCCAGCGCGAGTGGCGCACGACCGAGCCGCGCAGGCGGGGGGAGATCCTGCGCAGCGCCTTCGAGCTGCTGACCGAGCGCGCCGACGACTTCGCCCGGCTGATGACCCTCGAGATGGGCAAGACGCTGGCCGAGGCGAGGGGCGAGGTGACCTACGGCGCGGAGTTCTTCCGGTGGTTCTCCGAGGAGGCCGTGCGCATCCACGGCCGCTACTCGACCGCGCCGTCGGGCAACACCCGGCTGCTCACCATGAAGGCCCCGGTGGGGCCGACGCTGATGATCACCCCCTGGAACTTCCCGCTCGCGATGGGCACCCGCAAGATCGGACCCGCCATCGCCGCGGGCTGCACGATGGTCGTGAAGCCGGCCCACGAGACCCCGCTGACGATGCTGGCGCTGGCCTCGCTGCTGGAGGAGGTCGGGCTGCCCGCCGGCGTGCTCAACGTGGTCACCACGACCGACTCAGGCGGCGTCTGCGAGCCGATCATCAAGGACCCCCGCCTGCGCAAGCTGACCTTCACGGGCTCCACCGCGGTGGGCAAGAAGCTCGTCGCGCAGGCCTCCGACCAGCTGCTGCGGGTCTCGATGGAGCTCGGCGGCAACGCCCCCTTCCTCGTCTTCGAGGACGCCGACCTCGACGCCGCCGTGGACGGCGCGATGCTGGCGAAGATGCGCAACATCGGCGAGGCCTGCACCTCCGCCAACCGCTTCCTGGTGCACGAGTCGGTGGCCGAGGAGTTCTCCCGGCGGCTCGCCGAGCGGATGGGGGCGCTCACCGTCGGCGACGGCACCGCCGAGGGCGTCGACGTGGGTCCGCTCATCACCGAGAAGGCGCGCGCGGGCGTGCACGAGCTCGTCGACGAGGCGGTCTCCTCCGGCGCGCGCGCCCTCGTCGGCGGGAAGGTCCCCGACGGGCCCGGCCACTTCTACCCGCCCACCGTGCTGGTCGACGTACCTGCCTCGGCGCGGGTGTTCCGCGAGGAGATCTTCGGTCCCGTCGCGCCCGTGTCGACCTTCGGCGACGAGGACGAGGTCGTCGCCCGCGCCAACGACACCGAGTACGGCCTCGTCGCCTACGTCTTCACCCGCGACCACGCCCGGGTGCTGCGGGTCAGCGAGGCGCTCGAGTTCGGGATGGTCGGCATCAACACCGGGATCGTGTCCAACCCCGCCGCGCCCTTCGGCGGCGTGAAGCACTCGGGCTTCGGGCGCGAGGGCGGCTTCGAGGGCATCGAGGAGTACCTCGAGACCAAGTACGTCGGCAGCGCCCTGTGAGCGGGATCGACCGCGCCCGGCTGGCCGCCCTCCACGCGGAGGAGGAGCAGCGCTTCGTCGACCTCCACCCCACCTCCGCACGGCTGGCGGCCGAGGCGGGCGAGCACCTGCTGGCGGGGGTCCCGATGCCGTGGATGACGCGGTGGCCCGGGTCGTTCCCGCTGTTCGTGGACACCGCCGGTGGCGGCCGGTTCACCGACGTCGACGGCATCGACTACGTCGACCTCTGCCTGGGCGACACGGGCTCGATGACCGGCCACTGCCTGCCGGCCGTGGCCGATGCCGTCCGCGAGCGGACCGAGCGGGGCATCACCACGATGCTTCCCTCGACCGACGCAGCCTGGGTGGCGGGCGAGCTCAGCCGGCGCTTCGGGCTCCCCCGCTGGCAGATGGCGATGACGGCCACCGACGCCAACCGCTTCGTGCTCCGCTTCGCCCGGCACCTGACCAGGCGGCCCAGGATCGCGGTCATGGACTGGTGCTACCACGGCACGGTCGACGAGACGCTCGGCGTGCTGGAGCACGGCCGGGCCGGTGACCGCGTGGTCCCCCGGCCGGGAGCGCTCGGCCCGCAGGTCGACGTCGCCGAGACGACCGCCGTCGTGCCCTTCAACGACCTCGACGCCCTCGACAGCCGGCTCGCGGAGGGCGACGTCGCGTGCCTGCTGATGGAGCCGGCGCTGACCAACATCGGCATCGTGCTCCCCGACGAGGGCTACCTCGCCGGCGTCCGGGAGGTCACCCGGCGCCACGGCGTGCTGCTCGTCAACGACGAGACCCACACGATCTGCGCCGGTCCCGGCGGCGCGACGGCGGCGTGGGACCTCGAACCCGACTTCGTCGTGATCGGCAAGCCCATCGGCGGCGGCATCCCGGTGGCGGCGTACGGCATGAGCGCGGAGGTCGCGTCCCGGCTCGAGGGACCGATGCTGGGCCACGACATCGACGTCGCCGGGGTGGGCGGCACGCTGTCCGGCTCGGCGCTGGCCATGGCGGCCGTACGGGCGACCCTCTCCACGGCGCTGCGCCAGGAGGACTTCGACGTCGCCATCCCCCTGGCCGCGTCGTTCACCGACGGCATCCAGGGCGTCATCGACGAGCACGCCCTGCCGTGGCACGTCCAACGGCTCGGCTGCCGCGCCGAGTACTGGTTCTGCCCGCCACCGCGGGCCGGGGCCGAGGCGGCTGCGGCCGTCGACGAGGAGCTCGACGCGTTCTTCCACCTGTGGACCGTCAACCGCGGCGTGCTGCTCGCGCCGTTCCACAACATGTCGCTGTTCTCGCCCTTCCACACCGCCGCGGACGTCGACGCGCACACCTCGGCCTTCCGGGGGGCCGTGGAGGCGCTGGTCGGCTGACGTGGTGGGCCGGCGGGCGTACCGTGGAGCGATGCGGGGCTGGCTCCAGATCGTCGCCGTGGTGGCGCTCCTCCACGTCCTGCTCCGGATCGGGATCGCCGCCCTCTTCGACGAGCTCGGCGGCTGGCACTGCTCGCGGCTGGTGTCCCGGCTGGCCCGCCGGCTGCGTCGCCGGCGTGCGCCGGTGGTGCCCCTGCGCCGGCCGATCGAGGACGTCGGCGCCGACCTGCGCAGGCTCCACGCGTCCTTCCACCGCGAGGGCCTGCGGTTCGCGAAGTACGAGGGCTGCCGGCAGGCCTACGACCGGGTCCTGGGCGAGGCGGCGGAGATGCTCGAGGTCACCCACCTGCTGGCGGTGCTGCCGCCCGGCCGGGAGCTCGACCGCGAGCGCGAGCGGGTGGAGCTGCTGCTCGAGGACGCCGGCCTGCTCCCCCACCCCTGGGCTGCCTGACGGCTCAGGCGTGGCGCTGCAGCCCCGCGCCGAGACCCATCCGCACGGCGCCGCAGGCCTCGAGCATCGCCTCGCGGCCCGTACGACCCACGCCCGTGCTGTTGACGAAGGCGTGGATCAGGCCGTCGTGGCGGCGCAGCGCGACCGGCACCCCCGCCTGGGCCATGCGCCGGGCGTAGGCCTCCCCCTCGTCGCGGAGCGGGTCGAAGCCCGCGACCGCGACGTAGGCCGGGGGCAGGCCGGCGAGGTCGTCGGCGAGCAGCGGGGAGACCCGCGGGTCGGTGCGGTCGGCCCCGTCGGCGAGGTAGCGCTCGGTGTACCAGTCCATCTGGTGCTCGGTGAGGAAGTGGCCGTCCGCGAACTCCCGGTAGGAGTCGCTGTGCCGGCTGAGGTCGGTGACCGGGAAGAAGAGCAGCTGGAACGCCGGTCGCACGCGAGCCTCGCGGAGGTCCCGGCAGAGCACCGTCGCGAGGTTGCCGCCCGCGCTGTCGCCCGCCACGCCCATCCGGTGCGGGTCGTGCCCCCACGCCTCCGCCCGGGACGCGGCGTACATGAACGCCGCCTTGGCGTCGTCGGGAGCGGCGGGGAACGGGTGCTCGGGTGCGAGCCGGTAGTCGACGGCGAGGACGGACACGCCGGCGTACGTCGCCAGGAACCGGCAGACGGTGTCGTGGCTGTCGAGCGAGCCGACCACGAAGCCGCCGCCGTGGAAGTAGACCAGGAGCCGGTCGGCGTCGCGCACGTCGGCGAGGTAGCGGCGAGCGGCGATGCCGCCGTCGAAGGTCGGGATCTCGAGGTCCTCGACCAGCGCCATCGGGAGCGGCCTGCCGCCGAACAGCGCGGCCTCCTCCTCCACCTGCCGGCGGGCCTCCACCAGGGGCAGGCGGGTGAAGTCGTTGTCGGGCAGGGCGTCCAGCAGCCGGAGCGCTGCCGCGACCTCCGGCTCCATCGCAGCGCCGGCCCGGTTGACCCGGCGGCCGCCGACCAGCGCCTGCACGCGGTCAGGCGCCCGACCGACGACGCTGACCACGGCCCGGGAGAGTGCGGCCTCGACGGCCTTGGCATCCATGGGCGGCATGCTCGCACGTCGCGACCGCGAGCGGCTCACGGCTCGAGGATCCCGGCCGCGCGAGCCGCTTCGGCGTACGCCGACGCCAGGCTGTCGACGGTCTCGTGGGCGTTGAGGCCCGAGGGGTTGGGCACCACGAACACGCGCGAGTCCCCCCATCGCTCGGGCTGCTCGCCCACCGTGGCCCGGCGCTCGGCGAAGGCGGCGCGGTAGGCGGTCACGCCCGCCACGGCCACCACCCGGGGCTGGCGCCGGGACACGAGCCGGCGCAGCCGCTCGCCGCCCTCGCGCAGCTCGGACGCCGTGAGCTCGTCGGCGCGCGCCGTCGCCCGGGCCACGACGTTGGTGATGCCGATCCCGCGCCGCCGCAGGGCATCGCGGTCGTCCTCCGACATGCCCGCGGCCTGGTCGACAGGTTCGGTGAGGATGCCGGCCCGCAGGAGTGCGGGGTAGAAGCGGTTGCCGGGATGCGCGAAGTGCGTCTGCGTGGCGGCGGTCCACAGACCCGGGTTGATGCCCACGAACAGCAGCCGGAGCGGCTGGTCGTCCCGGGGCAGGAGGTCGGGCACGACGGCGTCGCGGAACGACTCCAGCTCGGCGCGCGAGAATCCCATGCCGGCCATCCTGTCGTACGCCCCCACGCGGCGCGGGATCCGTAGATTGGACTGCATGGAGCTGCCGCGGGTGCCCGGTGACGTGCTCGTGCACCTCCGGAGGGCGCGGGACCACCTCGACGCCCACTACGCCGACGACTTCGACCTCGACCTGCTCGCCGCGCTGGCCGGGATGAGTCGCTACCACTTCCTGCGGTCGTTCGCGGCGACGTACCGCGTCACCCCGGGCGCCTACCTCACTCAGCGGCGCATCGAGCGCGCCCAGGACCTGCTCCGGGCAGCCAACCTGACGGTCACCGAGGTCTGCCACGCCGTCGGCTACTCCAGCCTGGGCTCGTTCAGCGCACGTTTCGCCGAGGTCGTCGGTGAGACGCCGCGTGAGTTCCAGCGGCGCTACGCCGCTGCCGGGAACCCCCGCATCCCGGGCTGCTACGTCTTCATGGCGGGGCTGGTCGAGAGGACCGCAACACAGGAGAAGCCGGTCGACCTGCCGCGTCCCTAGGGTCGAGCCATGATCACCAACATCTCGCTGCTGTCCCTGTGGGTCTCCGACATCGACGCCTCCCTCGCCTTCTACACCGACGTGATGGGCTTCGAGGTCGGTGACGACCTCCAGCTCGGCCCCGACTTCCGGTGGACCACCGTCGTCCACCCGAAGCAGCCGGAGCTCCAGATCCACCTGACCACGCCGAGCAAGCCGCTGCCCGACTACCTCATCGCGGCCATGGAGCGCGCACAGGCCGAGGGAGCCATGCCGGGCATCGGCCTCAACGTCGACGACTGCCGCGCGACCTACGCCGACCTCACGGCCAAGGGCGTGGAGTTCCTCCAGGAGCCGGAGGACCGGCCCTACGGCGTCGAGGCACTCATGCGCGACAACTCGGGGAACTGGATGGTGCTCGTCGAGCCGCGGAGCTTCACCCCCGAGGACTTCGAGGGTGTCGACATGGGCTAGCCGTCGAGACCGGCCGCGTCGCCGACAGCGGCCACGCAGAACTGGTTGCCGTCGGGATCGGCCAGGGTGACCCAGCGGAAGCTCTCGTCGCCCCGGCGCTCGACAAGGGAGGCGCCGGCCGCCACCAGGCGGTCGACCTCCGCGTCGAGGTCGGGGGCCGTGAGGTCGAGGTGGAGGCGGTTCTTGCCGGGTGTCGGGTCGTCGACCTTCTGGAAGGCCAGCAGCGCCGGCAGCCCGCCCCCGCTCACCATGACGTAGTAGCCGTCGTTGGTCTCGCCCACCGTGGCGCCCGTCTGCTCGGCCCACCAGGCGGCGAGCGACATGGCGTCGGTGGTGTCCATCGTGATCATGCCCAAGGTCAGCGTCATGGCGCGACGCTAGCGCCGACCACCGACACCGGGCACGCACGAGGCCCCGCCTCCCTGACGGGAGACGGGGCCTCGGGTGGTGCGGGTTGCGCCCTCAGGCGCTCAGATCACTTGGTGATCTTGGTGACGCGGCCGGCGCCGACCGTCCGGCCACCCTCACGGATGGCGAAGCGCAGGCCCTCGTCCATCGCGATGGGCTGGATGAGCTCGACCGACATCTCGGTGTTGTCACCCGGCATGACCATCTCGGTGCCCTCGGGCAGGGTCACGACACCGGTCACGTCCGTGGTCCGGAAGTAGAACTGCGGACGGTAGTTGTTGAAGAACGGCGTGTGACGGCCACCCTCGTCCTTGGACAGGATGTAGACCGAGGCGTCGAAGTTGGTGTGCGGGGTGGTCGTGCCCGGCTTGATCACGACCATGCCGCGCTCGACGTCCTCGCGCTTGGTGCCACGGAGGAGCAGACCGACGTTCTCACCGGCCTGGCCCTCGTCGAGGAGCTTGCGGAACATCTCGACACCGGTGACGGTGCTCTTCTGCGAGCCCTCGCGGATGCCGATGATCTCGACCTCCTCGTTGACCTTGACGATGCCGCGCTCGATACGACCGGTGATGACGGTGCCACGACCGGTGATCGTGAAGACGTCCTCGACGGGCATCAGGAACGGCTTGTCGGTGTCACGCTCGGGGGTCGGGATGTAGTCGTCCACGGCCTGCATGAGCTCGGCGACCGACTCGCCCCACTTGGCGTCGCCGTTGAGGGCCGGGAAGGCCGCCACGCGCACGACGGGGATGTCGTCGCCCGGGAACTCGTACTCGGAGAGGAGCTCGCGCACCTCCATCTCGACGAGCTCGATGAGCTCCTCGTCGTCGACCATGTCGCACTTGTTGAGCGCGACGACCAGGGCGGGCACGCCGACCTGGCGGGCGAGCAGCACGTGCTCACGGGTCTGCGGCATCGGGCCGTCGGTGGCGGCGACCACGAGGATCGCGCCGTCCATCTGCGCCGCGCCGGTGATCATGTTCTTGATGTAGTCGGCGTGACCGGGGCAGTCGACGTGCGCGTAGTGGCGCGACTCGGTCTGGTACTCGACGTGCGCGATCGAGATAGTGATACCGCGCTGGCGCTCCTCGGGAGCCTTGTCGATCTGGTCGAACGCCGAAGCCTCGTTGAGGTCCGGGTGCTTGTCGTGCAGCACCTTGGTGATCGCCGCGGTCAGCGTCGTCTTGCCGTGGTCGATGTGACCGATGGTGCCGATGTTGACGTGCGGCTTGGTCCGCTCGAACTTCGCCTTAGCCACTGGGGCTCCTCCTGATTGTTGTTACTTGACTCGTGGGTGTGGGGTGGTGCTGGGTGCCGAGGATCCGGCAGCGATCACTCGCCGCGGACCTTCTTCACGATCTCGTCGGCGATGTTCGTGGGAACCTCGGCGTACGAGTCGAACTCCATCGAGTACGACGCCTGACCGGAGGTCTTGGACCTCAGGTCGCCAACGTACCCGAACATCTCGGACAGCGGCACGAGGGCCTGCACGACCATGTCGCCGTGCCGCTCCTCCTGCGCCTGGATCTGGCCGCGGCGCGAGTTGATGTCACCGATGACCGTGCCGAGGAAGCTCTCGGGGGTGGTCACCTCGACGGCGAACATCGGCTCGAGCAGCACCGGCTTGGCCTTGCGGGCGGCCTCCTTGAAGGCCTGGTTGCCGGCGATCTTGAACGCGAGCTCGGACGAGTCGACGTCGTGGTAGGCGCCGTCCTCGAGCGAGAACTTCACGTCGACCATCGGGTATCCGGCGAGCACGCCGAACTCCATGGCCTCCTGGCCACCCTGGTCGACCGAGGGGATGTACTCCTTCGGCACGCGACCACCGGTGACGTTGTTCGCGAACTCGTAGCCCGCGCCCGTGCCGGTCTCGGGGTCGATGTTCGGCTCGAGGGAGATGACGACCTTCGCGAACTGGCCGGAGCCACCCGTCTGCTTCTTGTGGGTGTAGCTGTGGTTCTCGACCTTGTTGCGGATGGTCTCGCGGTAGGCGACCTGCGGCTTGCCGACGGTCGCCTCGACGCGGAACTCGCGCTTCATGCGGTCGACGAGGATCTCGAGGTGGAGCTCGCCCATGCCGGCGATGATCGTCTGGCCGGTCTCCTCGTCGGTCTTGACCGTGAAGGTCGGGTCCTCGTCGGACAGGCGCTGGATCGCGGTGCCGAGCTTCTCCTGGTCACCCTTGGTCTTGGGCTCGATCGCGACCTCGATCACCGGGGCCGGGAACGTCATCGACTCGAGGACGACCTGGTTGTTCGGGTCACACAGGGTGTGGCCGGTCTTGGTGTCCTTGAGGCCCATCACGGCCACGATCTGGCCGGCGCCGACCGACGCGATCTCCTCACGCTTGTTGGCGTGCATCTGGTACACCTTGCCGATCCGCTCCTTCTTGCCGTTCACCGAGTTGATGACGGTGGAGCCGGCCTCGAGCTTGCCCGAGTAGACGCGGACGTAGATCAGCTTGCCGAGGTGCGGGTCGCTGGCGATCTTGTAGGCGAGGCCGGAGAACGGCTCGTCGTCGGAGGGCTTGCGGGAGATGGCCTCCTCCTCGTCGCGCGGGGAGTGACCGACGATGGCGTCGATGTCGAGCGGCGACGGGAGGTACTTGACGACCGCGTCGAGCAGGGGCTGGACGCCCTTGTTCTTGAACGCGGTGCCGCACAGGACCGGGTTGACCTTGTCGGCCAGGGTCGCGCGACGGATGGCGGCCTCGAGCTCCTCGACGGTGAAGTCGTCGCCGTCCTCGAGGTACTTCTCCATGATGTCGTCGTCGGCCTCGGCGAGGGTCTCGATGAACTTCTCGCGGTACTCCGCGGCCTTGTCGGCGAGCTCGGCCGGGATCTCCTCGACGTCGTAGTCCTCACCCATCTTGGTCTCGCCGCGCCAGGTCAGGGCACGCATGCCGACCAGGTCGACGACACCGAGGAAGTCGGACTCCGCACCGATGGGGAGCTGGAGCACGAGCGGGGTGGAGTTGAGGCGCTCGACCATCATGTCGACGCAGCGGAAGAAGTCCGCGCCGGTGCGGTCCAGCTTGTTGACGAAGCACATGCGGGGGACCGAGTACTTGTTGGCCTGGCGCCACACCGTCATGGTCTGCGGCTCGACACCGGCGACACCGTCGAAGACGGCGACAGCGCCGTCGAGGACGCGCAGCGAGCGCTCGACCTCGGCGGTGAAGTCGACGTGGCCCGGGGTGTCGATGATGTTGATCTGGTGGTTCTTCCACCAGCAGGTCGTCGCGGCGGACGTGATGGTGATGCCGCGCTCCTGCTCCTGCTCCATCCAGTCCATCGTGGCGCCACCCTCGTGGACCTCACCGATCTTGTAGGTGATGCCGGTGTAGAACAGGATGCGCTCGGTGGTGGTGGTCTTGCCGGCGTCGATGTGCGCCATGATGCCGATGTTGCGGACCTTGTTGAGGTCGGTGGTGATGTCGACAGCCACTGAAAGTCTCAGTCCCTCGTAAGAGTTGGTGGGGTTGGTGGGGGCGGGGCTCCGTCAGCGGAGCCCCGCACCGATCACCAGCGGTAGTGGGCGAAGGCCTTGTTGGACTCGGCCATCTTGTGCGTGTCCTCGCGCTTCTTCACAGCGGCACCCAGGCCGTTGCTGGCGTCGAGGATCTCGTTCATGAGGCGCTCGGCCATCGTCTTCTCACGACGGTCCTGGGCGTAGCCCACGAGCCAGCGCAGGGCCAGCGTGGTGGAGCGGTTGGCCTTGACCTCGACGGGGACCTGGTAGGTCGCGCCACCGACGCGGCGGGACTTGACCTCGATGGCCGGCTTGACGTTGTCCATCGCGCGCTTGAGCGTGACGACGGGGTCGGTGCCGGTCTTCTCGCGGCAGCCCTCGAGAGCGGTGTAGACGATGCGCTGCGCGACGGCCTTCTTGCCGTCCTGCAGGACCTTGCTCACGAGCTGGGTGACCAGCTGGGAGCCGTAGACCGGGTCGACGACGAGGGGGCGCTTGGGAGCGGGACCCTTGCGAGGCATTACTTCTCCTTCTTCGCGCCGTAGCGGCTGCGGGCCTGCTTGCGGTTCTTGACACCCTGGGTGTCGAGCGAGCCGCGGATGATCTTGTAGCGGACACCGGGAAGGTCCTTCACACGGCCGCCGCGCACGAGCACGATCGAGTGCTCCTGCAGGTTGTGACCGACACCCGGGATGTAGGCGGTGACCTCGACGCCGCTGCTCAGGCGCACGCGGGCGACCTTGCGGAGGGCGGAGTTCGGCTTCTTCGGGGTGGTCGTGTAGACGCGGGTGCAGACGCCACGGCGCTGCGGGGATCCCTTCAGGGCAGGCGTCTTGTTCTTGGACACCTTGTCCTGGCGGCCCTTGCGGACCAGCTGGTTGATGGTGGGCACCGGGTGGTTCCCTCTCTCTGTCTTCTCGTCACGGCTCGGCGCTGTGCCGGGCTCGGGTGTCGTGCGTGTGTTGCGTGTGCCTGTTGCGACTGCCTGCGGCGCGGCGCCGGGAAGGGCCGCTGCGAGTTCTGAGCATGCGCATGGGTCTGGACGTGCCAGACACAAGGAAAGAGGCTACTCGGGCGCTCATGCAGGGTCAAAATGCCGCCGAGGCGGTCCTGACGGCCCTCTCCCCCACTGTGTCGTCCTCGGCCACGACGCGCTCGCGTCGCGCCCGGTCGAGCCGGAGGTGGACGGCCGCGGACACCGCCACACCCAGCACCGTCAGCGTACCGCCGCCGATCAAGGTCCAGCGGGCGCCGTACTCCTCGCCGATCCAGCCGATGATCGGAGCGCCGATCGGCGTACCGCCCATGAAGATCATCATGTAGAGCGCCATCACCCGGCCGCGGACGCCGGCGTCGGTGTGCAGCTGCATGTAGGTGTTCGCGCTGGTGATGAAGGTCAGCGCGGCGAGGCCGGTGACCGGGGCGAGCAGGGCGAACGTCAGGTACGACGGCATCAGCCCGGCGAGCACCACCGTGGTGCCGAAGGCCAGCGCGGCGCCCACGACCAGCCGGTGGCGCACCTGCGTGCGGCGGGCGGCGATCAGCGACCCGGTCAGCGAGCCGATCGCCAGGACCGTGCCGAGCAGGCCGAACTCCTCGGGCCCCTTGCCGTAGACCTCGGTGGCCATCAGCGCGGACGTGATCTGGAAGTTGAGACCGAACGTGCCGGCGAAGAACACCAGGCTCAGCACGAGCAGCAGGTCGGGACGCGCGCGGACGTAGGCGACGCCCTCACGGATCGCGCCGGGGCCGCGGTCGACCGGCTTCGCGGCGTCGATGCGGCTGGTGTCGAGGTGCCGCAGCGACCAGACGGGAGCGGCGTACGACACCGCGTTGAGGAGGATGACCCAGCCGGTGGCGACCGCTCCCCCGCCGAAGGCCGCGATGAGGACGCCGGCCAGGCCGGGGCCGACGAGCCGTGCGGCGTTGAAGCTCGCGGAGTTGAGGCCGACCGCGTTGGTCAGGTCGACGGGGTCGACGAGCTCGGAGACGAACGACTGCCGCGCGGGGGCGTCGAAGGCGGACGCGGCGCCGAGGACCAGCGCCAGGACGTAGACGTGCCACACCTCGGCCGTGCCGGTGACGGCCAGGACGCCCAGGAGGGCGGCGGGCAGCGCCATGCCGATGTTGGTCAGCTGCAGCAGCCGCTGCTTGGGCATCCGGTCGGCGACGAGGCCGGCGAAGGGGGTGAGGAGGAGGAAGGGCAGGAACTGCAGGCCCGTCGTGATGCCGAGCGCGGTCGCGCCGGAACCGACGGCGAGCTCGAGGACCAGCCAGTCCTGCGCGACGCGCTGCATCCAGGTGCCGGTGTTCGACACGACGCCGCCAGCGGCGTAGCGGCGGTAGTTCGGGTTGGCCAGGGAACGGAAGGTGGGACTCGTGGTGACTCCTCAGTCGGTCATCGGTCAGTCGGACAGCGCGAGACGCGCCAGGATCGGCGCCGCCTCGCGGAGGGCGGCGCGCTCGGCCGGGGTGAGCTCGGCGAGGCGCTGGGAGAGCCAGGCGTCGCGGCGCTGGCGGTCGGCCAGCACGGCCGCGCGGCCGGCGTCGGTGATCGTGACGACGACCTGGCGGCCGTCGGTCTCGTGCGGACGGCGCACGACGTACCCGTCGCTCTCGAGGCAGTTGACCGTGCGGGTCATCGACGGCGGCTGTACGCGCTCGGCGCGGGCCAGCTCGCCGACGGTCTGGTCGCCCAGGCGCACGAGCAGCCCCAGCACGACCATCTGCGGGATGCTCAGGTCGTTGTCGGGGTGGCGCTCGGCGACCAGGCGGCGGCGCAGGCGCATGACACCGGCCCGGAGCTCGGAGGCGAGCCCGGCGTCGGTGCGGAGGTCGGCGGTCGGCATGTCGTTAGCATAACTCATTACCTGTGCTAACTATTCCGCCCACCGGGCACTTCGTCGCGCTGAGAACGGCCGACCGGGCACTTCCTCGCGGTGGTAGCGCGAGGAAGTGCCCGGTCGGCGGTGGACAGCGCGAGGAAGTGCCCGGTCAGGTGAGCCAGGAGGTGATCGGGTCGATCGCGAAGTAGACGACGAAGAGCGCCGCGACGATCCACATCAGGGGATGCACCTCGCGCAGCTTGCCGACGACGACCTTGATCAGGACGTAGGCCAGGAAGCCCGCGCCGATGCCGACCGAGATGGAGTAGGTGAACGGCATCAGCACGATCGTGAGGAACGCCGGGATGGCGATCTCCAGGTCGTCCCAGGCGATGCCCTTGACCTGCTGCATCATCAGGAAGCCAACGAGCACCAGCGCCGGGACGGCTGCCTCGGACGGGATGGCCTCGACGACCGGCGCGAAGAACGTGCTGAGCAGGAACAGCAGGCCGGTGACGACCGACGCCAGGCCGGTGCGCGCGCCCTCGCCGACACCGGAGGCCGACTCGATGTACGACGTGTTGGACGACACGCCCGCGGCGCCACCGGCCATCGCGGCGACGGAGTCGACGACCAGGATGCGCTGCGCGTGGGGCGGGATGCCCTCCTCGTCGTTGAGCCCGGCCTCCGCGCCGATGGCGGTCATCGTGCCCATGGTGTCGAAGAAGTCGGCCAGCAGCAGGGTGAACGCGAGGAGCACGGCCGCCAGGAGGCCGACCGAGGAGAACGCGCCGAAGAGGTCGAACTCCCCCACCGTGCCGAAGTCGGGCACGTCGACGAAGCCGTTGAGCTCGGGCACGTTGAGCGACCAGTTGCCGGGTCCGGCGTTGGCGACCGAGTCGAGGTCGAGGAGCGCCTGGAGGACGAACGCCAGGACTGCGGTGGCGACGATCGAGATCAGGATCGCGCCGCGCACCTGGCGTACCCACAGGGCGATGATCAGCACGACGCCGACCGCGAAGACGAGCACCGGCCAGCCGGTGAGGGTGCCGCCGTTGCCGAGCTGGACCGGCACCGTGGTCTGGAACGCGTCGGGGATGCGGGTCACGAAGCCGGCGTCGACGAAGCCGATGAGCGCGATGAACAGGCCGATGCCGACGGAGATCGCGATCTTGAGCTGCTGGGGCACCGCGTGGAACACGGCCTTGCGGAAGCCGGTCAGCACGAGGACCAGGATGATGATGCCCTCGAGGACGATCAGGCCCATCGCGTCGGCCCACGTGGAGCGGGTGGCGATCGCGTTGGCGACGAAGGCGTTGAGGCCGAGCCCTGTGGCCAGCGCCAGCGGGAAGTTGGCGACGGCGCCCATCAGGATCGTCAGCACGCCCGCGACCAGCGCCGTGCCGGCGGCGATCACCGGGAGGTTCGAGCCGTCGCCCGTGCCGCCGCCGAGGTAGGCCCCGGTGGAGTCGGGCACGAAGCCGAGGATCAGCGGGTTGAGCACGATGATGTAGGCCATCGTGAGGAACGTGACGACGCCGCCGCGGACCTCGCGCCCGACGGTCGAGCCTCGCTCGGTGATCCGGAAGAAGCCGTCGAGGCCGGTGGCCTTCGGGGGCTGGGCTGCGGTCTGGGTCTCCTCGCTCACAGGACGGCAGTCTGGCAGAACCGCGGCACGTCCGTGTCCCACGGGCACGCCGGGTTGTAGCGTGTCGGCGTGGACCTGGGCGACGAGCAGCCGACGCAGCACGAGATCGGCCGGCGCACCTACATCGTGGCGCAGGTCGAGCCCCTGGACGTCGACGGCGTGCGCACGACCGAGGTCGGCACCGCCCTGTGGCTGCTGGGCTTCCTCGGACTGCTCCCCTTCTGGGGCACCCTGCAGGAGAACGGCCGCACCTGGTGGCTGTGGACCTGCCTGGCCGGCTTCGGCCTGGGCCTCTGCGGCCTGGAGTACTGCCGCCGCCGCCGCAAGGAGCGGGCCGCCCAGCAGGCCGCCCGATGACCCTGCCGCCCACGCGCTGGGAGCTCGCCGGCGAGGACAACCGCGGGTACGGCCAGCACTTCGCCACGCAGGTCGCCCGGGGCGTCGACGTCGACGGCGAGGCGCGCTTCATCGACGCGCTCGCCCCGCGGGGTGCCCGGATCCTCGACCTCGGGTCGGGCATGGGCCGGGTGGCCGCGGCGCTGCAGGCCCGCGGGCACGACGTGGTGGCGACCGAGCCCGACCCCGCCCTGCGCGCCCAGTCGGAGGCGACGTACCCCGATCTCGCGGTGCTGCCGCACGAGGCGCTCGCGCTCGACCCCGACCAGCTCGGCGGCTTCGACGTCGTCGCCGTCGTGGGCAACGTGATGGTCTACCTCGGCGAAGGCACCGAGGTCGCCGTCCTCGAGCGGGTGCGCGACCTCCTCGCGCCCGACGGCCGGGCGGCCATCGGCTTCCACCTCACGGCGATCAAGGCCGGCAGCCGGACCTATCCCGCCGAGGAGTTCGTCTCCGACGTCGCCGCCGCGGGTCTGCGGGTGGTGCACCGGTTCGGCAGCTACGAGCTGCACGAGCCCAACGACGCTTACGCCGTGTGGGTGCTGGCCCGCTAGATCCGCTCGACCTCGTCGTCGGTCAGCGTGTCGTGGACGTGGTCCGGCAGCGGCAGCGGCTGCTGCTTGCGGGCGAGCTTCACCTCCGAGTGCGCACCGCACCCGTGGTCGAGGCTGACGACGCGCCCGTCGTCGTTGGCGTTGCCGTTGGCACAGACGCCGAAGGTCCCGGCGAGCGAGCCGTTGATCCGCACCAGGAAGCCGCAGGACCAGCAGCTGTCCGGTGCGCTCTTGGCCAAGGGGGCGTCGGGGCCGCCGGGGCCGGCGTACCAGCGCTCCGCGGCCATGTCGAGGCCCTCGCGGCTCAGGGTGCGGACGCGACCCAGGCCGAGGTCCTCGGCGACCCGGCGCACCTGCGCCTTGTCGTCGGTGTCGAGCGGGTCGTCGCCGACGAGGTACGTCGGCACCAGGCGCGGGTCCTCGTCCTCGACCGGCAGGAGGTCGCCGGGCGAGAGGTCACCGGGCTGGAGGCGCTCCTTGTAGGGCACCCAGGCGGGGGCGACGATCGCCTCGTCACCGGGCAGCAGGACGACCTCGTTGACGGTGACGTCCTTGCCGCGCTTGGCCCGCGTCAGCGTGACCGACCAGTACCAGCCGGGGTAGCCGGGCCGCTGGCAGGCGAAGTGGTGGGTGACCACCCGCTCGTCCTCGTGGCGGACGCCGAGGTGCTCGCCCACCTCGGCGGGCTCCGCGACCTCGAGGACGGTGCTCCGCGCCAGGTCCACGGCCTTGGCCAGGGCGGAGTCCGGCTTGCCAGCACGGGTGGGGAGTGCGATCACCCGCGCATCATCGCAAACGGGCGGTGGTCCTGTCCCGTCGAGGGGGAAGTCCGGCGTCCGGGGAGACGTCCTGCACCACGGTGTCGGGCGGGTGCGTCAAGATGGTGCACGTGAGCACCGACCGCCCCGACCCGACTCCGGGGCCGACGTCGGGCACGCGCTCGGAGGACCGCCCCG